>NZ_JAHVKJ010000007.1:0-648298 GCF_019800795.1 Halomonas sp. DP3Y7-2
TGACGACCATAGCGAGTGGGAACCACCTGATCCCTTGCCGAACTCAGAAGTGAAACCGCTCAGCGCCGATGGTAGTGTGGGGTCTCCCCATGCGAGAGTAGGTCATCGTCAGGCATTTACATAAGCAAAAACCCCCGACTCCGAAGGAGTTGGGGGTTTTTGTTTATGTCTGACCGATGACCCTTCCTCGCATGCGAGAGTAGGGTGAGAGCCGCCTGGACAATGCAACGCATTGTCAGGCTCGAACGGGCGAGGGATGTAAAGCCGCTTGCGGCGCCCCGAGCCCAGGCTCAAGGCCACGAAGTGGCCGCAGAGGCGTCAGGCATTTATTCAGAAGAACCCCGATTATCGAGAGATGGTCGGGGTTTCTTTATTTAAAAAGCCGCATGCATGGGCTCTTGATACGTTCAGCCGCTCTTTATTTGTGGGGCCACGCCGAATACCCCCTCGGCGTGGTCCGGCCTAAGCCTTTCCATCAATGACACGTCGATGACGGGGCTCGGAGGATAGGAGAAATCCCGATGTTGAGGTTTTCTCGGAGAAGGAAGGACTATGTCGGGAAGGTCTATCCAGGGAAGGTCTATACAAGGTTCTATGCAAGGTTCTATGCAAAGTTCTATGCAAGGCCTATGCGGTGAAGGTCGCAAGGATCAGGTCGGAGCTTTCCAGGGCGCGCAAGAAGAGTCGATCACCTGGCTCTACCATCAGCATGTCCTGGCAGTTGATGATGTCACCGTTGACCAGCTCGAGACGTCCCCGTTCCAGATAGATAGCGCGAACCAAGGCTTCCTCACGCAATAGGTGAAGCGTTTCCCGTGGTGATAGATGTTGATGGCTGATGTACCCGCGATTGCCGTAGCGAAGGATCAGATTGAAATCCCGATAGAGGCCGAAGCTCTGGGTCTGCCAAGCGCCGTCAAACGTGCTTGTCTGGAAGCGGCTCAGTCGATCGCTACGCTGCCCTTGGTGCACCAGGTGTGCTTGCCCCTCCAATACCATCAGGTGGCGCTCGTAGCCAATCAAGGGGGTGAACATGCTTTCTTCACTTTCGACCGTCGCCGTGCTCAGGCGTATGTGAAAGTCGCGTCGTGCGTAGTCACTGCCCTCGGGAGCAATGAGCAGTTCTCTTGTTGTGCCGCCAGACCATAGCCGCATGGTCACTTCTGTGGAGCGTCGGATCAGCATGGGCGGTGGAACCAGCGCAAGCTGGACCTCTTGTGACGACGTATCAACTCATCGTCTCAGTGGCCCATGTTGATGTACTTGATCTGGCTCAATAGAGCATGAGGATTCGCTCGCTTCCCAAGGGGAAACGAGCGGATCGGCATGATTTCAGAAGATGCGCGGGAGGGTTAGAACGCCAGTTCTACACCGGCATAGACAGCACGGTCAGGTGCAGGCTCGAAGTAGCGGTCGTTGCTGGCATTGATGCGGACGTTGGCATAGTGATCTTCATCAAACAGATTGCGGATGCCGAGATACGTCGACAGTGTCTGCTCACTGCCCAGACGCCATCCCTTGCCCGCCCTTAGATTGGCTAGCCAGTAGCTGTCGACGTCGACGGTATTGGCGTTGTCCGCCACCATGTCTCCTACATACTGGGTTTCCAGGGTCGCGAAGGGGCTGGTGTCACGGTCGCTGGAGCCATACCAGGTCAGCTGGTTGACCCAGGTGGTCTCGGGCAGACCTGGAAGTCGGTTGCCCTTCAGACCTGCCCCTCCCGCGCTATCAAATTCGTAGCGTGCGAGGGTCAGCGCGGTATACAACTCGAGTTGAGCAGATGGCGCCCAGCCAAGGGCGAGCTCGAGGCCTTCGCGACGGGTATCGCCGAGATTGCTGTAGAAGGTGCGGTCGCTTCCCTCGATCTCGTAAGGCACCAGTTCATCTTTCACCTCGATGGAGAACAAGGTGATGTCGTAGTCCAGGCCACTGGTCAGGGTGCCTCGCGCCCCCACTTCGCGACTCCAGCTCTGCTGTGGCTCCACGTCTGGATTGAAGCCTCCACCTGCTGGATTGGCAAACTCTGAGAAGGTAGGCGTCTCGAAGGCCGTCGAAGTATTGGCATACAGCTGGTGATTCGGGTGATAGCGATAGCTGATGCTGAGGCTGCCATTGGTATCCTCAAAGGTCCGTTGACCGCTCTGGTCGCCATCGCTGGTGAAATCGTCCTCGATGTCCAGCTCGACGCGGTCATGGCGAATGCCGGCCGACAGGGTCCATTGCTCGTCGAGCGCAAGATCACCCTGAGCAAAGATTCCCAGGCTTTCGGCAGTCTGCGTCTCATCCGCCACCTCACCGGTAATCTCACCGCTGAAGGCCACCTCCTGCCGGTGTCGATCATCTTCCTGACGCGCGGCATCAACGCCGACCATGCCGTCCAGGGCCATGCCGCCAACATGAAAGCGCTGATGGTACTCCGCGCTACCGCCGAAGTACTGCCGACGGTAGTCAATCAAGCTGTCACCGGGATAGGGCAGCTGTTGCTCGAAGTCGCGCCAGGTGCTGAACCCTTTTATATACAGCTCACCGGGACCGAACCCCAGGTCTTGGTAGAGCAGCCCGAGGACCTGCTGATCCACGTCTTGTCCGGTGTCATATTCCTCGGTGAAGCGACCCGCTTGTCGGCGATCGGCATCCACCTGTTCCGCGGTCAGGGCTCCGGGATCTTCGGCGCGCGGATTGTCCAGCAGGTTGACGATCGCTGTCAGCCTTCGTTGATCGTCCAGCTCCCGCGAAACCTTGGTGTTGAGAAGGGTCTTTTCAGCGCGGCTATGGTCGCGGTAGCCCGCCAGCTCAAGACGCGATGCATTGATGTGATAGGCCCACTCGTCATGCGTGCCGCCCGTCGACACGGACTGCTTGTTGTAGCCGTCGCTGCCAACTCCGACGCGGATGCGGGTACTGTCATCGGATCTGCCATCGCGGGTAGTCACCGCAATGACACCCCCCGACGCATTGCCGTACTGCACGGCAGAAGGGCCACGAATGACTTCAATGCGTTCTGCGCTATCCAGATCAATGGCATCCAGCTGCGCCTGACCATCGGGCAGGGTGTAGGGGATGCCATCCACCAGGACGGTGACGCCGCGCACGCCAAAAGGTGCGCGCGCGCCGAAACCGCGAATGGAGACCCTTGCGCCCTGTGCAAAGTTGTCGCGGTTCTGGATGAACACACCGGGCACCCGCACCAGAGACTCATCGATCCGTACGCGCTGCTGTCCACGCTGGATCTCCTCTTCATCGACCACTGAAATGGCCATGGGGGTCGTCAGCAGCTCGCGTGACAAACGCGAGGCCGTCACGGTCATCGTGGAACCGTCAGTGTGATCAGCCGGAGGCGCCGTGTTCTGTGGCAGGGTTTGAGCCGCGCTTTGAACAGCGGTTTCTGCCACGGCGGGAGAGGCCAGCAGCAACATCAGGGGGAGGGCAATACCCGGGCGAGGGGGAGTCATGATCGTCCTTGAGGGGAGGGCTGTATCGTTTCAGCACACAATTTTAGTGAAGCAAGCATCTAAGTACCACTTTCGCCCAAGGACTTTTGCTCAGGGGCTTTTTCTCAGGGGCATTGGCTCCAGGGCTTTTACCTCAGGGCTTTTATTCCAAGCCCTGGGCGCCGGGTAGGCGGCCGGTGTTGATGTATGTGTCGACATCTACCGCTGCCGAGAGGGACAGCGTGAAATACCTCTTGCCCGCGATACCGAGTGTCGAAAAGGGCGAGAGAAGCGTGGAGTCGCTGGGTCCTATACCAAAGTCGCTTTTCGTTCGCATTGCGGGTGGTTTACCTTCTTCAACTCAAATAACGAACGCATGTTCTCTATGCGAACATTGCCGTCATTGACGCCAGTGCAGGGAGCCACCTGTTGACGTCAGGCAGTGCCAATAACGACAACGACTGGAGGAACCCCGATGAAGACACCGCTCGCCTGCTTGATGGCAGCGTCGCTGACCGCTTTGGCATGTGCTCAGGCCCAGGCAGCGACGACACTGCGCATGGCGCACTTCTGGCCCGGGGCATCCGGTATCAATACGCAGATTTTCGAACAGTGGGCAAAGGCGGTCGAGGAGGATTCTGGCGGAGACCTGAAGGTGCAGCTGTTCCCTTCCGGCACGCTCGCCAAGGCCGATGATATCTATGAGGCGACGGTCAATGGTATCGCCGATATCGGCGCGACGGCCCAAGGGTACACGGCTGGGCGCTTTCCTCTGTCTCAGGTAGTGGAGCTCCCCGGTGTCTCCGACACTGCTGTACAAGGGTCGTGCATCTTGCAGACGCTCTATGACGACGGCCAGATCGCGAGCGAGTACGACGACACTCACGTACTGTTCATGTTCACCACGGGGCCGGGGTACATCCACACTGTCGACACCGACGTGCAAGCGCCCCAGGACCTCGCTGGGCTGCGCATTCGTCGTCCCACCGCGGTGGCGGGGGATATCCTGGAAAACATGGGGGCCAGTCCGGTAGCGATGCCAGCCCCGGACATCTACAGCTCGATGCAGCGCGGCGTGCTGGACGGCCTCAGCTTTCCCTGGGAGGGCATGAAGGGGTTTCGTATCAATGAGCTGGTGGAGTACCACACCCAGGTACCGTTCTATTCCCTGATTTTTGTTGCCACGATGAGTCAGCGCGCCTATGAGCGACTGACGCCGGAACAGCAGGCGGTCATCGATGACAACTCAGGCATGAAGTGGGCGACGAATGCGGGCCAGGTCTTCCATGCCATTGATGAAGTTGGCCATCAGGAGGCAGTGGATGCGGGGCACACCATCCGTGTGATCGACGCGCCTCTTGAGGATGCGGCTTGGGCGCCGCCCCTCGAGCAGGGCATCGACGACTATCTGAGTGGGTTGGAAGAGCGAGGCATCTCACAGGCCCAGGACGTGTATCAGGCGGCGCTTGCCGCACGAGACAGCTGTGGCTCGGTGGAGTGACATCATGCAGCGTTTGATGCTTGGTACCAGCCACTGGCTGGCGCTGCTGTGCCGTGGGCTTGGCGGTCTTTGTCTGGTACTGATGCTGGCCATCACCGTGGCGGATGTGGTCACACGCTATGCACAGCGCCTGTCGGACGGAGCCCTGTCACTCCAGGTCTTCGGCAGTGTCGAGATGGTCAGCTACCTGATGTTGTTTGCCCTGCTGGCGACCATGGCGGCCGCCGTCGAGAAAAGCCAGGTGGTGGTGGAGGCATTTTCCCATCGTCTGCCTGCGTCAATTACCGCGCGACTGCATGGCGGCTACCTGCTCGGCTTTGCGCTGTTAGGCACCGTATTGGCCAGCGGGCTGGTAGGCGCAGCCCACAGCGCGACAGAGTATGGCGAAGTCACTCAGGACCTGCGCCTACCGCTGGGGCCGATCTATCTGACAGCGGCCGTCTTGAGTGCCGTGATGGGCCTGCGCAGCCTGCTGGAGGGAGTGTTGGCCATGATCACTGGCCGTGGAGGAGAGGTTTCCCATGGCGACTGAATGGACCGGAGCGATGGGCTTGGCGGTACTGCTGGGGCTGATGATCCTGCGGGTGCCGGTGGCCCTGGCCATGCTGGTGGTGGGAGTCGGTGGTTTCGCGGTCATCATCGATGCAGGCGCCGCTGTCTCCATGCTCAAGTCAGTGCCGGTGGAGGTGCTGTCCAACTACAGCTTCAGTGCGGTCCCCATGTTCATCCTGATGGGCGTATTGGCGGCGCACTCTGGCATGGCCGGCAAGTTGTTCCAGTCGACGCGGGTCATCTGCGGCGGCTGGAAAGGTGGCCTGGCCATCGCCGCAGTGGGCTCCTGCGGAGTGTTTTCGGCCATCTCCGGCTCATCCCTGGCAACGGCCAGTACCATGACCCGTGTGGCCTTGCCAGAGATGGAGCGCTACGGCTACCACCGAGGGCTGGCCACCGGTGCGTTAGCGGCTGGGGGCACCCTGGGCATCATGATCCCTCCCAGCATTGCCCTGCTGATCTACGCCATTCTGACGGAACAGTCGGTGGGCGACATGTTCATGGCGGGCCTGATTCCAGGGCTACTAGGCCTGGTCCTCTACGCGCTCACCGTCAGCGTCGTCATGCGCGTAAAGCCTGGCCTGGCGGTGGCGGGAGAGCCGACTGGCTGGGCCGACAAGCTGGCATCGTTGGGAGGGCTGGTTCCTTTCTTTGGTGTCTTTCTGGTGATGATCCTCGGCATCTACCTGGGCGTCTTTACGCCGACAGAAGGCGCAAGCGTGGGCGCATTTGCCACCTTGCTGTATGCACTGGTCAAGGGCCTGCGTGGCGCCCAGCTGTGGGCAGCGGTTCAGGAAACGCTGGCGCTGTCCGCCGTGGTGTTCTTCATGCTGGTCGGGGCGGAGGCGCTGGGTTACTTCATTTCGCTGTCACGCATCTCGTTTTCGATCAGTGATGCGCTGTTTGCCCTGGAGCTGTCGCCCATCTGGGTGGTCCTGTGCATCTTGTTGATGTACTTCGTGCTGGGCATGTTCATGGACTCCATCGCGATGCTGGTCATCACGGTGCCTGTGGTGTTCCCGATCATTCAGGTGCTGGGTATCGACCCGGTATGGTTTGGCATCATCACCGTGCTGACGGTAGAGCTTGGTTTGATCACCCCTCCGGTGGGCATGAACGTCTTCGTGATCAAGGCCATGGCGCCGCATGTCGGGTTGGGCGAGATCTTCCGCGGCGTGTCGCCCTTTATCGTGTCTGACCTGGTGCGCCTGGCATTGCTGTTGCTGTTTCCCGTGCTGACGACGTTCTTTCTGATGTAGCCGCTGCCTTCCCATGACGGACAAGGGCCGCCTGCAGGCGGCCCTTGTCCGTCACGAGGCCCGCTCATACTTCTGGCGGCGGCGCTGCCCGCTGCTGTCGCTGACGAAAATCCTTGGGCGAGCAGCCCGTCAAGCGTTTGAAAAAACGTGAGAAATACGCCGGCTCTGAAAATCCCAGCCCATCAGCGACCTGGGCAATGGTCAGGTTGGTATAGGTGAGTTCCCGCTTGGCCTCCAGTAGTACCCGCTCATGCATCAGCGCCTGTGCTCCGCGACCGGTAAGGCGCCGACATAGTGCATTGAGATGGGCGGCACTCACGGTGATTTCCGTGGCCAGCTCGGAGACCCTGGGTTGCTGGCGAAAGCGCTGCTCGACCAGCGCCTGGTAGCGCTGTAGATGAACGTGACCCGGGTCTGGTTTTACCCCTGAGATGCGCTGAGAAGGTGGGGTGGCAGCACGTGCCGCCTCCACCGTCAGTGCCTTGGTCAGTGCATCGAGCAGGACACTGCGGTCCCGTGCCGGCCGGCGGTACTCCGCATCGATGTGACCCATCAACCCCACCAGACGCTTCCCCCCTGTGCCGAGGGGCGTTGCCCCTGCCCGGGTCCACACGCGGCTGGCCTCGGGGAGTTCGCGGCGCAGGTGGGCCAGCAATGGCGCGGCCAGCGTCAGGATGTGCCCCTGAATGCCTGGCGAGAACGTAAAACCGTGGACGCTAAGGGCCGGTACCAGAATCATCAGCGGCGCCTGGCAGGACAGGCGCTTGCCCTCGAGTTCAAGCTCCACCTCCCCTGAGGTCAGCAGCAGCAGATGGCTCAGGTCACTGTGGCGATGGGGATGGATGCGCCAATCATGCAGGCGGCTGCGTTCAGCGATGGATTCGCAGTGAATCAAGTCAGGTGTTGGCCAGCCTTGATGCTCTCCATAAAGGCTAAACGTCGGAATCGGCAGGGGGAGCTCAGAGGTGGTTGACGGCGTCTGCATGGATCACCTCGCGACGGGGCCAGCGCCCATCGACCAGAGTGGTCTGAAGTGCGCACCTGTACGACAAAAGTCAGATGAGTATCTTCGATAAGTCCAAGTAAAAGGGCTTTTCATGCCTTATTTGGCGGTGCTTTGGAGCGAAAAATATCATCACAACCATAACGTCTTCCAACCCCGCTGACGAGGCCACTGCCATGCTTGACTCGATGACTGCATCCGCCCACGAAGATATCGACGAGACGATGACGACCCAGGTGGCGATCATCGGAGCGGGTCCTTCGGGCTTGCTTCTCGGGCAATTGCTGGAGCGTGCTGGCATCGCTACCGTCATTCTCGAGCGCAAGAGCGGCGACTATGTATTGGGACGTATCCGTGCAGGTGTGCTGGAGCAGGGTATGGTCGACCTGCTGCGTGAGGCGGGTGTCAGTGAGCGGATGGAGGCCGAAGGGCTGCCCCATGAGGGCTTTGAGCTGGCCTTCGACAATCGCCGTGCGCGGGTGGACCTGGCGGCGTTGACTGGGGGACAGCGGGTCATGGTGTATGGCCAGACGGAGGTGACGCGAGACTTGATGGCGGCGCGAGAGGCGTCGGGCGCTACGACCTTCTACGAGGCGGACGAGGTAGCGCTGCACGACCTGGAGAGCGACGCTCCTAGCGTGACCTTCATCCACCAGGGTAAGTGCTACCACCTGCACGCCCAGTATGTGGCTGGCTGCGATGGATACCATGGGGTGTCACGTCGCACGATTCCTGACGAGCGATTGAAGACCTTCGAGCGGGTCTACCCCTTTGGCTGGCTTGGGCTGCTGTCCGATACTCCGCCGGTGACTCATGAGTTGATCTATGCACGCCACGAGCGGGGCTTTGCGCTGTGCAGCATGCGCTCGGTCCAGCGCAGCCGCTACTATCTCCAGGTATCACTGGATGACACGGTCGATGACTGGTCCGATGCGCGCTTCTGGCAGGAGTTGAAGCAACGCTTGCCGAATGATGTCGCTCGACAGCTGGTCACGGGGCCCTCGATCGAGAAGAGCATTGCACCGCTTCGCAGCTTTGTGGTCGAACCGATGCAATTTGGCCGCCTTTTCCTGGTGGGGGATGCGGCACACATCGTTCCTCCTACCGGAGCCAAGGGGCTTAATCTGGCGGCGAGTGATGTCAGTACCCTGTACCGCCTGATGGTCAAGGTGTTCGAGGATGGCCGCACAGACCTGCTGGAGCGCTACTCGGAGGTTTGCCTCAGGCGTATCTGGAAAGCCGAGCGTTTTTCCTGGTGGATGACGTCGATGCTGCACCGCTTTAGTGATGAGGAGACTTTCGAGGAGCGCATGCAGCTGGCCGAACTTGATTACCTGACAGGATCACGGGCAGGCTTGACCACGCTGGCTGAAAACTATGTGGGGTTGCCCTACGAAGCGCTGGAGTGAGTTGTCGTTGACGCCGAGGTGTTGCCGGCGGCCTTGCTGCTAGGCAGCCCGACATGCTTCGCGTAAGGTCAAGGATGACCCGTCCATCGACCCGAACACCATGAATCAAGAGCGTCTATCTCCGTTTCAGATCCTGATCCTGATCCTGTCCTTTTATGTTATTGGCGCCATGGCTGTGCAGGAGCTGCATGACCTGCCGCCGGAAGTCGATGATCTGATTTCCAAGCTGGACTTTGTTGTCTGTGGCTTCTTTCTCGCGGACTTTGTGATCCGTTTCAGCCAGGCAGACAGCAAATGGCGTTTCATGCGCTGGGGATGGATTGACCTGCTTGCCAGCATACCCGCCAGCTTCTTTATGGCAGGGCGACTGGTGCGGGTGGTACAGGTGATCCGGATGCTGCGTGCGATCAAGTCGCTTAGCCTGATCTGGAATTTGCTGTTCCGCAACAAGGCCAAGGGGATCTTTGCCTCGGTGGCATCCGCGACGGTGCTGCTGCTGATCTTCGGCTCGGTGGTCATCCTGGTCGTCGAGGGGCCAAATCCCGATAGCCAGATCAATACCGCTGAAGAAGCACTGTGGTGGGCGTTCGTGACGGTGACGACGGTAGGGTACGGCGACTTCTATCCGGTCACGACCCTGGGTCGTGTGGTGGCTGCCCTGTTGATGGTCGCGGGGGTCAGTCTGTTCGGTAGTTTCGCGGCGTATGTCGGTTCGCTGTTTATCGGCGATCAGGAAGACGAAACCAGCCGATTGCATCGGGCGCAGCGGGACATGTTGCGAGAGCTCGCTCGGGAAGTACGCGAACTGAAGACGGAAGTCGTGGCGTTGCGCCAAGAGCTGGCACAACGAGACGACCAGCGCGATACGCCCCGGGATGACGTCAGTCGCTGACGGTCCATCCAGGGGCGCCGTCTATCAGGATGACTTGACCTCGCATTGCCCCTCCCAGACTCGCGCTGAGTCGTGATGCGCGGCACGGCTGGTCATTCCGGGGGTGATGTCATCTGCATGGTCTGCGCGGTAGGTTTCCATGCGTTTTTTCATGCGGTGGCGGACGAAGGGCATCAGCGCCAGACCGACGAGACTCAAGGTCAGGGCCATCAGCGTCGCGAAGACCAGTGTGACCATGCCGATCAGACTGACCAGTACGAGTCGCAGGCCGCTGGGGCGCTGCGCGGTTCGGGCTTGGCGAGCGCGCTGCTGCCATTGGGACGCCGCCCTCCAGGCGGCGTTTTGCTGGTATTCGTGGGTAAAGCGCGATTGATCAGTCGTCATGCTGAACTCCAGTGACATCGAAGGTATCTCGATCAAGACGAATCTCGATCTCCTGATGTTGGGCGTCGTAGCCTTCGATCTCGATATCGCCCATACGGTCGACATCCAATGAGCCGAACAGTTCCAGGCCCGCCTGCTGTGCGGCGTCCAGGGCCTGGGAGACCTCGTCGCCACTCAGGCTCCACTCTGGGAGCTGACCCTCTCGCTGCTGCTCTCGCAGGATGCTGGCGTCGTCCAGCGACATATCGACATCAAGCCGCCAGCCGTCGTCACGCCAGCCTTCTGCCTCAAAGCGATGGCCATCGTCGACGCCGAGTTCGTCGTAGCTGGCGAAGCCGTATTCGCCGGTACTGGTCAGCAGCCGATCGAGCTCTTCGCGGCTGATGCCTCCGTCATCGGCCAGCGCCGAGGTGGCGAAAGCGCCGGTGAGGGTCAGGGCGGCCAGGCTGAGGGTAACTGTTCTGTTCATGTGCGGACTCCTTGCGCTGTTGAAGGTATGCTCACCACATGCTGCTGTCCGGTGAGTGAGGCCATCCTGTCACGGGCAACCTGTCACCAGCCTGACGTTGTCGTTCATGTTTCGTTCATCTCAGCTACTTCAGACTGTCTGCCATGAAATATGTAAAACACTCTTTAGTCGTCGCGCTGCTAGTGGCCAGCGCCCTGCAGCTGCCTTACCTGGCCCAGGTCGACGGCCTCCAGCATCTTGCCCGCCAGTCGCTCGGCGTGGGCGACGCCATGGCCGATGACGACTGGCGTAACCTGCATCAGGAAGTTCATGAAGGACGTCTGGTCGCACTGCCCACACTGCTGGACTGGCTGGATGAGCGCTACGACGGACAGGTGCTGGAAGTCGAGCTGGAGCGGGAAGATGGCGTAGCGATCTACGAGATCGAGATGGTCGGCGCCCAGGGACAGGTGGTCGAGTTTGAATTCGACGGTCGCAACGGTGAGCTGAAGGCGATTGAAGGGGTGGGCATCGACGCCATGAGACGTCAGCCTTCGGCACCTTAGCGCTCGCTTTTATCGAGCAAGCCCCTTTCTAGAGAACCCCTGACGAGTGAGACTCTGTCGATCAAGCCCCTGTCGAGCAAGCCCCTTTCTAGCAAGCCCCTTTCTAATAAGCCCCTAGCGAAACGGATGTCAGGAGACGTAGTCATGAAAATTCTACTGGTCGAGGACGACCAGGCGTTGAGTGAGGCGCTAGCGGAATCTCTCGGCGAGGGTGGGCTATTGGTGGAAGCGGCGACCAATGGCAGTGATGCGGACTTCCTGCTGCGAACCGAACGCTATGACGCGGTGATCCTGGACCTGGGACTGCCGGACGGAGACGGTACTCGCTGGCTGGCGCAGTGGCGCGACGATAGCATCGACTTGCCCGTCCTGGTGTTGACCGCCCGCGAACGCTGGTCGGACAAGGCGGCAGGCTTTTCAGCCGGGGCAGACGATTACGTCACCAAACCCTTCGAGACCGCCGAGGTGCTGTTCCGATTGCGCGCCTTGGTACGGCGTAGCCACGGTCACTCTCATCCGGTACTGAATGCCGGTGCCTTGAGTCTGGATACCCACACCGGAGCCGTGTCCGTGGCCGGACGGCCGGTATCCTTGACGGCCCACGAATCGCGCCTGCTGTCTTACCTGATGCACGCCAGGGACCGTGTGGTCAGTCGCACGGAGCTGGCTGAGCACGTCTACGATCGCGATCACGAGCCTGACTCCAACGTTATCGACGTGCAGATCAGTCGGTTGCGGCGAAAGCTGGGAAGTGAGCGCATCGTGACCCGTCGCGGTGAGGGTTATCGGCTGGTCACGCCAGATAACGAGTCTACGTCGTGAAGGCCACCACAGGCTCGCTGGCGCGGCGCCTGATTGTCGCCTCGTTGGTGCTGGTGCTGGTGATCGTGCCGCTGGTGGGAGCAGGACTCTCCTACAGCTTCCGTGAATCGGCCTCGGCGTCCTTCGACGAACGGCTGTCATCCATGCACCGAGTGCTGCTGGCCGCCCTGGAGCGGGATCCGGTCAGTGGTGAACTGATCGTCACTGACAGCCTCGGCGACTCGCGCTTTGGTCAGGTGTTTTCCGGCTGGTACTGGCAGATCAGCGATGGCCAGGGGCTGTCCCGGGGCTCTCGTTCCCTCTGGGATCAGCGCCTGCCGACGGACGGCCGTGCGGGTACCCACTGGCGCAACATCGAAGGCCCGCGAGGCCAGCCGCTGCGACTGGTGGAGCGCACCCTCACGCTGTCCCACCACCCCCATCCGGTGGTGATCAGCCTGGCGGTCAGCCGACAGGAACTGGATACCGAGGTCGCTCGCTTCGAGTGGCTGCTGTGGTTGTCCTTGCTGGCGCTGGGAACGCTGCTGCTGGCTGGCCTGGCAGCACAGATTCGTTGGGGGCTGGCGCCACTTCGCTCGCTGTACGCGGACCTGGCCGCGGTCAAGGCGGGGCAGCGTGAGCGCCTGGACACCCAACTGCCAACGGAACTTGCCGAACTTGCGGCCACCATGAATGACGTGCTCGATCATGATCGGCGCTTGATCGAGCGAGGAAGGGCAACCGCCGGCAATCTGGCGCATGCCTTGAAAACCCCGGTCAGCGTGCTGATGACGCGTGTCGAGAAGCTGCCTGCGGCAGAGCGGGACAAGATGCGACAAGAGCTTGAGCGCATCAATGCCGCGGTTCGCCATCACCTGGCGCGGGCCAGTGCTGCGGGCAGCAGCGCGCTCGCCGCCGAGGTACACGTTGGTCAGGTACTGGCGCCCGTGCTGGAGGGACTGACCCGCCTGGCGGATCGGCGGGGCGTTCGGGTCAGTATCGTGCTGGCCGACGAGCTGGCACTGCGTATCGATCCCAATGACCTGCAGGAGCTGGTCGGCAACTTGCTGGAGAACGCGATCGACTGGGCAGCATCGCGAGTGACGCTCAGCATTCAGCGTGAGTCGCGAGCGCTATGCTTGTGCCTCGATGATGACGGTCCTGGCATGAGCGAGGATGAGCGCGCCGCGGTACTGCGTCGCGGCGTGCGCCTGGACGAGCAGCGGCCTGGCAATGGGTTGGGACTGGCCATCGTGGAAGAGCTGGTAGAACTGTATGGCGGTGAACTCGCGCTTGAAGCCGCGCCGCTGGGGGGCTTGCGCGTGACGGTCAAGCTGCCGGCTGGCGCTTCGTCGGCGCAGCGCTAGGCGCGTCCATTGTGCCAGTGCGGTTGGCTTGCGATGATGCGCTAGTGGATCAGCGAGAGAGATGGCGTGTGGACAAGTTTGAGGTCAAGCTGGATCAGGCTGCCAGGGCCGCCTGGTTGTCGTATGTCGGTGGTCAGACCCAAGATGAAATTGCGGCGCAGCTTGGCGTATCTCGTCCTGGGGTTCAGCGTCTGCTGGCGTTGGCCCGGCAGGAAGGCCTGGTCAAGGTCCACATCGATCATCCGGTCGCCCATTGCACAGCCCTGTCCCAGGCGATCCGCGAGCGCTTTGCGCTCGCCTATTGTGACGTCGTGCCGGTGGCTACAGGTACGACTGACAGTGCCCCCTATCTCGCGGTAGCCGGCGCCGAGCGTCTCTCCCGCATTATCGAGCGAAGCGAGCCGCAGACGCTGTCACTAGGCTCAGGGCGCTCGATTCGCGCCATGGTGGAAGCATTGAGCCGCATCGAGCGTCCTCAGCATCGCTTTGTCTCGCTGGTTGGCAACGTGGCTCGCGATGGTTCCTCCAACCGCTATGACGGCGTGATGGTGGCGGCGGACAAGACCGGCGGCGAACGTTTTCTGCTACCGACCCCGGTGGTGGCCAGCAGCGTCGAAGAAAAGCGTGCTCTGGCCGCTCAGCCGCTGTTTCGCGCCATCGGTGAGGTGGCAAGCCAAGCCTGTGTGGCGTTTGTCGGGGTAGGGCGCATTGACCGCCAGGCCACGCTGTTTCAGGACCACTTCATCAGCGAAATCGAGCTCGAGGAGCTGCTGGCGCTCGATGCGGTGGGTGAGCTGGTTGGCTGGCCGATGGACGCCAATGGTGTCCTGATCGACTGCTCCACCAGCAGGCGGGTCACCAGCCTGCCCCTGCAGACATTGCAGCATCAGTCACTGGTGGCGGTGGCTGGCGGACGCGACAAGGGGGCGGCCATCCTGGCGGCTCTGCGAGGAGGCTGGTTGTCGAGTCTGATTACCGACGACCAGGCCGCTCGCTATATCGTGGATCGGTTAGCCTCCTGACCCTCTCTTGGTCACCCCAGTCATGTCCCCGCTGTCATCGCCCTGATGGGGCTTCCCGCCGTTGCACCGTAAACCTTTGAGTAGGGCGCATTATTCTGTGGACGCTGCCACGGGGTTTGCCCGGCAAACAGCGCAAAGCGATCAGGCCTACCGCTAAAGTCTAAGGGTCTGCGCTTTGCGTTTTCTGGTGTCCTGTTCGATCATTTGATCATTGCTTGATTTGATTGATCAGAATTCAGCGTAAGGATTCCACGCGGGTTCCATGGACCACACGCTGAAGGGTTGATCACAAGCCTATTGGTTGATCGGAAGCAGGTGAGTTGGTCAGAAGTGGATGTGTTTCATCAGAACGGGCACGTGCAGCGCAGCAGCGAACCCGATGCGCGTTACCTGCGGTACTGAGCCAATGGCTGCCGCGCTTCCGCCGCTAACCCCTGGTGGCTCTGGTCACACAACAACAAGCCCCGCAGGGGCCAATAACAGGAGTACGTCATGAAGCAGCGTCATTCTCAGCCCTACGCTAGCCGCTATCCCATCCGTTATTCCCTTCACTCTCCCGTCCGCTATCTGTCCGCGCTGGCATGCCTGTCGGGCAGCGTCCTCGCCGTCAGCGTCGGTGCCGCCCAGGCCGATACCATCACCGTTGCCACCGTCAACAATAACGACATGGTGATCATGCAGAGCCTGACCGAAGAATTTGAAAAGGCACATCCTGATATCACCCTCGATTGGGTGGTGCTGGAAGAGAACGTGCTACGCCAGCGCATGACCACGGATATTGCGACCCAGGGTGGTCAGTTCGATGTCATGACCATTGGCAGTTATGAAGCTCCGATATGGGCCGAGCGTGGCTGGCTCGAGCCACTGAACGACCTGCCCGCCGACTACCAGGTCGATGACCTGCTGGGACCGGTGCGTGATGGCCTGAGCCATGACGGCACGCTGTACGCGGTGCCGTTCTATGCAGAGAGTTCGATGCTGTACTTCCGCAAGGATCTGTTTGCCGAGGCAGGTATCGACATGGTCGAGCAGCCCACCTGGACGCAAGTGCGGGACTGGGCCGAGCAGCTCCACGACCCAGACAACGATGTCGCGGGCATCTGCCTGCGTGGCAAGCCTGGCTGGGGTGAGAACATGGCGTTCGTCTCGACCATGATCAATACCTTTGGCGGTCGCTGGTTCGATATGGACTGGCAGGCACAGATCGATAGCCCGGCCTGGCAGGAGGCTGTGTCGTTCTACGTGGACCTGCTCGACAACTACGGCCCTGCTGGAGCCAGCTCGAATGGATTCAACGAGAATCTGGCCCTGTTTTCGCGCGGCAACTGCGCCATGTGGGTCGATGCCACGTCGGCCGCGGGCAAGCTGTTCAACCCAGAGGAGTCCGAGGTGGCCGGTGAGCTCGGCTTCGCCCCGGCGCCAGTGGCCGAAACGCCCAAGGGATCCCACTGGCTGTGGTCCTGGGCGCTGGCGATTCCTACCTCCTCCGATGCCAAGGAAGCGGCACGCACTTTCGTGACCTGGGCGACCTCCCAGGAGTACGTGGCACTGGTTGGCGAGCGTGAAGGCTGGACCAGCGTGCCTCCTGGCACCCGTCAGTCTACCTACGACCATCCCAGCTATGTCGAGGCCGCACCTTTCGCCAGCTTCGTGGTCGACGCGATCCGCAATGCCGACCCCTTGGACTCGAGCCTCGAGCCCAATCCCTATGTCGGGGTCCAGTTTGTCGGCATCCCTGAGTTCCAGGCCATTGGCACACAGGTCGGCCAGATGGTGGCCTCTGCGTTGACCGGCGATACCAGCGTCGAACAGGCGCTGGCGGCAGCGCAGCGTGCAACGGAGCGCACCATGGCACGAGCGGGTTACACCGACTGATACATGCACGCGGGCCGGCCGTTCGGCTGGCCCTAGGCCTTTCCACCCGGGACGCCGTCCCGGGGCTCGAGCAGGCATGACCCTTATGAACAAGAATCGAACTTCCGGACGTACCGTCGGGGGCTTGAGAACCCTGTCGCTGCAGGCCCCGGCTGTCACTCTGCTGTTGCTGTGGATGATAGTGCCGCTGGCGATGACCATCTGGTTCTCGTTTCAGCGCTATAACCTGCTGATGCCCGGCATGACCGGCTTTGCCGGCGTCGAAAACTACGAATACCTGCTGACAGATCCGGCGCTTTGGTCGGCGATGGGAACGACGCTGCTGCTGGTGGGATGGGTGCTGGTCATCACCGTGGTCGGCGGCACCTTGCTGGCGGTGCTGTTCCAGCAGGAGTTTTTAGGACGAGGCATTGCCCGGGTGCTGGCCATCTCGCCGTTCTTCGTGATGCCGACGGTCAGCGCGCTGGTGTGGAAGAACATGATGATGCACCCCGCCAACGGCGTGCTGGCCTGGTTGGCGGAAAGCCTGGGACTGCCGGCCCTGGACTGGTTTTCCAGCCTGCCGCTGACCTCCATCATCATCATTGTGTCGTGGCAGTGGCTGCCCTTCGCCCTGCTGATACTGCTGACCGCCATGCAATCACTGGATGACGATCAGGTCGAGGCGGCGCGCATGGACGGCGCGGGGCCCCTGGCCATCTTCTTCTACATCACCCTGCCTCACCTGAAGCGCGCGATCAGCGTGGTCGTGATGATCGAGATGATCTTCCTGCTGACCATCTTCGCCGAGATCTTTGTGACCACATCCGGGGGACCGGGGCTGGCGACCACCAACCTGGCGTATCTCATCTATATCCGGGCGCTGCTCGACTTCGATGTGGGGACCGCGTCAGCCGGTGGGGTTATCGCCATCATTCTGGCCAATATCGTTGCCATCTTTCTGGTGCGAATGGTCGCCAAGAATCTCGAACAGTAGCGCCTTCTGCGCCTGTCCGACCACCCTACGTTCATGAGGTGCCTGCCATGACCACGTCTCCCTCCACTGCCTCGGCCATTCGCTCGGCCCCGGCCGCTGCCGAGCGGGGCGCCGCCGCGCAACGCGCCCAGCGCTGGCGCAAGCTGGGTATTACCCTGCTGGGCTGGGGTGTGGCCCTGACGATCTTCTTTCCGATCTTCTGGATGATCCTTACCGGCTTCAAGACCGAGGCCGAGGCAATTGCCGACCCCAGTCTGATCTTCACGCCGACCCTGGACAGCTACGTCGAGGTTCAGGAGCGTGCCGACTACATCAAGTTTGCCTGGAACAGCGTGGTGGTGTCGTTCGGTTCGACCTTGCTGGCACTGCTGATCGCGATTCCTTCTGCCTACGCCATGGCGTTTCTGCCGACCAAGCGAACCAAGGGCACGCTGCTCTGGATGCTGTCGACCAAGATGCTGCCGTCGGTCGGTGTGCTGGTGCCTATCTACCTGCTGTTTCGTGATATCGGCCTGCTGGATACCCGCCTTGGCCTGACCATCGTCTACACCTTGATGAATCTGCCGATCGTGGTGTGGATGCTTTACACCTTCTTCAAGGATCTGCCCAAGGACATTCTCGAGGCAGGCCGCATGGACGGCGCAGGCACCCTTCAGGAGGTCTGGTATCTGCTGCTGCCGCTGACGCTGCCGGGAATCGCTTCCACCGGCCTGCTGTCGGTCATCCTGAGCTGGAACGAAGCGTTCTGGAGCCTCAATCTCACCACCTCCCAGGCGGCGCCGCTGACCGCCTACATCGCGTCGTTCTCCAGTCCCGAGGGCCTGTTCTGGGCCAAGCTGTCGGCGGCCTCGACCATGGCCATCGCGCCGATTCTGATCTTTGGGTGGTTGACGCAAAAGCAGATGGTGCGCGGCCTCACCTTTGGTGCGGTCAAGTAGTCGCGGTGGCAACGACTCGATGCGATATCAGTTTTTTGCGGTGGCGTTGTGACGCCCCGAACGGAACAACGAGGATAACAAGATGGCGACACTCAACCTCCATCAGGTCACCAAGAGCTTCGGCGATACCCACGTCATCAAGGGCGTCGACCTGGTGGTCAAGGATCAGGAATTTGTGGTTTTTGTCGGCCCTTCGGGCTGTGGCAAGTCGACGCTGTTGCGCATGATCGCGGGACTCGAGAGCACCAGCGGCGGCGACATCGTGATCGATGACCAGCGGGTCAACGAGCTTGGCCCGGCAGAGCGTGGGCTGGCCATGGTGTTCCAGAGTTATGCGCTCTACCCCCATATGACGGTGGAAGACAATATGGGCTTCAGCCTCAAGCTGGCTGGCGTTTCTCAGCAGGAGCGTCGCCAGAAAGTCCTTGAGGCGGCAAAGATTCTGCAGCTTGAGCCGCTGCTGGAGCGCAAGCCCAAGGCACTGTCCGGCGGCCAGCGCCAGCGGGTCGCCATCGGCCGCGCCATCGTCCGCAATCCCAGCATCTTTCTGTTCGACGAGCCGCTGTCCAATCTGGATGCGGCGCTGCGTGTGCAGATGCGTATTGAGCTGGCGCGCCTTCACGAAGAGCTCAAGGCGACCATGATCTACGTGACCCATGACCAGATCGAGGCCATGACCATGGCCGACAAGATTGTGGTCCTGCAAGGCGGCGAGGTCGAACAGGTGGGATCCCCGATGGAGCTGTATCACCATCCGCGCAATCGCTTTGTGGCGGGTTTCATCGGTTCGCCCAAGATGAATTTCCTCAAGGTCGAGGCTCGCTCCTCGGATGCCCAGGGAGTGACGGTCACAGTACCGGGGGGCGAGAGCGTCAAGGTACCCGTGGAAGGCGACGCCATCACCGCGGGGCAGGCACTCGAGCTGGGCATCCGCCCTGAGCACCTGATGCTGGATGACCAGGGTCCGCTGGCGGCCAGGGTCAGCGTCATCGAACGCCTGGGCGGCCAGACGTCGCTGTACGTGGAGATGGATGGCGAACTGCTGACGCTGATGGTGGACGGCGATGTCGGCCACCGCGTGGGTGATCGGATTCGCTTCGGTTTCGCACCGTCCCGAGCCCACCTGTTCGATGAGCAGGGGCTGGCGCTTGCCGGCCTGGAACGCCACCCGCTGGCCTCGCTGACCCGTCAGGATAACCGCGCTGCCAGTACCGCTGACGCGTGAGGAGCCGCTGCATGATGCTGATATTCGATTGTGATGGAGTGCTGGTGGATAGCGAAGTCATCGCCGAGGCGACCCTGGCCGAGCGGCTGAGCAGCTGGCTGCCGGATCTGGATATCGAGGCCGCCCTGAATGCGGCCTTGGGGCAGACCACCGAGGCGATATTGGCGTCCCTGGAGTCACTCAGCACTCACCAATTGCCCTCAAGGGCGCTCGAGCGGCTGGATGATGAGATCGAAGCGCGGCTGGCCGAGCAGCTTCAGGCAGTGGATGGCGTAGCCCAGGCCCTGGCGGTCATCCCACAGGCCAAGGCCGTGGTCTCCAACAGTCGGCGCCAGCGGGTAGAAGCCTCGCTGGCCCACACCGGGCTGGATCAACTGTTGGCTCAGGCCCCGATCTTCTGTGCGGAACAGGTCGCACGGCCCAAGCCAGATCCTGCCGTTTATCAGCTCGCCGCGGCGACCCTGGGCGTGGCCCCTGAGGCCTGCCTGGTGGTCGAGGACTCCCTGGCGGGGGCAACCGCCGCACGCGCGGCGGGGATGACGGTCATTGGTTTCGTCGGCGCCAGCCACCTCGCGCCAGGCCATGCCGAGCGCCTGGAGCACCTGGGAGTCTGGAAGGTGATGACCCACATGGACCAGCTGCCTGGCTTGTGGGGCATCTGGCGCCAACAGCAGGAGCAACGAGCATGATGAACGGCCAGCTCAAGGACAAGGTAGCGGTCATCACCGGCGGTGCACGTGGCATCGGTCTGGCGATCGCACAGCGCTACGCTGAGGAAGGCGCCACAGTGGTCATTGCCGATATCGACCAGCGGGCGATCGACCAGGCGCTGGAAGGCGTTGCCCCCGAGCGGGGAATGGGGGTGGTGCTGGATGTGCGTGACCGGGCTTCGATCGACGCCATGGTGCAGGGTGTGCGGCAGCGCTTCGGCGGCATTGATGTGCTGGTCAATAACGCGGCGGTATTTGGCATGGCGCCGGTGTTGGATGTCACCGAGGCTGACTTTGACCGTCAATTTGCCGTCAACGTGAAAGGGCTCTTCTTCACCCTGCAGGCGGTGGCGCGTGCGATGGTGGAGGACGAACGCCGAGGTGCCATCATCAATATGGCGTCCCAGGCGGGTCGTCGCGGTGAGCCGCTGGTGAGCACCTATTGCGCGACCAAGGCAGCCGTCATCAGTCTGACCCAGTCCTGCGCGCTCGACCTGATCCGTCACGGGATTCGCGTCAATGGCATCGCGCCGGGAGTGGTGGATACCCCCATGTGGGATGAGGTAGACGCGCTGTTTGCGCGCTACGAAGGACGGCCTCAAGGAGAGAAGAAGCGACTGGTGGGGGAGTCGGTACCCTACGGCAGGATGGGACGCCCGGAGGATCACGTGGGCGCGGCGGTGTTCCTCGCCAGTCGTGAGAGTGACTACATCGTCGCCCAGACACTCAATGTCGACGGCGGCAATTGGATGAGTTGAGCCGCTGGCTCTCGGGAAGTAAACGATGACCCCTACCATAGCGTCCATCGCGGACGAACTGCTGGCGCGCAGTGACGGCAAGGACCGTTTCATCGTGGCGTTGGCAGGCCCTCCCGGCGCGGGCAAGTCCTTTCGATCCGCCTGGCTGGCCCGACAGCTCAATGAGCGTCTGCCGGGCATCGCCGAAGTGGTGCCCATGGATGGCTACCACTACGACAACGCCGTGCTCGAGCCCATGGGGTTGCTGGCGTTGAAGGGAGCACCAGAGACCTTTGACGTGGAGGGATTGCGTCATGACCTGACGCGGCTGAAGCGAGCCGACCGCCCGGTGGCGGTGCCCGTGTTCGATCGTCCTCTCGATCTGGCGCGTGCTGGCGCAAGGGTCATCACGCCCCATCACCGTCTACTGATTGTCGAAGGCAACTATCTGCTGCTGGATCATGGTCCATGGCAGGCATTGCAGGACTTCTTCGACTTCAGCCTGTTTCTTGAAGTCGATGACAGCGAGCTGGAGAGGCGCCTGATCGAACGCTGGATCGGCATGGGCCAGGATCCCTCCGGCGCCATTGCCAAGGCGCGAGACAAGGACATGCTCAACGCGCGTTTGATCAAGACCCGATCGCGGCGCGCCGATCTTTACTGGCACTGACCCCCCGTCGTCGACGGCGGCGTGGGCCTTTCCCGGGACACATCTGCATCCATCGCCTGCACGTCTGATCAGATTGGCGTGGCGCAACGTTTTCTTACTGCAACACTGGCGGAGAGCCATCATGACTCGACTTTCCAATGCGACACTGGCTCATCTCGATCCGCACGTGTCGGTGCCATCGTACCGGCGCACGGCGCTGACTCCCGGGATGGCGCACATCGGGGTAGGGGGCTTTCATCGCGCCCACCAGGCCATGTATCTGGATCGCTTGATGGAAGCAGGGCAGGCCCACGACTGGGGCATTGTCGGCATTGGCGTGATGCCGGGTGACCGTCGCATGCAGGAGGCGCTGGCCAGCCAGGACTACCTGTACACCCTGGTGGTAAAGCACCCGAACGGGGTGCTCGAACCGCGTGTCATTGGCTCGATCATCGACTACCGATACGCGCCGGATGACCCCGAAGGCGTTATCGAGATGCTGGCAGACCCTGCTATCCGCATTGTGTCGCTGACGGTCACAGAGGGAGGCTACAACGTTCATCCGATCACCGGAGAGTTTGATCTGGAAACGGCCGATGTGCTCCATGACCTGGAACATCCGATGGCGCCTCGCAGCAGCTTTGGCCTGGTGGTCGCAGCGATCGAGCGGCGCCGGGATCGCGGCCTTGCCCCCTTTACGGTGATGTCCTGTGACAATATTCCCGGCAATGGCGATGTGGCCAGGCGGATGTTCGGCGCCTTCGCCCACGCGCGGGATCCGCAGCTGGGACAGTACCTTGAAGCGCAGGTGCCGTTTCCCAACTCGATGGTGGACCGGATCACGCCCGTGACCACCCCGGCGGATATCGAGGAACTGCATCAGCGCTTTGATCTCGAGGATGCCTGGCCCGTCATCTGCGAGCCGTTCACCCAGTGGGTGCTGGAAGATCATTTCGCGATGGGGCGCCCGGCCCTGGATGACGTGGGGGTGCAGGTGGTCGAGGATGTGGAGCCTTATGAGCTAATGAAGCTACGGCTGCTCAACGCCAGTCATCAGGCCATGTGCTATCTGGGCTACCTGGCGGGTTATCGGTATGCCCACGAGGTGTGCCAGGACCCGCTGTTCGTCGAGTTCCTGCTGGGCTACATGGAAGACGAAGGCAGCCCGACGCTGCCGGAAGTGCCTGGCGTCGACCTGGACCAGTACCGACATACCTTGATCGAGCGCTTTGCCAATCCCGAGATCAAGGACACCTTGGCACGGCTGTGTGCCGAAAGCTCTGACCGTATTCCCAAGTGGCTGGTGCCGGTGATACGCCGCCAGTTGGAACAGGGCGGCGCGCTGAAGCGCTCGGCCACGGTGGTGGCAAGCTGGGCGCGCTATGCCGAGGGTGTGGACGAACAGGGACAGCCTATTGCCGTTGTCGATCGTCTCAAGGACCAGCTGACACCGATTGCCGCCTCTCAACACGCGCGGCCCACGGCCTTTATCGAGAACAGAGAGCTGTTTGGCAGTCTGGCGGAGGCCCCACGCTTCGTCGACGCCTATGTCGAAGCGCTCAAGCGCTTGCAGCAGCAGGGGGCACGCGCCACCCTTGAGGCATTGGCCGCTGACGAGGCCCGGAGCCAGGTATGAGACAAGCGACGAGACAAGCGACGAGATAAGGAGACAGCCCATGTATCTCGGTGTGGATTGCGGCACGCAGAGCACCAAAGTGGTGGTGGTGGACCTGGAAAGGGGAGCATGCCTTGGTGAAGCCAGCCGACCTCACCGACTCGACGAAGGGGCCAATGGGCGGCGTGAGCAGTGGCCAGAAGATTGGACGGAAGCGTTTCGAGGGGCGTTTCACCAGGCGCTTGATCGCGCTGGCGTGACGGCTGCCTCGGTGCGGGCGATCGGGATTTCCGGTCAGCAGCATGGCATGGTGGCGCTGGATGAAAGGGGCCAGGTGCTGTATCCCGCCAAGCTCTGGTGTGATACCGAAACCCACAGGGAAAATGACGCGCTGATCCATGCCCTGGGGGGGGAACAAGGCTGTCTCGAGCGTCTGGGACTGGTGCTGCAGACCGGCTATACCGCCTCCAAGATCGCCTGGCTGCGCCGCCAGCATCCCGAGGTGTATGCTCGGGTCGCCAGCGTGCTGTTGCCCCACGACTATCTCAACTATTGGCTGACCGGAGAGCGGGTGGCCGAGGCAGGGGACGCCTCGGGCACCGGCTACTTCGATACTCGCGCGCGACACTGGCGCCCCGATGTATGGTCGCTGATCGCACCGGAGCTCGACCCTGAGCGGGTGCTGCCGCGGTTGCTCGACTCCCGCGAGGTCGCCGGGCAGGTGCGGCCCGCCCTGGCGCGAGAGCTGGGCTTACGCGAAGGCGTCATCGTTGCCAGCGGTGGCGGGGACAACATGCTGGGGGCCATCGGTACCGGCAACATTGCGCCCGGCATGGTCACCATGAGTCTCGGCACCTCGGGCACGGTATGTGCCCATTCTGCGCAGCCGGTAAAGGCCGAATCCGCCATGGTTGCCAACTTCTGCGCCAGCCACGATGGCTGGCTGCCGCTGGTGTGCACCATGAATACCACCTCGGCGACCAATCGTGTACGGGAGCTATTCGGCCTCGACCTCGCCGGCTTCAATCAGGCGATCCAGTCGGCACCGATAGGCGCCGATGGAGTGACGGTGTTGCCGTTCTTCAACGGCGAGCGGGTACCCGCGCTGCCAGAGGCGAGCGCTTCCTTTCTGGGATTGAACAGCCGCAATACCTCGCCTGCGCATCTATGTCGTGCGGTGGTCGAGGGCGCGACCTTCTGTTTGCGCTACGGGCTTGACCTGCTGGGCCCATTGGCCGATCAGGCCAGTCAGATTCGCCTGATCGGGGGCGGCGCCCACAGCCCCGCCTGGCGTCAGATGGTAGCGGACGTCACCCAGGCAGAAGTGGTGTGTCCAAGCGTCACTGACGCCGCGGCGCTAGGTGGTGCCATACAGGCGGCTTGGTGCAACGGCGAGGGCGAACTCGACAGCCTCTGCCAGTCGCTGATTCAGTTGGATGAGACCACGCGCTGCGTGCCGGACCCGGAGGGTGTGAGGCGCTATCGTGACGTGTACCCCGGTTGGCGACAGGCGCTAGCCACCCTGCACGGAGGACACTGAGGCGCAGGGGCTGTGCCGTGTCTGGCGTTGTATGGAAGAATTCTAATCTAAAGCTTACGTTATCTGCGCTATCGGTCATGACACGTTGACCTGGAATCATGCGCTGCCCTACTGATGTATATAACGCAGGGGCTTCTGGTATTTCACGGGTCGGAAGGCGCTGGCGGATCTTTCCTCGGCGTCTGCATGGCCCTGTGTGTCATCACGTGTCCTGGCCTGGTAGGTCGGGCCCGGGCTCCGGGCCATGCTGGTCGCCGTCACAACAACAAGTGTGGCATTCAAGAGGCTACCAACATGTCGACTCCACAGCGGTCCGTGGCAAAACCCTCTGGCTCTGGCCGATCCTTCTCGTCATTTATGCAGCGCCTGGGTGATGGCGCTGCTTCCTTCGGTATCCGCTGGATTCCCGATCCCTTCGCCCTGGCGGTAATCCTCACGCTGATGGTGTTCGGCGCTGCGCTGGCGTTCACTCCGCATGGTCCTGTGGAGCTGATCGACCAGTGGTACGGCGGTTTCTGGCGCCTGCTGACCTTTGCCATGCAAATGGTCTTGATCGTGGTCACCGGCTTTGGCCTGGCCACCGCACCGTCAATGCAGCGGGCGCTACGCTGGGTGGCCTCGCTGCCCCGCTCGCGCACGGGCGCAATTGTGGTGACCGCCCTGGCGGGCAGCATTTTGTCTTTCCTGCACTGGGGGGTAGGTCTGATCGTCAGTGCCTTTCTTGCCAGAGAGGTGGCGCGCTACGCCCGCGACAATGGTCTGGCGGTGCACTTTCCTCTGCTCGCTGCGGCTGCCTACGGAGGTGGGGTCATTTCCCAGACTGGGCTGACAAGTTCGGGCGCCCTGCTGGTCAATACGCCAGGACACTTTCTGGAATCCAGCATCGGCCTGATCCCCCTCTCCGAGACGATCTTCCAGCCCTACAACCTGATCTTTGTGCTGCTGACGGTGGTGGTCACGCCGCTGCTGCTGGCACTGTTGCATCCATCGCCCACCACGACCGTGGTCTACGCGGGCCAGGACGATGAAGACAGCGTGGAAGAGCCGCTCTCCGACGAGGAGCGGCGCCTGCCCGCCAACCGGGTAAACCGCAGCCGCGTACTGTGCTGGGCCATCGCCTTGGGCGGTCTGTTCTTCGTGGTGCGCTACATCTTGGCGGAAGGTCTGCTGGGGCTGGATCTCAATGTGCTGAACTTTGGCTTTCTGATGCTGGGCCTGCTGATGCACGGCTCGCTGGGCAACTACTCCCGAGCCATCATGCGGGCATCGTCTGCCGCAGGTGGCATCATCCTGCAGTTCCCCTTCTACGCCGGCATCCTGGGGCTGATGGCCGGTAGCGGCCTGTTCAGCATGATTGCAGACTGGTTTGTCAGCATCTCGACGCCAGACACCTTTCCGCTGTACAGCATGATCAGCGCTGCACTGGTCAACTTTGCCGTGCCCTCCGGTGGCGGGCAGTGGGCAGTTCAGGGGCCGATCGCTACAGCGGCGGCGCTGCAACTTGGCCTGCCGGCCCATCTTGCCGTCATGTCGGTGATGATGGGGGATCAGCTGACCAATCTTGCACAGCCCTTCTGGCTGCTGCCCATTCTGGGGGTGACAGGGCTCAAGGCCGGTCAGGTGATGGGCTATACCATTCTGCTGATGTTCGTGGTCTTCATCATCAACGCGGCGTGTTTGCTGTGGCTGGTGTAGGGCCGGTTCGGGTAGGCTCGGAAAGCCATGTCACAGTCCCATGGCTTTCCACCAGACGTCCAACACAAGGTCCTGCACAAGGCCCAACAAGACAAGGATGAAGGCATGCCAAGCGATCAAGGGTCCATGCACCAGGATGCACTGCTGTCACTGTCCGCCAGCGAGCTTTCGCGGCAACTGCACGCCAAGGAGCTGAGCTGTAAAGACGTCATGGCCGCATATCTGGCGCACATAGATGCCGCCAATCCGGTGGTCAATGCCATCGTGTCCCGGCGCGATCCTGACCTGCTGATGGACGAAGCCGGCGAGTGCGATCGTGAGCTGGCGGCAGGGCGTTCTCGCGGTTGGTTGCATGGCATCCCCCAGGCGATCAAGGACCTCTCGGCCACCCGGGATATGCCGACCTCGATGGGATCCCCCTTGTTTGCCGGTCAGGTGCCCGAACAGGACGGCATCATGGTCGAGCGCACGCGTCGAGCCGGGGCCATCTTTATCGGCAAGACCAATACGCCGGAATTCGGCCTTGGCTCCCACACCTACAACCAGGTCTTTGGCGCCACGCGAAACGCCTATGATCCTCGCTTGTGTGCGGGGGGATCCAGTGGCGGTGCCGCGGCGGCGCTGGCCATGCGAATGCTGCCGGTGGCGGACGGCAGCGACATGATGGGATCGCTGCGCAACCCTGCGGCCTATCACAACCTGTTTGGCTTGCGCCCTTCCTTTGGGCGGGTGCCCCATGGACCGGGTCCAGAGATATTCGGCCACCAGTTGGCGACCGAGGGCCCGATGGGAAGAACCGTCGAGGATGTGGCCCGCTTGCTGGCGACCCAGGCGGGGGCACACCCCAGTGCGCCTTTGTCATTGCAAGATGATCCGGCGTCACTGGCAGGCCCACTCGCCCAAGAAGATGCGATCAAGGGTCTGAGAATCGGCTGGCTGGGCGACTGGCAGGGACATCTGGCGATGGAACAGGGGGTGCTGGAGGTGTGCCAGGGGGCATTGGCGGTATTCGAGGATCTGGGTGCCCGGGTCGAGGCGCTGGACCCGGGCTTCGACCCTGCGCGACTGTGGCAAAGCTGGCTGGTATTGCGCCAATGGGCCATCGCCGGCAGCCTTTCCGAAGTGTGGCAGGACGTGTCGCGCCGAGACGCATTGAAGCCAGAGGCGCAGTGGGAAATCGAACAGGGTATGCAGCGGTCGGCGCTGGATGTTCACCGTGCCAATGTGGCGCGAAGTGCCTGGCACGCTCGTCTGCTTGAACTCTTCCAGCAGTATGACGCCCTGGTTCTGCCAAGTGCTCAGGTCTTTGCGTTTGATGTGGAGACCCCATGGCCACCCAAAATCGCAGGACGCACCATGGACACCTATCACCGCTGGATGGAAGTGGTCATCGCTGGGTCACTGTCGGGTTGTCCGGTGATCAACCTGCCTGCAGGTTTTGATGCTCGAGGACGTGCCATGGGCATCCAGGTGATCGCCCCGCATCGCCAGGATCTGGCGCTGCTGCGTTGGGCCCATGCCTTTGAACAGGCCGGGCCCGACTGGCTGACGCGGGAGCCCAACTGGCGTCACCTGGCTAACTGAGACAGGGGACTCAGCGAGGGATTCTCATGCCTGCCGCCATACGTCACTCACCAGCTGGTAGCTGTTGAGGCGATCCTCCAGGGCATAGGTATCCGTGTTGAGCATCAACTCATCGGCCTGGGTGCGCTCGAGCATGCGCTCCAGGCCGTCGCGCACCGTGCTTGGGCTGCCGATGACCGCCGCGCCGAGAAAGCTCTCGACCTGGGCGCGCTCCATGGGGTTCCAGTCGAGCGAGCGGACCGGTGGCTTGGCGCGTCCCCGCTGGCCGCGAATCAGGCCCAGAAACTTCTGCTGTGCGGTGGTGGAGAGAAAGTGCGCATGTTCGTCGCTGTCCGCCGCCAGTACCGGCAGTCCGACCATGGCGTAAGGCGCCTCCAGCACGGCAGAGGGCTGGAAGTTGCGCCGATAGACCGCTAGGGCATCATCCAGCTGCGCCGGGGCGAATTGAGCGGCAAAGGCAAACGGCAGACCCTTGTGAGCGGCCAGCTGGGCGCTGTAGAGGCTTGAGCCCAGCAGCCAGATCGGCACCCGGGTTCCCTGGCCCGGCACGGCCTGAACCCGCTGTCCCGGACGCGCCTCATCCAGATAACCTTCCAGTTCTTCCAGACGCTGCGGAAAGTCGTCCACCCCCGCGTGGGGGTCGCGACGCATGGCTGCCATGGTGGCAGCATCCGAGCCGGGGGCGCGGCCCAGGCCGAGATCAATTCGCCCAGGATATAGCGTCTCCAGTGTCCCGAACTGCTCGGCAATCACCAGAGGAGGGTGATTGGGCAGCATGATGCCGCCGCTACCGATACGAATGCGCGACGTTTTCCCGGCAATGTGGCCCATCAGTACCGAGGTGGCGGCACTGGCAATGCCTTCCAGGCTGTGGTGCTCCGCCAGCCAGTAGCGAGTGAAACCCAGCGACTCGGTCAAGCGGGCCAGCGCCACGCTATCGCTGAAGCTATCGGCGATGGTGCCGCCGTCACGGATGGGGGCCAGGTCGAGAACAGAAAGAGGGGTAGTGCTGAGGCGAGTCATGAAGCGTTCCTCCGCGATCCGGCATGTTTCGTCAGGATAAAGAGACATCCTGAATGTCGATACCGGCTGATTTTTTGCCGTCCCGGCTTATGTCTAGGAGAAGATGCTGGCAATCGCACCCAGTTCATTATGATGACACTGGGGTGCGTGAAGCGCGCCTTGTCGTCCTTCACCGTGGCATCCACGGCGCGGTGTGAGCAAACGCCTTGCCATGACGTCAGCACCTTCGAGACGGCGATGGCTAGGTGGGGATGATAGATAACAAACTAACTGTTATCAAAGCATAGGTCTGCAAAGGCTGCTCGGTGAGTCTCCGGGCAGAAACGTTCTCTCGTGAGCGTCCGCGCGAAGTTCTCGCCGGAGCGGCGCTGCACAGGCCTTCCAACAAGCAGTCGAACAAAAGGAAGGCGATATGCAACGTGATGAAGGACAGCGGGTCTTTTATGCCTCCGCCGTCATCATACTGATCCTGGTGGCGCTGGGAGCGCTGTTCCCCGAGGGCTTTGGAGAAGTCGCCAGTCGTGCCCTCGGCGGGGTGTCCCACTATTTTGGCTGGTTCTATCTGCTGTCGGTGACCGGCATTGTGGTGTTTCTGCTGGCGCTGGCCATGGGGCGGTACGGCAAGATTCGGCTAGGGCCCCAGGACAGCAAGCCGGAGTATGGCTTCTTCTCCTGGATCAGCATGCTGCTGGCCGCGGGTTTCGGCGTCGGGTTGGTGTTTTACGGCATGGCGGAACCCATGACGCATTACATCGCACCGCCCTATGGTGACGTCGCACCGGAATCCGCGGCGTCAGCTCGCTATGCCATTCAGTACAGCTTCTTCAACTGGGGCATCCATCAGTGGGCGTCCTTCGCGCTGGTGGGGTTGATCATTGCGTACTACCAGTTTCGCAAGGATCAGGCGGGACTCGTCTCGGTGGTGCTGCGACCACTGACGGCCAAGCGTCCGGGGTTGCGTCGTTTCAATGGTGCGCTGGATGTGTTTGCGGTCGTGGCCACGGTGATGGGGGTGGCGACCTCATTGGGACTGGGAGTACTGCAGACCAATGGTGGATTGCACGCGGTGTTCGGGGTGCCTGAGAGCGGGCTGTGGCAGTTCCTTATCCTGTTCTGCATGTTTCTGGCGTACATGGCCTCGACCTGGTCCGGACTGGACAAGGGCATCAAGCGCCTGTCGAATCTCAACATGATCATGTGCATCGCCATGATGCTGTATGTGCTGTTCACCGGGCCGACCATCAAGATCCTGGAAACCATCACCCTGGGCCTTGGCGACTACGTGCAGAACTTTTTCGTCATGAGTCTGCGCATGTCGCCTTACAACAATGATCCCTGGGCGCAGAACTGGACCATCTTCTACTGGGTCTGGGTCATCGCCTGGGCACCCTTTGTCGGCACCTTCGTCGCGCGGATTTCGCGGGGGCGTACCATCAAGGAATATGTCTTTGGGGTGCTGTTCGTGCCACCGCTGCTGGCATGCCTGTGGCTGGGCGTGTTTGGCGGCACCGCCATCCATATGGAATTGGCGACGGAAGGGCTGGGGCTGGCCCAGGCGACACAGCAGAACATCACCGTGGCGCTATTCGAAATGTTCGACCTGATGCCGTTCTCGGGACTGCTGTCCGTCATGGCCATGCTGTTGATCTTTATCTTCCTGGTCACCTCGGCAGATTCGGCCTCGTACATCGTGGCCCAGATGACGGACAACGGCTCCATCGATCCGCCGCTGTACAAGCGGGTGTTGTGGGGGGTGCTGATCGCCGCCATCTGTCTGACGCTGATTGCCGCCGGCGGCCTCAAGGGGCTGCAATCAGCCTCGGTGCTGGCGGCGCTGCCCTTCACCTTTATTCTGTACATGATGGTGGTCGTCATGGTCCGCGAGTTGCGCAAGGATCGTAAGCTGATGCTCGAGGGCCTGCGGCAGCACTACCGTGAGATGCCGGTGGGGGCAGATGCCTTCGAGGCACGTGATCAGGCCAAGAGTGATGGCATGCCGCCTCCCGAGGAGGCCCTCAAGGAAGATGATGAAACGGCCGAGAACGACACAGCAACGCTGGTGGCGCCGAAGCCTCAACCGTGACGCCATTACGCCAGCGAGCGGGTAGCCGCGGTGACGTTCGCTATTGATGCCGCTATCGATAGCCATGCCGGTGCCTTGGGGCACCGGCTTTTTTGTGCTCAAACGAATATTCACCTACCGTGATGGACAGTCCGACTTTTGTTAGGGTGCTACGCCCTGATTCTCATGACCGCCGTTTGGCAAGGAGTGTCCATGAACGGTCGAACGATACAGGAGCGTCTACCGCTCGCTGGCAAGGATCGCGTCTTCCGTCTGTCTGCCCTCATCATCATCGCCCTGGTGGCCGTTGGCGCCAGCTTCCCCGAGGCCTTTGGCGACGCCGCCAGTGCCGCGCTTGGCAAGGTGACCCACTACTTTGGCTGGTTTTATCTGCTGGCAGTGTTCGCCTTTGTGATCTTTCTGATCGGCCTGGCGGTGAGCAAGTACGGCAAGGTACGCCTGGGTCCTCAGGACAGTACGCCGACCTATGACACCTTCTCGTGGATCAGCATGCTGCTGGCGGCGGGCTTTGGTGTCGGGCTGGTGTTCTATGGCATGGCCGAGCCCATGACCCACTTTGCCGTACCCCCCTATGGTGCGGTCGAGGCGGAAAGCGTGGAGGCCGCGCGCTATGCCATTCAGATGAGCTACTTCAACTGGGGGGTTCACCAGTGGGCGGCCTTTTCGCTGGTGGGGTTGATCATCGCCTACTTCCAGTTCCGCAAGGATCAGGCCGGGCTGGTGTCGTCGGTGCTGTCCTCGATGACGGCCAAGCGACCTGCCATCCGCCCCTACACCGACTGGCTGGATATCTTTGCGGTCGTGGCCACCGTGATGGGGGTCGCGACGTCGCTGGGCCTGGGCGTGCTGCAGATGAATGGCGGTCTCAACGCTGTGTTCGGTCTGCCGGAGAACGGTTGGTGGCAGGCGATCATCCTGTCGGTCATGTTCCTGGCGTACATGGCATCGACCTGGTCCGGCCTCGACAAGGGCATCAAGCGCTTGTCCAATCTCAACATGGCCTTGTGCATCGCCATGATGCTGTACGTGCTCTTCACCGGCCCGACGGTGAAGATTCTCGAGACCATTACGCTGGGGCTGGGCGACTATCTTCAGAACTTCATTGGCATGAGCCTGACCATGTCGCCCTACAATGACGATCCCTGGGCGTCGCAGTGGACCATCTTCTACTGGGCCTGGGTCATTGCCTGGTCGCCCTTTGTCGGCACCTTTGTCGCTCGTGTCTCGCGCGGACGAACCATTCGCGAGTATGTGCTTGGCGTGCTCGTCGTTCCGCCGTTGCTGGCCTGTCTGTGGATCGGCGTCTTCGGTGGCGCCGCCCTGCATATGGAGTTGGGGGGAGATGCCGGACTGGCAGCGGCGACACAGAGCAATATCACCGTGGCCCTGTTCGAGATGTTCGACCTGATGCCCTTCTCGACGCTGCTGTCGGTGGTGGCGATGCTGCTGATCTTTATCTTTCTCGTCACCTCTGCGGATTCTGCGTCATTCATCGTGGCTCAGATGACCGATAACGGTTCCATCGCCCCTCCGCTCTACAAGCGAGTGTGCTGGGGGCTGCTGATCGCTGCCATATGCCTCACCCTGATTGTGGCGGGGGGCCTCAAAGGGCTGCAGTCCGCCTCGGTACTGGCGGCGCTGCCGTTTTCGTTCATTCTCTTCGGCATGATGTTCGTGCTGGTCAAGGAATTGCAGACGGATCGTCGCAATATGCTGTCCCAACTCTATCGCCAGCATGGCGAGACACCCGTCGGCGCCGATCCCTTCGAAGCCGGCAACATGGCGGAAGAGGAGCGCTTGCGCCGGGCCCCCAACGTCGTCAACCGGCGCATCAATCACTAGCCTAGACCCGCCGGCAGCGGGGGCCACTTTGATGCGCCCCCGACTGTCCACAGGCCGTCCTCCGACGGTGCCATGGCGGCGGCGCCTAGCGCCGGCCGCCTCCTCGTTGGGTAATTGAGGTATTCTGGATGCTTTGGTGGTCAGGGAGGCCGCCAGCACGTAAGCTCAAGGTATCGTCGGAAGGATCTCGGCCATGAATTCTCCACCTGCCCGCGGCGCCACCCGCCGCAGGGCATCGTCTCGTCGCAGACGCCTGTCGTTCACCTGGACCAGTTTTGATCGCTGGCTGGATCGTATCGTCACCGTAGCCGTGCTGACGGCAGTGGCTGTGGGACTCGTGGCGTTGGCAATGTCGTTGTTGGTGGAGCCGTAGGCGGCACTTCAGACCGCCGCCAATGAGCTCAAGCGCCAGGGAGGGGGAATGATCCAATGGCTGCTGGTGATGCTGCTGGTGCTTGGCATTGCGCTGGACAAGGGCATTATCGTCATCCCTGACCGCTACAAACCCTGGGCTCCCATTTCCTTGGACGCTTCTCCTGGCCCCTGGTTTCGCTACAAGCTGTCCCGCCTGGGCGATGATCCCGAGGCGTGTCGCAGCGTGTTGGCCAGTGACCCCGCTCAGCGCTTCTCTGCGATGGAAGATGCCACCGTCGGCGACTGTTCGCTTACCAACCTGGTGCGCATGCAAGGCGGTGATGTCGCCGTTCAGCCGCCGGTCATGACCCGTTGCCCGCTGGCGGTTGCGTGGGCGATGTATGAACGTGGGCTAAGCGAGGCCGCGAGCCGCCAGTTGGGCACCGGCATCGCCCGCATCGAGCATATGGGCAGCTTCGCCTGCCGCAATATCTACGGACGGGCGACAGGCCGGCGTAGCCAGCACGCTACCGCAGAGGCGTTGGATGTCGGGGCCTTCATCACCACGGATGGTCGCAGGATAAGTCTGCTCAACGACTGGGGTGAGGGGGCTCCGGGGCGATTCCTCGAGGAGGCAGGAGAGCACGCTTGCACGGTGTTCGGTACCGTTCTGGGGCCTGATTACAATGCCGCCCACGCCGATCATTTTCATCTCGGCGTGGGCGGCAGGGTGTGTCGCTAGTGGCGTTTCAGAGCATCCGCCGGTGTTGCGGCGGCGGTCTGATCAGCGGCTCAGGTCGATGTCATTCGAGTCGGTCGCCGCTCCGGTGGCAGCGCCAACGCCGCCCCCGATAACCGCGCCCTTGCCGACATCGCCACCGGTGATGGCGGCAGCACCTGCGCCGACCGCGGCGCCAACGCCAGCGCCGCTCAGGGCTCGCTCACCCGTGCCGGTTCCGCACGCCGCTAGACCCAGCGCCAGTGTGGCAGCCATCAGACAGCTCAGTGTCAGTCGTTTCATGCCGAGTTCCTCATTGGTATCGGAGTTGCTCATACCTTAGGCCGGTGGGTTAACTGTGCGCAAGTGGAACAAATTTGAACGAAATGTCTCCAAATTGCGCCAAAGTGATCGGCGAGACGGGAGCGTCGTGTCGAACGGGTCAGGTTGACATGCCCCGGCGACACGACGGATCGACATGCCAGACACAGCAAGACGCCGTCGGCGGTTAAGCGCGACGGCGTCTTGGTGCTAGCGTCCGACAACGGCTCGGACGCTGTCTGATCCATCGGGATCAGTTGTCGAGGTCGATATCGTCCTCGTCGGTGGCAGCACCCGCAGCAGCGCCAACGCCGCCGCCAATGACAGCGCCCTCGGCCACGTCTCCGCCGGTGGCGGCGGCAGCGCCAGCGCCCACGGCAGCGCCAACACCGGCACCGCTAGCGGCACGCTCGCCAGTGCCGGTGCCGCAGGCGGCCAGGCCCAGGGTCATGAAAGCAGCCAGCAGCAGGCTGGAGAGTGTCTTGATGGACCCCTTCCTCATGATGTTTCTCCTTTGCTGTTATGTGCCTTTTCGAGCCTATGGATCTTGGCGTTGGAGCACAAGCCCTTGATTCAGCGCTGGCTGTCTCCTAAAGGAGACGCTTTCCGTGGTGAGCGAGACACTCAGGGCCGTGGCTGTTGCTGGGTGATGCAGTGAATGTTTCCGCCGCCCAGCAATATCTCGCGAGCGGGCACGCCAACCACACGGCGGTCCGGGAACAGGCGCGCCAGGATGTCCATGACGGTGGCGTCATGGCGCGGATCGAGCTGGGGCATGACCACGACACGGTTGCCAATGTAGAAGTTGACGTAGGACGCCGCCATCCTGTCGCCGGGGCGACGTGGGTGGGAGCTGGCCAGTCGATCAATGCCGCTGGCCTCATCCTCTGCGATGGTCAGCGGGCCAGGCTGTGGCAAGGGGTGCACAGTGATGGCTCTGCCCTTGGCATCGGTACTGGCCTCGAGCACCGCTCGGGCTTCCCGGCAGATGGCGTACTCGGGATCGGTGTCGTCGTCACACCAGGTCAAGGCAACTTCGGCCGGGCCAACAAAGCAGCACAGGTTGTCGACGTGGCCATCGGTTTCATCGAGATAGCAGCCCCTGGGCAGCCAGATGACCTTCTGGATACCCAGGCTATCCTGGAGCCGGCGCTCCATGGTGGCGCGATCCATGCCGGGGTTGCGATTGGGGTTCAGCAGGCACTCTTCGGTGGTGATCAAGGTGCCTTCGCCGTCGACATGAATGGCGCCGCCTTCCAGCACTACCTCCACATCAAAGCAGGGAATGCCCAGCATCTCCGCGATCTTGGGCCGAATCCTGCGGTCCTTGTCCCAGGGGAAGTAGAGCCCATCCTTGAGGCCGCCCCAGGCGTTGAATTCCCAGTCGACCAGAGCTAGGCCCTTGTCCGGATGCACCAGGAAGGTCGGACCGACGTCTCGCATCCAGGCATCGTTGCTGGAAAGTTCGACAACACGGACCTGGGCCGGCAACTGGTGCCTGGCATTTTCATACTGATCGTCGTTGACCCCGACGTAGACGGTCTCGCTTTCGGCAATGGCACTGGCGACAGCGACGAAGGCTTGCTGGGCGGGTTTCGCGCCAAGACGCCAGGTGTCGGGACGCTGGGGCCAGAGCATCCAGCACGCATCGTGGGGGGCGAATTCCGCCGGCATGACATAGCCCTGTGCGGCGGGCGTAGCGGCGGACGGTGCGACAGACGAAGGGCAGTGTGTAGGGTGCATGGCAGGACTCACAGCAGACCAAGGATCAGAAAGACGCCGGTGGCGAGTGCCGCCGCGATCAGGACATAGGGAATTTGGGTCAGGGCGTGGGCCATCGGGCTGCAGCCGCTACCCTGGGCCGAGAGGACGGTGGAATCGCCATAGAAGCAGGCGTGGCTGCCGAAGGCGCTGGCCGAGATCAGTGCGCCCACCACCAGCGGCATGTTGGCGTCCATGCTCATGGCGAGCGGCAGGACGATGGGCATCGCGACCGCAAACAGTCCCCAGAACGAGCCTGTGGCAAAGGCCAGGAAGGCCATGGTGACGAACACCACGGCAGGCAGCAGACCGGCGGTCATCAGCGGTTCGACGGCAGCGATGACGACCTCGGTCAGGCCGAGCACATCGTTGACTTCCTTCAGGGCGAAGCCTGCCACCAGGGTGCCCAGCGGCATGATCATCGCCTTGAAACCCTCCAGCGCCGTATCGAAGGTGTCGTTGAAGCTCAGCAGTCGCTGAACGGCGATCAGCACCAGGGTGACCGCCAGGGCCACGATGACGCCGCGCAGGATATCGATATCGAAGTACCAGGTGGCGACGATCAGGCTGGCGATCGGCAGCAGGAAGTTAAGCAGATGAGGGCTCTTGCCATCGTACTTGGTGTCGATCTGCAGAGCATGTTCTTCCCCGCCATCGGGGACGGGCTGTCCGCCTCGGGCACGTGCTTCGGCCTTCTTCATGGGACCAATATCGGGCAGCCAGCCAAGTGCTACCAGCGGCACGATAGCGGCGGCGACCCAGGCATAGGCCATGTACGGAATGGAAGAGATGTACAGCGACATGCCGTTGCTGGCCACGTCGTTGTCCTCCAGCAGTCCCGCGAAGAACACCGCCCAGGTCGAGAAAGGCACCAGGATGCACACCGGCGCCGCGGTGGAGTCGACGATGTAGGCCAGCTTCTCACGGGATACGCCGAAGCGATCGGTGATCTTCTTCATCGAGGCGCTGATGGTCAGTGCGTTGAGATAGTCGTCGACGAAGATCACCAGGCCCAGCACCCAGGTGGTGAGGAGACTTTGCCGGCGGCTATGCAGGCGGCGGGTCATGGCGTCGCCGAAGCTGAGCACGCCGCCGGTCTTGACCAGCAGGGCGATCAAGCTGCCAAACAGCCCGCAGACCAGAATGATCCAGGTGACGGTGTCGTTACCGAGCACGTCGAGCAGAATATCGGAGCCCCGCGTAATGACTTCGCTGGGGGCGATCATCAACAGGCCGACGAGGCAGCCAGTCAGCAGGGATTCGATGGTACGTCGGGTGATGATGGCGGTCACCAGCACCACCAGGGTCGGAACCAGGCTCCATGCGCCGTAGGTGTCCATGCAAGCTCCTTGTTTCGCCTTAGGCGAGCGTTGTTATTGAAGGGAGCGGTGGCCGCCACCAAGGGGAGTCCTCGACAGGGTGTGTCGCTGAGGCGGCCTACTCAGGTGATGTGCTGTTCCCTGCCAGTCATTGGCAGGGAACACCTCGGCTACAGGTAGCCGTCTTGCCTGAGCGATGCGCTGGTGGCTGCCAGCGCTTGATCGAGTCTCTCCACGGCGGTGTCGACGGTGTCGCGGGTCCAGATCAAGGGGGGGGAGATGACGTTCAGATGGCCCACGGGGCGAATGATCAGGCCACGCTTCTGGGCCTCGTGGGCCACGCGATCGCCCACTCGCGCCTCGACGGGGAACAGGGCCTTGGTGGCTTTGTCGGCGACGTTCTCGATGCACATCATGAAGTGACTGCCGCGTACATCACCGACGGTATCGTGGTGGGCCAGGGAGGCCAGGGCCTGTTCCAGGTAGGGGCCGACTTCACGCACGTTGGCGCAGAGATCTTCGCGCTCGAGAATCTCGATGTTCTTCAGTGCTGCGGCACAGCTCACCGGGTGACCGGAATAGGTGAAACCTGTGCTCAGGACGCCGCCCTTGCCCTGAGGAGTGCCGAGCACTTCGTAGAGGCGGTCGGAGATCAAGGTGGCGCCGAGTGGTGCGTAGCCGGACGACAGTCCCTTGGCCAGGTTGATGATATCGGGCTGGGTAGCGAAGACCTCGCCGGAGGCGAAGACGTGGCCGAGGCGTCCAAACCCCGTCACTACCTCATCGGCGATGTAGAGGATGTCGTGGTCGCGACAGACCTGCTGCATTCGCGCGTGGTAGCCGCGAGGAGCGACCAGCACGCCGCCTGCCCCCATGATCGGCTCGGCGATGAAGGCGGCAATATGATCGGCACCGATCTCATCGATGGTGGCGGTCAGCTCGTTCACCAGATGATCGCAGTAGGCTTCTTCACTCATCCCTTCGGGACGGCGATACATGTTGGCTTCGCTGAGGTGGGTGACAAGTTGGTCGAGGGTGTCGAACTCCCAGTTGTTGCTCTCGATGCCGGTCAGGCTTGCGGCCAGGTAGGTGGTGCCATGGTAGGCATTGCGCCGCGAAAGAATGCGCTTTTTAGAGGGTTTGCCCAGACGGTTGAAATAGTAGTGAACCAAGCGAATGGTCGCGTCATTGGCGGTAGACCCACCGCAGGTATAGAACACATGGTTGAGATGGTCGGGGGCCAGGTCGGCCAGCTTCGCCGCCAGTTGCGCAGCCGGCGCGTTGGACAGGTTGTTGAAGGTCGAGAAATAGGCCATGCGTGTGGCCTGGTCCGCCATCGCCTGGCCGATCTCGGCACGTCCATGGCCAACGTTGACGCACCACAGTCCGGCGATGCCGTCGATGAAACGATTGCCATGAACATCCTGGACGTAGATACCCTCGGCGTCCGTGATCAGCTCACAGCCCTTCTCGTGGAAGACGCTGAAGTCGGTGAACGGATGGATGAAGTGATCCTTGTCCTGTTGCCATAGTGTTGCTGCATCCAGAGGGGCAGTCGTTGGCGAGGAAAGGGGGGAGTGGGCTGTTGTCATTGGTGGCCTCCTTGTTCAGGCCAACAGTCTCTCCAGTCTCGCCCTGTCGGTGACATATCCCCATGAGGGTAGATGGGATGAACAGAGGGCGTGACGGTCATGGCTCCTTTCCATGGTGCGGTCGCGAAAGCGGCCGCTGGCTTGGGGCTGCCGATGCTGAGGAATCCTCCTCATTCCCGCTGGCGCCGGGAGATCAGGGCAACGTGATCGAGAAAGGCGCGGAACAGCTCTGCCTGGCTGGTCACCGACAGTCGCTGATAGATGTGCTTGCGGTGGACCTTGACGGTACCGTCACTGATGCCGAGTTGACGCGCAGCAGACTTGGCCGAGTGTCCCGCCAGCAGCAGTCGCACGATATCCTGCTCGCGCCGGGTGAGTACGCCCTGACCAAAGCTCGAGAACGCCAGGTCGACCGGCTCGTCGTCCGGTGCGGTCGACTCGACGGCGGAGCGCTGCCAGGTCCAGTAGTGGCGCAGCAGCGCTTCAATGACCGGGGTGAGGTGGCGCAGTGCCTGGAGCATGCGGCGTGTCAGTGTCGGGGCCTGAAGGCGAAAACCGAGCGACAGCACCATGACGGTGTCGTCACTGACCCGGGCAAACAGGCCAACTTCATCTCTCAGCCCCAGGCCGCGATAGTAGTGATGGTAGTACTCGCTGCTTTCGAAACGATCCGGTGCCAGGTCGCGCAGTCGATGAGCGCCACTTTCCACGCCAGCCTCGATCGCCTGAAACATCGGGTCTAGCAGATAGATGCGGCTCAAGTAGGGCTCGATGTCCCGCTCGCGCCGCTCTGGTGGGTAGTTGTCGTGAATTACCTGTGGCCTGCCACGTCCCTGGTAGGCATGCAGAATGAGCGCGTCCATGGCCACCAGTTCGGTAAGAGTGGCATCCAGCTGCTGGGGCAGGTCGCTGCGATCGGCGCCTTGAATCAGGCCAGCCAGCCGCTGATGCCAGCCCTGGGCGGCGGCACTGGCCAGATGATCGATGGAAGTCATTCAGCTCACATGAGTGTCAACGTCGTGCGCCATACTCTACCATTCTCAGGCTCTGTCACCCTCGGTCGTTGTCAACCCTCTGCTCAGTGATCGTTGTCAGGCCGAGGGCTGACCGGCGTCGCGCCAGGTGCGTGCTCCCGTGGAAGGCCATGCTGCCCAAGGCGCATGAACGCCGTGGCACCGGGCAGTGTCCGACTGCTATCTTGAACCCCTTTGCCAACAGGAAGGCGCGATGAGCGTGAGCAGCATTATTCCTGCCGCCACTGACCGAGTGCGTCGGCGAGAGATCTTCGGCTGGGCGATGTTCGATTTCGCCAACCAGGCTTACACCCTGCTGATCATCACGGTGGTCTTCGGCGAGCTTTTTACCACGGTGATCGTCGGTGATCGGGGGGATGGCTATCGACTGGCCAACCTGCTGTGGAGCCTGGCACTGGCGCTCAGCTTTGTGCTGGTCGTCGTGACCGGGCCGTTATGTGGCGCGGTGATGGACTACCGGGCCGAGAAAAAGCGTTTTCTGTTTGCCAGCTACGTGGCCACCATAGCGACGACGGCGATGCTCTACTTTGTCGAACCGGGCTATGTGGTGATGGGCTTCGTGCTGATCATCCTGTCCAACTATGCCTATTCCATGGGGGAGTCCTTTATCGCCGCGTTCTTGCCCGGGCTTGGACCGCCGGACAAGCTAGGGGCGATTTCAGGGTTTGGCTGGGCACTGGGCTATGTCGGCGGACTGGTAGCGGCCGGCTTTACCCTGGCGGTACTGGGCGAGGCGACGGCGGACAACTTCGAGCGGATTCGCTGGGTGGGCCCGTTTGCCGCCGGGTTCTTCCTGGTGGCAGCCATTCCCACTTTCCTGTGGCTAAAGGAGCGGGCCGAGCCGCAACCTCTGCGTCAGCGGTTCAGCCAGATTGCCTGGCAGCGCATCTCACTGACCTTCCATGAGCTCAAGAGTTTTCGTGATCTGGGACTGTTCCTGATATCGGTACTGTTTTCCATGGCCGGGGTCTACATCATCATTGCCTTTGCCTTCATCTATGGCGCCCAGGTGATCGGTTGGCAGGAAAGCACGCGTAATCTGATGTTCATCATTGTGCAGATCACGGCTGCCGCCGGAGCGCTGGGGTTTGGCTTCATCCAAGACCGTATCGGCACCTTGGTGACGTACCTGCTGACGCTGGTGCTGTGGGTCCTGGCCATTCTGGCCATCTGGGCGACCCCGGAGGTGACCGCCTGGCTGAACGCCACCTGGGGGCTCGACTGGCAGGCGGAGCAGCTGTTTCTGTTCGTCGGCTGCCTGGCCGGGCTCAGCCTGGGTTCAAGCCAGTCGGCCAGTCGCGTGATGGTGGGATTGTTCTCGCCACGCCAGAAGGCGGCGGAGTTCTTCGGTTTCTGGGGCCTGGCCAACAAGTTGGCGGGTATCGTCGGTATCGTTGGCCTGGGCTTGCTGCAAGCTGCAGTCGGTCTCAAGGCCTCGATCCTGCTGTGTGCCGCCTTCTTTATCATCGCGATCATACTGTGTGCCGGGGTCGATCAGCGCCGTGGGCAGCAAGTGGCCGGTGAGTGGGAAGCCAAGCGGGAAGCTGAAGCATGACACCCTCATGCTGAGCAGTGGCGTCATGTCGCTGGCCCTGCTGGCGCTGATCTTCGTGCTGGCAGGGCTGGTGAAGGGAGTGCTCGGCATGGGCATGCCGACGGTGTTGCTGGCGCTGCTGACGGTAACGCTGGGGCTGCCTGACGCCATGGCGCTGATGCTGGTGCCGACAGTGATCACCAATGTGTGGCAGGCATTGGTGGGAGGGCAGCTGCTGTCGCTGTGTCGTCGCCTGTGGGGGTTCCTGCTGATGGCCTGCGTTGGCGTCTGGCCCGGGGTATGGGTCCTTTCCCGTGTCGATGCGCGCTGGCTATCGCTGCTGCTGGGCGGTCTGCTGATCCTTTACGCCGTGCTGAACTTGAGCGGCCGGCAGCTGCGCTTTCGCGGCAGTCATACCCAGGCGGGGTGGCTGGGTACGGCTAACGGCCTGTTGACCGGCCTGACCGGCTCCAGCGTCTTTCCTGGCGTCCCTTTCCTGCAGTCCATCGGCCTGCCCAGAGACGCCCTGGTGCAGGCCATGGGCATGCTGTTCAGCCTGTCCACGCTCAGTCTGGCGCTGGCGCTGGGGGAGCGAGAGCTCTTGTCCATTGATCAGTTGCAGGCCTCCTGCCTGGCCTTGCTGCCGGCAGGGCTTGGGATGTGGCTGGGTGCCGAGCTCCGGCGACGACTCTCCGAGGCACGTTTTCGTCAGGTGTTCCTGATGGGATTGCTGGCCATGGGCGGATACCTGGTGATTCGCTCCCTGCTTGGGGGCTGATGCACTGCCGGGTTCCCCCTGGACAATCGAGCCGGCGCCGAATGCTGGTTACTTGGGACGTTCCAGCGCGAACAGATCCGTGCAGCGAATATAGTCACTGCCGGCCATGCGGCCGATGGGGGCAAGCGCCTCGCGGCCTACGTGGCGTCCGTCCCACACCTTGGGATCGGCGTGAATCACGGTCACTTCGGCCAGCACCAGGTTGCCTGAAAGCGGCTGATCGCCAAAGGTAAGGATGTCGTGGAGACGACAGCCGAAGGCGATCGGCGCTTCGCTGATCCGGGGAACCCGAAGATCGCCAAGGGGCGCCTTGGTGAGCCCCGCGTGTTCGAACTCATCGCCGTCTCGCGGCAGGCTGGCGCTGGTGGTGTTGAGCGCCTCCGCCAGGACTTCCCCGCCGATGTGCACGATGCATTCGCCCACCTCTCGCAAATTGGCAACGGTGTCCTTGGTGCCACCCTCGCCATTGAGCAGCGGTGAGAACGCCAGTATGGGAGGGGCAACACTGGCCACATTGAAAAACGAGAAAGGCGCCAGGTTGGCATGCCCTTCGCTACTCAGCGTTGATACCCACGCAATCGGGCGCGGTGCGATAGCGCCGGAAAACAGACGATAGATCAGACCTGCATCCAGGTCGGCAACCTGGAGAGTAGCGTCATGACTCACGGTGAACTCCTTGTCGATATGCCTGGGAGTACCCTGAAACGGTGCTCCCAGGATCAGTAACCTCAGACCCCCGACCATCCCAGCATGGCTGCCTGCTAAGGTCCAGTCATGGGCACCTTGCCCGCTGATGCCATGGCCATTAGCGAGGGTGCCTGAGCTGACGCTGACGGGTGGTGGGCGTCGATGGCGCTGCAGCCGTCGGCGCGACCATCAGCGCACTGGCGCTTCGAGAAAACCGCGCAGTTGATCGGCGGCTTGCTCGATACTGACCACGCCATCAAGGTGCCCGCGATCTCCCTTCAGCGTGTGCAAGGTAACCGGGGTGCCGTCAGCCTGAATCATGCGGGCCGTGTCGAGCACGTTCTCTGCTGGAAACACCAGGTCATCTGCGCTGTAGAGCAGCAGGGTGGGGGCCTTTATGGCGGCCAGGCCAGACTCGGCGTCACCCTCGGTTCCGGTCACGAAATTCTGGTTGGCCCGAACCAGATACAGCAGGTGGTTGGCGTCTGCCTTGCTGGCGCGGGCGGCGGCAATCTCATCGAGTGTGGCCACCACCTCAAAGTCGGCCGCGAGATCGTCTTCAGGCGACGCCAGTGGGTCCGCCCAGTCGCGATCGAAGGTGGCATCAGCCCAACGCCAGTGGTTAGCCTGCAGGGTGATCAGCTTGAGCGATTCTCTCAGGCCGTCGATGGGCGGGCGGTCATCATCGTAGTAGTCACCGTCGCGCCAGTTGGGATCGAGGCGAATCGGAGCGGCCCAGGCGTCGAGGCTGGCGATCAGCCAGGGATCGGCAACGCCAGCGCCAATCACTGCGATGAGACGGTCGACCCGACCAGGGTACGCGCTGGCCCACTCATACGCTTGCAAAGCCCCCATCGAGGCCCCCATCACGGCGTGCAGTCGTTGGATGCCCAACTCATCCATCAGCGCCTTCTGTACGTTCACGAAGTCACCAATACCGACCAGGGGGAATGTCGTACCCCAGGGCTCGCCGGTGGCGGGGTTGAGGCTGGCGGGGCCGGTGGTGGTGACCCTGGGGTCGCCAGCATTGAGGTTGACCAGGGTGTCCGAGGACACCACGAAGTAACGGTTGGTATCGAGTGGCTTCCCCGGACCAATGATGGCGTCCCAATAGCCGGCAACGTCTTCTCCGGAATAGCGACCTGCGGCATGGCTAGTGCCCGAGAAGAAGTGCGTGATCAAGATGGCATTGTCAGCGGCGTCATTGAGCTCGCCATAGGCTTCCCAACCCACTCTGACCGGCGCGATAGTGTCGCCTCCCTGCGTGGTGTAGTGGGACATCTCGAAGACATGCTTGTCGACCGCATCCATGGAGGTCGTGGGCGGAAGGCTAGCGTCTGCGCTGCTACCTGGGCTGAACATCGCCGTGAGCAGCACGGCCAGGGTCGTGCCCAGAACCTGCCGGAAAGGATGAAAGTGATGAAAGTGTTGAGAGGGGCGGTCGTGGAGTACGTCAGTAGAAGCTGTCATCATGAACCCTCCTTGGTGTCATTCCGATGGGATGCGCCTGCCGTATAAGAGGCTACGCCTGGCACTTGTGCCGTGATCTGCCGCTTGTCGCGTAGCGACTGGCATCAGTACAGCGGTCGCCGCTCGGCTGCGCCATGCTGCCTTCGTCGCTTCTGGCGACGTGGTGTGTTCGTCAGCAAGGAGAATGGCATGACCCGTCGACATGGGACCCGTGGCCCAGGTCTCGCCATGATGCTGTTATTCTGGGTGGTGTTCATGGCACTGGGTGGCTGGTGGATGTCTGTCTGGCTGACGCAGAAAATGCACCCCAATGCCCAGCTTGAAGCGGTGGCAGAAGGACAGCCGCTGCAGCTCAAAAGAGGCCCTGGTGGACACTTTGTAGCGCCGGGCAGCATCAATGGCATACCTGTGACGTTCCTGGTGGATACTGGTGCGACGCGGGTCGCTCTTCCCGGGAGTCTTGCTCGACAACTGTCGTTGCCGGATCATGGCAGCGCTTGGTTTCACACCGCCAACGGGCGTGCCCGCGGCACCCTGACCACGCTGGAATCTGTGACGTTGGGGGGCTTGTCCGCGTCTCGCGTCGATGGTTCCATCAGTCCTGGCATGGAGGGTGAGACGGTATTGCTGGGCATGAGCTTTCTTGGCCGTTTCGATTTGGCCATTCGTGGCGATATTCTGGAGCTGCGACCCCGTGAGGCGTCGTTGAACAACGAGGCCGCCGCTCCACATAAGGAGATTCAACCATGACCAGCCTTGCGCGACTTCGCTTGAAGCGCCCCATTTTTCAGGCGCCCATGGCAGGGGCTCAGGACGAGACGCTGGCGATCGCGGTGACGGCTGCAGGTGGCCTGGGCGGACTGCCCGCAGGCATGCTGTCACCGGAGGCGCTGGAGCACGCGCTGGCGGCGATCGAGGGGCATGGCCCCGTCAACGTCAACTTCTTCTGCCACACCACTCCTGAGGCGCAACCAGAGCGCCTGGAGCGTTGGCGAGAACGTCTGGAGCCCTATCATCAGGAGCTCGGTATTGCTCCTCCCCCTCCTAGCGACAGCCCGACCCGACGTCCTTTCGATGAGGCCTCCTGTGCCATTGTCGAAAAGCACAAGCCCGCAGTGGTCAGCTTTCACTTCGGCTTGCCGAGCGCCGAGCTCGTCGAGCGGGTCAAGCGCTGTGGTGCCCTGGTCATGTCCAGTGCCACCACCCTGGACGAGGCCCGCTGGCTCGAGGCCAATGGCGCCGACGTCATTATTGCGCAGGGCACCGAGGCCGGCGGCCATCGAGGGCATTTCCTGAGCGATGATCTCAGCCTGCAGCAACCCTTGGCCAAGCTGTTGCCGAGTATTGTGGAAGCGGTAGCGGTGCCGGTGGTGGCGGCAGGGGGAATCGCCGACCCTCAGGGGGTTCGATGGGCGCTTGATCAGGGGGCTGCCGCCGTACAGATTGGCACAGCGCTACTGTGCTGTCCGGAGGCCGCTGTGCGTGCCGTTCATCGCAAGGCGCTGCTGGATCCTGCTTCAACGACCGAGATCACCAACGTCTTTTCTGGCCGACCGGCCCGGGGAATCGTCAACCGGGCCATGCGAGAGCTGGGCCCCATTTCCCGAGAGGTACCGGACTTTCCCCTGGCGGCCAGCGCACTCTGTGAACTGCGCGCGGCCCACGAATCCCGCTGCAGCGGTGATTTCTCACCGCTCTGGGCAGGAGAAAATCGTCAGCACTGCCGTGAGATTCCTGTCGCGGAACAGCTAGAGTGGTTGGCCGGAGGCCTGGCAGACTGAGCTGGGCTTTCCGACTCGGCCATGTCAGTGACGCCTGGACGTCTGTCGCCGTGGCGAGGGGCAATAGGTGAATCCCAACAGGCGAGCGCCGAAGACCGATAGTGGGAATACGACAAAGCCGCAGCACATCGCTGCGGCTTTGTGGATGGGGGCTTTGTCAGCTAGCCCCACCCGCGAGTCTTAACACTCGCCTTCGGCGCACTTCTCGGTTTCGGCCAAGTCGGCGGCATAGATGATGACGTCGCCATCTGACTCGTTCTTCCACCAGTGCCAGATCTCGTTGAACTCGGCGATGATGGACGGAGCCCTGTGCACACGCGGCTCCTCGTGCTTTGAGTTGTACTCGACGATTTCACCCTGGAACACGAACAGAATGGCCGGGCGGTTTTCGTGGGAGTGGTAGGGCACGATGCCGCCGGGACCAACATCGACACGACGGAAGCGCAGATGACGCTGCTCCAGCGGTGCGGCGCCAGCGGGCAGCTTGACGTCGGCCAGGTCGATGAATGCCAGGGTAGTATCGGTTTCGTCAACCGGCTCCATGGGCGGATTTTGCTGATGGTCAAACATGGCGTGACTCCTTTTTACGCTACGTTGGGGTGGGTCGTGTATCACCGGGGTGATGTCATGACTCGGGGTAGATGTCTTTGACGGCGAGTACGGCATTGATCGTCACGGGGAAGCCGGCGTAAGGCGCAAGCTGCATAAAAAGCTCGACCAATTCGTCACGGCTGAATCCTAGGGAACGCGCAATACCGATATGAATGCGCAACTGGGTGTCATGGCCGCCGCAGGCCAGGGCCGACAGCGTGGCGGCTTGGCGCACCTTGGGCTCCAGCCCGTCACGACCGTACATTTCGCCAAACGGAAATTCGGCCACCAGGCGCATCAGGTCCGGCGCAAAGTCACCGAGCTTTTCTTCCAGCGCCTGGGCGGCGGCAGGATTGTGTTGCCTGAAGAAGGCTAGGCCTTTTTCCATATTGGGTGATGTTGGGTGTGAGCTCATGATTCCTGCGTCCTCGTTGTGCATGTGTGCATGGGATGACGCGCATCCACATCTACCGGTAGTTGAGGTCTGTTTAAAACATACGACCGTTTCATATCGTTGCATCTGTCGTGCCCGTGATGGCCTATCTTTCATCCGGCACACTTCAACTGATCTTCGTGTCTTTCTTTGCTGTTCTGCGCCGCACTCTTCTTGTCTTGGGTGCACCTCGGCAAGCGTGATATCAGGACTCTCGATGGCCATTGGCTGGTTGAGGCAGCGCTCCACAATGGCCCGGCTTTGTCAGCGCCAGAGGCCATGCCTTACTGGCGCTGCTATGCTCTTTCGCTTTTCCGAGAAAGGGCGCGCTCTGCTCACTCGCCCCATGCCAACAGGCCTGCCGTTCCGGTCGCCTTGGGTCAGTGAATACCGTCAAACATCTCTCTCAGGTCGACGCTATCTCGCTTACCGATATCGTCGTAGTGTTGCTCGATCCAGGCCTGGGCACGTTGGCGACCTCTGTCACGAAGCAGACACAGGAACTCCCACTCCGCATTGAGCTTGGATGAAGCGCCCAGCGGCTTCAGCAGGTCCTGGCTGTCGATGATGTGGACCAGCATGTCGCGGTAGGTGTCTGGGTCAAGATGGCCTTCGTGGATCAAGCGCTTGACGAAGGCCAAGGCTCGCAGCTCTTTCAGCAGGCTGGCATTGAAGGTGATCTCGTTGGTCCGATTGAGGATCTCCTGCGCGCTGATGGGTGATCCTTCGCGCTCTACCGGATTGATCTGCACGATCAGAATGTCGCGAGACTCTGTTGTCTGGTAGAACGGGAACAGCGGAGGGTTACCTGAATACCCGCCATCCCAGTAAGGCACGCCATCGACTTCCACAGCCTCGAACAGAAACGGCAAACAGGCAGACGCCATCACCATGTCCGGTGTCAGTTCCTGGCGGTTGAAGATCTTGACCCGTCCTGTTTCGGCATTGGTGGCGGCGACGAAGACCTTCATCTGGTCACAGCCGCAGACGTTATCGAAGTCCACCTGGTCGATGATGATGTCCCGAAGGGGGTTGTACTTCATCGGGTTGAACTGACTCGGCGAGAAAAAGCGCGTCATCAGGTCGAAGTAGACGTGGCCCGGTGAGTAGTCGAGACTCCAGTTGCCACTGAGTCGGTCCCAAGGGGTGCGCTGCAGAATGCTGAATCGTGCTGCCTTGGAGACCGCTCTCCAGAAGGTTTCCAGCTTTTCCCTGGCGGCTTCGCGCCCGCCCTGAACCAGGCCATCGGCCAGAACAACGGCGTTCATGGCACCAGCGGAGGTGCCTGAAATGGCTTCGATCTCGATGCAGGGGTCGTCGAGCAGGGCGTCCAGAACCCCCCAGGTGAAGGCGCCATGGGCGCCTCCGCCTTGTAATGCCAGATTGATCTTCTTGGGTGGCTTGGCCATCACCTTCTCCTGTGGTGCAGCGGTCTTGCACAAGACCGTCCTTGAGACCTTCTTACCAGACCTTCCTATAAGGCCTTTCGTAAGGCCCTTTCAGCTGACCGCTTAACGCTGCCGTTACGGTCGATGTGCTGTCTACGCATCATCAGTCCAGCACAAGGAGGGTCAATGTGCTGTCCAACCGCCATCCACCGGCAAGGCGATGCCGGTCATGGAGGCGGCGCCGTCAGAACACAGGAACAGGGCGGTGGCCGCCAATTGCTCTGTGGTGACGAACTCACGGGTGGGCTGGTTGGCCAGCAGCACGTCGCGAATGACCGAATCCTCGGAGATGCCGCGTGCCTTGGCGGTATCGGGGATCTGCTTCTCGACCAGCGGCGTCAGCACATAGCCAGGACAGATGGCGTTGACGGTAATGCCCTGTTCGGCAACTTCCAGCGCTACCGTCTTGGTCAGACCCAATACCCCATGCTTGGCGGCCACGTAGGCCGACTTGTAGGGAGAGGCAACGAGGGCATGAGCCGAGGCAATGTTGATCACTCGCCCCCAGCCTCGGGCCTTCATGCCAGGCAAAGCGGCCTTGGTGAGGTGAAAGGCCGAATTCATATTGATGGCGATGATGGCGTTCCACTTGTCTTCAGGAAATTCGTCCACCGGTGCCACATGCTGTATGCCAGCGTTGTTGACGATGATGTCGACGGCGCCGAACGTGGCTTCGGCGCGCTTGTGCATGGCGCTGATCTCGCTCGGCTCCATCATGTTGGCGTTGTCATAGACCACCTTGACGCCGTGTTTCTCAAGCTCCAACCGGGTGGTCTCCACGTCTGACGCCGCTTCGATACCGTTGATGACCAGGTTGATGCCTGCCTTGGCGAACCCCTCGGCGATGCCAAGTCCGATACCGCTGGTCGATCCGGTGATGATGGCGGTCTTCTGTTGGGGCATGAGTCGCTTCCTCTGTCTCTCGATCAGTACGTGGTTGTCGATATGTTGTCATCAGTACGGGGTATCGGCGCCTTGGTATCTATCTACTATCTATCTAAGGCGCTTGCGCTACCTGCCGCTATCTAACTCGCTCGCGCTACCTGCCGCATGTTCCGCCGTTTTCAGTGTCACCAGCATAGACTGGCATTACAGACTCGGCTTTTGCTGAAATGGCTTTCTCCAGCAACTGCTCATCAATGCTTAGCAGCAAAAGTAAATGTCCATGGCGGTAGCGGACGTCGCCCACCCTCTCTCCAGGTGGTCAGCTAGGCGGCAAGGACATTGCCCGTCAGTGGGCGCTTGGGCGTGATAGGGCATCCTTGATAAGATGCCGCCATGACTCCTGACCTGCCGCAGCTACCTTCAGACCTGCGCGACGACCCCTTCTATTACCTGCGCCATTTTCAGTATGTGCTGGCGTGGGTGAGTAGCCGACACGGCGATCTGCTGGCCGCTCCTGAACGTGATTTCATCGCGCAGTTCGGTGGTCTCCCCGAACCTGCTCAAGCCCTGTTGGTGCGCATGGTGTCGCGCAAGGGAGAGCTGTTTCGTACGTCTCGGCTCGACTACGTGGAAGTGGGGGATCTTGGCCTCGCCCTGGAAGAACTGGCCGCCGCCGAACTGATCGCGGCGGACCCGGTAGTGAGCCATGTCGAGCTGATGACGCAATTGCGTCTTGCTGAGGCGCGACGGGTCCTGGTGCCACGTTTGCCGGATCATCAGCTCCCGGCCTCGGTATCGAAGACCCGCTTGGCTCAGGCGCTGGCGGATGCCCAGGATCAATCGGCGGATTCCCAGGATAGGTCTGCGGATGCCTTGGATAGGTCGGCGGATGCCTCGGATAGAACGGCGGATGAGGAGCCGTCCTTGCTGGGTCCCCAGCGCTGGAGTCAGTGGTGGCCGGACAGCGACGATGGCCTGTGGAGACTGACCGTGATGGAGGTCTGTGATCGCCTGCGCCTGATGTTCTTCGGCAACCTGCGGCAAAGCTGGTCGGACTTCGTCATGGCGGAGCTCGGGCACATGCGCTACGAACAGGTGGCACTCGATCCCGCTTCTCGCGGCTTTCAACAGCGACAGGAAGTCGACACCTATCTTCAGCTGCACCACCTGCGCGAGCGCCTCGAGCAAGGCGAGGACGTGGCGTCGGTATGGGCCGATGTGCCTGAGCTGCCTGATGACAATGCGTGGCTGAGATCGCGACGGGCACGCCTGCTGCTGAGACTGGGTCAGCAGGCCCAGCGTGCTGGCCACGACGCCCTGGCCTTGGAGGCGTATGCCCTGGCGGGTCCCGGTGAGGCCAGGGTCAAGCGGCTGCGCCTGCTGGAGCGTCTTGGTCATGACCAGCAGGCCATGGAACTGGCGGAACAGGCGCTCGAGTCGCCGCAGGATGAGGCTGAGCACCAGGCGTTGGAGCGCCTGGTGCCGCGGCTGAGACGCCGGCTCGGGCTGCCCCGGCAGGAGCGCGCAGCGCTCGCGGATATCACGCTGTGGCAGCTATCGCTGCCGTCCCGTGCGCTGAATGACAGCGGTTGCGTCGAGCGCGCTGTGCGAGATCATCTCAGCGAGGATGGCGCGCCGGTGTTCTACGTCGAGAATCACTTGATCGCCGGACTGTTTGGCCTGTTGTGCTGGGATGTCATTTTCACCCCCTTGCCGGGGGCCTTCTTTCATCCGTTTCATCGTGGGCCAGCAGACCTTTATCGCGCGGACTTCGTGAGCCGTCGCCGAGAGCGGTTCGATGCCTGCCTGTCTGCGCTGGACGACCAGGCCCACGTCTCCCAGATACGTCGGCGCTGGGAACAGAAGCGGGGCATCGCCAATCCGTTTGTACACTGGGAGGTGCTGGATGCCACGCTGCTGGATGTGGCGCTCGAGTGCATCGATGGCGCAGATCTTCGGGTCTTTTTCACCCGCATGCTGGAGGATCTAAAGGCCAATCGGGCCGGCTGGCCAGACCTGATCCAGTTCTTTCCAGCGGCAGCTGAGGGCGAGCCCCGCTATCGCCTGATCGAGATCAAGGCGCCAGGAGACCGTCTGCAGGACAACCAGAAACGCTGGCTTGAGCATTTTCATCGCCACGGGATTGCGGTGTCGGTGTGTCATGTGCGGTGGCATGATGAGTGACGACTCGCGCTGCCCGGACGACCCAGACGCTTTGCCTGAGGCAGAACAAGAAGGGCTATCCGGCAGTGTCGCTGATGATAGCCTGGTGATGTCGGTGGCGGTGCGTGAGCTGTGCGACTTCACGGCACGTCGCGGAGACCTTGACCATCGCTTTACGCCAGCCCCCAGCTCCCGCGAGGGCATCGACGGTCATGCCCAGGTGGTGGCCCGCCGCGGTGAGGGCTACCGCAGTGAAGTGGCCGTCGAAGGGACGCTGGCAGGGCTACACCTGAGAGGGCGCATCGATGGTGTGGCCGACGACGGTTCACGGCTCGAGGAAATCAAGACCCACCGCGGGCGCCTGGATCGCATGGCCGACAACCAGCGGGCGCTGCACTGGGCGCAGGTGCGCGCCTACGGCGCGCTGTGGTGTCGCCAGCAGCGGCGTGAGCGCATCACCCTGGCCTTGGTCTACCTCGATCTGGTGACAGGTCGTGAAACTCTTCTCAGCTGTGAGGCATCCGCCTCGGAGCTGTGGCAGGAGCTCGCTGCGGCCTGTCACGACTATCTGCACTGGGCCAAGAGCGAGGCGCGCCATCGACGCCGCCGCGACAGTGCCCTGCAGGGCCTGCGCTTTCCGTATCTCGACTTTCGTCCCGGGCAACGCCAGATGGCGGAAGCCACCTACAAGGCGGTGGCCACCGGCAAGGCCTTGCTGGTCGAGGCGCCGACCGGGATCGGCAAGACCCTGGGCAGCCTGTTTCCGGCGTTGAAGGCCATGCCACGGCATGGCCTCGATCGCGTGGCTTTCCTGACCATGAAGACCACCGGGCGGCAGCTGGCGCTGTCAGCCGTCAATCAGCTGGATCCAGGCCCCGAGTGGCGGCTTCGTGTGCTGGAGCTGGTCGCGCGAGACAAGGCCTGCGAACATCCTGATCTGGCCTGTCACGGTGATAGCTGTCCGTTGGCGCAGGGCTTCTATGATCGACTGCCCCAAGCGCGCCAGGCCGCCGTAGCCCACGCCAGGCTGGATCGCGCCGGGCTGCGAGAGGTGGCGCTGGCGCATCGTCTGTGCCCCTACTATCTGGGCCAGGAAATGGCACGCTGGTGCGACCTGGTGGTGGGAGACGTCAATCACTACTTCGACTCTAGCGCTCTGCTGCATGGCCTGGCTCAGGCGCGCCAATGGCGCCTGGCGCTGCTGGTGGACGAGGCGCACAATCTGATCGATAGAGCGCGGGGCATGTATTCGGCCAGTATCGATCAGCGCAGTCTGGCACGCCTGAGCAAGGAGGCGCCCGCCGCGCTGAAACAGCCTCTGGCGCGGGTTGTGCGGCAGTGGCAGGCGGTGGTGCGGGAACATGGCGGCGACCAGCCCGGCTCTCGGGATGCACCGCGCTGGATGACCCTGGGGACGATTCCGGCAGAGTTTCTGCAGGCCCTGCAAGGATTGAGCGGTGCCATCGGCGATCATCTGGGAGAGCATCCTGAAGATACCCGGCCCGCGCTGACCGATGCGTTGTTCGAGGCCTTGGCATTCACTCGCCTGGCCGAGCGATTCGGCGACCACTCCATGTGCGAGTTGACCCGCCGGGGGCGAGGTCGCGCCCGACTTGCCATCGTCAATCAGGTGCCTGGCGACTTTCTCGCTCCGCGCTTTGCAGCCGCCCATGCCAGCGTGTTGTTCTCGGCGACGCTGGCTCCGCCACGCTACCAGCAAGACTTGCTGGGACTACCGGCCCACAGCGTGTGGGCCGAGGTCGAATCTCCCTTCACTGCCGAGCAGCTCGACGTCAGGATCTGCACCCATCTGTCGACCCGCTACCGCCACCGGGAACAGTCGCTGCCGGGTATCATCGAGATGATGGCAGCCCAGTATCAGCGGCGACCCGGCCACTACCTGGCGTTTTTCTCGAGCTTTGCCTATCTGGATAGAGTGGTCGCCGCCATGGCCGATGCCTACCCGGAGATTCCCCGACGGGTGCAGCGTCGCGGTATGGACGAAGCCGAGCGGGAAGCGTTTCTGGCCGATTTCGCACCGGGAGGCTTTGGTATTGCGTTTGCGGTGTTGGGCAGTGTCTTCTCGGAGGGCGTGGACCTGCCGGGAGATCGGCTGATCGGTGCCTTCGTGGCGACCCTGGGCTTGCCTCCCAGCGACGCTCGCCAGGAGGCCTTGAAGTCACGCCTCGAGGCGCGCTTTGGCCAGGGGGACAACTACGCCTATCGAATTCCTGGGCTGATCAAGGTGATTCAGGCCGCCGGACGTGTGATCCGCGGGCCAGAGGACAGCGGCACGCTGGTGTTGCTGGATGACCGCTTCGCCTGGCCGGAGGTGCGCGAAAGGCTGCCGTCCTGGTGGCAGCCGCGTCAGGTGAGTTCGCCCGACCCTTAGCGTTCAGGGGGATGTGAGGCGGGGGGCTCGGTGCTGGCCCTCGACGGAATTTCATCGACCCTGCGCAGGATGTCTTCATCCGCTTCGTACAACGTCTCGAGTTCCTTGGCTGCCTGTCGGATGGTCTGCATCTGCTTCTTCTCATTGCCGAAGACTTCGAGCTGTCGCCGCAGGGTATCTTCATCATGGGGGCGGAAGGTATCGATGGTCTGTTGGGCCTTGTCCCGCGGAATGCCCAGCCCGATCAGCACTTCTCGGGTCATCTCGAGACTGGCTGGCAGCAGCTCGCGCAGCACGTAATCCACCTTGGCTCGCATCAGCCGCTGGGCATGCTGACGATCCCGCGCGCGAGCGTAGATCTTGAGGTGGGGAAAGCGCTTGCTGGCACGCTGGATGATACGCATGGAAATCTCGGGATCACCCACCGCCACCACCAGTACCTGGGCCTGGCGAGCCCCTGCGGCCTCCAGCAGGTCGAGACGGGTGGCGTCGCCAAAGTAGACCTTGTTGCCGTAGCGTCGCACGAAATCCACGTGGTCGGCGTTGATGTCGAGAATCGTGTAGGGAATCTCGAGTCCCTGGAGCGCGCGTCCCATCACCTGACCAAAGCGACCGAATCCCGCCAGGATGATCCTGGGTGAGTCGTCGTCCATGGCGTCGAACTGGCGCTTCGGACGAGGTTTCTTGAACAGCGGGCGGATCCACCGCTCATAGCCGAGAAACAGTACCGGCGTGGTGGCCATGGACAGCGACACGACCAGCACCAGCAGGCTGACGAGACTGGTCTCCAGCAGCGCTGCGCTGCCGGCCGCGGTCAGGACCACGAAAGCAAACTCGCCACCTTGAGATAGCAGCACCCCCAGGGTGGTGGTCTCGCGCCAGCCACAGCCATAGGCGCGTGCCGCCAGCATCAGACTGGCGCCCTTGGCCACCAGCAGCAGTGCGGTCAGCCCCAGGACCAGCCCCGGGGTCTCGGCCAGCAGCCCGATCTGGGCGGTCATGCCCACGGCCATGAAAAACAGACCTAGCAAGAGGCCTCTGAAGGGCTCGATATCTGCCTCGATACTGTGGCGGTATTCAGAGTCGGCCAGCAGAATGCCGGCAATAAATGCCCCCAGGGCCATCGACAGGCCTGCCAGCTCCATCAGCAAGGCGGCACCAATCAAGACCAGCAGCGACATGCCGGCAAACACCTCGCGGCTTTCGGTGGCGGCCGCTCTGCGAAACAGCGGCGGCAACAGCTTGCGTCCCCCGAAGATAAGGCCGGCGAAGGCGGCGACCGCAATCGCCACCTCCTTGAGCGCTGACATCACTCCTCCGGCGGCCAGGCTATCCGCGCCGAGGATCGGGATCACGGCCAGCACCGGGATGGCGGCCATGTCCTGAAACAGCAACAGGGAGAACGCCTTGCGCCCGTGGCGACTGTTGAGCTCCTGGCGCTCACCGAGCAGATGCAGGACCAGCGGGGTGGAGCACAGTCCGAGGCTGAAGCCGACGACGGCCGCCGCGACCGGAGACAGGCCTAGCGCGAGAGCCGTGACGCCGAGCACGAGGGTGGTGATGGCGACCTGCAGCGAACCGAAGCCGAACACCGGTTTACGCATCAGCTTGAGACGCGCCGGCTTGAGTTCCAGGCCGATGACAAACAGCAGGAAGACGATGCCAACCTGGGAAAACTGCAGCACGCCTTCCGCGTCAGGCACCAGGCCGAGGGCAGACGGGCCAATCAGTACCCCGGCGATCAGGTAGCCCAGCACCTCTCCCAGCCCCAGGCGCTTGATGACGGGCACCACCACCACGGCTGCAGCAAGAAAAATCAAGACGTTAAAAAGGAGGGCGGTGGCCAAGTCGTGACTCCGTTACGGCGTTGCAAGAAGCCACCAGCATACCTGATATCCGACAATGAGAGATGACCGACCGGGCCGGCCGGTCATTGACCATGGCCACCTCAACGGCTCAGGCAGGGAGCGCCTCGTCACCGAGGGAGACATACCCCGGCAGCGCTTGAATGCGCTCGAGCCAGGCCCGTATGCCGGGAAACGTCGACAGCGAGAAGCCGCCTTCATGGGCAACGTGGGTATAGGCATACAGCGAAATATCCGCAATGGTCGGGCGGTCGCCGACCAGATAAGGCGTCGCTTCCAGCTGACGCTCCATGACCTTCAGCGCCTTGTAGCCGCCCTCTTTCTTGGCTTCGTACTCGGCCTTGCGTTCATCAGGCAGGCCAAGATACAGCGAGATGAAGCGGGCAACGGCGATATAGGGTTCATGGCTGTACTGTTCGAAGTATTGCCACTGCAGCACCTTGGCATGTTCAAAGCGGTCCTGCGGTAGCCAATCACTGCCGCCGGCCAGGTAGTGGAGAATCGCGTTGGACTCTGCCAGAAAGCGTCCGTCATCCAGCTCAAGAAGGGGAATCTTGCCGTTGGGATTACGCCCGAGAAAATCCTCTTCACGGGTGTCACCGGCCAGGATATCGATGCCGATCCACACCATTCGGATGTCGAGCAGCGAGGCCAGCAGCTTGATCTTGTAGCAGTTTCCCGAACGGGTATCGCCGTACAGATTCATCGGCGTGTTCCTCTGGAGCAACGGATGGATGGCACATCATGCCATGTTCGTCGCCTCACGCCAGGCATTTGGCGTGCCTCTGCACGGTACGCCACGTGGGTCGCAGTGATCACCGGCAGCTTCTATTCTGAAGCTGCACGTCGCGAGAGCTGAGGCGACGACTTGCCTCGTGGCCGTCAGGGACGAAAGGAGATGCACTCAATGGACAACCGTCGGGCTGCCAAGGGGCCTTCCATCATGCTGGGACTGGTGCTGGCTGTAGTGGCATTGGTGCAGCTACTGGCGGGAGCGCTGCTGCTGGCTCAGGGCGGCAGTGTCTATTACGTGGTATCTGCCGCGGGGCTGGTGGCCGTGGCCGCAGGGTTGATGGGGCGCTGGCGCGGCACCTTGACGGTGTATGCGGCGTTGCTCGCCGGCACGCTTGGTTGGGCGCTGTGGGAGGTGGGGCTAGATGCCTGGCGCTTGATACCTCGGCTCTGGGCCCCGGCCTTGCTGGGACTGGTGTTGCTCCTGCCATGGTGGTCTCGCGGCGCCACTGGCCTCGGTCGTCAGGGAACCGGGCTGACGTCGATCGTTGGTCTGGCGCTACCGCTGCTGGCGGCGGCACCGCATATCGTCGAGGCGTGGCAGCAAGGTGATCGTGCTCATGCGCCGTTCGCACTGACCGACGTCTGGCACACCGAGCTGACGGCAGGGGTGTCGTCCCTGGCACTGTCGGATGATCAGCAGCAGCTGTTTGTCTGCACCCAGCAGGGAGTGATGGCACGCCGAGCCACCACGGGAGAGCCGCTATGGGCCTACCAGTGGCAAGGCGATGTCGCCGGGGAACGCTGCGCGTATCTGGCCTTTCATGATGCCTGGCAAGGCCCCGTCGAGGGCGCGGCGGGGGTGTTTGTACCCATCCCAGGAGAGCAAGAAGGGGATCCCCTGGAATTGGCATCCACCCATGAAGGCGCCGGTGAGAGCGGTATCAGCGAGACCGACTTGATGTGTCCGCAGCGGCTGTTTGTCGCCTCCTCATCCGGCACTTTGCTGGCGCTGGACGCCGACACCGGCAGGCCCTGCGAGAGCTTTGCCGCGGCCGGGATGACCACCGTCGAAGCGACGTCGCTGGCGGCGTTGCAGGTGACCGATGGCGCGATAGTGGCATCTGCCATGGAGGATGGCCCCGCCCTCCAACTGCTCGACAGCGGCTCGGGAGAGAGCCTGTGGAGCTGGGGAGACGCGGCAGGTGGCGACAGACTGCTGGCGGTCGATCAGGCACTGAATCGCCTGATCGTGTCGTCCGCCGCCAGGGTGCCTACCGGCGACGCAGGAAGCCTGATACAGGCAGTGGATATCAGCGATGGCACCGTCCTGTGGCAGACCGAGATGCTGGGCGGTATCACCGCGTCTGGCACGGCTGCCTTGATGACACTGACGGCAGAAGAGGCAGGTCTCGCCGGTGCTGGGGAAGATGCCGGCGGCAGAGAGGAACAGCCTGACGCGACAGCGCTGGTGATGGTGGCTGACACCGCCGCCGGGTTGACGCTATTCGACCGGTTGACCGGGGAGATACTGTCCCACGAAGTGCTGGCCGCTTCACCGCCCTTGGCCGAGGAGCCTTGGCGCAACACAGCGCTGACAACGGCTGGCGCGGCTGAGCGAGATGCCTGGGGGCTCACCCCCGTTGATCAACTCTGGTGTCGACTGCGCCAGCGCACTCGGGATCACGGCCTTCCCAGTGCGCTGCCGGCTCCGCTGACAGACCTGCTCGCGGACCTGCTCGTGCATCCGCCCATGGCACCGCCCTGGTCACGACAAACGATCTTCGGCTCGCCGGACGAAGGCGCCTACCTGCTTGCCAGCACTGGCCTGGTCAGCCGCGACGGGGGCAGGCTTGCGTGGCCATGGTGCCAAACGCCCCCTTGGGGGGCGGTGGCGCGTGTCAGCCTCGGGCCTTCGACAACGGGGGAGTGGGTGTCCACGGTGTCGGGCCTGGACGTTCACCACCTGAAGCCGTCGCGGTTCTCACCGCGACGTTTGATGGGGGCGACTGGCTTGACCGCGCCTGTCACGATCGACAACACCGTTGTCGTCGGTGCCAGCAGTGCCTCGAGGCTGTTTTTCCTGCAGCCCGACACTGGCCAAGCCTTGGGCACACAGTCCCTTGCTGGCGGTGCCGTAGAGGGGCTGTGGACGTTCACCGAAGCACCAGGGACGTCGTATCTCGTCGTGGCGCTGAAGCATCGGCAAGGGGCGTCACAGTTGATCGTGATGACGCCGAACTCGATGCCTGAATAGCGAGTCGTTGTGTCTCGCGCGGTCATGGCGATGACTGGCTGCGTCAACATCCATGGCAAAGCGCCGTCGGTGCGCTTCGCTCGACTGGCAGGAGGAGGGGGAGATGCGTCTGCTGATCATGATCATCATTGGCGTGGCACTGGTCTTGCTGTTGCTCTGGACCTGTCCAAAGCCTCGTCAGCATACCGCGATGTGGGTCTTTAGCCTGGCATGGCTGGGAGTCTGTGCCTGGAACTTAAGCGTCGGGTTGTCACACGGCTATGCCCTGGGGGAGGAGCTGCTGGTGCATGCGCTACTCTTCGGCGTGCCGGCAGGACTTGGCTGGTGGCGGGTGTGTCGGGAGCCGTCTTCCGCCTGATCCTTGGATGACGGAGTCTGGGTGACTGGATCAGTGTGACGGGGTCGAGGGTGGCTGGATCTTGAGTGACAGAATCAGCAACGCGTGACAGCGGTCAGCGATCGACGGCTCCAGGGCGTGGCAAACGCGAACTAGTGTGCCGTCGGGACCTTCTTGTAGTGGCCCGGGACCTTTACCCGTTCACCGTTGGGCAGGGTCTTGACGTGGGTGGGAACGTAAACGCGCTTGATGACACTCTTGGATGTCGCCATGACGGACCTCCTGCACGTTCCATGGAGAGGACCTCCGACAGACATCTCTATCAGAGCCTGGCGGGGTTGTAAATGAGAGGGTATCGCTTCTGCCAAGGAAGTACGTTTGACCTGGATCAGCTGGCGCCCAGGTTTCCAGGGCGACGGCGCGAGGGCTAGACTGAAGGTCTGGCTTTGGGACATGACCTTGCAATGATGCTTGACGCTCCAGTAATCGAACGGCGTAGCTACCCGGATAGGGTGCTCAGTGACCGGCATGACTACCAGCAACTGCTGCTGGGGCAAGGTGGCATGGTCGAGCTGGAGGTGGCCGGTCGGTGTCTGCGGGTAAGCGAAGGCGTGCTGGCACCAGTCCCCAGCGGTGACCTGCATCATTATCTCGCCCCCGCGGACAACGACGTCCTGGTGCTCGATCTCCCGGTGGAGTGGTGCCATGCCCTGGGTATCGAATCCTTGTTTGAATCCGGTCGAGGGGCGAGCCGCCGCCTGTCGGGGATCAAGGTCCCCACAGCACTGGCGACCGCCGCGCCTACGGGCCCTGCGGATGTACCTCGGCTGGCTCAGTGGCTGCTGACCTTGGCGACAGCGCTTGACGCAGGTGGAGGCAAGCCGTTGCCGTCCCAGCGGCTAAGTCTGCTCAGACTGTTGCCAGAGGTCCGTCGTCGTCTGGAGCAGCCATGGCGGGTCAGCGACATGGCCAGCCTCTGTCACCTGTCCGAGGCCGTCTTTGCGCGTCAATTTCGCGTCCTGATGGGCATGGCACCGGCGGCCTGGCTACGCCGCGAGCGTCTGATCCTGGCCCGTCAGCTGCTGATGGGCACTGGCGCCCAGGGGAGGGCCATGCCCGTCTCCCTCAGCGAGATTGCCCTGGCCTGTGGTTTTCACGATGCAGCACATTTTACCCGGGTCTTTGGTGAGGCCCACGGGATGCCGCCGGGGCGCTGGCGACAACAGACCGCCCAGCAGGTCTTGCAAAGGTCAGAATCGTACAAGACATGATGGCGTGCGCCGCACACACTCGAGTCCTCGTCTGTGTGGAGGTCCTCATGTCTGTTTCTTCATCCTCATCCAGCAGTGACATCGCAGTGCGACCTGATCTGCGGCGCCGGGCCACCTTGATTGGCGCTACCACCGTGCTCAATTGGGCCATGCTGTCGCTGTTCACCCAGCTGGCCGGTCCGGTGCCGCCATTTCTATTGACCGCCTTGGCGTTTGCGGTGGCCTTCGTCTGCTTCGTAGTCTATCAGCGCCTGCGGGGAGAGGCGGTCATCGCGCCGATGCGCCAGCCGCCACAGATCTGGGCGCTGGGTGTCGGTGGGTTGTTTGGCTATCACGCCCTGTATTTCGTCGCTCAGCAGAATGCTCCGCCTGCCAACGCTGGCTTGATCAGCTACCTGTGGCCGCTGCTGATCGTGCTGATGGTAGCGTTGTTACCCGGCGAGCGCCTGCGCGGCTATCACGTCATCGGCAGTGTGCTGGGCTTCTGTGGTGCGGTGTTGTTGATCGGCGGTGATGTCAATGCCGGTGGCAGCCTGCTTGGCTACGTTGCCGCCTTTGCCAGTGCCTTTGTGTGGAGCGGTTACTCGGTACTGTCCCGGGCCACCAGCAAGGTGCCGACCGCCGCCGTGGGCGGCTTCTGTCTGGCCACGGCGATACTGGCAGCGATCTGTCACCTGGCCTTCGAGACGACTCGTTGGCCCGAGGGCAGCGCTTGGCTCGGTGTCATTGCCCTGGGTCTGGGCCCGGTAGGCAGCGCGTTCTTTACCTGGGATATCGGGGTCAAGCAGGGCGATCTACGCCTGCTGGGCTTCCTCGCCTACTTTACGCCGCTGCTGTCGACGCTGGTGCTGGTGGTCACTGGCTATGCCGCCCCCAGTCTGTGGCTGGCCGGTGCCGCGGGGCTGATTACCCTGGGCATGCTGGTCGGTAGCGGCTGGATCGGGCGTCGGCGCAGCCGCTGAGGTTGGCGTGTCACAGGCTGGATGAAACGCCATGCGACAGCGCTCCCTCGCGGTGATGACCGTCAGTGAGCGCTGTCACGTCTCTCGAAGCCTTAATGGCTGGTAATGCGATGTCGTGATAGCCGGGTAAAGCGAATCGGTGGCGTGCTGGCCAGCCCCACGCGATCGGTGTCCGGCTGAGCGCGCCAGCCACGATACAGCGCCCAGCGCTTCAAGGCGTCCAGGTTCAGGTGGGGGTGGTGATCATCGTGGGGGTCATACTCAGGGGCGGGGAAGGCATGGGCCAGGTGGTCGTAGCGAGCCAGGGCGCGCTCGCCGCCATGGGCAGCCAGGGCCTGGTCCAGTGCGGTCTGCCAGGCGCGAGTGTCGTGCTGGTGCTGCTGTGGTGTTGCGTTGGACACTGTCATGGTATTACCCTCTCACTAGGTGGCTAGATCTTGGGGTCTCGCCATCACCCGCTCGCAAGCGGATGCCGTTCACAGCTCAAGATGAAGACGCCCGTGGCATGCGGCCTGGGCGTCCCACGGTGTCAATCCCAGCTCAGTGCGCCGCCGACCTGATACTCGGTGACGCGGGTCTCGAAGAAGTTCTTTTCCTTGCGCAGGTCGATGATCTCGCTCATCCACGGGAAGGGGTTCTGGGCGCCGGGGAACTGCTCTTTCAGGCCAATCTGGGCCAGGCGGCGGTTGCAGATGAAGTGCAGGTACTCTTCCATGATGGCCGCGTTCATGCCCAGCACCCCTCGAGGCATGGTGTCACGCGCGTAGCTGATCTCGAGCTCGGTGCCCTCGAGGATCATCTGCGTGACCTCATCCTGAAACTCGGGTGTCCACAGATGCGGGTTTTCGATCTTGATCTGGTTGATCATGTCGACGCCGAAGTTCAGGTGCATCGACTCGTCACGCAGGATGTACTGAAACTGCTCGGCCACGCCGGTCATCTTGTTGCGACGACCCATGGACAGGATCTGGCTGAAGCCGCAGTAGAAGAAGATCCCTTCGGTGACGCAGTAGAAGGCGATCAGGTTGCGCAGCAGTTCCTGATCGGTCTCTACGGTGCCGGTGTGGAAGTCCGGGCGCGCCAGGGACTGGGTATGTTTCAGGCTCCAGGCGGACTTGGAGGCCACGGAAGGCACTTCGCGATACATGTTGAAGACTTCGCCTTCGTCCATGCCAAGCGACTCCACGCAGTACTGGTAGGCGTGGGTGTGGATCGCTTCCTCAAAAGCCTGGCGCAGCAGGTACTGGCGGCATTCCGGGTTGGTGATCAGGCGATACAGGGCCAGCACCAGATTGTTGGCGACCAGGGAGTCGGCGGTGGAGAAGTAGCCCAGCGAACGTTCGACAATACGGCGCTCGTCGGCGGTCAAGCCGTCGTTGCTCTTCCATAGCGCGATGTCCGCGTTCATGTTCACTTCCTGGGGCATCCAGTGGTTGGCGCTGCCGTCCAGGTACTTCTGCCAGGCCCACTCGTACTTGAACGGCACCAGCTGATTGAGGTCGGCGCGGGCGTTGATCATCTGCTTGTCATCGACCTGGATACGCGCCGCGCCCATCTCGAGCTCTTCGAGACCTGCCGCCACGTCGAGCTCCTCAAGGGCCTGGCGTGCGCGGGCCAGGCGATTCTGATCGGCGACGCCATAGTGGCCAGTGCTTTCGCGCACCGCCTCTTTCGCCTCGACCGCTGGTTCGGTGACCGGGGCCGTTGCCGGCTGTGGTGCCTTTTGCGGTTCCGGTACCTTTTGCGGTTCCGGAACTTCGGCGGTGGCGGTGTCGTCCTCGTGAAACTCGTCCCAGTTCAGCATTGTGGCTCTCTCCCGATCGTCTGATCGGCCGACGCGCAGGGCGTCGGCAGGGGTGTCTGGTCGCCTCGGCCTGGCCTGCGGGGGCTTGCCCACAGGACCGAGCGTGGTGGTCCGGATTACTGGCAGGCCTCGCAGCCTAGTTCATCGATATCGCCGGCGGAGGGAGGACGTTGGCCGCCCTTGCCCTTGAGGAAATCCTCGATGCCCCGGGGCTCTCCCTCGACCGCGGTGTCGACACTGGGCGAGGGAGCCGCGGTGGGCGCGTCAGCGGAAGCGCCGTTGGCGACGGCATTCAACTTGCCGCGGTTGACCGTGGATTTCTCCACCGAAGTGGCGCCCAGCGCCCGCAGGTAGTAGGTGGTCTTGAGTCCTCGAAACCAGGCCATGCGATAGGTCACGTCCAGTTTCTTGCCGGATACCCCTTGGATGTAGAGGTTCAGCGACTGGGCCTGATCGATCCATTTCTGACGTCGCGCGGCCGCCTCGACCAGCCACTTTGGCTCGACTTCGAAGGCAGTGGCGTACTTGGCCTTGAGGTCGTCCGGGATACGATCGATAGGCTGGACGCTGCCGTCGTAGTACTTGAGGTCGTTGATCATCACCTCGTCCCACAGGCCGCGCTGCTTGAGGTCGCTGACCATGTAGGCGTTGACCACGGTGAATTCGCCCGACAGGTTCGATTTGACGAACAGGTTCTGGTAAGTCGGCTCGATGGACTGGGTGACGCCGCAGATGTTCGAGATGGTGGCGGTGGGGGCGATGGCCATGACGTTGGAGTTGCGCATGCCCTGCTGCTGCACCTTGCTGCGCAGGCGTTCCCAGTCCTGGGTCTGGCTGGTGTCGACCTCAATGAAGCGCTCGCCTCGCTCGGCCTTGAGCCTGTCGATCGAGTCGATCGGCAGAATCCCCTGACTCCACAGCGACCCCTCGAAGCTGGCATAGCGCCCGCGCTCGGCAGCCAGGTCACTGGACGCTTCGATGGCGTGATAGCTGATCAGCTCCATGGAGCGATCAGCAAAGGTGATTGCCTGCTCGCTGGCGTAGGCGATGCCCTGGGCATACAGCGCATCCTGGAAGCCCATCAGGCCAAGACCCACGGGACGGTGCTTGAGGTTTGACTGTCGCGCCTGGGGCACCGCGTAGTAGTTGATGTCGATAACGTTGTCGAGCATGCGCACGGCGGTACGCACGGTCTTTCTCAGCTTGCTGGCCTCCAGCTGGCCGTCGACGATGTGATTGGCCAGGTTTATCGACCCCAGATTGCACACCGCAATTTCGTCAGCTGAGGTATTGAGGGTGATCTCGGTACACAGGTTGGAGCTGTGCACAACGCCAGCATGGCTCTGCGGGCTGCGGAGATTGCAGGCATCCTTGAAGGTGATCCAGGGATGGCCGGTCTCGAACAGCATCGACAGCATCTTGCGCCACAGGTCCTTGGCCTTGACCCGCTTGTACAGGGTGATCTGACCGTTGCGGGTCATTTCCTCGTACTCGGTGTAGCGCTTCTCGAAGGCAACGCCGTACAGGTCATGCAGGTCCGGGCAGCTGGACGGCGAGAACAGGGTCCACTGCTCGTCGTCGAACACCCGCTTCATGAACAGGTCCGGCACCCAGTTGGCGGTATTCATGTCGTGGGTGCGGCGCCGGTCGTCGCCGGTGTTCTTGCGCAGTTCGAGAAACTCCTCGACATCCAGATGCCAGGTCTCCAGGTAGGCGCAGACCGCGCCCTTGCGCTTGCCGCCCTGATTGACCGCCACGGCGGTGTCGTTGACGACCTTGAGAAACGGCACTACTCCCTGGGACTTGCCGTTGGTGCCCTTGATGTAGGAGCCCAAGGCGCGCACAGGAGTCCAGTCATTGCCGAGACCACCGGCCCACTTGGACAGCATGGCGTTGTCACGGATAGCGCCGTAGATGCTCTCGAGGTCGTCGGACACGGTAGTGAGGTAGCAGCTGGAGAGTTGGCTGCGCACGGTGCCTGCATTGAACAGGGTGGGCGTCGACGCCATGTAGTCAAAGCTCGACAGCAGCTCGTAGAACTCAATCGCGCGGGCCTCACGCTCAGTTTCCTTCAATGCCAGGCCCATGGCGACACGCATGAACATCACCTGGGGCAGCTCGTAGCGCACGTTGTCACGATGCAGGAAGTAGCGATCGTAGAGGGTCTGCAGGCCGAGGTAGGTGAACTGATTGTCGCGGCGGTGATCCAGGGCTTCGCCGAGACGCTCCAGATCGAAGTTGGCAAGCTCCGGGTCGAGCTGTTCGAACTCGATCCCGCGCTCGACATAGCGCACGAAGGCCGGTGTGTAGAGCCTGGCCATGTCACCGTAGGTGGCGTCTTCTGCCACCTCGAGGAACGACAGTGCCTCGCGGCGCAGGTTGTCCTGCAGCAGGCGAGCAGTGACGTAGGTGTAGTTGGGGTCTTTCTCGACCAGGGTGCGGGCGGTCATCATCAGCGCTTGCGACACGCCGTCGATGGTCACGCCGTCGTAAAGGTTCTTCAGGGAGTCTTGAACAATCTTGTTCGGGTCGACGTTCTCGAGCCCTTCGCAGGCGTCGAAGACCAGGGTTTCTATGCGTCCCAGGTCGAGGGGGCGGCGGCTGCCGTCGGCGGCGGTAACGTTGAGCGTGGGGTGAGGCTTGGCGATGCCGCTGTCCTGGCGGGCTCGGGCATGCTCTTCACGATAGAGCACGTAGGCGCGGGCAACCTTTTGCTCGCCACTGCGCATCAGCACTAGCTCGACCTGATCCTGAATATCCTCGATATGTACGGTGCCTCCATCCGCCAGGCGCCGGGCGAAGGTGTGTTCGATGGCCTCTGCGGAGTGCTTGACGAAGTCGCGTACCCGACTCGAGGTGGCGGCGTTGTCTCCCTCGACGGCGATGAAGGCCTTGCTGATGGCCACCGCGATCTTGCCGGCATCGAAGGGCACCACATCACCGGTGCGCTTGATCACGCGCAATGTGTTGGGCGCAGTGACAGAGACAGACGGTCGATCCGGGCTTGCGATGGTTTCCATGGCGCCGAGGCTCCCTGTAAGGCGAGAAGAGTCGTGGAAATGGGCATGAGAAGGCGTCGTTCCGTGCTGATTGACAGCCTTCGGTGGACTTGCTAAAGGCACACTATGTAGTGCCTAGTCGGGTCCCGAACACAAGATAGTGTGCATTTTTGCCTTCATCAAGTGAGTAATGTCACGCCGGTCGCAGCGCTTGGGAGAGGGGCATCCCGGGGAGTCCAGCAAGGCCAGTGTTGGTGCCGCTGGCAGGCGTAAGGCAGCGTCAAGACGGGACCGAAGAGAGGGCAGGCGACGGCGAAAATTTCGGGTATCCTTGTGTTATCGCGTGTGACATTGCTTAGTATCAGTCGTCTGTCCGGCATGCTTCATGCCCGGTACTCGCCACAAGGAATGAGAAACCCTATGGAAGATCGCTCAGAGCAACGAGAACAGGATCACGTACTCATCATCGAGGATGATGAGCGTCTCGCTGGTCTGACACGGGACTACCTGGAAGCCAACGGCTTTCGCGTGAGCCTGGAAGAGGACGGCGGTAAGGGAGTCGATCGCATCCTGTCGCTGCAGCCGGATCTGGTGATCCTTGACCTGATGCTGCCTGGGGAAGATGGCCTGTCCATCTGTCGCCGTGTGCGCAGCGACTATTCAGGTCCGATCCTGATGCTTACCGCCCGCACGGATGACATGGATCAGGTGCTGGGGCTCGAGATGGGCGCCGACGACTACGTGCCCAAGCCGGTGCAGCCGCGTGTGCTGCTGGCACGCATGCGCGCGTTGCTGCGCCGACTCGACGGCGCAGAGGCCGGGGGCGAAAGCCGGCTGTCGTTCCAGGATCTGGACATCGACAATGCGACCCGGGAAGCCTGGTTGAAGGGTGAGCGTATCGACCTGACCAGTGCAGAATTCGATCTGCTGTGGCTGTTGGCGAGCCATGCCGGACGCGTGTTGACCCGGGAAGAGATCTTTTCTCAGCTTCGCGGTATTCGCTACGACGGACAGGATCGGTCTATCGATGTGCGGGTATCGCGGATCCGCCCCAAGATCGGTGATGACCCCCACCATCCGCATCGCATCAAGACCGTCAGAAGCAAGGGCTATCTGTTTGTGAAGGATAGCTGAGCGCATGCGTCGCGCCCTTGCCGACAGTACCTTCCTGCGGGTCTACGTCATGCTGGCGGCGACTCTGGTGCTGGCGCTTGGCGTGGCCATGTCGGGCATGACGTTGATCGACAAGATCCGTATCGAGCACTATCGCGAGACGCTGGCTGAGGCTCCGATGAATCTGATGGCGACGATGATCGATCGTTTGCCTCGATCGGAGCGTCGCCAGTGGATGGAAGAGCGCTCCGAGGCGCTCGATATATCGATGTCGATCGTGTCCCTTTCGTCCTTGTCGCCGAGCTACTTTACTCGCCTGCGGTTACAGCGCGGCGGCGTATTGGTGGATCGCGACAGTCCCCATGACTGGCGCTTCTGGCGGTTGATGCCGGGAGGCGGGGCGGTGCTGCAGGTGGCGCTGTCAGGGCTGTCGGAACGCCAGTTGCGGGGCCTGACCCAGCTCAGCGGTGAGTGGTTGGCGAGCCTCCCGGCCAAGGATCGTCAGTCCAGCCTCGATGGTTTGAGCTCAGGGGATCTGGCGGTGTCGATCAGTCAGTCGCCGCCGACCATGCTGGATGAGCGTCACCTGTCGCGTCTGGCCGGGGGCGAAGTGATGATGCAGCTGCTGCCCGAGCACTGGTCGGTGGTGCTGTTCATGCAGGTCTCGCCACCGGGAGAGGCGCCGTTCTGGCTGACCGTCGGCCCCATGGCAAGTTACGAGGCGCTGCCGCCTGCGTTGCTGGCTTCCATGCTGGTCTTGCTGATGGGCGCTCTGGCCATCGTCATCTACTTGATCGTACGCGGCATCGAGGCGCGCATGGCGCGTCTGGAAATGGCTGCGACACGACTCGCCAGTGGTCGTCTAGATACCCGAGTTAAGGTCGAGAGTGGCGACTTCCTTGGACGTGTCGGCATGGCCTTCAACGGTATGGCGTCCCAGGTGCAATCGCTGTTACGCGCCCAGCAGGACATGATTCGTGCGGTGTCGCATGAGCTCAGGACGCCGGTGGCGCGGATACGTTTTGCGGTGCAGATGGTCGAGGACATGTCCGAGGACGCCCTGGTTCGGCGTCAGCTGCAGGGGGTCGATAGTGATATCGATGAGCTTGATGATCTGATCGACGAGATTCTGACCTACGCTCGCCTGGACAGCGAGACCATCCACGGGGTGGATGCCACACCGGAACCGGTGGAGCTGCGCGATACCTGCGAGCGAGTGATCGATGCCTTGATGCCGTTGCACGGCAATCTCGACGTGCAGCTGGCGGCGGGACCGGAAGTGGAGATACACGCGGATTTGCGCTATCTGCAGCGTGCCATCCAGAACCTGGTGGCCAACGCCTGTCGCCATGCCCGCTCCCGCGTCAAGGTCAGCCTGTACGATGAAAGCCGTCTGGTGCGTGTCGACGTGGAAGATGACGGCGAGGGGGTTCCCCCCGAGGCCCGCCAGGATATCTTCAAGCCCTTTGCGCGTCTCGACGATAGCCGCACCCGCCGTTCGGGGGGATATGGCCTGGGTCTGTCCATCGTGCAGAAGGTCATGGCCTGGCACGGGGGCAGTGTCACCGTCGATGAAAGCCCGACCCTGCAGGGCGCCCGCTTTACCCTGATCATTCCCCGGCGTTTCTGACCCTTGAACGTCTCGCTGCGTCAGGCGGGCTTGATACCTTCGAGCACCGCGAACGAGGTTTCACGAGCCGTGCGCAGAAAGTCTACCATCCAGGGGGCCTCCCTGGTGTCTTCACGAATTGCCGCAAAGAGCGTGCTCCAGACGCCGGTCTCGCCCAGCGTCACGGCCTTCACATAGTCCCGCTCCAGATACTCTGTCATGGCCCAGTTAGGCAGTGAGCAGACCCCACGGCCGCTGGCGACCAGCTGCATCATCATGATGGTCAGCTCGGCGGTGCGTACCTCACGCGGCGTGACTCCCGCTGGGTCAAGGAACTGCGTGAAGATATCCAGGCGCGAGCGCTCTACCGGATAGGTGATCAGCACCTGGTCGGCGAGATCTGCCGGGGTGACGTGGCTGTTGCCTGCCAGGGCATGCTGACGAGCGACGGCCAGCAGGCCTTCGTAGCGGAACAGCGGCTCGTAGTGCACCCCCGGGAGAGGTTGGGGGTCGGCGGTGATGACCAGGTCGAGCTGTTCCCGGGCCAGCGCGGGCAAGGGATCGAAATGATGTCCCCCGGGGATGTCGATCTCGACCTCGGGCCAATGGTCGCGGAAATGGTCCACGGTGGGCATCAGCCACTGGAAGCAGCTGTGGCACTCGATGGCCATGTGCAGGCGGCCGTGCTCGTTGCCGGCCAGTCTCGCCAGGTCCCGCTCCGCCATGCGCACCTGGGGCAGAATCTGCTCAGCCAGCCCGAGCAGACGAAGCCCCGCGCGGGTGAACTCGACCGGTCGCGTCTTGCGCAGGAACAGCGGACTCCCGAGTCGCTCCTCCAGGTCCTTGAGCTGATGAGAAAGGGCCGATTGTGTCAGGTGCACTCGCTCGGCGGCTTCCACCAGAGAACCAGCGTCGCGCAGGGCGATCAATGTACGCAGATGACGGAGTTCAAGCATTATCGTGAGCTTTGTTCATAATAAAGATTAAGAAGTTTAGTTTGACTCACCCTTGCGGGGCTAGTCCAAATCTGTGGAATCGCTCATGTTCCGTGAGATAGAGCATGAGCCTGGTTCATTCTGATGGCGTGATAAAAGGCGCGGTTCGGGGTCTTGATAGGGGCATTCAGGACTGACGCTTGGCGGCGGAACGTGGATAGCTCTCTGCCTGCGTCGATCACAGACCGTGGCGAGGGCTTGGGTGACAACACCTTGCTTACATAGCGTGCTGAATCGGGAGGGATTGTCCGGGGAAAATGGGTCACGATGGGCCAGGCGGTGGTATCGTGTGGCGTCAAAGGACCGTTTTGCCGCTGTTATCGAAGGAGCTTTCCATGCGCCGATCCGTTATCGCTTCGACTCTTTTTACCGCCGCGCTGGCTGGCCTGGCGGGATGTGCCTCCCAGTCAGGTCAGGACGCCGGATCGGATCAGGCTCCCGCGGTGGAGAGGCGCGGATCCTTCACTGACGCTCCTGTCGAGCAGCAGGCACCGCTATTGCCATCGGCGTACTTCGTTGGCGACGGCACCACCTTTGTGGGCTGGCACTGCACACCACGCCAGGATGTGGTCACCGCCACTCAGGGAGACTCCCTGCGGCTCTGGACGACCCATGGCGCCGAGCAGCTGCCCCAGGCGGTAGTGGACCAGGGCGAGCGCTATCAGCAGGGCGAGCTCAGTGCCCACGTGATCGGTGATCGTGCGGTGATCAAGAGCGGCCGTGGACGGCTGCAGTGTGAGGCGACTGCCCGGCGCGATTCGCTTCGGCGCACGGATAAACCGGGTGTCATGTTCTATGCCCGTGGCAATGAGCCCGGGTGGCATCTTTCCTTGGCCAACGACGTGCCGCGCATCGACATGTCGCTGGACTACGGCGAGCGCGAGGCGAGCCTGCCGTATCGGGTCACCACGCTGGATAATGAGGCGGGCCGAGTAATCTTGCAGAGTGGGCGTGCGGACGCCCCCTTTGAGCTGCGTATCGAATCTGGTGCCTGTTTCGACGACATGGCCGGCACGCCCTGGCCTGCTCAGGTGACGCTGACGGTCAATGGCCAGCAGTTGCAGGGATGTGGCCAGGGCATCGCGCCCTGAACCAGTCGTTACCCGGCGTCGAGGACGATGTCAGGAGCGCCCGACAGGGCGCTCCTGTCGTGATGTAGCAGGCGTTTTCTTTCGCTTTTATAGAAAGATAGGCCCGTATTTTTTCGCTTTTCGTCAACTTTTTAGGCGGTAAACTGATCGGCAGATACCTTTTCTTAGGGAGTTTGCCATGACCCGCGTATTGCTAGTGACGTCTTCGATTCTGGGTGAGCATGGTCAGTCCAACGACCTGGCCCGACAGTTTGAGCGCCAGGTGCGTCAGCGCAGCGATATTCAGCTGACACACCGCGATGTCGTTGCCGACGATCTGCCGCACTTGACTCTGCCAGAGCTGTCCAGTTGGCAGGTCGCACCAGAGGAGCGCAGCGAGCAGCAGCGTGAGCTGGCATTGCGCTCCGACGAGCGGCTCGACGAACTGCTGGCCCACGACGTGGTGGTGCTTGCGGTGCCAATGTACAACCTGGGCATGCCGTCCCAGCTGAAGGCCTGGTTTGACCGCATCTTGCGCGCCGGCAAGAGCTTCAAGTACACGGAAAATGGTCCGGTGGGCTTGATCGAAGGCAAGCGTGCGATACTGCTGGGAGCCCGTGGCGGGCAGTATGCAGGTAGCGAGCTGGACACCCAGACGCCGCATATTCGCCACCTGTTGGGGCTGATCGGCATCAGCGAGTTCGAGGCGGTCTATGCCGAGGGCCTGAACATGGGCGATGAGATCAAGGAAGCCGCGCTCACCCAGGCCCACGCAGAGATCGCGGCGCTGGTCGAGGCGCTGTAACGCCGGCCGATGCCAGGCCGGCTGGCAATAACCCGCCAGGCTGCCTGGCAATGTCCCCCTAGCAACATCCCTTTAGCTATACCCCTCCAGCCATTCCCCAGGCTAGAGGCCATGCCGCGACGGATGCTTTCGTCGCGGCATTGTTGCGTCATTGCCCTGAGTGATGGACCGCACAGACACCCGTATCGGTCGCCAGGTGCCAACGTGGTGCCACGTAGTCACCCATGCAAAGTCTGGGCTGTGGCGAGATGATGCGTGCCAGTAAACGCCCGAGAGGACGCTGCTGAGCAGACATCGGCAACTGCCGGCTGGGCGACAGGGCGACCCAGCGATCCCCCTGCCATCGGGCGAGCGCAAAGCGAAAAGGATGAAATCCGGGAAAGCCTAGACGCAAGTCAGTGGCGATCAGCAGGGTGTCATCCTCGGTGGTCAGCGTCTCGTAGCGGAGAAAGGGCCCGGCAAACCATTCCAGGCGTTGGCCGCTGGCCAGTGATGTGGCGGCTTTCTCCAGGGCTGCACCGCGCTGGAACAGCTCTACCTGAGGCTGGGTGTCACCATCCAGCAGGCCGATCAGCATCTCGGCATGACGATCACCTTTGATGGCCGTTACTCGCCATAGCAGGGTCGAGAACGGTGCCGGCTGGACCAGCACCTGCGCCGAGGCCATGTCGATTCGCTCCAGCGCGGCTTGTGCTCGCAGCTCCACCCAGCTCTTGGCGCCCATCGCAGCCAGCAGATACAGGCTCGAGATGATCAGCCCCGCGCTGGCGGCACGCTGGAGTGCAGAGCGCGTGGTGCTCGGCCACAGGGCCACGCCGAGCGCACCCAGCAGTACCAGGGTGTACACGGGATCAATGATGAACACTAGCGGCGTGGCGCTGGGTGCTACCACCTCAAGCGGCCACCATAGCTGGGTGCCATAGGTCGTCAGCGAATCCAGCAAGGGGTGGGTGACGAGACATAGCCAGAAGAACAGCCACCAGCGCAACGCGGGTATCGTCGCGGTGACCGCCCATCGCTTGCCAAGCCGCGTGGCGGCAAAAGCGAGCGCCAGTGACACAGCGGTAAGCACAAACAGCGAGTGGCTGAAGCCGCGATGATAGGTGACGTTGGCGACCGCGTCGCCATAGTCGATCAGCACATCCAGGTCCGGCAGGCTGCCGACCACGGCACCGGCCAAAAGCGATTTTCGCCCGAGTTGACGTCCTAGTGTCGCGCCGCCGAGGGCTGCGCCCAGTGCCGCTTGTGTCAGTGAATCCACTATCTCTTCCTGGCGCCGCTTAGCCGGGCGGGTTGGTGTCGGAGGCGGTTTGCGTCCATGCCGGGGAGGCGGCCAAGACCTGCTGCTGCACCGGGCACTGATCATGATGGGCCCCGGGGAGATAGCCGGTACTCATCAGAAATTCCTTGACGATCTCGGGGCCGGTGAAGCGGAAGTGTCGCCTGAAGAGTTTGACCCACTGTGCGTGGGGAAGAGGGTGATGGGCATTCAGCCAGGCCTCGAAACCGCCGTGAGACACGCGTAGTTGCTGGATCACCTGGGCGTTGTGAATCACCGCGTCGATCTTCTGCCGATGTCGGATGATGCCCGCATCATTGAGCAGTCGCGCCCGCTCCTCATCGCCATAGGCGGCCACCCGGTCAACCTCGAAGTGGTCGAAGGCATGGCGGAAGGCGTCGCGTTTCTTCAGTACCGTCAGCCAGGAGAGCCCAGCCTGGTTGATCTCCAGCACCAGTCGTTCGAACAAGTCGGCCTCGCTGGTGATGGGGAACCCGTATTCCGTATCGTGGTAGGGCCCATGCAGGGGGTGCCCCGGTGCCACGTTGCAGTACTCACTCATTCGCTGGATTCCTCGGTAAGCGGCCACCGTCAAAGAGTTCGTCTTAAAGGAGGCGATGTAAAGGGGCCCGGTATATGCCGTCTTCTCCTGTCGTTCTGGCCGGCATTGTCTTGATGGAGGTTGGTGGGCCTGTGCCTCATGGTTGAGTTCTGGCATTTCCCTTCTGACGACCTTCTGCGATGCTGTGTCGACTCACAGACATTACGTTGTTCAGGAGATCATACGCGATGGCTCACTCTTTGCGCGCCCTGGGCGCAGCGTTGCTCGGCTTTGTCAGTCCACTGGTCATGGCGGCGGGACTGGACATGCACAAGGATCCCCACTGCGGCTGCTGTAGCGCCTGGGCCGACCATGTCAGAGCGGCAGGGTTTGAGGTGTCAGTGCTCGAAGAAGCCGACATGGGCGCAGTGAAGCGCGAGCTTGGCGTTCCCAGGGCACTGGCATCCTGCCATACCGCTGTGCTGACCACGGACGCCGGTCAACACTACCTGATCGAAGGGCACGTACCTGCCGAACAGCTCACTTGGCTTCAGCAAGCGTCGCCAGACATCGATGGGTTGGCGGTTCCCGGTATGCCCCATGGTTCCCCAGGCATGGAAACCGGACGCGTGGATGACTATGCCGTGCTGAGCTTTACAGCGGGGGAGGATCGCGCCAAGGTAGTGGCCCGCTATCCGTAACGGCAGTGGTGTCTGCGCTGCCGGTGAGGAAGAGCCCCTGACTTGGAGATACAGGCCATGCAATTTCTACACACCATGGTGCGTGTCAGCGACCTCGACGCGTCGCTGCATTTCTACTGCGACCTGCTGGGCCTCAAGGAGGTCCGGCGCAAGGAGAACGACAAGGGGCGCTTTACCCTGGTCTTTCTGGCGGCGCCAGAAGATGAGTCGCGCTCCAGCGAGCTGCAGGCACCTGAGCTTGAGCTGACCTGGAACTGGGATCCGGAGGAGTATCAGGGCGGACGGAATTTTGGCCACCTGGCCTACCGTGTCGATGATATCTATGGGCTTTGCCAGAAGCTCCAGGACAACGGTGTGACCATCAATCGTCCTCCCCGTGACGGTCATATGGCCTTTGTGCGAAGCCCCGATGGTATTTCGGTGGAACTGCTGCAAAAAGGCGATGCCCTTGCGCCCCAGGAGCCGTGGGCATCCATGGAGAACACGGGGAGCTGGTAGGGGCAAAGCGTGGCGGCAGGGCGTGCCAACTGCGCTGCCGTCCGTTCTCGGGCGTGCTTTCCATGGACAGACCCTGCTGTCTGCGCAGCGCTCATCCTTGCCGCCAACCCTGCCGCCAACCCTGCCGCGTGGCGGTAGGGTTGGCGTTGTTCAGCGGTTGCTGTCGGCAAGGGCTGTCGGCAAGGGCTGTCGGCAAGGGCTGTCAGCGAGGGAAAGGCATCAGCCGTGGGCGCTGGCCGCGCCAGTCAGTCCGCCGGCGGATGCTGCCCGGCGCGCGATGTCGCCCAGTGCCTCGTCGGTGGCGTTGAGATCACGGAAGGCCCCCATGGCGCCTAGCAGGGCCGAGCTTTCGTAGGGAACGAAGACCCGCTCACCCTGCTTGGCCATCTCTGGCAGCATGGCGATGTAAGACTGACCCAGCAGATAGCCGATGACGGCCTTGGAGCTTTTTTCGCCCTCGCCCATGGCATTCAGTACCAGCTCGATCGAGCGACTTTCCCCCTGGGCGCGAAGAATGGCGGACTCCTTGTCGCCCTGGGCATTGAGGATGGCGGATTCCTTCTGGCCCTGAGCCTTGGCAATCGCCGCTGCCTTGTCGCCTTCGGCCTCGGTCACGGTGGCCCGGCGGCGACGCTCGGCTGACATCTGCAGATGCATGGCCTCCTTCACTTCCGCTGGCATCTCGATGTCCTGCACCTCGATGCGGTTGATCGCCACCCCCCACTTGGAGGCCGGTTCTTCCATCTGTTCCTTGATCTTGGCGTTGACCTCGGCACGGGACTCGAAGATCTTGTCCAGTTCCATCTGGCCCACCACGGAACGCAAGGTGGTCTTGGCCAGCACCTCGACCGCCTGACTCATGTTCTCGATCTTGTAGACCGCATTGGCGGGATCGATGATCTGGAAATAGATGGCGCCATCGATACGTACCGTCACGTTATCGGTTGTCACCACCGGCTGGGACGGAAAGTCCATGACCGATTCGCGCAGATCGATGCGGGTTTCCTGACTCAGTACCGGGGTGAATTCCTGGCCCTGACGAATGTAGCGCACCATCTTCATGGGCCTGGGCTTGTCGAAGAAGGGAATGATGAAATTCACCCCTTTCTGCAACGTGCGGTTGTAAGCCCCGAGGCGCTCGATAACGATCACTTCGGACTCCTGCACGATCACCAGTCCCTTGATCAGCATGATCAGAGCAATGACGACCACCACGATGGCCAGCAACAGGCCTGGGCTAACGACATTCAACAACATGCAAACACCTCCTTGGTAGCAAGGGCATCATCCGTCAAGCCGGCCTGGCTGCCCGTCGGGAGCGGCGATGTGCCGCCGTGGGAATCCGTGCTCGTTGGTTGCACGGGATAGGGAAACGGATAGGGAAGCGTATAGGTAAGCGCTAGAGCTGGCGCCAGGGCATGCGATAGAAGGAGACGACAGCGCTGACCGGATGCGTGAACAGGAGTCACGGCAAGCGGATCTCTCAGGAGCCTTCTCCGGCTGGGCGCACGATGGCCTGAGTTCCTTCAAACCGTAACAGGATGACCTCGTCACCTGGACGCAGGGCAGGGGCCTCGGCATCGGTTTGTGCCAAACAGGCACGAAACAGGTCTCCGTCCAGCTTGATGCAAGGAGCGTCGTCAAAATCCCGGCTGACCAGCACGAAGCGCTCACCCTGGCGGGTGCCGCCACCGGCCACGCCAAACGTTGGATGGGGGCCGTAGCGACGCTTGCGCAGGCGCCAGATGGCCAGGGGAACGAGCACACCGCAGGCCACCGCAAAGGCGATCAGCTGCATGATGATGTCGCCACCCGACCAGGCGACCAGGGATCCCACGATCAATGCCGCTGCCAAGGCAAGCAATACGTAGGAGCCACTGAGCAGCTCGAGGATCAGGGCCGCGAGCCCTGCGAGCAGCCACCATAGCGCGGGGGAGAGGAAATCCATGGCCAACCTCCAGACGATACAGAAACGACATCCTGTCGCTGTCGATTCTGCGCCGGGAAGGGACGTCAGGCAAGCCAACCGACAGGCCAGGCGACAACGCCACCGCAAGGCGGTGGCGTCTCGAGCTCGGATCACGGATCACAAGATGGGCTTACCAGTAGCCAAGCACCTTCCACCACAGGCTGCCGACCCCGATCCAGATGGTGAGGTTGACGATGCTCATGATGAAGCCGGCCTTCCACCAGGTGCCGAGTTCCACATAGCCTGAGCCGAAGATGATCGGCGCGGTGCCGGTGGCGTAGTGGGTCAGCGACATCATCAAGGATGATGCGCCGGCCAGCAGCAGGGCGATGTAAAGGGTAGGGATGCCGAGCGCCATGCCGGCAGCCAGGAAGGCGGCGTACATGGCGGTGATATGGGCGGTGGTACTGGCAAAGAAGTAGTGGGCATAGAAGTACACAGCGGTCAGCGCCAGCGCCATGCCGAACCAGCCCATCTGGAGGCTACCGATGCCTTCTTCGATGACGCCAGAGAACCATCCTATCAGTCCCAGCTTGCCCAGAAAGCTTGCCATCATGACCAGGGCGGCGAACCACACGATGGTGTCCCAGGCGGATTTTTCGCCCAGGATGTCATCCCAGGTCAGCACGTCCGTCACCAGCAGGATGGACAGACCGAGCAGCGCCACGGTGGTCGAGTTGACCTTGAACTCGGGGCCAAACAGCATGGCCGGGATGCCTGCCCAAAGCGTCAGCAGCAGACCGAACACACCAATCATGATTTTCTCGGCGCGAGTCAGGGCGCCCATGTCATCCAGCTGCTTGCGGGCGAAGGAGGTAGCGTCGGGAGTACGCTTGAGCTCCGGGGGATACAGTACGTAGAGCACCGCTGGCATCAGGGCGATGGCGACCAGGCCAGGAAGGAGTGCCGCCAGTGCCCATTGGGTCCAGGTGATCGAGAGGGCGGAGCCCGTGGCCTTGGCGATCAGGTCGACGATCAAGGGGTTGGGGGCAGTGGCGGTGATGAACATGGCCGAGGTGATCGGGTTGGCGTGATAGTTCACCAGCGCCAGATACTCACCGATCTTCTTGCTGGTACCTGCGTCAGGTGACGAGCCGAAGCTGTCAGCAATGGAACGCATGATCGGGTGCATGATGCCCCCGCCCCGTGCCGTGTTGCTGGGGGTAATCGGCGCGATGGTCAGCTCGGCCAGGGAAAGGGCGTAGCCGATGCCCAGGGTGCGCTTGCCGAAGGCGGCAATAAAGGCGTAGCCAATGCGGTTGCCAAGCCCTGTCTTGGCCAGCCCCCGCGAGATCATGATGGCCAGGCCGATCAGCCAGATCAGCGGGTTGGAAAACCCCGACAGGGCATCCGCTACCGCGGCCTTGGAGTTGTCCGGATTGGTGACGCCGGTCAGAGCCACCAGGGTGATGGCGATGATGGCCAGGGCGCCGATGCGCATGGTCTTGCCAATGATGGCAGCGATGGTGGCGACAAAGATCGCCAGCAGGTGCCAGGCTTCGGGGGTGACGCCGTCTGGAATAGGGACGGCAAACCAGATCGCCAGGCCCAGGGCAATGGCGACCAGGGCGGGGATGGGCTTGAACGCGAGCATGATGGGCTCCGTGTGTCGGCTAGGGCAAAACGTCTTCTCTCGCGAGAGAGCAAACCTGAACGTGTCCTGCTTATTTACGCACAGTTAAGCCAAGGGCTAGATGACACTCATCAAGGAGACGTTCGACGTTAGTTGAACTCGGCCCGGACGTGCTGGTGCTGGACGGGCGACGGCAACAGGACACCGCCTGGGAGGTGGGCGGTGTCGGGGAACGCGGGTTGGCGAGGATGTGGCGTCGCTTGAAAGCGAGAAGGCGCTGCAGCGCTCAGTCGGGCTTGAGCGCGGTGCGGCCGCTACCGAGGAACATCATGGCCAAGGCGCCAAACAGGAACATGCCCTGCAGCTCCAGGGCCCAGCCGCCGCTGCTGGCCAGACTGAACAATTCGCCCATATGAGCCAGGTAGATGGCCACGACCATGTTGCCTGCGATCAAAAGGCCCGCGATGCGGGTGTTCCAGCCCAGAATCGCCATCAACGGAGCGACGACCTCGCCCAGCAGAACGCCGTAGGCCAGCACCGTCGGTAATCCATGGGAGGCCAGAGTGTCGCCGATCCAGGAAAGGCTGCCGGGATTGATCAGTTTGTTGATGCCGTGGAGCAGGATCATGATGCCCAGCGCCAGGCGCAGGATCAGCTTTCCCAGGTCGTCGTTGTCGAGGGCTTTGAGCATGGTGAGGTCCTTTTCACGATGGGCTTGAGTGGCCATGACAGAACACCGTGCCGATAGCGCAGTGCCCAAGAGATTTGGACAAAACCGGGCGAGATGGCGCGGTTTTCTGGCATATTAGGCGGCATCCTGATGATAAAGCTGCAAGGAAGATAGCATGGTTCTGCTACGAATGGTTCTGCCACGACTTCGTCGTATCACCGCTCTCAGCGTTTGCGCCCTGGCCCTGGGAGCCTGTTCCAGTCAGCCTTCGTCCACTGTCGACGGCGGCGGCACCGCAGCACCAGGCAGCGTATCCAGCCCGGTGGTCGGCAAGCGCTGGAACCTGCTGCTGGTCGGTACCAGTGATCGGCTCAGCATGCCCAACAAGCCCTATTTTGAAGTCGCCCGTGACGGCAGCGTCAGTGGCAGTGACGGCTGCAATCGATTTACCGGTAGCGTGCGCTTTGGCGACAGTCAGCGGATCGACTTCAGCGAGCTGACGGCTACCCGCATGGCCTGTGCCAACCCCCAGGGGGCCCAGCAGGTTCGCGATATGCTCGACAACGCCTACCGCTATCTGATCGATCATGACCGCCTGGTGTTCTTTGGCCCCAACTCGCTGGTGCTGGGTGGGTTCCGCGACGCCAGCTGATGCATGAGGGGGCAAGACGCCGCGCCTGTGCGTCAGTGGCATGTGGCAGCCGGCCACTAGTGCGCAACGACTATGCTGATGGTGTCGACGGGGAAGCCGACAACACACGGAGAGACAGCATGGCATTCACTGACCAGGAACGGGCGGCGCTGCTTGAGCTACGCGGGGTAGGACCGAGCGTCGTGCAGCGTTTCGAGGAGATCGGCATCGACTCTTTCGAGGCGTTGGCCGAGTACGAGATGCAAGACATCGTTGAACAGGTGGCGTCGATGCTTGGCAGTACCTGTTGGAAGAACAGCCCCCAGGCCAGGACGGCGGTGGCGTCGGCCGTGGAGTTGGCACGACGCTCGCTGGCCAGCCAGGCTGCCGGCTGAGCGCTGGCCCCAACACATCGACCCCGCCAGTGCGAGGGGCGGGGTCGATGTCAGGCCGATGGGCGGGTGTTGCTTACGGCGCTTGGGCGGGCGCTGATGAAGGCGTCTATTACAGCGCGGGGGCGGGCGCTTATTAAAGCGCGGCGATTTTCTCGCGCTGCTCGACCAGCACACGACGAGCGGCCTGATACTCCTCGAGCTTGCCGCGCTCCTTGTCGATGACCGCCGCCGGCGCCTTGGCCACGAAGCCTTCGTTGGCAAGTTTCTTCTCGACGCCCATGATCAGCTTGTCCTGTTTGTCGATCTCCTTGCCCAGACGTGCCAGTTCGGCATCCTTGTCGATCAGGTCAGCCATCGGCACCAGCACTTCCATCTCACCCACCAGCTGAGTGGCGGACAGCGGGGCTTGGCTTGCGTCCTCCAGCCATTCGATGGACGCGAGCTTGGCCAGCTTCGACAGGAACAGACGGTTGTCGGACAAGCGTGTACGATCGGCCTCGCTGCCCTTGGTCAGTACCGCATCAAGCGGTTTGCCTGGGGCGATGTTCATCTCGGCGCGAATGTTACGTACCGCCACGATCACGCCCTTCAGCCATTCGATATCGCGAATGGCGTCCTGGTCGATCAGGGCGTCGTCGGCCAGCGGCCAGGCCTTGGCCATCAGCGAGTCGTTGTCGCCCTCGAGAGTACCGGCCAACGGCGCCACGCGCTGCCAGATCTCCTCGGAGATGTACGGCATCATGGGATGCGCCAGACGCAGGATGGACTCCAGCACCCGCACCAGGGTGCGGCGAGTGCCGCGCTTGGCGGCTTCGCTGGCACTTTCGTCCCACAGCACCGGCTTGGAGAGCTCGACGTACCAGTCGCAGTACTCGTTCCAGACGAAGTCGTAGAGCGCCTGCGACGCATGGTCAAAGCGAAACTCTTCCATCGCCCGGGTCACCTGGGTGATGGTCTGGGTCAGGCGGGCCTCGATCCAGCGGTCGGCCAGGGACAGTTCGACGTCTTCCCCATGGCGGCCACAGTCTTCGCCTTCGGTATTCATCAACACGTAGCGTGAGGCGTTCCACAACTTGTTGCAGAAGTTGCGATAACCGTCCAGACGCCCCATGTCGAACTTGATATCACGACCGGTGGTGGCCTGGGACAGGAAGGTGTAGCGCAAGGCATCGGTGCCATGGGCTTCAATGCCATCGGGGAATTCCGAGCGGGTCGCCTTGGCGATGGCCTTGGCCTTCTGCGGTTGCATCATGTTGCCGGTGCGCTTTTCCACCAGCGCTTCCAGATCGATGCCGTCGATCAGGTCGATCGGGTCGAGCACATTGCCCTTGGACTTGGACATCTTCTGGCCCTGGCCATCACGCACCAGACCATGGACATAGACCGTCTTGAACGGCACTTCGTCAGTGAACTTGAGGGTCAGCATGATCATCCGCGCGACCCAGAAGAAGATGATGTCGAAGCCGGTCACCAGCACGCTGCTGGGGTGGAAGGTCTTGAGCTCGTCGGTCTGTTCGGGCCAGCCGAGGGTGCCGAAGGTCCACAAGCCGGAGCTGAACCAGGTGTCGAGCACGTCCTCGTCCTGGGTCAGGGCGACGTCGGCTGCGATGCCATGCTTGTCGCGGGCCTCGGCCTCGGTGCGCGCTACATAGACGTTGCCTTCGTCGTCGTACCAGGCGGGAATGCGGTGGCCCCACCACAGCTGGCGTGAGATGCACCAGTCCTGCAGGTCGCGCATCCACGAGAAGTACATGTTCTCGTAGTTCTTGGGCACGAACTGGATGTCGCCGTTCTCGACCGCCTCGATGGCGGGCTTGGCCAGGGTCTCCACCGCCACGAACCATTGGTCGGTCAACAGCGGTTCGATCACGTCACCGGAACGATCGCCGTAGGGCAGGGTATTGTTGACGGTTTCGGTCTTCTCCAGCAGGCCCTGGGCGTCCATGTCGGCCACCACCGCCTTGCGTGCGGCGAAGCGGTCGAGTCCGGCGTAGGCCGCGGGCAGCGCGGTGTCGATATCGCCAAGGGGGCGGCCCTGAATATCAAAGGCTTCGGCAGACTCGAGAATATGGGCGGTCTTGGAGAAGACGTTGATCAGCGGCAGGCCAGCACGCTTGCCGACCTCATAGTCATTGAAGTCGTGGGCCGGGGTGATCTTGACGCAGCCAGAGCCCTTGTCCATGTCGGCATGTTCATCGGCGACGATGGGAATGCGGCGACCGACCAGCGGCAGTTCGACAAACTTGCCGACCAGCGAGGCGTAGCGCTCATCCTTTGGATTGACGGCGACGGCGCTATCGCCGAGCAGCGTCTCGGGACGAGTGGTGGCGACCACCAGGTGGTCAAGGCCCGCATCGGTGGTGACGCCATCGGCCAGAGGGTAACGGAAGTGCCAGAACTGGCCCTGCTGGTCGCGGTTCTCTACCTCAAGGTCCGAGATCGCGGTGTTCAGGGTCGGGTCCCAGTTGACCAGGCGCTTGCCACGGTAGACCAGGTCCTCTTCGTAGAGGCGCACGAAGACTTCCTGTACGGCCTTGTAGAAGCCGTCGTCCATGGTGAAGCGCTCGCGGCTCCAGTCGAGGCTGGCGCCCATGCGGCGGAGCTGACGAGTGATATGCCCGCCGGATTCGTGTTTCCACTCCCACACCTTGTCGATGAAGGCGTCGCGGCCCAGGTCATGGCGGGTCTTGCCTTCCTCTGCGGCGATCTTGCGCTCTACCAGCATCTGCGTGGCGATGCCTGCATGGTCGGTACCCACCTGCCACAGGGTGTTGCGGCCCTGCATCCGCCGCCAGCGGATCAGGGTATCCATGATGGTGTCCTGGAAAGCGTGGCCCATGTGCAGGCTGCCGGTCACGTTGGGCGGCGGAATCATGATGGCGAAGGGATCACCCTCACCCGACGGGGTAAAACGGCCGTCTTCTTCCCAGCGTTGGTACCAGCGGGTTTCGATGCTTTCGGGTTGGTAGGTCTTTTCCATGGAATGCTCTTGCTGGCGGCGCCCTGACGACATCATGGCCTTGCCATGGCGAGGGTGGGCGGGACGTTCGATGGCTGGCCTTCGGCTCGAGTCAGCGCGCCTTACAAGAGCGTGCGTGACGCGTCCCGACGGAGCGCTGGCGAGAGCGAGGCCTGCGAAAAATGGCGTCGATTATACCCTGAACTGAAGCAGGGCGTCAGGGGCAACCGGTGGTAAGCACACTTGAGATGGAGTTCATTCAGGGCTTCTTTTCGTCCAAGTGGCGCTGCATGGCCTCAATAGCGCGCAAGAGTGCTGGCAGGTCGGTGGAGATGATGCTCCAGACGGTGTGTGTATCAATCCCTAGATAGGCATGAATCAGGCGATTGCGCGTGGCAATGACCATGCGCCATGGGATATCAGGAAAGCGCAGACGGATATCTGGAGGGACATGAGTGGCGGCTTCGCCAATCAATTCCAGGTTTCTGAGGGTGGCGTCAAACAGAAGTTCGTCATTGACGAACTCCGCTTCGCTCACACCGGCGGTATATTTCAGCACCTTGCGTGTGAAAGCCGCCATATCCTCAAGGTAGAAGCGCCATTCACGAGGGCGCGCTCCCTTAGACATGGACAGCCTCGCTCTCGATGAAAGGGCGCAACTCGTCCCGCAGGGCCGTATCGGTGACCAGGTCCACAGGTGCTCCGGTCAGGTCCTCGAGATAGAAGAGAAGGCCAAAGTAGCGTTGAGACGTAGCAGGGCCGTCAAAGCTGACCAGTACGTCTATGTCACTGCTTGAGGTCTCTTGCCCCCTCGCTACCGAGCCAAACACAGCAAGATGCTTGACCCCAAATGTGGCAGTCAGGGTGGGTAGATGCTCTCGGAGTAGTGTCAACAGTGATTGCTTGTCCACTACATGACTCCAGTGCGCCAACATGTCAGACGGGGGCTGCCGTGAAACGTCGCTAACACAAGGGAGGGACGCTGACGTTCTTCCCTAGCATAGTAGATCCGGCTTGGGGTACCACCGTTCAAGGCAGCACCAACCTCGTCGTCTCACAAGATATATGCTGCCGCGTCATCCACGCAGACGGCGCGGATGACGATGAGATGCCAGCCAAGCGTTGATCGATTAACCCTGACCCTTGAGCTGGTGCGGGGTGACGGGATAACCGCGCTGCTTGTAGGTCTTCCAGCACTCGCGCTTGGCCGTCAGCACGTCCTGATGCTGGTTGATGATTTCTGCCACCCGCTCGAAGCGGGAGAACCACTCGGGAATCTCCGGCGACAGGTTGAGCATGGCCTGGGGAGGCGGGTCCAGGCTTGCCGGCGGGCCTTCCCAGCCGATGGTCACAGCCACACGCTTGGCCGCTTCGATGCTGGCGTCGTCGCTGCCTTCAAGGACGTGCGGGACGAAGGCGTCTGGGCGGAAGTCCCACAGGCGTTCATCCAGCTCGCGGGCCATGGCTTCGTCCTCGGCGTAAAGGTAAAGACGGTAGCCCTTGCGTGCGATGGTTTCGGTCAGCCGGCAGGCGAAGGCGATACGCGCCTCCAGCGTGGTGTCGGGAAGGATGTAGAAGTCGATCTTGGTCATGCAATCTGACCTGAAAACTCGGCAAAGGCCGCCCGCAGGCGGCCTGTTGTCTGAAGTGGCTTGAGGCGGTTGGGGGAACGGCGGGTACTAGACCAGTCGCGTCAACCAGCCGTGGGTGTCCTCGACACGACCATACTGGATGTCCAGCAGGCGTTTGCGCAGACGACTGGCCACTTCATTGCTGCCTGAGTGCTCGATGACGCCGTCTTCACTGACCAGTCGACCAATGGACGTGATCACCGCCGCGGTACCGCAGGCGAACACCTCGGTGATCTCGCCGGACGCGACGCCGTCGCGCCATTCATCAATGCTGATGGGACGCTCTTCCGGGGTCAGGCCTTCGTCACGGGCCAGCTGCAGCATGGAGTCTCGGGTGACGCCCTCGAGAATGGTGCCCGTCAGGCGGGGCGTGACCAGGCGCCCGTCACGGGTGACAAAGAACAGGTTCATGCCACCGAGTTCCTCGACCCAGGTGTTCTCGACAGCGTCGAGGAAGGCAACCTGGTCGCAGCCGTGGTCGAAGGCTTCTTTTTGAGCCAGCAGTGACGCCGCGTAGTTGCCGCCGCACTTGGCAGAACCGGTGCCCCCGGGGGCCGCACGGTTGTAGTTGGAGGACAGCCAGATGGACACCGGCTTGATGCCGCCCTTGAAGTAGGCCGAGGCCGGTGCAGCGATAACGTAGAAATCCACTTCCTTGGAGGGACGCACACCCAGGAAGGCCTCGGAGGCAATCATGAAGGGACGCAGATAAAGGCTGGACTCTTCAGCCTCGCTTGCCGGCGTCGGCACCCACTCGACGTCCTGGGCAACCAGCGCCTTGATGGCTCCGATAAAGTCCTCGTCGGAGAGTTCCGGCAAGGCCAGGCGACGAGCGCTGGCACGGAAGCGTGCGGCATTTTTCTCGGGGCGGAAGGTCCAGACGCTGCCATCGGCATGGCGGTAGGCCTTCATGCCCTCGAAGATTTCCTGGGCGTAATGCAGCACGGATGCCGCCGGATCCAGCGATAGCGGGCCGTAAGGGCGTACCTGATGACCGTGGAAGCCGGCGTCTTCGGTCCAACGGATGTGAGCCATGTGGTCGGTAAAGTGACGACCGAAGCCCGGGTTCTCGAGAATAGTGTTGCGGATGCTCGCATCGGTAGCGTTGGCGTTGGGCTCGAGCGAGAAGCCTTGGATGGACACGGGTCGTTCTCCAGAATCGTATCGCGCCGCAATGGCAAGCGGCGACAGCGGATCGGGGTCGAGTCAGGGGCTCGACCAGGATGGGGCGGGCAGAATGCGCTCCTGCCGATAGAGCCAGAATGACACAGGCTCCCCCTGTCGGGGAAGCCTGGTCATGGTCACAAGGCAGCATCACTGTCGTGGGGCTGGCGCTGCTGGGTTGTCAGTGCAGACCGCCTGGCCTGACAGACGCTGTTTCAGTCGTCGCTGGCGACGACCTCTGACTCGCGGTCGAGCAGGTAGCGGGTCAACAGGCCTACCGGACGACCGGTGGCACCCTTGGCGGCGCCGCTGTTCCAGGCGGTGCCGGCGATATCCAGGTGTGCCCAGGGGAAGTCGGTGGCAAAGCGTGACAGGAAGCAGCCGGCGGTGATGGTCCCCGCCGGACGCCCGCCAATGTTGGCGAGGTCGGCGAAGTTGGAGTCCAGCTGCTCCTGGTACTCGTCCCACAGCGGCAGGTGCCAGGCGCGATCCCAGGCGGTCTCGCCGGCATCGAGCAGGTCCAGGGCCAGATCGTCATCGTTGGACATCAGGCCGGTGGCGTGATGACCCAGGGCGATGATGGCGGCGCCTGTCAGGGTGGCAATATCGACGACACTGGCGGGTTCAAAGCGCTCGGCATAGGTCAGGGCGTCGCACAGGACCAGGCGGCCTTCGGCGTCGGTGTTGAGCACCTCCACCGACAGGCCCTTCAGCGTCTTGATGATATCGCCGGGCTTGGTCGCGCGTCCGCTGGGCATGTTTTCTGCCGCTGCGACGATGGCCACCAGGTTGATCCTGGGCTTGATGGCCAGCACGGAGGCCACGGTGCCGAACACGCTTGCGGCACCGCACATGTCGAACTTCATCTCGTCCATGCCCGCGCCAGGCTTCAACGAGATACCACCAGTGTCGAAAGTGATGCCCTTGCCGACCAGGACGTGGGGGGCTTCGTTCTCGTCGTCAGCCCCCTGGTAACGCATTACGATCAACCGCGAGGGTTCATCGCTGCCATGGCCAACCGACAACAGCGAGTGAGCGCCAAGCGCTTCCAATGCCTCTTCATCGAGGATCTCGGTGGACAGGGCACCCGCGGACTCTGCCGCCAGGCGCTCGGCCTCGCTGGCCAGATAGCGCGGCGTACACACATTGCCGGGCAGATTGCCGAGTTGACGCGCCAGGTTGATGCCGGTGCCGACAGCGGCGCCTTGACGAGCGCCTTCCTCGGCAGAGGCGCGGTCATCGCCCTCGCTGAGCAGAATCGACACGCTCTTGAGGCTCGGGGCAGGACCGGCGTCCTTCTTGAAGTCGGTGAAGCGGTAGCTGGCACGGAGTGCGCTTTCGGCAATCTTGTGGGCCTTCCAGTCGACGTCGCGGTCATCGACAGGCACATCGGTGAGAGCGACCGAGACTTCATCGATGGTGAGCTGGGACAGCGCCGCGAAGGCGGCATCGACGGCCTTGCAGAAGGCACCTTCCTGACACTTTGCGCGATCGCCGAAGCCGACCAGCAGCAGGCGGTCGGCAGACAGACCCGGTGCGAAGGGCACCAGCTGAACGTTGCCCAGCTTGGCGTTGAAGTCGCCGCGCTCGATCAGCTGTCCAATCAGGCGCTCGCTGGCGTCATCGAGCTTGGCTGCGGCAGGGGTGAGCTGGCCGTCCTTGAACACCGGGATAACCAGGCAGGCAGTCTCGATCTTGACCGGATTGGCCGTCTTTACAGGGAATTCCATGCTGACTCCACAAGACAAGCGTAGGGGGATTCTGGATAATGCCGGCACGATGCCGAGTCCACCCAGTGTACCCAAGCACCCTGTGGATTGCATGGCCGCCGTTAGCGTTGGCGGGATCAGGCAACGCCTCAGGCAAGGCGACTCGCCCCGGGGTTACACTGGAGCAAGGAAGACAGCTGGGAATGCCCATGGCCAGGAGTGTGCATTGATCATTTTTCGTTATCTTACCCGTGAAATCCTGCTGACCATGTCGGCAGTGGCTGGCGTGCTGTTGCTGGTCATCATGGGTAGCCGTTTCATCCGTTACTTTGCCAATGCGGCTGAGGGCGAGATACCCGCGAGCATTCTTGGCTCTCTGATGCTCTACCACATGCCCGGCTTTCTTGAGCTGATTCTTCCACTGGCATTTTTCCTGGGCATCCTGTTGGCCTATGGCCAGCTCTACTTGAACAGCGAAATCACGGTACTGGTGGCCTGCGGCACCAGTCCCAATCGGCTGCTGACGGTCAGCCTGGTCCCGGCCACTCTGGTGGCGGTGCTGGTGGGGATGTTCAGTCTGTGGTTGACGCCGGCCGGTGCGCTGCACAACGAGCTGGTACTGGAAGAGCAGCGCAGCAAGCTTGATTTCTCGGCGCTGGCGCCCGGACGCTTCCAGGAGTTCGGCAGTGGCCGCATTGCCTATGCCAGCGACGTCTCGGCAGACGGCGAGCGCATGCAGGAGGTGTTTATCAGCGAGCGCCAGAAACGCAGCGACGGGTCTCCCGAAAGCGTGGTGACCCGGGCGACCCAGGGATACCAGACGGTGGACCCGGATACCGGTAGCCGCTATCTGGTGCTAGAAGATGGTGAGCGCTACAGCGCGGAAGCAGGGCGTGCCGATGCCGAGCGGCTTGAGTTCGGCACCTATGCCGTCCGCCTGGCCCGGGCGGTCGAGGCCGTAGAAACGGACTCGGCCGAGTTTGCCACTACCCCAGCGCTGCTCGCGGACCCCACCCCGGAAGCCAAGGCGCAGCTGCAGTGGCGCCTGGGGGCGCCGTTGATGGTGTTTGTGCTGACGTTACTTGCCCAACCCCTGTCGCGGGTCAATCCACGTCAGGGGCGCTTCGCCAAGCTGTTGCCGGCGATCTTTCTCTATGTGGCCTATCTCAGCATGCTGCTGGCCGCCATGGATGCCATCGGTGGTGGGACGCTGCCGGCCATCATCGGCATGTGGCCTATTCACGCAGGCTTTCTGTTGCTTGGCCTGGGCCTGGCATTCAACGCCCAACGCAAGGGAATGAGCGGATGATTCTCGATCGGCTGGACGGCTACATCGCCCGCAATGTGCTGGGTGCCATTCTGGTGGTACAGGTGGTGTTGCTGGGTCTCGACCTCATCATCACCTACATCGACGATCTGGGAGACATCGAGGGAGGCTATGGCGCCTTCGAGGTGTTCCTGTTTCTGTGTTTGAGGCTGCCCTGGCGCTTCTACCAATATGCGCCGGTAGGCGTACTGATCGGTGCGTTGATCGGACTTGGCAGCATGGCCTCCAACAACGAGCTGACCGTCATGCGCGCAGCGGGCCGTTCGTTGGCGCGGATCGTCTGGGGCGTCATGAAGCCCATCATTCTGGTGGTGGTGATCGTATTGACGGTGGCCGAGTTCGTCAGCCCACGCACGGAGCAGTTTGCCCACGCCTGGAAGGTACAGCAGATGCAAGGCGAGGGCGCCGTGGTCACCGAGCGTGGCGGCTGGCAGCGCGAAGGCGACGATTTCTATCGATTTGGTGCCATACGCGCCGACGATACCGTGCTGGATCTGACTCGCTATGAGTTTGATGGCCATCGCCTTGAGTCGGTGACGACGGCCCATCGAGCGGTCTGGCAGGGGCAGCACTGGCAGCTGCAACAGGTAGAAGTCACTCGCTTCACTGATGATCGCACCGAGGTCATCAAGGTGCCGGACCAGCGTTGGGAAACCAGTCTGTCGCCGACCCAGCTTTCGCGGCTGCTGCGGGATGTGGAAACCCAGGCGCCCAGTGAGCTGTGGGCGTATGCCAGTTACCTGGATGACCAGGGCCTGGATGCTACCCAGCCGCTTTTGTACTTCTGGCAGAAGATGCTGATGCCCTTGACCATGGCGTCACTGGTCCTGGTGGCAGCGTCCTTTGTGTTTGGTCCATTGCGGACAGTAGCCGCTGGCACACGGGTGTTCTACGGCGTGATTACCGGACTGGTGTTCAAGTACCTGCAGGACCTGCTGGCGCCTGCGTCTACCGTGTTCGGTTTCTCTCCTGCCTGGGCGGTGCTTGCACCTACATTGGTGTGCGCCCTGCTGGGCCTGCACCTGCTGAGACGATCCGGTTGATGCGTGGGGGATACCGGCATGGCCGGTGTCTGTGGTTAGGCTATGCGCGCGGGCACTCTGCCGGCGTGCGCTGATGTGGTCGAGCAATTGCCATGAATCGACGCTTTACCGATCTTGATGATGTCTGGCCGGCGGGGCTCGGGCGCCGCCTCGGTGCCATGCTTTACGACGGTTTTCTGCTGCTCGCCATCTGGATCGCCATCACCACGCTGCACGTGCTGGTGGTGCGCAAGGTACTGGGGCTGGCACCGGCAGAGGTCGGCGCTGGTGTGTGGCAAGTGTTCAGTCTCAGGCTGCTGCTGGTGGCCGCGGCGTTTGCCTTCTTCGCTTTCTTCTGGCGCCGCGGAGGCATGACTCTGGGCATGCAGGCGTGGCGCTTGCGGGTGCAGACGCTTGACGGGGCGCCTATCAGCTTGCGTCAGACCATGGTGCGATTTGCGGTAGGGGCGGTGTCCTTTCTGCCTTTGGGGCTTGGGCACCTCTGGGTAGTGTTTGACGGCGAGCGACGCAGCTGGGCGGACCTGGCCTCCAGTACCCAAGTCGTGGTGCTGCCTAAACGGTCTTGATGGACGCGTGATGGCTCGCGCGGGCGTCGCAGCGTTCGTGGTCTAGGCCTGCCTTGTGCACGCCCATCCTCTTCCTGGTGAGTCCTTCACCTGCTTTCTCCTGTCTGGCCTTTCTTCTTTTTACGTCCGTTATGGGCCTCGCACGCTGACGTCTTGCCTGAACGGCGGCGTCAGAAGTTGAGCGGAATCATGGAAATTCATATCTTTAGCGAAAGCGAATACGAATAACTCTCGAAAAGGTTGCGTACCGCTATGGGAATCATTTACATTGCCTATAGTGATTCAGGAGAGATGGCAATGTACGTATGCCTGTGCAAAGGGGTCAGTGACCGCCAGATTCGTCAGAGCGTCGACGACGGTGCGCGCAGCTGGCGCCAGGTGCAACGCGAGACTGGTTGTGGCACTCAGTGCGGCAAGTGTGCCTGTGTAGGCAAACAAATCACCCGTGATGCCATCCAGGAAGCGACGAGCGTCGAGCTGGAATCGCTCGCCTATGCGGTGTAAGCGGCGGTGTAAGCGGTTGATCCTGAAACGGTTACGGCGGCCGCCAGCAGTCTTGTCGAGGGCCTCTCTCGCCTGAATTGGCAATCAATATCGTTGTAGTTCTTTTTATCAAGTTATTGATTTGATTGAATTTTCTCATTCGTAGCCTATACTGCTTCTTAACAGGAGCTGGTAGGGCTACTTTTGTCGTGCCAGTGTGTTGGTCATGCTTGAGGCGGGAGGCGATGCCCCCGGCGGATAGCAGTCCAATAACGATACGCAAACGGGGCGGTAGCAGAGCCTCGTTCATTGATAGCAAGTCGACTGGCAACGCATGGTCGGTCACCACCGACAAGCAATGAGGAGCTTCCCATGAAAGGCGATCCCAAGGTCATTCAGCATTTGAACACCGTGCTGGGCAACGAGCTGGTGGCCATCAACCAGTACTTTCTCCATGCCAAGATGTACAAGGATTGGGGCCTGGCGCGCCTGGCGAAGTGGGAGTACGACGAGTCCATCGAGGAAATGCGCCACGCTGATACCCTGATCGAGCGCATTTTGTTCCTCGAAGGGATTCCCAACCTGCAGGACCTGGGCAAGCTGCACATCGGCGAAGATACTCGCGAAATGCTCGAGGCCGACCTGGCGGCAGAGCACACGGGTCGCAATGATCTGATCGAAGCCATCACCTACTGCGAGCAGGTCAGGGACTACGTCAGCCGTGATCTGTTCCAGAAGATCCTCGACGACGAGGAAGAGCACATCGATATCATCGAGACCGAGCTTGGCCTGATCGACAAGGTCGGCCTGCAGAACTACTTGCACAAGCAAATGCAGGAAGCTGGCGGCGAAGAGTAACCTGTGACATTGTCCAGCGCCTGATGCGGTGCTGAATGTCCAGGCGTTGGATGGCCAAACGTTGGATGGCCAGGCATTGGATGTCTAAGCGCAGAATGTCTAAATGCAGAATGTCAAAAAAGGGGAGGCCACTGGCCTCCCCTTTTGCTTGTGACGTCGACCCGGACATGGGAGCAGTCGCTCGCCCTCGATCAGGCTGATCAGAAGATCCCTGATCACGAGTAGGACAGGTCACCCACACAGCGGTGAGTCCAGGGCCCAGGGCGTAGCACCTAGGTCGCGCTTGGCGCGCACTGGGATCGGCCTTTTCTGGTGAGCCAGTGGACGCGGGAACTCTCAGTCTTACTCTTCGAAGGCACTGCCGCACACGTGCGCCTGATGGAGATAACTGTGCTCTATCGGGAGGCCGTCAAGGTGGCGGTGAAGCGCGATGCCACTGCGCGAGGGCCCATGCGGCGAGCCGCGTCCCGAGTTTGGCCATGATCAAGCCGGTTATCGGCCTGCCGGAGCGATACCTTGAGGCCAGCGCGCGGCTGGCCGTCTGCTAATCTGCTTGATGCGCAGCAACCCGAGCACTGAGAGGCTACGACGCTGTGCGATGTACGCCTGCTGCGTACGCACGCATGTCCCGTGCAGAAGGGAGAAGACTCATGTCGATTCGGTTCGAGGGAAAGACAGCACTGCTCACTGGCGCGGCCTCCGGGATCGGGAAGGCGACAGCCGTCAAGTTAGCCGCTGAAGGCGCGGCGGTGATCGTCGCAGATCTGCACGAGCAAGCTGCTCTGGCGGTAGTGGACGAGATTGCTGCAGCGGGTGGCAAGGCGGTCGCATTCGGCGGAGACTTCACGTTACCCGCCGTGAATGAGGCCGCGGTGGCGTTTGCCGTCGAAGAATTCGGAGCTTTGCAGCTAGCGTTCAACAATGCCGGCATTATCGGCCCGCAAGGGCCATTGCACGACGTCGATATCGAGGCGTACAAGCAACTCATCGACATCAACCTTGATGCGGTTTTCTATGGCCTGAAATTCCAGATCCCCGCCATTGTTGCGGGTGGTGGTGGGGCTATCGTGAATACAGCGTCCGTCCTGGGCCTCTTGGGTACGCCTAACTATGTGCCGTATGCCGCGGCAAAGCATGCGGTATCGGGGTTGACCAAAAGTGCAGCACTTCAGTATTCCGCCCAGGGCGTTCGCATCAACTCCGTGCATCCCGGCTACATCGACACGCCGCTGCTTGATGCGTTGAGCCGTGAAGAATATCACTCGCTTGCTGCGCTGCATCCCATCGGGCGTATCGGAACGTCGGAGGAAGTGGCCAATGTCGTGGCGTTCCTGCTTTCCGATGAGGCCGCCTTTGTGACGGGATCGCAATATACCGTCGATGGCGGCTTTACCGCCTAGGGCTTGTACGAAAAGTGCCTGCGCTTGGTGATACGGCGTTAAAAATCGGCTTAAAATGCTCATTTACACCTCGTAAACTGCGCTTTCTCACCGATTTTTGCCTTGTCTCACCTTCGCTTGTCGACTTTTCGGACAAAGCCCAGTAATCGCCTTGTCGTCGTTCAAAATGCCTTTTCGAGCGCAAATCGCGGTCGGTTCTCCCCGTCGACCTGAACGGTTTCGCAGAACATTGCCAGCGGACGTACCCACAGGCCGTAGTCGCCATACAGCGCGCGGTAGACCACCAGCGCCTCCTCGTTCTCGCTGTGCTGGGCGACGCCGAAGACCTCGTAAAGCGCGCCCTTGTAGTGGCGATAGATGCCGGGTACCGGAGGATGGGAAAGGGATGTCATGCTCGTCTCCTGACATGATGGACGCCGGACTTCCTTCGGGCTGGGCTCTTCTGTCGTGCGGCCCGTGGCGTGTCTGGCCCGTAAGGTGTCTAGCGGTGTGGCAAGGCGCTTGCTCAGTTGATCCGGGTGAGTCTGGCCAGCGCACGTGAAGCGGCGACAAAGCCGAAGCTGCCGGTGACAAAGGTGGCGGCGCCGAAACCGCCTTCACAATCCAGTCGAGTGGCCTCACCGGCACCAGGTTTGGTGTGACAGACCTCGCCATCCTGTCCGGGATAGACCAGCTGTTCGTCGGAGTAGACGCACTCGACGCTGAAGCGTCGCTTGGGGTTGCGCGAGAACCCATGGTCTCGGCGCAAGCGTGAGCGAACCTTGGCCAGCAGCGGGTCGTGTTCCGTGCGGGTCAGGTCGGCGACTTTGATTCGCGTAGGATCGGTCTGGCCACCGGCGGCGCCGGTCACCGTCAGGGGCAGCTTGCGGCGCTTGCACCATGCGATCAACGCGGCCTTGGCCACCACGCTGTCGATGGCGTCGATCAGGTGATCGGCATCGGCAGGAATGCGCTCGGCGAGATTGGTGGGCGTGGCGAAGGCCACATCGGTCACTACCTCGATACCGGGGTGAATGGCTCGGCAGCGCTCGGCCAGTACCTCCACCTTGGGACGACCGATGGTGCCGTCCAGCGCGTGCAGTTGACGATTGATGTTGGACACGCAGACGTCATCGAGGTCGATCAAGGTCAACTTGCCGATACCACTTCGCGCCAGCGCCTCCACCGCCCAGCTGCCGACGCCACCCACTCCGACCACCACCACGTGGGCGCGGGCGAGGCGTTGGGCGGCGGTCGCTCCATACAGGCGGCGAATGCCCCCGAAGCGCAAGTCGTAGTCGTTGTCCTGGTGGGATATATCGTTACTCATGAGCGATCTCGGTGGGTCGTTGGTGGCGTCAAGTCAGCGCCGGGCCGAGGAAGGTGAGCGCGCCAGCCAAAGCGATCGAATAGACGAGTCATGGTGTCATCCAGTGGGCAGCAGAGCTGAAGCCGGTGGCGTTCACGGGGATGCTCGAATGCCAGGCTCACGGCGGCCAGCAGCAGGCGATCGCAGTCCAGTTGGTCACGAAAGAAGCGGTTATGGTTGCCCTTGCCGTGCTTGGCGTCGCCAATGATGGGGTAGCCGATGCCAGAGAGGTGTCGGCGGATCTGGTGGCGTCGGCCGCTCATTGGTGTGGCTTCCATCAATGAATAGCGGGCCTGGGGGTAGCGATCGATACGCACCGGCAGCTCCACGCTGTCGAGCCGTCGTACCTCGGTGATGGCGGGCATGGCCGGCATGTCGGCCTTTGGGCGTGTTCCATCTTCTTCCCGCAGCGCTCGATCAATGCGCTCATGATCGGGCCCGATGCCTCTCACCACTGCCAGATAACGCTTGTCGACGTGGCGCTCGCTGAAGGCTTGGCTCAACGGCGCGGCCATCTCAGGTGACAGGGCAAACACCATCACCCCTGAGGTCGGTCTGTCGAGTCGATGCACCGGGTAGACCCGTTGCCCCAGCTGATCGCGCAGCCGTTGCAGCAGGAACTCGGTTTCTCCTCGGGCCAGGGGGCTGCGATGAACCAGCAGCCCTGAAGGCTTGTGCACCGCCACAAGGTCGTTGTCCTGGTAAAGAATGGGCAGGGGCAGAGACATCGTGGGGGTACCTATGGCGTGAATGCGAACTCAAGGCGCGCTATTGTCGCCATGTCGTGCCGTTCTGTCATCCGTGATCACATCAGGGTGTGAGCAGAAGGGGCTTTTCCGGGTGCGCCGTTGGTCTATGATGAGCGCCGACAATCAGTGAGAGAACCACTATGGCCCGAGGGACTGGGATGCTGCGCTGGTGGCTGGATTGGGCTCCTGTGCTCAAGGTGCTGTCGGTGCTGTGGCTGGTATTGGCGCTGTTCATGCTGCTGCCATGGGGGGTACTGCTATGGGAGGGCGACAGTGATGCTCCTGCCTTCGCCCGCTCGCTGTTGACGGTACTGGCAACGGTGCTGGTGTGCTGGTGGTTGACCTGGCGCATCCCGGTGGAGCTCAAGACCCGGCAGATGTTCGTGCTGACCACCCTGAGCTGGCTCAGTATCAGTGGCTTCGCCAGTCTTCCACTGGTGCTGGGGGCGCCCCACCTGACGCTGACCAATGCGGTGTTCGAGTCGGTGTCCGCGATCACGACCACCGGCTCGACCATCCTCACGGATATCGATGGGCTATCCGATGGCCTCAAGCTATGGCGTGGCCTGATGCAGTGGCTAGGGGGCATCGGCATCATCGTCATGGGTATCGCTATCCTTCCTTTCCTCAAGGTCGGCGGGATGCGCCTGTTCCAGACGGAGTCGTCTGACTGGTCGGACAAGGTGATGCCGCGTACCGGCGGAATCGCCAAGGCCACCCTTGGCATCTACGTCTTCGGTACCCTGGCGGCAACGCTGGCCTATGCCATCGGTGGCATGACCCCACTGGACGCGGTGGTCCATGCCATGACCTCAGCGTCGACCGGCGGTTTTGCCAACTCGGATGCCTCTTTCGGGGCCTATGCCGATCAGCCTCATCTATTGTGGCTGGGTACGCTGTTCATGCTGCTCGGCGCCTTGCCGTTCGTGCTGTATATCCGCTGCCTGAGAGGCGCACCGTTGGCGCTGTGGCGTGACGAGCAGGTACGCGGTCTGCTGTGGCTGTTAGTGGTCGTCATCGTGGCGCTCACCCTCTACCGGGTATGGCGTGGCGAGCCGGGATTCATGGCGCTGACGCACACCGCTTTCAATGTGGTGTCAGTGGTGACCACCACGGGCTATGCCAGCGATGACTACAGTCAGTGGGGCCCCTTTGCGGCGATGGCGTTCTTCTATCTGACCTTCGTGGGCGGCTGCAGTGGGTCTACCAGCGGTGGCATGAAGATCTTCCGCTTTCAGGTGGCTATCAAGATGTTGCTGAGCCAGCTGCGTTTTCTGATCCATACCCATGGCGTGTTCGTATCGCGCTATAACGGCGTCCCGCTATCGGACGAGATCAGTCGAGGCGTCGTCGCCTTCTCGTTCTTCTTCTTCCTGACCATTGCCGGCCTGGCACTGGCGCTGGGCCTTTTGGGGCTGGACCTGGTGACGGCGCTGACCGGGGCAGCCACGGCGGTCACCAATGTGGGGCCGGGGCTTGGCGACATCATTGGCCCTGCCGGAAATTTCTCGACCCTGCCCGATGCGGCCAAGTGGCTGTTATGTGTGGGCATGCTGATGGGGCGCCTGGAAATTCTGACGGTGCTGGTGTTGTTGACCCCGATGTTCTGGCGCAAATAGGCGATGTGGGACGCCCGCGCCAAGCGTTGACGTCATCAATGTGCTGGTTAGGACAGTGGGGTTGGCGCTGGTCATGTTGCGGGGCAACATGACAGTCGACATTGGTCGTCTCGCCGAGACCGGCGGGGACCGTCATTCTGAGTCGACGTCCGCCGGGAGTGCCGAGATGAAACTGTCCCCTGCCTATCGCATCGCTGCCACCATCCTGCATGGCTTCGATGAGTACCGTTCGCGCTTCAAGCAGATCACCCTGGACGCCAATCGGCGCTTTTGCGACGCTGCCTGGCGCGAGGCGCAGCAAGCCTCCGCCGAGCGGATCAACCTGTATCAGGCCAAGGTCGACGAGACCCTGGAGCGTCTGAGGCGGACCTTTGATGAAGATACCCTGAGCCACTGCGAGTGCTGGCGAGAAGCCAAGGGGCACTACATCGAGCTGATCAGTCAGCGCCTCGATTACGAGCTGGCGGAAACCTACTTCAATTCCCAGTTCTGCTCGATCTTCCATCATCGTCATATTCGCGACGACTGGATGTTCGTGAATTCCTCCCGGGACGCCGCCAGTCATCACTCAGGCATCGATCTGTGTCGACGCATCGCCGTCGACGGCAACTGGGCGCAGGCCATCCACCAGGCGTTGGCGGGCGCGCAGCTGGGGCTTCCGTTTATCGATCTCGATCATTGCGGGCATCTGGCTCGGGATTTCCTGGTCGATCACCTGTCCGAGGGGTTGCGTGACGGCCACGGAGTCGAGATCGAACTGCTCAAGAGCGTGTTCTACCGCAACAAGGGAGCGTATCTGGTTGGACGCCTGCATCGCGGAGATCAGCAGGTGCCGCTGGTGTTGCCCGTGTTGCATGAAGAGGGCAAGGGGCTGCATCTGGACACGGTGTTGATCGAGCCGGACGAGGTCTCGATCATCTTTTCCTTCACCCGCGTCTATTTTCAGGTCGATGCGACGGTACCCAGAGAGTTCGTCGCCTATTTGCACATGCTGATGCCGGACAAGCCCATCAGTGAACTGTACGCTGCGATTGGCTTCTTCAAGCATGGCAAGACGGAGTTCTTCCGCGCGCTGAATCAGCAGATTGCTCGCCGCGAGGACAAGTTCATCATCGCGCCAGGGGTGCGTGGCATGGTCATGGCGGTGTTCGTGCTGCCGTCCCATCGCACCGTGTTCAAGATCATCAAGGACCGCTTCGATCCGTCCAAGGCGATGAGTCGGGACAACGTGCGCGACAAGTATGGGCTGGTCAAACGCCATGATCGGGTAGGGCGCATGGCCGATACCCAGGAATTTTCCTATCTGGTGTCGCGCAAGGATCACTTTGACCCGGAGTGCCTGGAACACCTGCTGGAAGTGGCACCCTCCACGGTGTATCTCAAGGATGACAAGGTCATCATCAAGCACTGTTACACCGAGCGCATGATGACCCCGCTCAATCTCTATCTGGAGCAGTGTGATGAGGCGGAAACCCGCGCGGTACTGAAAGATTACGGCAATGCCATCAAGCAGATGGCGGCGGCCAACATCTTTCCAGGCGATATGCTGCTCAAGAACTTCGGCGTCACCCGGCATGGTCGGGTCATCTTCTATGACTACGATGAGGTGAGCTACCTCACCGAGTGCAACTTCCGGCATATTCCGGAGCCCTTGTACCCTGAGCAGGAGCTGGCTGATGAACCCTGGTACTCGGTTGGCCCCAATGATATTTTCCCCGAGGAATTCGGGCCCTTCCTGTTCGCCAACGTTCACTTGCGCAAGCTGTTCTACGAGCTGCACCCGGAGTTGTTCGACGCCGATTATTGGAAAAGCCTGCAGCGTGCGATCACCGATGGACACGTGATCGATGTCTATCCCTATCGCAACAAGCAGCGCTTCGCCTCGGACCCCGGGGGCTTGACCTACTGATCGCGAACGGCGGCGCGAAGATCACTGCAATCTGTCACGGAGCGCCTGCATGGCCAAATCTCCTCACCTGGTAGTGCTGACCGGCGCTGGCATCAGTGCCGAGAGCGGCATCGAGACCTTTCGGGCAGCAGATGGCCTGTGGGCCAATCATCCGATCGAGGACGTGGCGACGCCTGAAGGATGGGCGAAAAATCCTCAGCGGGTGCTCAGCTTCTACGATGCTCGGCGTGAGCAGGTGCGGGATGCACGCCCCAACGCGGCCCATCGTGCGTTGGCCAATCTTGAGGCCCTGGGATTCGATGTCAGCATCGTGACCCAGAACATCGATGATCTGCATGAGCGGGCCGGTTCGCGCCAGGTGCTGCACTTGCACGGTGAGATCATGGTCGCACGTTCCTCCGTCGATGAGCGCATGCGCTACCCCCTTGGACGGCGCAACATCGCCATGGGGGACGTCTGCGATCGAGGCAGCCAGCTGCGACCGGATGTGGTCTGGTTTGGTGAGGCGGTTCCCGCCTATCAGGAGGCTTGCGAGCTAGTGGCCGACGCGGATCTGCTACTGGTGGTAGGGACCTCGTTGGCGGTGATGCCTGCCGCTGCCCTGATCCATGAGCTGCCGCTGGACGCACAGTGCGTGCTGGTGGACCCAGACCCTGGACTGCAGGTGCCCGCCGGGGTGACCCGCTGGGTGATGCCTGCCGGGGAAGGGGTGCCTGCGCTTACCCGCCACTGGCAGCGTGAGGGGCGCCTGTTCGTGCCGCCGTCAGGTAACGCCTGATAGCGACGTCGACGGTCGTGGCGGGTACGCGGTGCTGGCAGCGTGACTGACGTGTTCCGTCTGGCGTGGTAGATTGGGCGCCCTTTGCCTCAGCACCCTCCTTGCCATGTGTGATTCCCGTTGTGATGCTTTCCCTGCCGCCTCGCTCGACGCCGAACGTGATGCTGCGCCCATGAGCGATGGCGCCGAGTCTGCCGCGGTCGATCCTGCCACTGGCCACCCCCGCCCTCCGCGTCGGGAATTCAAGGCGCGCGGCAGCTTCGTGACCCGCTGTGAAGGCTGCAATCTGCCGGAACTCAACTGCCTCTGTCCCTATCAAGCCAAGGCCGACAGCCGGGTGCAGGTGTGGTTGATGACGCATCCGCTGGAACATCACAAGCCCACCAACACCGGACGGCTGATCGCAGACGTGCTGGCCACGACTCGCGTCTTTACCTGGTATCGCACGGCGCCAGATGACACCCTGCTGGCCCTGCTCGCTGATCCGCGCTACGCGCCCTTCGTGGTCTTTCCTGACGACCAGCCTGACTACGCGGATCGCGTGGTAGAGGTAGAGGCCGTCACCCAGGTGGAAGACGCACGCATTCCCGTACTGATTCTACTGGACGGCACCTGGCGCCAGGCACGTCGGATCTTTCGCAAGAGCCCCTACCTGGAACACCTTCCCGTGTTACCCCTTCGCACCGATCGCCTGACCCGCTATCAGCTGCGCAAGCCTGCCTCCCAGGCACACCTGTGCACGGCAGAAGTGGCAGCCGAGTTGCTGCGGCAAAGCGGTGAAGTGGCGGCGGCTCAGGTGCTCGACGACTACTTTGATGTGTTCAATGACAGCTATGCGGCCAGTCGCCACTACACCAAGATCGAGACGCCCACCCCCTCGATGACAAGGCTGGCAGCGCTGAGGAGAGCTCAGCAGGCACCATCCTCATCAACTGAGGGGCGCTAGCACTCGGTCGTTATGTGCTGATGCGAAGTTTTAGGCAGATGAATCGCTGATCAGCTACATCATTATTCCCGCAAATCGGGCACTCATTGTCGTAAATGTCTTAGTTCGCCTGCACTTTTTCTGCGACAGGCTCTCTTTTTGACACAACTACGATAATGAGCGCGATGACGCGCGGGGAGCCCCATGCACCTACACCAGCGTTTTCTTTCCTGTCGGCCACAGCCCGAGGATCAACGGCTAGGTGGCTGGCCCTATGATGCACAGGAGGTCGACCTGTCGCTTCCTTTGCTCGAGCGTCGTCTCGACAAGGATCGTTCTCGGGTCATTCATAGCCCCAGCGTTCGTCGACTGCAGTTGCTCCCGCAGCAGGGGGGAATCCTGGCCCAGGACAGCGATCGACGGTTGCTGTCGCTGGCGCTTGAACGTCAGCAAGTGGGTCGCCGTATCGTCCACCTGATTTATCGCAAGCTCCACGGCAACCTGGCTAAGCACGAACTGGCCAGACACGAACTGGCAGAAAAAGAGCTGACTGAGCAGGAGCCCGCCAGGCACGAACTGACAGGACTCGACACTGCGCTCGGCTGTCTGGTCGACGTTGGCTGCCTGCTTTGCGATGTCGGTCGTCCTCCCTTCGGTCAGGCGGGAGAGCTTGCCGTGTGTGGCTGGTTCGACAGCCACCTGCCGGAGTTTGGGGGAATGACGGCAGGGGGGCTGTCCGTCGACAAGAAGGAGGGGCACGCGGTGCTGGCGGAGCTATGCCGCTTTGATGCACGTGCCCAGGCCTTGCGCAGCATTGTGACCCTGGAAGGCATCAGCCTGACCCATGCGCAGAGCGCAACATTGCTAGGACGGCATGAACCATGGCCCGAACAGGCCCTGTCTGGGCCTTTTACGGGCAACAGCTACCGTAGTGAGGCCGCTATCGAAACGGCCATGCGTGGGGCGCTGCGACTGACCCGTCGAAGCCGTCACCCGGCCGCCTACCTGGTCGATGCCGCCGATGCCATCGCGCAGACCCTGGCCCGGCTCGAGGCCATCGTGGAACGAGGTTTGATAGATCCCGCAGGTTTGATGACCCAACTGAAAGATACCTTTCAGCGGCGCCAAGGCCAGCGACCCACTGCGCTCAACGAGCGCTGCTTCTGCCGCCATGGGGTAGTGCGACGCTGGAGTCTAGGCGGCATGCTGGACTGGGCTCTGGCGCGCTATCAGCGGGACCGCTCTGAGGGGCCGGGCCAGTTCTTCCACTACCTGCGCCTGGCCCTGGGCAGGATCCTGGTCAACCACGGCGCCGATGCGTTCTTGCAGCGGTTGGCGGAGGTCAGAGAGGGGACGCCCCGGGTCAATTTGCTGGCCGTGGACCCCGGGTGTCGCATCTTGATGGAGTCTCTCGAGGATCTGGCGACTCGGCTGGAATACCTTGACCCCGACAGAGAGCGCCAGGAGCTAGATGGCTTTCGGACGATATGCGGCCTGCTGGACGCTGCCCTGCCGGCATTGCGTCTGCCTGTGCAGGAGTTTCATCAGTTGCTGGATCGCCAGGAGGCGTCGTCGCCAGTACTTGGCGCATGGGCGGCTGGCTTGCCTGCAGGCGTCGTCAGAGCCTATCGCCAGGCGATCTCGGCTCCTGCAGAAGGCATGAGTGGCGCGGTGCAGGAAACCTACCATCGAGGTCGTTTGGTGCATGACTGGATCTGCAGCCGCACCGAGACATCGGCGCTGGAGGAAAACATGAGATTACGAGTGAGCGGGCGGCAGCAGAGCTGACGTTTGCCGCGGTGGGGCAGTGGAGGGAGCGCGAACGCAGGATGGTCCAGAGGAACGCTTAGCGGGTGACAGGCGCCTTCCACCCCGCCGGGTCAGCGACGGCGAGGTGGATGCGATCGATGGTCCGCTTAGCCGAACAGGCTGCCGGCGATCCGGAAACCGGCGATCCAGGTGCCCGCAGCGGACCCGAGCGTGGCGGTCAGGAAGACCAGTAGCGTGCGGGACACACGGTTCCTCCACCAGCCCTTCACCTCGGTCACATCGTGGCGCAGCGTGGAGAAATCACGCACCTTGGGCTTGCGCATGGCCAGCTCCACGCCTGCAGCGACGAAGCCTGCGCCGATGGTCGGGTTAAGCGAGGTCAGCGGCGCGGCAAAGACGGTGGCGACGACCGTGACGGGATGCGCCAGGGCGAACAGGGTGGCGATGCCCGACAGCGCACCGTTGATGATGAACCACTCTGCCACCAGCTGCCAGCCAAGCTCGGTGTTGCGCGAGAAGCCGATGGCGAAGCCCGTGAGGACCAGTGCGGTGATGATCCAGGGCACCATCTTCCACACCTTGGAGGCGGGACGCGTGGCCTCCAGCGCGGCGATTTCCTCGTCTGGAGCCTGAGAGGGAGGGCCTTCGAGGTGCTCCGCCATGCCCTTGAGGTGGCCCGCGCCTATCACCACCAGCACTCGCCGGAACTTGCCTGGCGGGCATTGCTGGGCCAGGCGCATGACCATGTAACGATCACGCTCGCTGATCAGCGGGGTGAACAGGGTTTCGGATTCAGCGGCAAACTCACTGAAGGTCGACTCCAGCACGTCACCCTGCTTGAGGCGCTCCACTTCCTCTGCCGACACTTCCTGGCGGGACAGCACGCTGCCCAGTAGCCCGGACATCAAGCTAAAACGCTGCCACCAGGGAACATTCTGGTAGATCCTTTTCAGCGTCAGGCCCACGTCGCGATCGATCAGCAACAGCGGGAGCTGGTGGCGCTGGCTGGCCTCCAGGGCGGCACGCATCTCGGCCCCCGGCTCGATGCCTGACTGTTCTGCGATACGTTGCTGGAATGCCCCGAGCGCCAGGTTCGCCGCTACCATCCCGGCCTTGCCCTGGCGAAAGATCTGGAACAGATCCTGTTCCGCCAGGGCGTCAGGGTTGGCCAGGTTGCTGTGTCTGGCATCGCAGAGTTCGATAGCCACGGCATCGAAGTCGCCTGAATCGATCAGCGAGCGAACCTCGTCGGCGCTTTCGGCGCTGACGTGGGCGGTACCGAGCAAGGTGAAGGTGGTCTCGCCAACGGTGATATCGCGGCGTGGGCCGCCTTGGGTCTCCGGCCGCTCGGCCAGTACGGTGTCGTCGATCTCGCTCATGGGCCTCGAGGCCTGAAGAATGTGAAGGATCGATTATCCATGAACCAGCAGGGCAGGCCAAACATGGCCTGCCCTGTCCGTCGGCAAATCACGCTATTGTCATGATTCGTGACGCAAGGAGGGGCTTGAGGGTGCCCATCCCAGGCCTGTCGATCACCATGTCACGCGTTGCTCTCGTCCTGATAGGCGCCGGCCGAGTAGGTCAATTCATAGCTGTGGGAGTAGATCTCGAGGATGTTGCCGAAGGGGTCTTCCATGTAGATCATCCGGTAGGGCTTTTCCCCGGGATAGTATTCACGGACCTTGGGCATGCGCTTCTTGCCGCCGGCGGCGACGATGCGCTCCGCCAGCCCTTCCACGTCCGGATCTTGCACGCAGAAATGGAAGACGCCGGTTTTCCAGTATTCGAAATTGTTCTCGGGATCTTCATGGTTGGCAAACTCGAAGAGTTCGACACCGACGCGATCACCCGTGGACAGGTGCGCGATGCGGAAGCTGCCCCAGCCAGGCCCGAAGACATCGGTGCACATCTCGCCAATGGCAGAGTCGTCTTCCTCGATGGTGGTGGGGGCCATGATCTGGTACCAGCCCAGGACCTCGGTGTAGAACGCCACGGCCGCCTCGACGTCCGGTACCGAGATGCCGATATGGGAGAAGCTGCGTGGATAGTTGGGGCGGTCCTGATGGGATGAGCTCATGTCTCGTTGCCTCTTGCTGTGGAGTGAATGCACACAGTCTGGGCGGTGATGGCTATAATGAAAATAGTGTGCCGCTTATGGTAGTGATAATAGATGCTTATGCTTAATCCGCTCTGGCTACGTTCTTTTCATGCCCTGGTCGAACAGGGAAGCTTCACCAGGGCTGCCGATCAACTGGAGCTCACCCAGGCGGCCGTCAGTCAGCATGTACAGAAACTTGAAGCCGAGCTAGGGGCGCTGTTCATCCGACGGCCGCGGCAGCTCGAACTGACCCCGGCGGGGCACGCCCTGGTCAACTATCTGGGGGAGCGTGCGGAGGTGGACCAGCGGCTTAAGCTGCGTCTGGCCGGGGATCGCGATGATCATGGCGAGATAAGTCTGATGACGCCGGGCAGCATCGGCCTGGCGCTGTATCCCCGGCTGCTGGAGCTGCAGAAGCGCTCGCCTGGCCTGTGCATTCGCCATCGCTTCGGGCCGACCCAGGACATTATCGACGCGGTGTTGGCGGCGCGGGTAGAAATGGGGCTGGTCATCGAGTGTCCCGATGACCCGAGGCTGACCGTCAGCGAGTTTGCGACAGAACCGCTGGAGCTGATCGTGCCTGCCGCCGCTAAGGTAGAGCGCTGGGATGACCTGATGTCGCTGGGGTTCATCGACCATCCGGATGGCAAGGCGCTGGCGTCTCGACTATTGAGCCGACGCTTTCCGGGCTCCCCCGGCTATGCCCACTGGCCAATCAGCGGCTTCACCAATCAGATCGGCTTGATTCTGGCACCGGTAGCGGAGGGGCTGGGCTTTACCGTGCTGCCGCGCTTCGCCCGTCAGGCGTTTGAGCAGCAGGCCTCCCTTCGGGTGGTGACGGGACAGCCCGAGGTGGCGGATACCCTCTACCTGATACATCGGGCTGAATGGCCGCTATCGTCCAGAGCCGAGCGTGCCCTGCTGGTGATGGGGACGGCTGCCGACGCTGAAGCGGGCAGGTCGGCGGCAGGCGGACACGCTTGAGCGTCAACGCAGCCCAGGAGTCTGCACTATTTGCGCCAGAAAGCGGGTGTGAACAGTACCAGTACGGTAAAGATCTCCAGGCGTCCCATCAGCATGGCCATGACCAGGATCCATTTGGCCATCGCCGGCATATCGCCGTAGTGCAGGCTGGCTTCACCCAGCGCCGGGCCCAGGTTGTTGAGCGCGGAGCCCACAGTGGACCAGGCCGTTACCTGGTCAACGCCGGTGGCCATGACCCCGACCAGCATCAGGAAGAACAGCAGGACGTAGGCCGAGAAGAACCCCCAGACTGCCTGTGCGATGCCGTCAGGCACGCTGACCTTGCCAATCTTGACGGCGATCACGGCGTTGGGGTGAATCAAGCGCATGATCTCGCGCATTCCCTGCTTGATGATCAGGATGATGCGAATGACCTTCATGCCGCCACCGGTAGAGCCTGAGCTTGCGCCGACAAAGGCGGCGATGAACAGGAGTAGCGGCAAGGCGCCTGGCCAGGCAGAAAAGTCGGCCACCGAGAATCCGGCCGTGGTCGCGACCGAGACCACCTCAAAGATGCCGTGGCGCAGGCCGACGGTGGTCTCCTCGGTGCCGGTCAGCCACAGCACGATGACGGTGATAGCCGCCAGGCCGGTCAGGTACAGCAGCAAAAACCGTGCCTCGGAGTCTTCCCAGTAGTGGCTGATGCGGCGCTCGCGCCAGGCCAGGAAGTGCAGGCTGAAGCTGAGCGCCGAGATCAGCATGAATACCACACAGATCGCTTCGATCAAGGCGCTGTCGAAGTAGCCAATGCTGGCGTCATGGGTCGAGAAGCCACCGATGGCGACCGTGGAAAAACTATGGCCCAGCGCATCGAACCAATCCATGCCCGCCGCCATGTAGGCGAGCATGCAGGCTAGCGTCAGGGTGGCATAGATGTACCACAGTGCCTTGGCGGTCTCGGTGATCCGAGGGGTCAGCTTGGAGTCCTTGAGCGGTCCCGGAATCTCCGTGCGATACAGCGCCATGCCGCCGACGCCGAGGGTCGGCAGAATGGCGACCGCCAGCACCACGATGCCCATGCCGCCTAGCCACTGCAGCTGCTGACGATAGTAGAGGATGGCCTCCGGCAGGAAGTCGATGCCGGTAATGACCGTCGCACCCGTGGTCGTCAGCCCAGAGAAGGATTCGAAAACGGCATCGGTAAAAGACAGCGCCGTGCTTCCCGTCAGCATCAGTGGCAGGGAACCGAACAGCCCCAGTACCGTCCAGAACATGGCGGCGATCAGGAAGCCGTCACGGGTCCGCAGCTCCCGCCGAGCATGTCGATTCGGCAGAAACATCGCAGCACCGGTGAACACGGTGATGGCAATGGCGATCAGAAAGGCGTCCCAGGTGCCATCGCCGAACAGCAGCGAAATAGCGATGGGCGGCACCATGGTCAGGCTGAACATCATCAGCAGCAGCCCGAGAATACGCAGAATCATTCTCAGGCTCATGCCATCCGGCTCCTGTGCAAAGTAGCGCAAGGGGAAGATGTCAGTGAACGGGTCGTCGTCTCAAGCCCGGTCGGGAACGGACTCATGCGGCGGCTCTCCTTGTGGTAACTCGATGGTCGTCTCTCGAGGTAACGCCATGCGCATCAGAAGAACGTCAGCCCGACCTGGAACAGGCGCTCGACGTCACGAATCTTGCGTTTATCGACCACGAACAGGATGACATGGTCGCCGCTTTCCACTACCACGTCGTCATGGGCGATCAAGACCTCCTTGCCGCGCACGATGGCGCCGATGGTCGAGCCCCCGGGGAGATCGATGTCGCCGATGGCGCGTCCCACCACTCGCGATGACTGGCTGTCGCCATGGGCAATCGCCTCGATGGCCTCCGCGGCACCCCGGCGCAGCGAGTGCACGTTGACGATGTCGCCGCGGCGAACGTGGGTGAGGAGGCTGCCAATCGTCGCCTGCTGAGGCGAGATGGCGATATCGATTTCGCCACCCTGGACCAGGTCGACATAGGCCGCGTTGTTGATCAGGGTGAGAACCTTCTTGGCCCCCATCCGCTTGGCCAGCATCGACGACATGATGTTGACCTCGTCGTCGTTGGTCAGCGCACAGAAGATATCGCAGTCTTCGATGTTCTCTTCTTCCAGCAGCCGCTTGCTGGTGGCACTGCCGTGCAGCACCACGGTGCGGTCAAGGCGTTCCGACAGCTGGGTGCAGCGGTCCAGGCTGTGTTCAATCATCTTGACCTGATGGCTGTGCTCGAGATGTTCGGCCAGGCGCTCGCCGATGTTGCCGCCACCGGCGATCACGACGCGGCGGAAATCCCGGTCGAGCCGTCGCAACTCACTCATCACGGCGCGGATATCACGGCGTGCGGCGATAAAGAAGACCTCGTCGTCGGCTTCGATGATCGTGTCGCCGCGGGGAATGATCGGGCGATTGCGGCGATAGATGGCGGCAACGCGTGTGTCGACGCTGGGCATGTGACGTCGCAGGAAGCCGAGCTCCTGGCCGACCAGCGGGCCACCGTAGAAGGCCTTGACCGCCACCAGCTGGACCAGACCCCCGGCGAATTCCAGCACCTGCAAGGCACCAGGATGCTCGATCAGGCGCCGGATGTGATCGGTTACGACTTGCTCGGGACTGATCAGCACGTCGATAGGGACGGCCTCATGGGCAAACAGGCCCTTGCGGGCGAGGTAGGCCGTGGCGCGCACACGGGCGATCTTGGTCGGTGTGCGAAACAGGGTATGGGCCACCTGACAGGCGATCATGTTGACTTCATCGGAGTTGGTCACGGCGATCAGCATGTCGGCATCTTCACAGCCTGCCTGACGCAGCACCATGGGGTAGGAGGCCGCCCCGGAAACCGTGCGAATATCCAGCCGCGTATGCAGCTCGCGCAGACGCTCACCGTCGGTGTCTACCACCGTGATGTCGTTCTCCTCGCGGGCCAGATGCTCCGCCAGGGTGCCGCCAACCTGGCCGGCGCCGAGAATGATGATCTTCATCGTCGTGTCCGAAGAGAGGTCGAGAGCGCATGGTGCGCTGCAACATAGGGCCAGCATACCTGAGCCCTGAACAGACCAACAGGGCGGGATGTCTCCCGCCCTGTGCCGAAAGGAAACACCGAAGGCCTGTCAGTATGCAAGCCCAGGCATCTCCGGGGGAGAGCTGATCGCTGGATCAGTCCAGGGTAAAGCCGACCTTCAACGTCACCTGCCAGTGGGCGACCCGGCCGTTTTCGATGTGCCCGCGTGTTTCGGTCACCTCGAACCAGCGCAGGTCATGCACCGTCTCAGACGCCTTGGTGATGGCGCGCTGGACCGCGTCTTCGATACTTGTCTCGGACGAACCGGTCAACTCGATCTGCTTGTACACGTGTTGGCTCATACATACTCCCTGTAGCGGTAGACGTCGTGGGACCGCCCGCCTGGGCAACAGCGGCCTGGTGGCGGGCAAGCAACCCTGCTTCCGTGTGGCTCAGTGGGTTGCCTTGACCAGTCTGGCATAGAAGAAACCGTCGTGACTGTCGATCTTCGGTAACAGTTGGCGTCCGGCTCCTGATGTCTGGCCCCAGGCAATGTCGGAAGGCATGTTGGCGCTGGCATCCTCAGTGCGCTCAAGAAAGGCGCGAATCTGGTCGCGATTCTCTTCCGGCAGGACCGAGCAGGTGGCGTACAACAAGGTGCCGCCGGGCTTGAGCAGCGGCCACAGGTTATCGAGCAAGGCCTGCTGCAACTCGGCCAACTGGCGGATGTCGCTGGCACGGCGCAAGCGCTTGATGTCGGGATGACGGCGGATGACTCCGCTGCCCGAGCAGGGAGCGTCAAGCAAGATGGCATCGAACAGCGTGCCATCCCACCAGTCCCGCTGGGTACCATCGCCCTGGGCCAGGGTGGCCGAGAGTCCGAGGCGAGTCAGGGTGTCTTCCACACGGGCAAGACGTGCAGCGTCGGAGTCGATGGCATGCAGATCAATGTCGAACAGCTCAAGCAGGTGAGCGGTCTTGCCGCCAGGTGCACAGCAGGCATCCAGGACTCTTGCGCCGGGGCGAGGGGCGATGACAGGGCCCAGCAGCACAGCGGCCAGCTGGGCGGCTTCATCCTGAACGCTGACATGGCCCTCGGCGAAGCCTGGCAGACTGTCCACATCGCGAGGGGCATCCAGGATCAAGCCGTCAGGCGCGTGTGAACACAGACGTGCGCTGATCCCGGCACCGTCGAGGATGTCCAGATACTGCTCTCGGTCGTTGTGGCGACGGTTGACGCGCAGGGTCATTGGGCCTGGCTGGTTATTGGCCTCACAGATATCGCGCCAGTCGTCAGGCCACGCCTGGCGCAGCGCCTTGAGCCACCAGCGCGGATGCAGCAAGGCCACTGCAGGGTCACGGTCGACTTCTGCTTCCAGTGTTGAGGATTCGCGCTGCAGACGGCGCAGGCAGCCGTTGAGAACGCGGGTTGCCCAGGCCTTGCCCTGCAGGCGAGCGGCCCCAGCGGTCTCGCCTACCGCCGCATGGGCGGGAATGCGCAGGTACAGCAGTTGGAAGATGCCGAGCAGCAGCAGCGCCTGAATGTCGGCGTCGCGAGTCTTGAAGGGCTTTTCCAGTAATTGGTCCGCCAGTGCTTCCAGTCTGGGCAGCGTCCGGCAGACACCAAAGCACATCGCCTTGAACAACGCCCTGTCGCGAGCCACGACCTGATGATCATCCAGAGAAGACAGCGAGCCCTTGCCGGTAATGACCGGAACCAGCGCCTTCGCTGCTGCAGCTCGAACACAGTCACCCATGTCTCTGCGCGCATTGGTGTGGGCACGGCTTTGCTGATCGGGCTTGCGCTGGCGAGCGTTGCGCTGGCCGTGCTGGCGTGGGCGGGAATCGCTCATTCGCTGGCCTCCGTTTGCGGCTGGCCCAGGCAGGCGCCTACGGCGAAACGCTCTGCTCGGGCACGTAGCAGCTCATTGATCGGCAGCGCCTTGCCACCGGGCAGCTGGGCATGGGTGATGCGCAGGCGCTCGCGGCCATCTTGACCACAGGCGACCAGCAGCTCTCCTTCCGCCTTGACGATGGTGCCTGGTGTAGCCGCGTCAGCGCTGTCCACGGCGTCTGCCAGATGAATGCGCAGGCGGTCATCGCCCAGGGCACACCAGGTGACAGGCCACGGATTGAACGCCCGCACTCGCGCGGCGAGCGTTTGTGCATCCTGGCGAAAGTCCAGTTCTGCCTCGGCCTTGCTCAGCTTGGCGGCGTAGGTCACGCCGCTATCCGGCTGGGGCGTCGACGTCAGCTCGCCTGCGGCAAGCTGATCAAGGGCATCGACAATGGCTTTGCCCCCCAGGCTGGCCAGACGGTCGTGAAGCTCGCCACCCGTCGTGGTATTGCTGATCTCGGTGCGGCGGATCATCAGCATGTCGCCGGTATCCAGGCCTTCGTCCATCTGCATGATGGTCACACCGCTTTCGCTGTCGCCGGCTTCAATGGCTCGCTGGATCGGTGCAGCGCCGCGCCAACGTGGCAGTAGTGAGGCATGCACGTTGAGACATCCAAGGCGGGGGGCTTCGAGCACGGGAAGCGGCAGGATCAAGCCGTAGGCCACCACCACCATGACATCTGCCTCCAAGGCTGCCAGCGCTTGCTGCTCCTCAGCATCCTTGAGCCGCTCCGGCTGGTATACCGGTATGTCATGAGACAACGCCAGTGACTTCACCGGGCTAGGTGTCAGTTTGCGACCGCGTCCTGCAGGTCGATCTGGTTGAGTGTAGACGGCAATCACCTGATGGTGACTGTCGAGTACCGCCGAGAGGCTCTCGGCAGCGAAGTCAGGCGTGCCAGCGAAGATCACGCGCAGCGCTTGGGTCATGTTCAGGGCCTTGGCCGAAGAATGCGGAGTCAATAGTAACGGAGACGCGAGCAACGACGAAGGCCGATAGCACTTGGAGTGCTATCGGCCTTGCATCTTGATGGCGATGGAGAGGTAGGGGTCAGGCGCCTTGCATTTGACGGTGGCGCTTCTGCATCTTCTTCATCACGCGGTCGCGCTTGAGCGGCGACAGGTAATCGACGAAGAGTACGCCCTCGAGATGGTCGAGTTCGTGCTGGATGCAGTGGGCCAGCAGTCCGTCGGCTTCGAGCTCGTAGGGATTGCCATCACGGTCCAGCGCCTTCAAGTGCACGCGCAGGGCGCGCGGGACTTCAGCGTAGTACTCAGGGATGGACAGGCAACCTTCCTGCATCGGCTCGCGCTCGTCGCCCAGCGGCGTGACCTCGGGATTGATCAGTACGACCGGCGTTGACTGGTCTTCGCTGACATCGATCACGATGACCCTGCGGTGCACATCCACCTGCGTGGCGGCAAGACCAATACCAGGGGCTGCGTACATGGTTTCCAGCATGTCATCGACCAGCTGGCGGACTTCGTCATCGACGTGCTCCACGACAACCGCCTTGGTGCGCAGCCGCTCGTCTGGAAACTCGAGAATGGGGAGTCTGGCCATGCTGTGGTTCCACCGTTGTTCGTACAGTTCGTGATGCCCATTTTAGGGGGGCGCTGCAAGTTGCAGTAGCCGCTGTCGTCTATGGGCTTGATAGGCGACCACTATACCATGCTCAAAACGTCATCGCCTGATACCGCGTGGCGTTGCGGCGAAGCCCATCGCTTTGCGGCGTGGCGGGCCTTCTACACTGGCTAAACATAAGCAACGACGAAAGTAGCGCCGTTAGCGCCAGCGACGTCCACGCTGACAGCCACACCTTCGGCCATGACGGAAGTGGCGGCGTGGGCGACAACGGCAAAGCAAGAACATCAGCAAGCACATCAACAAGAACGACAGCGATAACAATAACCGGCGCGACAGCGTCACTGACTATGCGTCGATGTTTCCCAGGGAGGGTAGACATGGACTCCGACTTCGAGCGTTGGATGGTATTGCAAGCGCTTCCTCAGGTAGGACCGAAGCGCCTGGCACGGTTACGCTCCCTGAATCCTGCCTGGCCGGAAGGCTGGTTGCCCGGCTTGCCCCCCATGGCTGCTGCGGCACTGCGACTGTGGCTGGAGCACCCACGCCGCAGCCCACTGACGGCGCCTGTCGAAGAGGCCCTGGAATGGCAGGCCCAGGGGGCGGCACATGGGCAACAGCGTCATTTACTGCATCCGGGGCATCCACGCTGGCCGGCCTTGCTCGATCAGATTGCCGATCCCCCTGTGGTGCTCTGGGCGCTGGGGGATCTGGATGCGCTGACCTCACCGCGGCTGGCCCTGGTGGGCTCGCGGCGCCCTACCCGGGAAGGGCTTGTCAATGCACGCAGTTTCGCCATCAGCCTGGCGGAAGCGGGATGGTGCCTGGTCAGTGGTATGGCGCTGGGAATTGATGGCGCGGCTCAGGCCGCGGCTCTGGATGTGGGTGGGCGCAGCGTTGCCGTGCTGGCCGGTGGTGTCGATGTCGTCTATCCCGGCCAACATGGCTCACTGTACCGGCGCCTGCGGGATGACGGTGGCCTGTTGCTGGCCGAGTCTGCCCCTGGACGCAGGCCTCATTCCGGGGATTTTCCCCGGCGCAATCGGATTGTGACGGGGGTGTCCTGTGGCGTGCTGGTGGTCGAGGCCGCAGAGCACAGTGGCTCTCTGGTCAGTGCCCGCCTGGCCGGGGAGCAAGGGCGGGAAGTGCTGGCGGTACCTGGCTCTATCCACTCCCCTCAGGCAAGAGGCTGCCTGCGACTGATTCGTGAGGGAGCCGCCCTGATACGTCACCCCGATGACTTGTTCGAGGAGCTGGCCAGTTGGGGGCCGCGTCAGGGGGCAGTGTCCTCGACTGGGAGTGAGGCGCCATCCGGCGCCGCTGCCCGCTCGCTGCTCGATCTGCTGAGTGCCAGGCCATTGCCGGTGGATGTGCTGATGGGGCTGGCGGGATGTGATGTCGCCACCTGTCAGCGCGAGTTGACCTTGCTCGAGATAGAGGGACACGCTGGCTTGGTGGCCGGTGGGTGGGTCAGGCTGGGCGGAGGCAGCTAGAGGCCAAGTATCGCCCGCTCGCGAAGCAGGGCGCAGTGCGACGCGTCCGGTGCCTCATGCTAGTATGCGGCTCCAACCCGTTTATCACGATGTGCCGATTCGGACTTCGATGCCATGAGTGACCCTGATTCCATTCTGACCTCAGCCACCGCCGTGCTTCGCCGTGGTGGTGTGATTGCCTACCCCACCGAGGCCGTGTGGGGGCTGGGCTGCGATCCTGACAACGAGGAGGCGCTAAAGCGTTTGCTCGCGCTCAAGCAGCGGGACCCCGCCAAGGGTGTCATCCTGGTAGCGGCAGATATTGCTCAGTTCGATGCCTGGCTGACCGCCGTATCCGCAGAACAGCGAGCCCTGTTGCTGGACACCTGGCCAGGGCCCAACACCTGGCTCGTGCCCGACAACGGGCGCACCCCGGCGCTGGTGCGCGGAAGCCATGACAAGGTGGCGCTACGGGTCAGCGATCATCCTGGGGTTCAGGCTCTGTGTCGCGCCTTCGGGGGGCCGCTGGTATCGACCTCTGCCAATCGCGCTGGAGAGCCTCCGGCCATGAGCGAAGCCGATATCCATCGGATCTTCGGCGATGAACTCGACGCAGTGGTGCCCGGTGACCTGGGGGGAAATCCGCGCCCCAGTATCATTCGCGACCTGGTCAGTGGTGAGGTGCTGCGCCACTGACGATGGCGCGGCAGCCTTGTATTTGCACAAGACCGGGGTGGGGCGTGACGCGACAACGCCCATTCGACAAGCAACGACGGAGTCGATGTGACACAGCCAAATCTCGACGTGGTCAAACGCTATCTGCTGGAGCTTCAGGATCGCCTGTGCGAGGCGCTGGAGCATGCCGATGGGCAAGCGCACTTTCGTGAGGACGACTGGGTTCGCGAGGCAGGCGGCGGCGGTCGCTCGAGGGTTATCGAAGACGGTGCGCTATTCGAGAAGGGCGGCGTCAACTTTTCCCATGTGCACGGCACAACCCTGCCTCCCTCAGCCACCGCCGCCAGGCCGGAACTTGCGGGTAGGGGCTTTCAGGCCATCGGCGTATCCTGGGTGTTGCACCCGCATAACCCCCATGTGCCGACCAGCCACGGTAACGTGCGCTTCTTCATTGCCACCGCCGAGGGCGAAGCGCCGGTGTGGTGGTTCGGTGGTGGCTTCGATCTGACCCCGTTCTACCCCCAACACGAAGACGCCTGCCATTGGCACCGGGTTGCCAGAGACCTTTGCGAGCCTTTCGGTGAGGATGTCTATCCGCGCTACAAGCGCTGGTGTGACGACTACTTCTTCCTCAAGCATCGGGATGAGACGCGAGGGGTGGGCGGTCTGTTTTTCGATGACCTCAATGAAGGTGGCTTTGATCGCTGTTTTGCGTTTCAACAAGCCGTGGGAGATGGCTTTCTCGAGGCCTATCTGCCGATCGTCGGACGCCGTCGCGACACGCCCTGGGGCCAGCAACAGCGAGACTTTCAGCTGTATCGGCGCGGACGCTATGTCGAGTTCAATCTGGTATGGGATCGGGGCACGCTGTTTGGCTTGCAAAGCGGAGGTCGCACCGAGTCGATTCTGATGTCGATGCCGCCGCTGGCGCGCTGGGAATACGACTATCGACCCGCAGAGGGAAGCGCCGAGGCGGCCTTGCAGGATTACCTGCGCCCTCGTGACTGGCTGGCCGAAGAGCAAGAGCAGGCCACCAGCGCTTCCCCGTGAGCGGCTTCCGGTGCCCGCCGTGGGCAGGACGGTGCCCCCCCGTCGCGATATTGATGCAGTGTTTGCTCAGGAGCAGAAATGACTCGCTATTGTGTGTTCGGCCATCCCATCGGTCACTCCAAATCACCCGCCATCCATGCGGCCTTTGCCGCCCAGACAGGTGAGAACATCGAATACGTGGCCATCGAGGCGCCGCTGGATGACTTTGCCGGCGCTTGGCAGACGTTCGTGGCATCCGGGGGACAGGGGGCCAATGTCACTGTCCCCTTCAAGGAGGAAGCGTATCGACTGTGCACTCAGCTGACCGAGCAGGCCCGTCGCGCAGGAGCCGTCAACACCCTTCGTCTGCTGCCTGACGGCAATCTGGAAGGGGATACCACGGACGGTGTGGGCCTGGTCGCGGATCTGAAGCGTCAGGGCGCACGCTTGCAGGGCGCCAATATCCTGGTCCTGGGGGCTGGAGGCGCGGTACGTGGGGTATTGGCGCCGTTGCTGGCCCATGACCCTGCTGGCTTGACCGTGGCCAACCGCACTGCGGCCAAGGCGAGCGCCCTGGCGCAGGATTTTGCCGATCTTGGCACTATCCGGGGGGGCGGCTTCGACAGTGTGGCGGGGCCCTTCGATCTGGTCATCAATGGCACCAGCGCAAGCCTCTCGGGAGAGCTGCCACCCCTGCCGGACGATCTCTTCGCCGAGGGCGCGCTGGCCTACGACATGATGTATGGCGCCGAGCCGACCGTGTTCATGGCGTGGGCAGCAGAGCGTGGTGCACGCAGTGTCGATGGATTGGGCATGCTGGTCGAGCAGGCCGCCGCGTCCTTCGCCCGTTGGCGAGGCGTCGTTCCGGAGACGGCGCCGGTGCTGTCGACGTTGCGACAGGCGTTATCGGCGGGTGCCTGACCACCGTGGTCATGGCCGCTATCCACAACACACAGCAGGCGCCACCAGGGCGCCTGCTGTGTGTTGGACTGGGGCGGTGTACGGGGGCGTTGTACAGGGAAAGGGTCAGGGCTGCGGGACCGGCAACGGGGCTGGCATGGCGCCCGGCATTCGCGTCCGATATAGAGCCCCGGTATTGAGAGACCAGCACTGGCGCCTTAGCGGCGTCGCCGATAGAGCCCCACCATGCAGCAGCCCAGGCCGATGACCGACACCAACAGACCCCCGTTGACCAACCACGGGCTGCGGACGATCCACGGTACAAAGGGTGAAGGGCTCTCGCTGCATTGACCCGTCAGATAGTTCCAATGTCCTTGGTCGATCATCTCACATTGGCGAATATCGCCCCATTCCGCGAAGTAGAACCCCAGCAGTAGCAGGATGGGCAGGACCAGCAACAGCAGTCCGAGGCGATTGAGGGTCATGACGACGGCGCTCCTTGATGAACGGCTCAGGGTGCCTTGCAGTTAGGCCTGAGGCCATTCGCCTGGGCCTGCTCGTAGCGGGCCATGGCATCACCCATGGCGGCTTCCAGACCCGCGATGCGGTTGCCATGTGCCGGGTGAGTCGACATCCATTCCGGCGGCTGGCCACCCCCTGCAGCGCTCATGTTCTGCCACAGCTGGACGCTGGCGCGTGGGTCGAACCCGGCCTGGGCCATCAGCTCGAGGCCAATGGTATCGGCCTCACTTTCGTGGCTGCGCGAGAACGGCAGCAGGATGCCGTACTGGGCGCCCATGCCCATGGCGGCCATCAGCTGATCGCTGCCGGTGACTCCCTGGGTGCCCAGCGCCGAGCCGACCACGGATAGTCCCAGCTGCGTCGCGCTCTCGGTGGAGGCGCGCTCGTTGGCATGATGAGCCAGCACATGGCCAATTTCATGGCCGATCACGGTGGCCAGCTGGTCCTGGTTGGTGGCGACGTCGAGCAGGCCGGTGTTGACCCCTACATAGCCACCCGGCAAGGCGAAGGCATTGGCGTCTTCCGACTCGAACACCTTGACCTGCCAGTTCTGGTTGCGCTGATCATTCGGCAGCGCCTGCACCACATTGCGCGTCACGCACTGCACGTACTCCAGGGTGCTGCCGCCTACGGTAGGCAGCTGCTGCTGGTACTGGGCAAAGGCCTGGGCTCCCATCTGATTAAGCTGCTGCTCGTCCAGCAACAGCATCTGGGAGCGGCCCGTCGGTGAGGTCGCACAGGCAGCTACGGTCGCCATGATGGCGCAGGCGCCAACAGCCTTCATCCAGCGCATGGTGAGTCTCCTTGTCGTGGTACAGCGGGCATCGCTTGCCCGTGTAGAATCAGAAGCGTTTGGCCAAAGATACCCGGACTGCTGGAAGGGTCAACCGCAAAGGTGGTGCAACCTGGGTCTCCGCGAGGCGACACTGACCCTGACCGGCGGCTTTAACACGCGACAAGGACACTCACCCCATGGATACCCAACTAGCGCAGCGCTTGCTCAACCTTCTCGACCGTGTCGACCCCTGGCTGCCTGAGCCACCTACGCCTGTTGACTGGCGCCGTGATGTGGCGGCGCTATGGCAGCGTCATGCCCTCGGCGGCCAGCTGGTGCCAGTGCCCCCCAGGGACGCCCTCGGGCTCGATGACCTGGTGGGCGTCGAGCGCCAGAAACGCGAACTGGTGGCCAACACACGAGCGTTTCTGCAGGGACTCCCGGCCAATCACGCGTTGCTGTGGGGTTCCCGTGGCAGCGGCAAGTCTTCCATGGTCCGCGCCTTGCTGAATACCTTGTCCGACGAGGGACTGCGCTTGATCCAGGTAGACCGGCACGATCTGTCCGGACTGCCGATACTGGTGGAGCAGCTACGGCACCAGCCCGAGCGCTTTGTGGTGTACTGCGATGATCTGTCCTTCGAAGGTTCGGATGACGCCTACAAGGCGCTGAAGAGCGTGCTGGATGGCACCCTGACAGGGCCTCCCGACAACGTGCTGATTTATGCGACCTCCAACCGCAGGCATCTGATGCCCGAGCATATGAGCGACAATCTGGAGAGCCGGCTGACCGCGGACGGCGAGGAGCTGCATCACGGTGATGCGGTGGAGGAAAAGATCTCGCTGTCCGACCGCTTCGGCCTGTGGCTGGCCTTTCATCCCTTCAACCGCGACACCTACCTGGAGACCTGCCGCCACTGGGTCTCGCGGCTAGGGCATGCGGGCGACTGGACAGATGAGGCCGACACGGCAGCAGTTCGCTTCGCGACACTTCGCGGCGGGCGCAGTGGACGCTGTGCCTATCAGTTTGCGGCGGACTGGGTGGGTCGACACCGCCTGGCGGAACAGCCATAGAAGCAAAACGCCCGGCCACCTCACGGTGGCCGGGCGTTGGCGTGTGGCTTGAGCCGGATTACCTGCGGTTCTTGCGCGCTTCCTTGGTACGTCCCAGCTCGCGCTGCTTGGCCTTGACCTTATCCGAGGCGTCGGCCATGCGGTCGTACGGGTTCTTGCCGGAGCGGAACTCGAAACGCATGGGGGTGCCCCGGACCTTGAGCACCTTGCGGAAAGTGTTGGTCAGATAGCGCTTGTAGGCGTCGGGCAACTTGTCGGTCTGGTTGCCGTGCACCACGATGATGGGCGGATTGCTGCCACCCTGGTGGGCCATCCGCAGCTTGATGCGGCGGCCGTGGATCATCGGCGGTTGGTGCTGCTCCACCGCGTCCTGCAGCAGGGTCGTCAAGCGGTTGGTCGACCAGTGGCTATTGGCCGAAGCGAAGGCGCGCTCCAACGAAGGATAGAGGTCACCCACCGCGGTGCCATGCAACGCCGAAATGAAATGCAGCTCTGCATAATCGGCAAAGCCCAGGCGACGCTTGATTTCGGCGCGCATCTTGTCCTTGGCTTCACTTTCCAGGCCATCCCACTTGTTGACCGCCAGCACCAGGGCGCGACCCGAGGTCAGCACATAGTCGAGAAGGTGCAGGTCCTGCTCCACCAGGCCGCTACGGGCATCCAGCACCATGATCGCGACGTGACATTCCTTGATCGCGTCGAGGGTCTTGATGATGGAGAACTTCTCGGCGATTTCGGTCACGTTCTTGCGCCGGCGTACACCGGCGGTGTCGACCAGCACGTAGGGCTTGCCCCGGCGCTCGAAGGGGATCTCGATCGCGTCTCGGGTGGTGCCCGCTTCATCGAAGACGACGACACGATCCTCGCCGAGCAGGCGATTGACCAGCGTCGACTTGCCGACGTTGGGACGACCGATGACGCCGATACGGATGCCCTTGCTGCCGGTGTCGGCGGGAATGTCCATGTCGCGCTCAGGGAACGGCGACAGCACCTCGTCGATCAGGGCCGTGACATTGCGGCCATGGGCAGCCGCGATCGGGCGTGGATCGCCCAGACCGAGCTGCCAGAAGTCGGCCATGGCCGAATGCTCTTCCAGGCCGTCGGTCTTGTTGACCACCAGCCAGGTCTTCTTCTGGTTGACCCGCAGGTGGTTGGCAATGGCCTCGTCAGCGACGTTGAGGCCGGCCCGTGCGTCCACCAGGAACAGTACGATATCGGCTTCGTCGATGGCTTGCAGCGACTGCTCGGCCATCGCGGCATCGATACCTTCCTCGTCACCGCTGATACCACCGGTGTCGATGACGGTGTAGGCCTTGTTGCCGAGCATGCCGTTGCCGTACTTGCGATCCCGGGTCAGTCCCGGGAAGTCGGCGACCAGCGCATCACGCGAGCGGGTGAGGCGATTGAACAGGGTCGACTTGCCCACGTTGGGGCGGCCGACTAGAGCGATAACGGGGGTCATGGGCGGATGTCCAGAGCCTCCAGGCTTCCGTCATTGGCCAGGGCGTAGACGCGCTTGCCATCGGTGAGCGGGCGCACGCTGACGCCGGAGCCGTCGATGTGGGTGCGGCCAACCATGCGGCCGCTGCTGGCGTCGATAAAGTGCACATAGCCCTCGGCATCACCGAGCACGATGCGGCCATCGGCGAAGGCCGGGGCAGTGACAGAGCGACCGTAGAGGTCTTCCTGGCGCCACAGCTCATTGCCGTTGTTGGCGTCGAAGGCCACCAGGCGGCTGGCTTCATCGACGACGTACAGGGTGTCGCCTACCAGCACCGGGGTGTGGTAGCTGGACATTGGCGTTGACCACAGGGTCTCACCGCTCTGGGCGTTGAGCGCCACCACGCGGCCGTTGAAGCTGGTGACATACAGTCGACCGTCCGGCGTCAGCACCGGTTGACCGGCCAGGTCCACCAGGCGATCGATGTCGTTCATGCCGGTAGCGACGGCGATGGTCCGTTCTGAGATCTGCTGGCCGGAGCGATTGTCGATGATCGACAGGCGGCCATTGGCGAAGCCGGCAAAGGTGACCTGGTCAATGGCGGTCGGAGTGCCGGTACTGCGCAGGGTCAAGGACGGCATATTGGCGGTGAAGACCCACTGGCGGTCGCCTGACAGGCGGTCCAGAGCCGTCACCGTGCCATCCACCGCCTGGACGATCAGCAGTTGCGACGTCGGTTGCGGTGCTGCCAGCACTTCGCTGGGGACCTTGGTGCGCCACTTGACGCGTCCATTGTCCTGGTCGAGTGCCACCACTTCACCATTGCGGGTAGCCAGGAAGACGTCGCCGTCTACAGCGGTGATGCCGCTGGAAATCGGAGATTCCAGCTCCACTTCCCAGCGGGTGTCGCCATTGGCGGTGTTGAACGCCTCGACCAGGCCTTCCTCATCGGCGGCGAACAGCGTCGACCCGGACAGCGCGGGCTCAATGGGATAGGTCGCCTCGCCCAGGCCGGCGCCAACGCCTTCGCTCCAGCGCGTATCCACCTGGGTCGATTCAGCGAAGTCCTTGAGTTCCTTCGGCGGATATTGTGGCTCGGACTTGCTCGCGCAACCCGCCAGCAAAGCGGCCATGGTCACGGCGGTGGCGATGGCGATCCGGGTCTTGTTGGTGCGCTGCTTCATAGTGTGGCCTCCTGGTCGCCAAGGTCATCGAGCTTGAGCGAAATGCCGTAGAGCGGTTGGCCGTTCTCGTCGGCCAGGGTCTGGGCGCTTTGCCAGGCCTTGGCGGCCTGGTCGCGTTGACCTGTCGCGTGGTAGATGTCGCCGCGGATGTTGTCGCGCTGTGCTGCAAGCGCAGCAGGAATATCGCCATCCAGCGTAGCCAGCGCCGTGTCGTGCTGGCCCTCGGCACTCTGCAGGCGAGCCAGGCGCAGACGCGCGATACCGACCAGATAACCGTCGTCACTGCTTTCGATCAGCGACTCGAGCGCTTCCCTGGCCGCTTCCAGATCGCCGCCGTCGACCTCCAGACGCGCCTCCATCAGCAGCGCAAGCTCGCTGTAGAGCGTGTCACCGTGGTCTTCCCGCAGCGATGCGACCAGCGACTCGGCCTGGGTTAGAGCGTTGTCGCTCAGCTCATCACGGCTGGCCAGGTCCAGCAGCTGCTGATAGCTGCTGGAAGCGGCCACGGACTGGCCTTCCTGATAGTCCTGCCAGGCATTCCAGCCGAACACGCCGGCGGCAGCCAGCACGGCGCCCGCGATCAGCGAGGTGCCGTTTTCTTTCCACCAGCGCTTGATCGCCTCAAGCTGCTCTTCTTCCGTTCTCAGCTCCGCCACGGGCGGTCTCCTTCTGAAATGGGGCTATCACTCGGACAGCAGGCGCTCTAGCGTCGTCTCGAGCGAGGCCTGCTCGACCAGCTGCTGCTCGCGGTCGTCGCGCAGGAACTTGATGGCCACCTGGCCCGTGTCACGTTCGTTCTCGCCGATCAGCAGGGCCAGTCTGGCGCCGCTGCGATCCGCTTTCTTGATCCGGCTCTTGAAGCTGCCGCCGCCACAATGCAGCTGCACGCCAAGCTCCGGCAGCTGGTCGCGCAGTGTTTCAGCGAGCGCCATGGCATCGCCATCGGTGGCGCTGTCCATGCCGAGGACGTAGACGTCCAGCGGCGCGCGGGCCTCTTCAGGGACAATATCCAGCGTCTCCAGCAGCAGGATCAGGCGCTCGATACCCATGGCGAAGCCGACCGCCGGGGTCGGCTTGCCACCAAGCTGCTCGACCAGGCCATCATAGCGGCCTCCAGCGCACACGGTGCCCTGGCTGCCCAGTGCATCGGTCGTCCACTCGAACACGGTGCGACAGTAGTAGTCGAGCCCACGCACCAGGCGCGGGTTGATCACGTAGTCGATACCTGCGGCATCAAGACGCGCGGTGAGCGCGTTGAAGTGATCGCGAGATTCCTGGTCGAGATGATCCATCAGCTGCGGCGCACCGCTGAGCATCTCGGCCATGGCCGGATTCTTCGAATCGAGAATCCGCAGCGGGTTGCTGGTCAGGCGGCGGACAGAGTCCTCGTCCAGCACCTCTCGGTGAGCGTCGAAGTAGGCCACCAGCGTGTCACGATAGGCGGCGCGGGCTTCATTGGAGCCAAGCGAGTTGAGCTCCAGGGTGACGTGCTCGAACAGTCCGAGCTGCTTCCACAGCCGCGCCGACAGCAGGATGACTTCTGCGTCGATATCAGGGCCTTCCAGGCCATAGGTCTCGACGCCGACCTGATGGAACTGGCGATAGCGACCCTTCTGAGGGCGCTCGTGGCGAAACATCGGGCCGGTGTACCAGAGGCGCTGCGTCTGGTTGTAGAGCAGACCGTGCTCCATCGCCGCGCGAACGGCGCTGGCGGTGCCCTCTGGACGCAAGGTCAGGCTGTCCCCATTGCGATCGTCGAAGGTGTACATCTCCTTCTCGACGATGTCGGTGACCTCGCCGATGGAGCGGGCAAACAGTGCGGTCTGCTCGACGATCGGGGTACGAATCTCGTTGTAGCCGTAGCGCTTCATCAGCGCCTGTACCTGGGCCTCGAAGTACTGCCACACGGGCGATGCATCCGGCAGCAGGTCGTTCATGCCACGGATGGCCTGGATCTTCTTGCTCAAAACTTGCTCCTTGGTCTCGCCGCTCTTGCTTCTCGTAGGCTGACTGTGACGTTTAGCCGGCGCCTGTTCGCCGGGACGGGGTCACAGCTGGCGAGCGATGACGTTCTGTTCGGTAGCTTCCTTCTCGGCGACCTTCTGGCGAATCAGCGCCTCGAGATCGTCGACCAGGTGGTCGTTGCGCAGCTTGCTGGCAGGCTTGCCATCGATGTAGACCAAGTTGGCGGGGGAGCCGCCAGTCAGGCCCAGGTCGACTTCCTTGGCTTCGCCGGGGCCATTGACCACACACCCGATGACCGCCACATCCAGCGGTGTCATGACGTCTTCAAGGCGTTCCTCGAGGGCGTTCATGGTGCTGATGACGTCGAAGTTCTGGCGCGAGCAGCTGGGACAGGCGATGAAGTTGATGCCCTTGGCGCGCAGCCGCAGGCTCTTCAGCATGTCGAAGCCGACCTTGATTTCCTCGACCGGGTCGGCGGCCAGGGAGACCCTGATCGTATCGCCGATGCCGTCCATCAGGAGCATGCCAAGGCCGATCGACGACTTGACGGTGCCAGACCTCAAACCGCCCGCTTCGGTGATGCCCAGGTGCAGCGGCTGCTCGATGCGAGCGGCCAGATCGCGATAGGCCGCCACCGCCATGAACACGTCTGAAGCCTTCACGCTGACCTTGAAGTCAGGGAAGTCGAGACGGTCCAGGTGGTCAATGTGACGCATCGCCGATTCGACCAGAGCGGCCGGTGTCGGTTCCCCGTACTTCTTCTGCAGATCCTTTTCCAGCGAGCCGGCGTTGACGCCGATGCGAATCGGGATGCCGTTGTCACGAGCTGCCGATACCACCGCCTGGACGCGATCCTCGCGGCCGATATTGCCTGGGTTGATACGCAGGCAATCGACCCCAAGCTCAGCCACCCTCAGCGCGATGCGATAGTCGAAGTGGATGTCTGCGACCAGGGGTACCTGGGTGCCTTTCTTGATGCGACCGAAGGCCTCGGCGGCCTCCATGGTCGGCACGGATACGCGCACGATATCGGCACCGGCCTGCTCCAGCGCGCGAATCTGCGCGAGGGTGGCCTCGACGTCCAGCGTATCGGTGTTGGTCATGCTCTGGACCGAGATAGGGGCGTCGCCCCCAACCGGCACGGAGCCGACATGAATCTGGCGTGACTTGCGTCTGATGATCGGTGAGTGCGAATGCATGGCGATCAATCACTCTCCCAGGGTAAAGCGGGCGACATTGTTTCTGCCGGCGCGTTGCTGCAGGTCGACGGGTTCGCCGCCCCACGTGAGCTCGACACCGGTGGCGTTGCCGACAGTCATGCGGAAGGGCGGCTCGCCCTCCACGGTGGCTTCGGTGCCCGGTGACTGCAGGCCGACGAAGACACGGGTGTTGGTGCTGTCGAAGATTTCCGTCCAGGACTGCTCGTTGAAGGTCAGCTTGAGGATACGCCGACTGGTCGTCGCCTCGCTGGCGCTCTGCTCGTCGGCAGCGCTGGCACTGTCAGTCTCGGCGTCTTGCTCGGAGGCTTCATCCGCGCTGGCCAGGTCCTGTGCGGCGTCGTCACTGTCGGAGCTTGCTGCGTCATTGGCGGCAGCTGCCTCGGTGGCGGCCACGGTGCTCGGAGTGGCGTCGGCACTGCTCTCGGCCACTTCGGCGCTGGCTTCTTCCGCCTGCTCGTCGACCAGCCCCATCTCGCTGTCTTCCGAAGGCAGCGGCGGCAGGTTTTCGTCACTACTGGCACTGTCTTCGCTGACCGCAGCGTTGCCGTCGATGGTATCCACCGATACCGGGCCATTGTCGCTGACTTCCGGCGGTTGGCTGCCGCCACGGCTCTGCCACCACATCAGGGTCAGACCGATCAAGCCGGCGATGACGATCAGCGTCATCAGGCGGAACAGCCAGGCCCCCAGGCGCGAAGGGGGCTTGTTGATGTAGACCGGGGTCACCTTGCGTTCGACTTCTTCGTTGCCCATGCGCGTGCTGTACAGCGTCATCACACGGCCTACGTCGACGCCCAGCAGCTGGGCATAGCTGCGCAGATAGCCGCGTCGATAGGTAACGACCGGGACTTCGTCGTAATTGTCGTTCTCCAACCCTTCGATGACGGCGGGTCGGAGGTTCAGGGCTGCCCCGACTTCCTCTCGGGTCAGGCCCTGGCGCTCCCGCTCACGCAACAGCAGGGCGCCGGGTGAGTCATCTCCGGCAGACGGTTGAGACGAGAAAACCTCTGAGTCGGTGTACTGACTGTCGCTCATGGCTGAGCATCCTTCATCGTGAAAACAGTGGTCAAAGCGCGCGTGAAGGCTGGAGGGCTTCGCTCTGGACTGCCGGAGAACGATAGCCCTCGGCGTTCCCCAGGTCCGCGGCAAGCCGTCGGGCGGCGGAGTTCCATCCCGCCAGACTGACGAAGCGATCCAGCTGTGAACGGGCGCGCATAAGGTTGCCCTGTGCGTATTCCAGGTCGGCCAGAATCAGGTGGCTGGCAGCCAGCTGGTCATCGATCTGCTGTGACCGCTGTAGTGCTGCTCTTGCCTCCTCGATCTGGCCGAGATCCCACCGGCAGCGTCCCAGGTTGGCAAACAGCTGGGCCCGGTGAGCGTAGTGTATGTCGTGACTGGCTTGGTCGAGTTGATCGCAAGCCTCACGTGTTTGCCCCCGATCATACAGGAAGGCAGCGTAATTGTTGCGTGCCCGGGTAAAGTTGGGGTCCTTTTCAAGGGCATCTTGGAAAAACTGTGCGGCGAGGTGGGTCTCCCCCTGGCGTTGATGAGCCAGGGCAAGGGCCTGCAGGGTCACCGGATCCGCGTCGTCGAGCTGATAGGCCTTGTCCAGCGCCGCCAGGGCCCGAGGCAGGTTGTCCTGGCGCAGATAGGCCTCTCCCAGGTCGCGATAGGCGGTGGCGGGAGTGTGTTCGGTATCAGTGACTGGTACGGCACATCCTGACAGGGAGGCGGCGGGTAACACGATGGCCAGGCTCATGACGACAATGCGCAGGCAGTGGGGCAGGCGGTCTGCATGGCTCATCATGGCGTTATCGTTCTCCCGCTGCATGGCCCCGCCAGAGGGGTGTCGTCGACACCCTCTGGAGGGCTGGAAAAGGCCCGAATATCAAAGCGCCGTGCCTCAACGAAGTCAAGATGACGGGATCAGTCGGCGTCGATCTGGATCGACTGGATATAACGTTCGTGACGGCGTGTACGGTCCTTGACCCGGCCCACCAGCTGACCGCAGGCAGCGTCAATGTCATCGCCACGGGTCGAGCGAATCGGAGCGGTGTGGCCCAGTTCATATAACCAGCGCTGGAAACGAACGACCTGATTGCGCGAGGGCTTCTCGTACCCGGAGTGCGGGAACGGATTGAACGGGATCAGGTTGATCTTGCAGGGCAGCTCCTTCAACAGCTCGGCCAGTTCCCGAGCGTGCTCCTGCTGATCGTTGATATCCTTGATGACCGTGTATTCGATGGTCACCTGACGCGTATCGTCGCACTTGGCCAGATAGCGGTGACAGGCATCCAGCAGGGTGCGGATGTTGTACTTGCGGTTAAGCGGTACCAGCTCGTTGCGCAGCTCATCGTTGGCGGCGTGCAGCGAGATAGCCAGGCTGACGTCGAGCTCATCGCCGAGACGATCGAGCATGGGCACCACGCCAGAGGTGGACAGGGTGACCCTGCGCTTCGACAGGCCATAGCCTTGATCGTCGAGCATCAGCTTCATCGCCGGCACGACGTTATCGTAATTCAGTAGCGGTTCGCCCATGCCCATCATCACCACATTGGTGACAGGGCGTTGGCTGCTGTCCTTGCGGGCGCCGTCGCTGTTGGCGGCTACCCAGACCTGACCGATGATCTCGGCGCTGGTCAGATTGCGCTGGAAGCCTTGCTTGCCGGTGGAGCAAAAGCTGCAGTCCAGTGAGCAGCCGACCTGGGAAGAGACGCACAGAGTGCGACGCTTGCCGTTGTCAGCAGGAATCAAGACGGTTTCGACATAGCTGCCGTCTTCGACCTCGACCACCCACTTACGCGTTCCGTCATTGGAGGTGCCTTCGTAGACGACCTTGGGTCCGCGTATTTCTGCGGTTTCCTCGAGGCGAGCGCGCAGCGACTTGGACAGGTTGGTCATGTCGGCAAAGTTGCTGACACCTTCGTGGTGGATCCACTTCATTACCTGGGCGGCACGAAACTTCTTCTCACCAATGGAGAGAAAGAAGGCTTCCATGTCCTCTCGGGCCATGCCAAGGAGATTGGTGCGTTCGGGGGAGGCGGTGGTGGTCATGATCGGATCAGCGAGTCGGTGGGCAGAATATGAGGGAGCGGATGCCCGGGGCATCCGCTCGCCGGTGGGGCGTCGATAGTGACAGCCCCCGACGCCCTTAGCGCGGGCAGATCTCGTCAGCGCTGAAGAAGTAGGTCACTTCGCGCTCGGCAGACTCGGCAGAGTCAGAGCCGTGGACGGCGTTGGCGTCGATGGAAGAAGCGAAGTCGGCACGGATGGTGCCAGCGTCTGCTTCCTTCGGGTTGGTGGCACCCATCAGTTCACGGTTCTTCAGGATGGCGTTATCACCTTCCAGTACTTGAACCACGACCGGGCCAGAGGTCATGAAGGACACCAGGTCGCCGAAGAAGGGGCGTTCCTTGTGCTCGGCGTAGAAGCCTTCCGCCTGTTCCTGGGACAGGTGGATCATCTTGGCGGCAACGACCTTCAGGTCAGCCTTTTCAAAACGCGTGATGATCTCGCCGATGACATTCTTGGCGACGGCGTCGGGCTTGATGATAGACAGAGTGCGCTCTGTAGCCATGAAACTCTCCAGTAGTTGAGCCCAGGACATGGGCATGGTGCCAGGTAGATGGCGTCGCGCCGCCCCGGAGACCGGGGCGGCGCGACGCGGAAAACGAAGCGATGTGGCGCCTTGCGCCGAAGAGCGCCGATTATAGCGTTCTCATGGCGTCTTGAACACAGTGTTCGTCAGCGGGTACGCGAGCCCTTGGAGGGATCGGCTCGGCGGCTAGACAGTAAAGCTTTCGCCGCAGCCACACTGGTCCTTGACGTTCGGATTGTTGAAGCGGAAGAACCGGTTCAAGCCTTCGTTGACGTAGTCGACTTCGCTGCCGTCCAGCATCTCGAGAGCGTCGGGGGCGACGTAGACCCGTGCGTCATGCTCCTCGAACAGGGCGTCCTCGGCCTGGGCTTCGTCGGCGAAGTCCAGCACGTAGCTGTAGCCGGAACAGCCACTTGGCTTGACCGCTACCCGCAGTCCGAGGCCTTGGCCTCGCTCCTCCAGAACGCGCCGGATCTGGTTGGCTGCAGCAGGGGTGATCGTCAGGTGTGCCATCTGTTTACTCCTGGGTCGGGCGCCGCCTGAAGAGGCAGCAGCCTGCGTGGTCTTGATGACCATGCCGCGAACTCGCGTGGCGGCGGTCAGGTCATGGCGCGCTGGCGCAGAGCAATCAGCGCAGTGCGCAGTGCCTGGCCAGCGCGGTCTATGTCGTCGTTACTGGTAAAGCGTCCAATGCTCAGGCGCAGGGAAGACAGCGCCAGACGTCTCGGCACGCCGATCCCTTTCAGCACATAGGAGGGCTCGACGCTGGCCGAATTACAGGCGGAGCCCGTGGACAAGGCGATGTCACGCAGCGCCATCAACAGGGACTCGCCATCGACGCCGTCGAAACCGAGGTTGAGAATATTGGGGACTGCGGTTTCCAGCTGGGTGTTCAGATGAACCCCATCCAGGTCGTCGATTCCTGCCAACAGTCGATCACGAAGCGTGGTGATACGCGCTTGGTCGCTGTCACCTTGTGCTGCTGCCAGGGCGAAGGCTTCACCCATGCCGGCAATCTGGTGGGTTGCCAGGGTGCCTGAGCGCATGCCTCTTTCGTGGCCGCCGCCGTGAATCAGCGCTTCCACCTTGAGATCTGGGCTGCGGCGCACGAAGAGGGCGCCAATCCCCTTGGGGCCGTAGGCCTTGTGGGCAGACAGAGACATCATGTCCACGGCACTGGCGGTCACGTCCAGATCGATGCGCCCGACGGCCTGGGCGGCATCGACGTGCAGCATGGCGCCGTGTGCGTGGGCCACCTCGGCGAGCGCCGCAACGTCATTGATGCTGCCCAGCTCGTTGTTGACCGCCATCAGTGACACCAGCACGGTATCGGGACGCATGGCATCGGCCAGTTGTTCCGGGGTGATGCGGCCATCGGGGGTTGGCGTCAGCCAGGTCACGTCGAAGCCTTCACGCTCCGCCGCCTTGGCGGTGTCGATGACCGCCTTGTGCTCGATGATCGAGGTCACCAGGTGGCGGCCCTTGTCGCGATTGGCCCGCAGGTAGCCGGTAATGGCCAGGTTGTCGGCCTCGGTGGCGCCGCTGGTCCAGACGATCTCGCGAGGGTCTGCCTTGATCAGGTCAGCGACCTGGCGGCGGGCGTTCTCCACGGCCTGCTCGGCCAGCCAGCCGGGCATGTGGCTGCGCGACGCGGGGTTGGCGTAGGTGCCTTCGAGCGTCAGGTGCCGGCTCATGACCTCGGCGACACGGGGGTCGACGGGGGTGGTGGCGGCGTAATCAAGGTAGACGGGAGCAGTCATGGGCAATGTCATCGTTGGCGAGCGTCGAGGGCGACAGTCTAGTTTAGGGGGCTGACGTCACAATGCTGTCGCTGTGCTGGCGGCGGCGTTGGCGACCGGCGATTTCTGCCACTTCCTGGCGTTGGGCCAGTTCCCCGAGCGTCACGCCGTCGAGAAACGTCTGGATCTGCTCGGACAGTTCGAACCACAGGTGATGGGTCAGGCACGTATCGCCCTTCTGGCAATCCGACAGGCCGCCACAGCGAGTGGTGTCCACGGACTCCTTGACCGCGTCGATCACCCGGGCCACCGTAATCGCCTCAGCTGGCGCTGCCAGCAGGTAACCGCCCCCCGGGCCACGCACACTCTCCACCAGCCCGGCGCGCCGCAGTCGCGCGAAGAGCTGCTCAAGGTAGGACAGTGATATTTGTTGACGCTGGGCGATGTCGGCGAGGCAAATGGGGCCTCGTTCGGCATTGACGGCCATGTCGAGCATGGCGGTGACGGCGTAGCGTCCCTTGGTGGTCAGGCGCATGGGGTGGACCCTCGATGCCAAGTGGTGCCGGCAATCTTGACGTTATGGCGCCACCACTGAGGGGGACGCCACTGGCAATCCGTCATTATGAGAAAGACCGACCATCACGGTCAACTATTTGGCGCATGCAGCGCTTGCGTGTCCGGGTCAGTGTGCCAACGCTCGAACGTTTGGCTGTTGCGGTACATCAACCTTCCTGCCGGTGGCGGGAGCTCTCACGGTGAGCGCTGGCGTCATCGGGGGCGGTCGTCGACAGCTGACTGTCAGCAGAGTGTTCATCGGAGTCTGGGCTGCCGGAATCGTCTGCTGCGGTGTCGCGCGGGGGAGTGGCAGTGTGGCGGCTGCCGACCACCGGCTCGCAGGCCTTGTCGACGTCCTCCAGAATCCCGGCGAAGTCCTCGTCCTTGATGCCAGGCATCTGCCCAGCACGATAGCTGTGGTCGAGGCGACGTAGCGTCTGGCACATGTTGCCGATACGCTCATCCACCGCGTGCATGTGGTCGAGCATGGCTTGCATCGACTTGGCCACGGGGTCCGGCATGTCCTGGCTCATGCCGTAGGCATCAAAGCCAAACTTCTGGCACATCGCCTCGCGCCGAGCGGGGTCGACCTCCAGTGCAGGGTCGCTGTCCGGGTCGGCACGCTGAACGATCTTGCCGGGGATACCGACCACCGTGGCCCCTGCGGGGACGGCCTTGGTCACGACCGCGTTGGAGCCCACCTTGGCACCGGCCCCGACGGTGAAGGGTCCGAGAATCTTGGCCCCCGCCCCGACGATGACGCCATCCTCCAGCGTCGGGTGGCGCTTACCCTTGTTCCAGCTGGTGCCACCCAGGGTGACCCCCTGATACAGCGTGACATCATCGCCCACCACCGTGGTTTCGCCGATCACCACGCCCATGCCATGGTCGATGAAAAAGCGACGACCGATGGTGGCACCGGGATGAATCTCGATGCCTGTGAACCAGCGTCCTAGCGTCGACAGCGTACGCGCGATCCACTTCAGGTTGCGCTTCCATAGTGCGTGGGAGATACGGTGGAGCAGCAGCGCATGAAGTCCAGGGTAGTTGGTCAGGACCTCAAGAAAGTTGCGCGCCGCCGGATCCCTGGCAAATACGCTGTTGATATCTTCGCGTAGGCGTTGAAACATGCGGCGGTCCTTGGTCGGCTAAGAAGGTCATAGTGGGGACAGACGTGACGCCATTCAAGCCCAGGCAACGCAGCTGGGTGCCAGGCTGTGGCAGAGGCGTACCCGGGGTTAACGGGAGGGCGTCTGGTGATCCTCTGGTCCGGCCTCTTGGGTGTCCTGGTCAGTGCTGGCATCCGCTACCATGTCTGCATGACGTGCAGCCGTTTCAGTCGTCGTTCTGTCAGCCTCACTCACCGTCATTCTACCGCCTAGCGCCGGCGCTCCTGCGGCTTTCTCGGTGGCACTAAGAATGCCCCGCAGGATATTGAGCTCCATACGCTCTGGGCGCGAACGCAGGGTGACGCGACGCAGTCGAGCCATCAGCTGTCTTGGCTTGGCTGGATCGTGGAAGCCGATGGCAATCAGGGTGCGCTCGAGGTGCGCGAAGTAGTGCTCCAGCTCGTCGTGGGTGGCGAGGGGCTGAAGATCCTCGTCGGGCTGTGCAGGGGTAGCGTCCTGGGCCAGCCAGCTGAGCCGGCACTCGTAGGCCAGTACCTGAACGGCCGCCGCAAGGTTGAGCGAGCTGAAATCGGGATTGGTCGGGATATGCACGTGGGCATGGCAACGCTGTAGCTCAGCATTGGACAGGCCGCTGTCCTCACGGCCGAACACCAGTGCCACGCGGGCGTCGCCGCTGGCGAGCTCTGTCGGCAGGCGCTCGCCAAGCTCCCGAGGCGTGATCATCGGCCAGGGCAAGGTGCGTGAACGAGCGCTGGCGCCAACCACCAGGCTGCAATCTGCCACCGCCTGTTCGATGGTATCGACCACCTGGGCCTGTTGGATCAGACGGTCAGCGCCGGATGCCCGAGACACACTGTCGGCGGTGATGACCTCGCAGCGAGGTGCTACCAAGGCCAGATCGGCCAGCCCCATGTTGTGCATGGCGCGGGCGGTAGCGCCAATATTGCCGGGATGGCTGGTGCCGATGAGAACGATGCGAATACGCTCGAGCATGAAAGATCCTGTTGCGACGCGGCGAGTGGGTTCGAGAGTGGGCGGGTGCGGTGTACTGGTCGAGCAAGCCATCGAGGGTGCACGTTGACGCTGCCGACGTGCCGCTGGAGACCAGCCGGTCGACCAGTTTAGCATGCTAGACACGGCAAAGTCCGTGGCATTCATGCGTGCCTTCTGCTAGGATTCGCGCCGAGTCCGTTCCCTTCGTCGACTCCGTTCTTTAACACCACCGACTCCCAAGGCCTGATCATGCATCCGATGGTCCAGTACGCCCTGCGCGCTGCCCGCAGCGCCGGCGAACAGTTTTTGCGCATTCGCGAACGTATCGAGAATGCCCACGAAGAGCACAACCTCGATCGCTTGCTCGAGGACACGGCACGCAACGCCGAATCCCTGATCACCCGTCAGCTGACCCGCGGCTACCCGCAGCACGGCGTGGTGGGTCGCTACACTCCGCATCGCGCGGGTGAGGGCGAAGGCGCTGATGTACTGTGGCGCATCGAGCCTTTCCACGGGTATTCCAACCTGAGCGTCGCTTCTCCCGAGTTTGCGCTGTCCGTGGTCTGCCTGATCAAGGGCCGAGCGGAGCATGCGGTGGTGATCTGTCCGTTCAGCGATGATGAGTACCTGGCAAGCCGTGGGCGTGGCGCCCAGCTGAACGGCAAGCGCCTGCGTGTCTCCAAGATCAAGGGAGCCGGTGGCGCACGTCTGTCCCTGAGTCTTCCGGACACCTACCTGCGGTCGCGTTTCCTGCCGACCTACCTGACTCTGGTACAGCAGCTTGGCCCGCAGGCTGAGCAGCTTCAGTCCAGCGCCTGTGGCCTTCTGGACATGGCCCGGCTGGCGGCCGGTCGCGCCGACGCAGCCTTTGTGCTTGGCGTTGAAGAGCAGGATCTCGATATCGGCTCGCTGTTGCTCAAGGAGTCTGGTGCGCTGATCGGAACCCCTGACGGTAAGCCTTCGGTAGCGGTGGAAGGCGCACTGATGGCCGCCAATCCTCGCCTGTTCAAGGCGCTGATCAAGCAGCTGGCCCCCCATGTGCAGACGGCGCCGAGCTTGGAAGATCAAGACTGAGTCGTCTGGACGGCAGTAAGAGTCAGCGCCAACGGCGTTTGACGTCTCTGCCTCAGGGCCTGTAACGCAATGCCCCCGCAGCCGTGCTGCGGGGGCATTGTCGTTATAGGGCGGGTTGCCGATATGTCAGTGACGTGAAGCCGATACGGCGAAGATCACCGGGGGTGACGAACCCGCCGCGGAGGATCAGCGCGCCAGGGCGGTCATCACTTCCTCGACTTGCAGGCGAGTGCTGGCCAGGCCTTGGCCGGCGAGGTACCACAGTCGTGGTGAGCCCACTGCCAGAGGCGTGTCAGCGCCGATGTCCTGCTGCAGCGTGGCGAGGTCGAGACCCGCTTCCCCAATGGCGGCGCTGCGATCCACGATCCATACCAGGTCGGCGCCAGTGGCCTGTATCTGGGCCGGTGTCATGGGCAGAAAGGTGCGCTCACCGCGAGTGACCGGGGTGACATCGTCTGGCAGGCTGGGGGCAGCAAGTCCCATGAGGTCGTGCACGATGGCATTGTTCTGCGCTGAGAAGTGGCCGTCGTTATGGGTCACTACCAGCACGCTGGGGGAGCCGTCGATAGTGGCCAGGCGCTGATCCAGGAAGTGGCGCAGATCCTCCAGCGCCTGGTCGCCCTCATCACTGATATGAAAACGTTCCGCCAGTTGGTCGACGCGAGTTTCCAGCTGGTCCCAGGTGGTGTCGCCGGCATTGGCCGAGCTGTAGACCGGAGCGATTTGCTCAAGGGCATCGCGCTGTGCTTCCAGGCGGCCGCTGATCAGAATCTCGTCCGGCTCAATGGCGCCAAGGGCTGCCATGTCGGCCTCCTTGAGGGTCCCGACGTCGGCATATTCCTCACTGGCAAAGGCAGACAGGTGTTCAGGCAGGGTCGACTGTGCGACGCCGGCGATGTGCTCGTCCTGGTCGAGGTTGTCGAGAATATCGAGAGTAGCGTAGTCCAGCGCGGCGACCCGTTCCGGGGCGTCGTGCGCCCAGGCTTGGGCGGTCACGCTGAGCAGGGCGGCGATGGCGAGGGGCTTGTACATGAAATCTCCATTGATAATCATTTTCAATGGAGATGTTATCGCAAATAGTGACCGAAGTGGGGTGGCATCGATGGCACGGCATGTTGCGCAACGATGAACACCCCTGGTGGCATCAGGAGGGGTTGGGGTCGACCTGCCGGTGTCTCTCAGAGTCCGCCTGACGTCGTTGGGTCCAGCGCTGCTTGGCGTACTTGCGCATATTGGTGACATCATCGGTTTCATCGACGATGTCCTGTCCAAGCACTGTCTCGAGCACGTCTTCCATGGTGATCAGTCCCACCCAGGTACCATGGTCATCGTAGACCACCGCCAGGTGCTGACGGTCTTTCAGCATCATCGTGAAGACGGTTTCGACACTGTCATCTGCCTGTACCGAAGGGGCATCCTGCATGATGTCCTTCATGCTGTGGTCTTCGTCTGCGCGGTAGGCGTCAGCCTTGTGCACATAGCCGATGGCCTGTTCGCCGCCATCCATCACCGGGAAGCGAGTGAACGGAGAGCGCACCAGCTCTTCCTCGAACTCCGCCACAGTAAGCCCTGGACGAACCGTCACGCACACGGTGCGTGGCGTCATGACCTTGCTGACCGCAATTTCGTGCAGGTTAAGGATGTTGGTGATGGTGCGGGCTTCATCCGGATCGAGGGCCTTTTCATCCAGGCCGATGCGGGCCAGCGCCTTGATTTCACCGCGCATATCGGTATCGGCAGCGTTGCCGCCAATGCGTTGGGTAATCTGCTCGGATAGCCAGATGAAGGGCTTCAGCACCAGGATCATGGTGTTGAGGATAGGAGGCAGCCAGGGGGACAGCTGGCGCCAGTAGTTGGCGCCAATCGTCTTCGGAATAATTTCCGAGAGGATCAGGATGGCCAGCGTCATCAGGGCCGAGGCGATACCCAGCCAGGCTTCACCGAAGACCACGGTCACCTGAGCGCCGACGCCGGTAGCGCCGACGGTGTGAGCGATGGTGTTGAGGGTCAGGATGGCAGCCAAGGGGCGGTCAATGTCGCGCTTCAGGGCATTCAGCTTCAGGTGCAGCCGTTCATTGGTTTCCTGCACCCGTGCAATGTAGCTCGGTGTCAGTGACAGCAGTGCTGCCTCCAGCACGGAGCACAGGAAGGACGCACCAATGGAGAGTACGGCAAAGGCGATCAGCAGGAACATGCGGCCTCATCAAGGCGAAAGGGTAGGGGCTAAGCATGAAAGGTGGTCGTCTGCAGGGCAAGCGATACCGCATATTTTCATGTTTCCTGACGTATCGCAGCCCTGTAGGGGAGCTGTTGCGGAAACACCGCAGACATGAAAAAGCCCCGCCGTGAAACACGGCGGGGCCAGCCAGAACTGCGTGAAAGAACTGCGTGAAAGAGCTGCCTGGCAGAGTTGCCTGATAGAGGCTGCCAGGAAGCCACAGTCAGGGCAGCTGCTCTTCCTCGGCGTCTTCTTTCTTCTCGGGGATCAGATCGCGACGCTGGAGCTTCAGCTTAAGCAACAGTGCTGCTGCCACGTAGATCGATGAGAAGGTACCGACACCGATGCCGATCAGCAGGGCAACGGAGAAGTTGTGGATCATGTCGCCGCCCAGCCAGGCCAGGGCGATCAGCACCAGCAGGGTCGTGCCGGACGTGGCCAGGGTGCGCGCCAGGGTCTGGTTGATGGCTTCGTTGAAGATCGCCGGCATGTCGTCGATCCGCGATTTGCGAATGTTTTCGCGAATGCGGTCGTAGACCACGATGGTGTCGTTCAGCGAGTAGCCGATGACGGCCAGCACGGCGGCCAGCACGGTCAGGTCAAATTCCAGCTGGAACAGCGAGAAGGCGCCAATCACGATGATGACATCGTGGACCAGGGCCAGCAGCGCGCCGATCGCAAACTTGTACTGGAAGCGAAAGGCCACGTAGAGCATGACCACGCCAAGAGCGACGAGCATGCCAAGGCCGCTCTGGTCACGCAGCTGGTCGCCCACCTGGGCGCCGACAAATTCCGCGCGCACCAGATCCACCTGGGTGCCGCCCTGGGCGAGCAGGCCAACGACCTGCTCACCCACATTGGCTTCAAAGGTCTGCTGCAGACGGATCAGCACTTCATTGGCGGCGCCGAAGGTTTGCACCGAGACGTCGTTGAAACCAGCGCCTTCCAGCGCTGCGCGCACGCTGTCCAGGGCCGGGGCGCTGGCATAGCGGACTTCGACCAGGGTGCCGCCGGTAAAGTCGAGGCCCAGGGCAAGGCCCTGAACCACCAGTGATACCAGTGACACCAGGATCAGGATCGCCGACAGGCTGAAGGCGATCTTGCGCTGACCCATGAAGTCGAGTTGGAGGTTGGTGAGGCGATTCATACCCTCTCCCCGTTGTGTGCGAGTGGACATGGGCTTAGATCCATAGCTTCTTCACCGCCTTGCCGCCGTAGATCAGGTTGACCATGGCGCGGGTGACCAGCAGTGCGGTGAACATCGAGGTCAGGATGCCGAGTGACAGGGTCACGGCAAAGCCCTTGACCGGCCCGGTGCCAATGGAGAACAGGATCAGTGCCACCAGCAGCGTCGTGATGTTGGCGTCGACGATGGAGCTGAACGCGCGCTCGTAGCCGGCGTGGATGGCTTGCTGGACCGACAGTCCGTTACGCAATTCCTCGCGAATACGTTCGAAGATCAGCACGTTGGCATCGACGGCCATACCCAGGGTCAACACGATACCGGCGATACCCGGCAGCGTCAGAGTGGCGCCGAGCATCGACATGGCGGCCACCAGCATGGTCAGGTTGAGCGCCAGGGCGATGTTGGCAATGATGCCGAACACCTTGTAGCGAATCAGCATGAACAGCACGACCAGCAACAGACCGATCTGGACCGACAGCATGCCGCGTTCGATGTTGTCGGCGCCTAGGCTCGGCCCGATGGTGCGTTCCTGAGCGAAGTAGATCGGGGCGGCCAGCGAGCCGGAGCGCAGCAGCAGGGCCAGTTCCCCGGCTTCCGTGGGGCTGTCCAGCCCGGTGATGCGGAAGCTGTTGCCCAGGGCACTCTGGATGGTGGCCAGGCTGATGATACCGCGCTCGGTGTACGGGTCGCGGACGGTGACCCGCTCGCCATCTTCCATCACCGTGCGGTCGCGGGTCTTGTGTTCGATGAACACCACCGCCATGTTGCGCCCGATATTGGTGCGAGTGGCGCGGTTCATCAGTGTGCCGCCGGTGCCGTCCAGGTTGATATTGACCTGGGGGCGACCGTTTTCATCAAAACCACGGCTGGCGCTGGAGACGCTGTCGCCGGTGATGATGACGTCACGCATCAGGTCTGCACTGCGGGCCGGTTCGTTGCGGAAGGGCAGTGCTTCGGTTTCGTTGGAGGGGGTGTCGGTACGTGCCTCCAGACGGAACTCGAGGTTGGCGGTGGCGCCGACGATGCGCTTGGCCGCGGCGGTATCCTGGACGCCGGGCAGCTCAACCACGATGCGATCCGGGCCCTGGCGCTGGACCAGGGGCTCCGCCACGCCCAGCTCATTGACGCGGTTGCGCAGCGTGGTCAGGTTCTGATTGATCGCATAGTCCTGGATTTCATCGACGGCGGCATCGGTCAGGGTCATGGCCAGGGCGGCGCCGCGCTCGCGATCGACATCCTGATACTGCAGGTTGGGGAATTCCTGACGAATCAGCGTCTCGGCAGCATCGCGGTCTTCGGCGTTCATGAAGTCCAGCGAAATGGTGCGACCGTCGATCTCGGTATTGCGATAGCGAATGCGCTCGTCACGCAGGGTTTCGCGCATCGCGCTGGCATTCACTTCCAGCCGCTGGCTGACCGCGGCATCCATGTCGACTTCGAGCAGGAAGTGCACGCCGCCTCGCAGGTCGAGGCCCAGGGTCATCGGGGAGGCTGCCAGCGAGGCGAGCCAATCCGGGGTGGACTCTGCCAGGTTCAGGGCGACCACAAAATCTTCGCCGAGCTCTTGGCTGATCAGGTCGCGGGCGGGAATCTGGTCTTCGGCATCACGCAGGCGAATCAGCAGGCTGTTGGGCTCCTGCTCGACCTGCTTGATCTCGATATCGGCGTCGGCAAGCGCCTGCTCCAGGCTTCGCTGCTGGGACTCGGAAAGGCTCAGGTCGCCGCGATCACTGCTGATCTGTACCGCGGGATCTTCAGGAAACAGATTGGGAAGGGAGTAGACCAGGCCGACGAGAAGCACCACTAGAATCAGCAGGTACTTCCACAAAGGGTAACGATTGAGCATCGGGGCTCTGCCCTCAGGTTGCTGACAAATGAGGGAACATCGCAGGATCAAACAAGATGGGACTGCAAGGTTCCGAGGCGACGGGTGCGGCTGCCTCGCCAACGCGCGACAGCCGACCGATCGGCTCGCCCCGCGTCAGCATGGGGCATCCCCACCGACCGGATGGGATCCGGGGTGGGGACGAGCACCAATCAGATGGACTTGAGCGTGCCCTTGGGCAGCACGGCGGCCACGGCATTCTTCTGAACGCTGACCTCGGTGCCTTCGCTGATTTCCATGGCCAGGAATTCGCTGTCTTCGCTGACCCGGGTGATGCGGCCCATCAGGCCGCCGCCGATGACGATCTCGTCACCCTTGGAGAGGCCGCCGATCAGCTGCTTGTGCTGCTTTGCCCGCTTGGCCTGGGGACGCCACAGCAGGAAGTAGAAGATCAGCACGAAGCCGACCAGCATCACAATCTGGGCGATGCCGCCACCGGCAGCGGCGCCGGCATCCTGGGCCTGGGCCGGGGAGATGAAGAAGTCCAACATGTACGACGGTCTCCGTAAGTCGTGGGAAAAGCAGGAGCAAGCGGCCGGCAACTGCCGACCGATGTATCAATTCGGGGCGGGGGGAACCGGCAGGCCACGCCTGGCGTAGAACCCTTCCACGAAGTCAGCCAATGTACCCGCTTCGATAGCACCGCGCAAACCAGCCATGAGGCGCTGATAGTGACGCAGATTATGGATGGTGTTGAGCATCGAACCGAGCATCTCTCCACAACGGTCCAGGTGATGCAGGTAGGCCCGTGAGAAGTTCTGGCAGGTGTAGCAGTCGCAGTCGTCTTCCAGCGGACGAGTGTCATGGCGATGCTTGGCGTTGCGGATCTTCACTGTGCCTTCGCTGGTGAACAGGTGACCATTGCGCGCATTGCGGGTTGGCATCACGCAGTCGAACATGTCTACCCCGCGGCGAACGCCTTCGACAAGGTCTTCGGGCTTGCCGACGCCCATCAGATAGCGCGGCTTGTCTGCCGGCATCCAGTCGGGCAGATAATCGAGGACCTCGATCATCTCTTCCTTGGGCTCACCCACTGACAGGCCGCCGATGGCATAGCCGTCGAAACCAATGTCGTTGAGGCCTTTCAGCGACGCCTCACGCAGGTCCGGGTACATGCCGCCCTGGATGATGCCGAACAGCGCCGACGGTGACTCGCCGTGAGCATCCTTGGAGCGCTGGGCCCAGCGCAGCGACATCTCCATGGAGGCCTTGGCTTCGGCATGGGTGGCCGGGTAGGGCGTGCACTCATCGAAGATCATCACGATGTCAGAGCCTAGCGAGCGCTGCACTGCCATCGACTCTTCCGGTCCCATGAAGACCTTGGCACCGTCTACCGGCGAGCGAAAGTGCACGCCTTGCTCGGTGATCTTGCGCATTTCTCCCAGGGAGAAGACCTGAAAGCCGCCGGAGTCCGTCAGGATCGGCTTGTCCCACTGGGCAAAGTCATGCAGGTCGCCGTGGGCTTCGATGACCTCGGTACCCGGGCGCAGCCACAGGTGAAAGGTATTGCCAAGGATGATCTCGGCGCCGATCTCTTCCACCGAAGAGGGGGTCATGCCTTTGACCGTGCCATACGTGCCTACCGGCATGAAGGCCGGTGTCTCGATGGTGCCACGGGGAAAGGTGATGCGGCCTCGGCGTGCCCGGCCATCGCTGGCCAGGTGGTCGAAGTGCATGAAACATTGCTCTCGCATGGGTCTCTCCGTGCCCCTGTGGGGCGTAACGCGGTTCTGCCGTATCCGTTGTGCTGTATCAGTCTTGCGCTTTCAGTGCCGCGGGTGCCGGCGTCAGCAGCATGGCGTCGCCGTAGCTGAAAAAGGCGTAGCCTTGCTTGACCGCCTCTCGATAGGCCGCCATGACGGTATCGTAGCCAGCGAAGGAAGACACCAGCATCAGCAGGGTCGATTCAGGCAGGTGGAAGTTGGTGATCAGGGCATCGACGCAACGCCATTGATAACCCGGGTAGATGAAGATATCCGTGTCGCCTGACAGCGGCGCGATCTCGCCCGAGGCGCTGGCGGTTTCCAGGCAACGAACGCTGGTGGTACCCACCGCCACCACCTTGTTGCCTCTTGCCTTGGCTGCGCGCACCTTGGCACAGGTCTCGTCACTGACGTCGATCCACTCGCTGTGCATGTGGTGTTCGTGAATATTGTCGACGCGCACCGGCTGGAAGGTGCCGGCACCGACGTGCAAGGTCACGTAGGCCGATTCGATGCCACGGCTTGCGAGACGCTCGAGCAGTGGCTCGTCGAAGTGCAGGCCTGCGGTCGGCGCCGCGACAGCGCCGTCGCGACGTGCGTAGACGGTCTGATAGCGCTCCCGGTCGGACAGCTCATCCTCGCGAGTGATGTAGGGTGGCAGCGGCATGTGTCCATGCTGCTCCAGCAGCGCGATCATCGGCGTATCACCGAGGAAGCGCAGCTCAAACAGAGCGTCGTGGCGTCCCTCTACCACGGCCTTGATGTCACCTTCGAAGATCAATTCCGTGCCCGGCTTCGGCGACTTGCTGGAGCGCAGGTGCACCAGCCCGCGATGGGCATCCAGCGGGCGTTCGAGCAGCATCTCGACCTTGCCGCCGCTGGCCTTGTGGCCGTGCAGCCGCGCGGGGATAACGCGGGTATCGTTGAACACCAGCAGGTCCCCTGGCTCGAGCAACTGCTCAAGGTCGGGGAAGCGACGATGGTCAAGCTGGCCACTGGCGCCATCGACGCAAAGCAGCCGACAGTCGCTGCGGATGTCGGAGGGGTAACGGGCGATCAGCTCCTCGGGGAGCTCGAAGTGAAAGTCAGCGCGCTGCATGGGGATTCACAAGATGGAGGTTCGCAAGTCGTCAGGCAGGAAGATCGAATGCCAAAGGCGCACAAGGATACCGTTTCCTGACCGCCACGTCAGGAAACGGTGATCATCTCTGTGTTACCAGAGCAGCAGAATCAAGCCGTAGGCCATCAGCGTCACCAGTACGGTGCTGATCAGGTTCAGTGCAAAACCGGCGCGAATCATTGACTGAATCTGCATGTGGCCGGTACCGAACACGATGGCATTGGGAGGCGTCGCCACAGGCATCATGAAGGCACAGCTGGCGGCGATGGCGGCCGGCACGGTGATCAGCATGACGGGAATGTCCAGCGACATGGCCAATGCGCCCAGAAGCGGCAGGAACGCCGCTGCGGTGGCGGTATTGGAGGTGACCTCGGTCAGGAAGATGATGACCAGTACGACGCCACCGATGATCGCCAGCGTAGGCAGGGCGCCGAGGATGGCCAGCTGGTTGGCGATCCACTCCGCAAGTCCTGACTTGCTGATGGCACCGGCCAGCGCCAGGCCGCCGCCGAACAGCAGCAGAATGCCCCAGGGGAGCTTCACCGCATCTTCCCATACCATCAGCGTTTCGCCGGGCTGGCGCTTGGACGGGATCAGGAACAGGGCCATGCCGGCGACGATGGCGATGGTGGTGTCCGACAGCCAGTCCGCGCCCATGTCATTGAGCAGCGGGCGAACGATCCACAGCGCGGCAGCGGCCAGAAACAGCAGGCCCACACGGCGCTCGGCCGAGCTCATGGGGCCCATGTCGGCGAGCTGATCACGAATCAGACTGTCGCTGTCTCCCTGGCCGATATTCAGCGCGAAGCCCTTGCGGGACAGCCACCACCAGGCCAGAGCCATCATCACCACACTGATCGGCACGCCGACCAGCATCCACTGTGCAAAGCCCAGATCGATGCCGCGGTCTTCTGCCAGATAGCCGGCCAGCAGGGCGTTGGGCGGAGTTCCGATGAGCGTTGCAACGCCACCGATGCTGGCGGAGTAGGCGATGCCCAGCAGCAGCGCAGTAGCAAAGCGCCGCAGTTCCTTGGGATCGGAATCTTCCATCAGGCTGAGCACCGAGATGCCGATCGGCAGCATCATGATGGCCGTAGCGGTATTGGAGACCCACATGCTGAGAAAGCCGGTGGCGATCATGAAGCCGGCAATCTGGCGGCGTGGCTCGCTGCCGACCACCTTGAGCACATGCAGGGCGATGCGCTTGTGCAGGTTCCAGGTCTGCATCGCGATGCCCAGCAGGAAGCCGCCCAAGAAGAGGTAGATGATCGGATTGGCATAGCTAGCCGCGATATCCTTGATGCCACCAATGCCCAGCGCCGGTGCCAGTACCAGCGGAATCAGTGATGTCACCGGAATGGGGATCGCCTCGGTCGACCACCAGCTGGCCATGAGCAATGCCATGCCGACACAGCCCCAGGCAGCGTGGGACATATCGCCCGGAGGCGGCAGAATCAACGTGAGCAGCAGAAGCAGCGGGCCCAGCACCAGGCCTATACGGCTGGCGACGGACGGATGGGGAACAGCATCGTTGCGGGTATCGGCCATGGCAGATTCCTTTCTCCTCAAATACGCTCGGCAGGACGCGACAGATGCTTCGCGAAGCGCTGCCTAGGGGGCTGATCAGGGGTACGGATCAGCAGCGCGGTCAAGCGGCGCCGGTTCTGTTGTTGATGGAGACTTACGCATTGTTAACCTGACGCAGGGCGGCGGCAGTCTACCAAGGTCGAAGCCGCCGGGGCGAGCCATCTTTGGCCAAGACGTCGCTGTTGGACAAGCTCAGGGCTTGTCCACTCAGGGCTTGTCCAATAGCAAGGCGGCTTCGTTGCAGCCGTTCACGTGGATGGTCACCCTGGGTGCACTCGCTGTCCAGCAGGCGGCACGGGCGAAAAAAAACAGGCCAGGACGAGCTGCAAGGGACCAGGACCACCCGCAGAGGGCAACAAATGCGCGCTTGAATCGCGCATAGGTAGCTGAAGCAATTGACGTTCGCTGTCACCCACGTATAATCGTCGCCCGTTGCCGGTGTGGCGGAATTGGTAGACGCAGCGGATTCAAAATCCGCCGCTGGAAACAGTGTGTCGGTTCGAGTCCGACCACCGGCACCATTTAGAAAACAGTCGCTTACGAGCGGCTGTTTGCGTTTCTACCCTCCCTCTTTCTAGTGTGTGGTCGCAGTTTGGTCGCAGAAGGCCGTGCTCAAGCTCGGCAGGCGTGAGCCAATATCGTCGAGACCCGCATCGAACATGTGCGCATAGCGGCTGGTGACGATCAGGCTGGAATGCCCCAGCAGATCGCGCACCGTGGTCATGCTCTCGCCGGCCTGGGCCAACATGCTGGCATAGCTGTGGCGCAGGTCGTGAAAGCGCAGATCGGGCCGCCCCACGGCCTGGCGGGCATGCTCCCACACCGTTCGCAGCCGGTGATAGGTCGTCGCGAATGGCAGCTCTTCCAGCCAGGGCCTGGCATCCTCCGGTACCGGCACCACTCGGGCCTTGCCGCTCTTCGTCTGGTCTGGTCGCAGCAGAATGCGACCACCGTGGACGTTCTGCGGATCCAGAGCCAGCAGCTCGCCCTGGCGCAGCCCGGTGAGCGCTGCCAGGGCGATCACCCGCTTCTCGACAATCGAGTGATCGGGGATGGCTTGCAGGAGTTGAGCCACCTGCTCGATGGTCAGGTACACGTGCCGTTCGTTCTTCGGCATCTTCTTGCGGATCTTGTCGCCCAGGGGGCGATCCAGCCATCCCCATTCCCGATAGGCAAGGTTCAGTACCCGCTTGACTACCTGAAGATGATTGTTGATGGTGCTCTGCGCACGCCCCTGCTTGCGAAGGTCTCGGGCCATCTCGCGGGCCTTGTCGACGCTGTCCATTCCGAGCAGTACCCGGTCGCCCATGTAGCGAGCCACCGGGCGGATGGCCTTCGCCTGACTGGCCACGTCGTACTCGTCGATCCATCGTTCGAGCCCCTCGATGAAGGTGCGCCGCGGTTGGCGCCCCATCGCCTCTCCCTGGAAAGCTGCTTCGTTCAGCTCTGCCTGGCGCTTCGCTGCGTACTCCCGCGCCTGCCGCTCCCCCTCTCGATTCCCTGCAAACGTTCGTTGATATCGGTGACCGTGGTACGTTTCCGTGACCACCCACCGGTTCCTCTTTTCCCTGTATCTGACTGTGATTCCCATGTGTTGCGTTCCTCAGGCTGAGGGCCGCGCTTGCAGCTCTCAGCGTACCTCTCCACTGCGCTCTGCTCAAAGCGAACCGCGCTACCGATCTGAACGAAGCCGATGCGGTGCTTGTTGCCATACACCCAGCTCGGGCTCATGCCGAGCCATTCAGCTACCTGATCGGGTCGTAACAGTGCTCCGGCCATCGCTGCTCCTCTCATTGGCTGGCTTGATGGCCAAATCATCGCCGGAGCGGCATGACTGAATCCTGCCGCCTGCTAGGTTAGAAAATCTATCTAAGCAGGTTTCTTGATTTATTGGCTTGTATGTGTTTTTGAGTGTATGTGTACAAGCTGTTGTTTTTATGTACTTTATTTTCAGGTGTTGTTTTTTGGAGAAGCGTTGGGGGCAGGAATCGAGGTTTGCAATGCTGAATTCTGGTGTGTCGACCTAGAGATTGGAAAGGCCCTGGGTGCGAGATGGTATCCTTAGGGGAGGTATAGATAGAGATCAATGTGATGTCGGATAAGCCAGAAGAGTCACTCATGAGCGACAAGTCGCCCAGGGGCGAGCGTTCGCGCCGTGCGCTTGCGGATACAGCCGTGGCCATGCGGTGGGCCGGTAACGAATTAACCGGGCACGCCTGGCAAGTGGTGGAGCGGGTTTTTGAGCATCAGGGCCTGTCGAGTGCGCAGGAGCGAGATGCTCGGATCGACGAGCTATTTGCCGACATGGAAAGCGGTGGCTTTCGGCCGAGTGAGGCGGTGGAGCCTATCGCCTTGAGCCAGGGTAAGGTGGCTCTCAAGGAACAACGCGAGCGGCATGCGGACCTTGCGCTGCGCCAGGCGGTGGCAGTGAGGTATGAGTACCAGAGAGGCCTGTCTCCGCTGACGGCCCCCGGTATGGGAGCATTTGACAGCAGTCTGCAGCATGCCTTTCAGCGCATGCAGTCGTCCCTGCTGGAAGCGCAGCGGCACCTGGCTGCGCTGGACATCCTGAAGAACCTCGAAGGCAAGCACTACAGCCAGCGGGCACGCAAAGGCGGGCACACTCGCGCCCGGCCCGCGTCGGAGCAGGATCAGCAGGCGCTGTTGGCCGTGATGATCAAGGGCATGCTGTACAACGATCCCGGAGCGATCAAACGTGCCCAACATAATGCCGAGGCCGTCGCGCATGAATGGGCCGTGAGGATTTATGAGCTTAACCGCGACTTCCATATCCTGGATATCATCACTCGCGACAAGCTTGAAGCCGAGATCCTCACGTTATTGCTGAAGCGTTTGAAGGCCGGTCAGGACGTCAGGGATCGACACATTCATCGGCGCGTGATGGCCCGTCAGCTGCGGCAACGGCGCGATGCCTTCCGCAGTGACGGGGCTGCTCGCATGGAAGCCGAGCTGGTCCACGAGCGTGGCTTCCGTGAAGGTGTCCAGGGTGTTCTGGTGTACTTGCTGGAGGATCGGTTCGGAGAGCTACCCGATGAGGCGGTGGAGGCAATCCGTGCGACGCACCACGTTGATGACCTCCAAGCCTGCCTGGATTGGCTGCCCGAGGCGGTGTCGTGGCAAGCCGTGCTGCAGGCGCGTGAAACCGTCACATGACGTAGATAGCACTTGCCGCCCCGGAGGGCAGCAAGGCAAAGGAAGGCATCAGAGGTTGCTCATGTCCGGCGGCCCCAGCCAGGGCATCAGGTCGATATAGCGCGTTCGATGGTGCGTAAATACCACGACCTGCTGCTGGGCAATGAGTACCTCCAAAGCAGCCTTGAGGCGCTTCTTGTCGCGCAGGGATCGCGGTGCACGCTGACGCACGTCGTTGTACCGAATGATACGCCAGTTGAATTGCCGGAGCTCATTGAACCATTCGTTCAAACAGAAGGCATCCTGCTCCTCCTGGGGAGGCGGCATGAACACCTGCTGGAATTGGCCGGAGTAGAACAGGCAGAGATCCATGGCCATCAGCACCGTCTCGGCGACGATCCCGCCCTCATGGCCCTCGAACAGGTGTATCAACGCGGCCACACGCGCCACGTTTTCCGCGAGCTTCGAGCCATGGTCTGGGCAGGCTTCATAGTACCCGCCCGGCCCCATCTGCCGCTCGATCTCGTTGGCCACCTGTACCCAGCAGGCCGCTCCCTCCTCGGTGAACTCCAGTACCTCACGCGGCATGTCAGGCGCTTGTGCCAGGATCAAGTTTTCCCGTGTCAGGCTAGCCAGGCGCGCCTCGGCCTGTTCCCAGGCCTCCCACGCCGGGGTGGTATGCAGCGAGTAGAAGCGCTGACCGCGAACCGACGGCGGTGCGCAGACGAGGAAGCGGGCGAGCATGCCGGAATCCCTTGCCTGCTGTCCCTGTGCCTCCATGTACTGTTGCAGGATGCCGGGCTGCACCATCAGCAATAGCATCAGCCGTGCATCATCCAGCACGATATCGTCCTTGGTGGCTCGCGTGATGACCGTGCTGCCGCCACTCCACAGTGAGTTGATGTGACTGCGTGCCCGGTTCATGGCGCCCTTGAAGAAGACTTCCGCCTCGTCGGTAGCCAGAGCGGCACTCGGGATCGCCGTTTCCAGGCCCGAGAAGAGTGCTTCCGGCGTGGTGTCCTCATACAGCAGCCGGAACTCGCGGGGCGGTTCGGGCCGACGCCGATGCAGCTCACGCAGCGATTGCCGTTCACGCTCCGCGGTACCGCCCTTGGTTTGCTTGCGGTAGATCGCCTGGGTCAGCACCTTCTCCTCGGTACGCCACTCCTCCAGCTCCCCCTGGTAAGTGTCCAATCGCTTGCGCCACTCCCGGCGCTGTTGGCGCTGCGCTTCCAGGATGACATACAGCACTTTGTCGTAGAGGGGGGATTTGCCCTCGCCGGAACCCGCCACACCCAGCACGTTGATCGAGGTGGGTTTGATCGCGCCGTAGGGCATCTTCAGGTCGTAGCGGCCCTGAGCCACCATGCTGACGCCTGCCAGTAGGGTGAGGACGGTGAGTTCCATCGACACCTGGCAGTTCTGGCTGAGCTCATGGCTTGACTGCCACAGCAAGGTGGGGGCGAGTCGCTGGGCATGGAAGTGGCCGGGGGCGGGCAGCACGGCTTGGAAGGGATAGCTCATGGTCACTCTCTCCTTTTTGGGTTGGGTTGCCACCAGATCTCGTCCGATGACTGGGCAGAGAGTGCCGTCGTCCGGCTCGCATTGGATTAGCGCTGGTTACAGGGGTAGGCGCTACTAAGCAGTGTGTATTGACAGTAATAGGAAAATGGTATCTATCAAAAGGGTGTTTTGAGCGCTGTCTGCCCCTCCGATGTGGTTATTTCGGCTACTAATAGCCGAAATAACCGCTTTCAGGGTCCCCAACGCCTTCGAGCCGCCTGCCTTGATCGCTTGGACGAGGGTGATGGTCGAAAATAGCTAAGACAAATTTGTTATTAACCTATATTTATCCATTCCGTTTCTCGCTAAGCGCTATTCGCCATTCACCCCCTTCCGTCGATCCTCGACGCCGCTGACGCTCGGCAAGGCGCGTTACTCTGCCCTTGAATGCGCCGCTACCCACCGCTGGAGTAGCGTCGTGCCCGGTGCTTTCGGCATGCGCCGGAACTGTAGCCACTCTTCAAGCGTGCGATGCGGCACGCCCATCTCCTCGGCCATCTGTGCCTGGGTGATCTTGCGGGTCTTGGCCAGCGCCTTGGCATCCCGGATCAGCCGTCGCTTGGGTTCATCTCGCTCCATCGCATCGAGCCGCCGCTGAGCGTCCTCTGTCGCGTCGGCAGCGAGTGGGCCAAGTGACGGGCTTGCGTGTGGTTCAGCGGCGTCTGCGGCGTTCTGTTGGGTGCCCTGTCGGAAGCGGAACGGGAACATGGCGAACTCCTTATGGTTGAACAAAGAAGGTCTGCTCCCCAGTCAGGGGCAGGCCGTGTGTCGTGAAATCAAACCCGGCATTGGTCGTCGGCGGGCGGAATCCCCGACGTTTTCCCGTGACCGCCGGGACGTGACATAGCATAGGCAGGTGGGCGGTCAGAAACTGAGCTCGCCGTAGCACCAGGTGGCGGGGGGCTGACGTGGACGTCCAGGGCGAGGCCCTTCAGGTACATGGGGCATGGGGCTGGTCTGAAACGTGCGCCCTGTCACCAGCATGGCGGCGTATTCGTCGACCTTGGTCAGGTAGCGGGCGATGTAATCCAGCCCGCGCTGCTTCTCAAAGTCGTGATAGTCGATGCGCCCCAAGGCGTTGTAGTGATAGACGTTCTCAGCATTGCGATTGCAGTTGAAGTAATGCCCTTGCCCTCCGGTGATCGAGCGCGCCCACAGCTCGCCGATACGCCGGGCCTGGGTAATGTCTTCCTGCACCTGGTGACCATCGAAGAAGAACACGAAGTGATAATGGAAGCCTTTCTTGGGCTTCCACTCCAGCTTCCAGGCATAGCCGAGCAAGTGCTTGAAGAGCGGGTTCGTGTGGAATGCCTGACACAGCTGCTTACGATGGTAGCGTGCTGTCTCGTAGTCGATGTAGGGGCCGTCATGCTCGCTATAACTTAGATCCACTCTCAGTACCGTCAGGCGGCTATGGCGAGCGAACAGGGCATCCATCAAATCCCGGAGACGCTGGTAGTTGTTGCGGCTATTGCGGCGATTCCGGCTGCACTCGTAGGCAAAGTCCGGCTGCTTCAGGCATTGATACCAGGCCGTCAGTCGTTGGTTGAGTTCCAAAACCGTTTGCTCTGCTACTTGCCGGCTCATGGTGGGAGGCTGATGAAACCCTGCCTCGCGCAGGTACGCACTGCTCCCAAACGCCCACAGAAAACGCAGAGCGTAGGGGCTCGGCCGATAGTGCTGACCGATATCGGTCTCCTGGAACATTGTCACCAGCACTGTGTAGAGCGTGGTCAGCGTGTCCAGCAGCGCGTCAGGTGCTAGCACCACGATATCGCTGCCGAAGCCATCCGGCAGGATCATTTGCTGGCTGTTCAGCAAGGCCTCTGTCGTCGCCAACGCCTTGAGCTGGCGATCCACCTCGATCAAGTCCTGTCGCCAAAGGTGGTGGGACAGCGTGGCGATCTCCTGGCCCAGGGCAGTGGTTTCCAACACTGTATTGTCCATGCCTTGGCAAATGGCCAGCATGTCGGTTTCGTTCAGGGTGTCGTCGTAAACATCATCGTACATGAGGAAGGCCTCTCTTAATGGTCGTGGAGCGTTCTGCTCGTACCATCGCCGAGGCCTGTAGAAATTTACGTCAACACCGGGAAACGGGGCAGGCCACCAGGAAAGAGACCTGCCCATCGCTACCGCAGCTTCCCTACCTGAGGACATGTCGTGATTCGGCTTCGCCGTCACTCTCTTGATGCTCTCTCCGGTGCCTTCTCTCTGTCAGGGAGGTCGGTGCGATCCTTTTGGGGATCACCCTCCCAGCCTTTCTCCTCTTTCTACTGTTCTGTCTTGTAGGCTCTTACTACGTGAGCTCAATGCACTCTCTGAGTCTACTGATTATCCCTATTAGAACTACTGGTTATAACCAATAACATACACAGCCAAATTGGCATGGTTGATTCAGGTAGAGACTACGGGGAGAAGAGAGCCCCTATGGTCGGTATCCACCAGAAAGTTGGGCCGTAAGCAATTGAAAAAGTTAGTGTCGAAGACAGGGCTCGCCTCTGGGTTGCTGGCTGCCCACCTACCGATTCGATTCAAATAAATCTCAGCCCTGTATTACCTCCATGAAGCTATCAGGCGATAGCTTCGATGAACGTTCACACCACGACTCAGGAGGTAAGCGCATGTCGATCCATTGTCCGAGCTGCGGCTCGCATCACGTCATTACGCGCAACATCGGCCGAAAGGTCGGTGGCACGACCGGAGCGGTGGCGGGCACCGCGTCAGGCGCTGCCGGTGCTTTGTCAGGGGCCAAGGCCGGTGCCCTGGTTGGTGCGGTGGGCGGTCCCCTGGGGGTCACCATCGGCAGCCTAGCCGGGGCCGTCTTTGGCGGTCTGGTTGGGGGCACCGCTGGCGGGATCGCCGGAGCCCGCTTGGGCGAGGAGCTGGATACCAAGGTGCTGGATAACGTCGAGTGCCGTCAGTGTGGTCACGCCTTCCGTCCCCACGCCGAGTAACAATGGAGCGTGTCGCTCCGCTCCCGGTCGTCTCTTTCTCTCGTCTTTTCCTTTCACACGCTATCACGGCTAGCCCGCTGCCCATGGGTGGCGGGCTGCTATGCCGTGATCTCGACAATCAAGGAGCAATACCCATGGCTCATCTGATCGAACACATGGCCTACGTCGGCGATACCCCCTGGCATGGCCTCGGCCAGCAACTGTCGCGTCATCAACCGCTGGAGGTCTGGCGGCAGCAGGCCGGCATGGACTGGCACATCGAGGAATCCCCGGTACGCTTCATCGCCGATGGCGCCGGGCACCTGGGCAGCATCCACTCCTTCCCGGAGCAGAAGGTGCTTTATCGCTCCGATACCCGGGCCCCGCTGTCAGTGGTCTCGCAGCGCTATAAGGTGGTCCAGCCGGAGGAGGTGCTGGAGTTCTACCGCGACCTGACCGAGTACGCCGGCTATGAGCTGGAGACCGCCGGGGTACTCAAGGGCGGGCGCAAGTTCTGGGCCCTGGCTCGGAGCGGCCTGGGCACGGCACTGAAGGGCCAGGATCAGGTCTATGCCTACCTGCTACTGGCGACGTCCTGTGATGGCTCGCTGGCAACGGTGGCGACGCCCACCTCGGTACGCGTGGTGTGCAACAACACCCTGACCATTGCTGTGGATGGCATGACCCAGGGCGTGAAGGTGCCACACAGCACCGAGTTCAATCCGCAGCGGGTCAAGCAGCAGCTGGGTATCTCGGTCGCTCAGTGGGACGACTTCATGTACCGCATCAAGACCCTGGCCGAGCGCAAGGTCAGCCAGGAGGAGATGCAGGCCTACTTCCAGTCGGTGATCTGCAATACCGATGCGCCGCTGGACGATCCCTCCAAGCTACCCAATTACCGGGCCCTCAACCGCGTCCAGAAGCTCTACCACGGCGAAGGGCGAGGCTCTCAGCTGTGCACCGCACAGGGCACAGCCTGGGGCCTGCTCAACGCCATCACCGAGTACGTCGACCACGAGAAGCGGGCACGCAGTAACGACTACCGCATGGACTCTGCCTGGTTCGGCCAGGGGGCCAGCCTCAAGGACAAGGCCCTGGAAACGGCGATGGCACTGGTGGCCTGATCCCCGTCGGTGGTTCTAGCGGCTTGTTTCATCCCCTATCGATTTTCTATCCCCATCACGGCATAGCGCCCGGCCCCTCGAAGGCCGGGCGTTTGTGTTTCTGGAGGTGCCTATGCAACCCCCCATGACCTTCGAGATGTGCCGCGCCCTGACTCAGCTGACTCGTCAGCTGTTGGGTGCTGGTGAACGTGAAACCCACACCCACGTGCTGGCCGAGGGCCAGGTCTATCGCGTGGTTGTGTCGCTGGAGAAGGTCCCGGCGGACCAGCTCCATGACGTCATCAACCGCTACCTGTAAGGAGATCACCATGGTAACGCCCATTCATCCCGAGCACGGCAAGAAAAGCTCTCCATTATCGACCCACCAGACACCCCAGCCACTGCAGGAGAGCACCGCGATCATCCAGGTGATCGAGCGGGCAGCGCTCAATCCCGACGTGGATATCGACAAGATGGAGCGCCTGCTGCAGATGCAGGAACGTGTCCTCGACCGCCAGGCAATGATGGCCTACAGCGCCGCCATGGCGGCCATGCAGACGGAGCTGCCGAGCATCGCCGAGCGTGGCCAGGGCAACAACGGTGCCTATGCCACCCTGGAGGATATCGTTGACACCGTGCGGCCGATCATGAAGCAGCACGGCTTCGCGGTGAGCTTCCGAATTCAGACCCAGGAGCGCGGCATTCAGGTGACTGGCGTGCTGATGCACAAGGACGGCCACCGCGAGGAGACCAGCATGCTGTTGCCGGCCGATACCAGCGGCAGCAAGAACGCCGTGCAGGCCTTCGGTTCCTCCACCAGCTACGGCAAGCGCTACGTACTGTGCGCCCTGCTCAATATCACAACCCGGGGGCAGGACGACAACGGCCACGGTGCCGCGCCACCTGTGAAGGTGGTCACCGCATTCCAGGCAGCTCAGCTCAAGCAGCTGATTACCGCCTGCCCTGTCACCACCCAGGAGTGGTTCGTCGGCAAGTACGGCGACGTCGAGCGTGTCCCCCGCAGCGATTTCGACAAGCTACGCGCCTCCCTGCAGAAGCGCGCCTTACCCAACCATCAACGTCACTAAGCGAGCGGCGTGGGCACCACCCTCGCCGGTCACAAGGAGATCGTCATGCAGATCCTGACACTGGAACAGGGCACGCCTGAGTGGCATGCCGCCCGTCTCGGCATCGTCACCATGTCCGAGCTGAAGACGCTTCTGGTCAAGGGCAAGGGGCCGGGAGGCTTTGGTACCGGCGCCATCAGCTACATGCATCAGCTGATCGGAGAGCGCATAACGGGGGAGCCCTCGGATGCCTTCCAGGGCAATACCCACACCCAGCGCGGTCACAAGCTGGAGCCCATGGCACGCGAGCTCTACCACGAGGCCACTGGCCTGCCCCGACTGGAGCAGGTTGGCATCATCCTCAACCATGGCGTGGGCTACTCACCCGACTGTCTGGTGGACAGCCATGGCCTGGTCGAGATCAAGACCAAGTGGCCCAAATATCAGATCGAGCTGCTGCTGGATGGCGAGCTGCCCCAGGAGCACATCGCCCAGTGCCAGGGCGGCCTGTGGGTCAGCGAACGGGAATGGATCGACTTCATCAGCTACTGGCCCGGCATGCCGCTGTTCGTTAAGCGTGCCTATCGGGACGAAACGCTGATTCGCACCATCACCGAGCGGGTCGAGGCGTTCTATGAGGAAATGGAGCGCCGCATGGCGCAAGTGATGGCGGCCTGAGGAGAACAATCATGAACCATCGAAAGCTGAGTGCCGGCGAGACCGCCGGTACCTATCGCATTACCGACACAGTGACCGAAGCGGAGCTCTTGAGCATCGCCAAGGCCTTTGCCCGTCGCCGTCTGGCCAAGGGACGCAAGATCACTCAGCCGACACTGGCCTTCGAGTATCTGCAGATACTGCTACAGGATTACGAGCACGAGGTGTTCAGTGCCATTTTCCTCGACACCCAGCATCGGGTGATCCAATTTGAGGAGTTGTTTCGCGGCACCATCGACGCGGCCAACGTCTATCCTCGGGAAGTGGTCAAGCAGGCGCTGGCTCACAACGCCGCCGTTGTGATCCTGGTTCACAATCATCCTTCGGGTGAACCGGAGCCCAGCGACACCGACCGGCGCATTACCCAGCACCTTAAGGAAGCGCTGGGGCTGGTCGACGTGAAGGTCATCGATCACATTGTGGTCGGTAGCGAAGGATGTGAGTCCTTTGCGGAGCGAGGGTTTCTGTAGTGTTGTTCGGCGTCAGATGTCACGTCATAGCGCCGATGTCACCCTGATGGGTGACATCGGCTTTAACATTAGCATTTATTTTTTATGGCTCTATCATTCGCATTTGACAATCTTGAAACCATGCTCCATCAGCCTTTCATTCAGTTCACCTGTTCCGTTCTCTGAAGCCTCTTTAGCCGCATGCTCGGCCACGAATGCGATTTTATTATGACTTTGCACTTTATTTAATAGACTGTCGATGTCGCTATAATCAGAAACATAGTCCGATATAATATCTGATAGGTTCAGTTCGAGGTAAATAATATCGCCATCCAGGTCTTTTTCGATATCAATTGCTTGCTCATGTTTGTATTTTGCGTCTACCGGCATTTTTTTCGCGCTCCTTATCTCGGTTAGCTCAATTAAAAAGGATCTAGAGGAGAAGTCCTCCAACCGAACTAGAGTAATCCACAGTAAAGGTTTGATCCAGCCAATGTAAGTGATTCCTGATCCCGGATGAGCAGCGATGCTCACCAAGGGTGTGAACGAAAAAGGCGCAGCCTTTTGGGATGTACGTGAGCGAAAAACCCCTCACAACACCCACTCAACAGGGGGCCGATGTCCAAGATAATGCATCAATCCCGTTTCCGTCGATGTCAATTTCACTGATGCCCAGCTGACCGTCCCAGGCATCTCGGCGAATCATGGGAGAGACTGTGTTCGAGACCCGCCAGGCCATCACCCATCATCTGGCCCGGCAAGTAGCGTCAACGCATCAGGTCGCAGCGCTGAGCTAAGTGTCAGCCTTCATGTCCGGCATTGGACTCGAGGTGGTCGTCGACTGCTTGACGGCTCGCCGCAATACCAACTGCACGGTGTCCTCGAAGGCTACTGGGCCTTCAATCGTGAAACTGTGTTGACTACAAACCCTTGGTAAGATCAGAAGTCCGCCCCCAGTGTGTTGTAGACACGCCAGGGCAGCACGCGCCAGCTCTACCAATTCGTGACGGCCACCAGATACACTTGCGGGCAGCGGGAGATAGCTGAGGCCGATTGACAGGCCACGCAGCCCGTAGGGGTAGGTCCGGTGCCTCCTGTCATGCAGGTTAGTGGGTTAAATGACTTTCAGAGCGCAGTTTTCATGGATTCAGGTTTTCTATAGCCTCGAAATTAGTTACAATCATCGTCCTATTACTTGGTATCTTGCAGGAGTTAGGATGCGAAGTTTTGTATCTCAGCTCGGACACCAATTAAGGCAATAATTTCAAACAAGCATTTTCTTCCAAGGATAGAGAAGGTTTGCTTAAAGAAATGTAAGCGGTCCGTGTATTCGAACCTCTAATTTACAAGAGTGGTCACTATGCATTTTCGAATTCAGGAGCCAAGGGTAGGACAATTGCTGTATCGAATTGATGCTATCTCCTCTGGTGCAGAAATTGGTGTTGGCGTTTTTGCGTTTGCTTCAAAATCAGGAATTCAGGCCCTGATCAATTCGCCGAATATTCAAAGACTAATTGCGAAGGGGAGCTTTACGCTGATAGTTGGTGTTGATGCTCTTACGAATGTAGAGGCAATAGAGACGCTTGTAGAATTATCTGATCAGTACGAAGGAAGATTAAAATCTTTTGTTTTTTTGGATAGTAGTGGAAAAGGGATATTTCATCCCAAATTCTGTTGGTTCAAAAAAGAAGACACTATTCATGTCCTAGCTGGTTCTGGAAACCTTACCTCGGCTGGGCTCGGTGCTACTATCATGGGTGCTAATAACGCGTTTAACTGGGAAGCCTTTGGAGATTTTTCTCTATCCGGTCAGGCAGCTCAGGAATTTGAAGAAAATTGGGATGACTGGATAAGTTCACATAGAATGGCCCATCGTTTGAGGTTGCTGCGGGATCAAGATGTGATCGCAAGGGCAATGCAGAATAGCCGTTTTAATTGGCAAGTGAAGCCTGGTCCTGCAGCTGGACAGAATGATGACGAAGTAGAGCCTGAGCCCCATGCAGAACTAGCCATGGCTTCTGATAAATCAGTTCCTGTAGTATTTATTAGTGAAATTCCTAGTGGTAAAGGCAGGTGGAATCAAGCAAACTTTAGAAAAGATGATTTCGAAGATTTTTTTGGATTTGAAGCGAGAGCTGGACAGGATGCAGAGGTTGTTACTCAGCATGTGACAGCAAGCGGGGAGGTTGGTGAGGTAGAAATTCGTCGCCCTGTAGTTGTAAAAAGTAGAAACTTCAGAGTTGAGCTTGGAGCCGGAAGAGGAGTTGCTTATAGTACAACAGAACTAGGTGATAGGCCTGTGGTTGTTTTTGTTCGAATAGATGCTATGGCTTTTAGATATTGTTTGTTAATGCCGGGAGAGCAGGGGTATCAAGAGGTTCTTACAATATTGGGTCCTCGTAGTGAGAGTGGCAGAATATTAATGCGTCAAACCTTCGTATCTATTGATTATTTGAAAACCCAGTGGTCCACCGTGCCTCTTGAACTTCTACCTTCAGAAGAGGTGCTTCCGGAGGTTTAGTGAAAATTACCGACATATTAGGAGTATTTCAGACTGAGCTCTAGTCTTTAATTTGCTATCTGACTTGTTGAGCATGCTGTGATTGAAATTATCTAATTCAATACAATCTACGTTTTCAAAAAACTCCGATGCGATATTCACTAGTTGGGATCTTGATACGACCCTCGGATGAGTTCCATCGGTCGCTTCATAAGGTGAATAAGAAAGTACGAGCGGTGCAGAAAGCTTTTGAGACAAACTAAACAAGGAGCGAAACGCATCAGGTGCAGTAGACCTAATACAGAAAGGTGACTGATGCCGATCGTCTCGATAGATTCCCCTGCTAAACCTGGAGTTAGGCGATGTGGAAAATCTTACTATAGATGGCCGGTCTTGGAGAGCAATTGTCTCTAAAACATGGTAAAAGCGGCTATAGTGGTCCCGTGTATAGGGTGGGTCAGCATAAATCACACCGATCTCGTCGGTAGTTTTTTGCAGTGCCTCGATAAAATCAGCTCTTACTGTTTTGTGTTTAAAAGCCGGCTTGCCGATTTTGCTATACTTAACTAACCATTTTGCAAGTGTATCAACCACAGACCTTTCTCTATCGGTTTTTACTTTTTTGCTTAGGGATGCTTTCGGTCTTCCTTCTTTGTCTCTCGGACGTAGAGGCTGTGCAAATTGATTGCCAACAGTGTTCGATATATCGCTAGCTGTGCTTAACAGTGCTGCTATGGGGAGATCATAAGACGGAAAGTGATTGCTTATTATAGTTCGGGTCGCATCAATATAGACTGCTTGCATGTAGGAGAAATATATTCCTCCGTAATATCTGGTAACTACGGATCTTTTTGATTCAAGAAGGTCTGCCAAAGCCAAGCGCTGTTCAGTTTTTTCTAGCGCGGCTCTAAATTCGAAGTGATCAGGATTATTTAATCCCAGTTGGTATTCAAGAAAACAGGCGTTTTCTAGCAAGAAACACAAATCATTTAAATTGCCAAGAGCTGAGTTTTTTATAACCTCTTCTTCTATTGATATTAAAGGCTCGAATGCCCATAGTAATTTTTTTGTTATTTCTGAGCTTTGAATTAAGTATGGAATCTGAGTAATATCTAAATCCGACTCAATAGGGCCGTTTAGCATCGTAGAGGAAAGGACGCGCGAGTATTCTTGTATATCAACTGCTGTCACCGGTCTGTCACTAGAAAACTCATGTGAAACTATGCCTGATCCCGAGAACAAATCGATCATCCTTGAGCTTTCAGGGGCAATTTGGGTTACGGCTTCCCTGATTGCGGGCAGTAACCTCTGCTTACTTCCGAGATAGTGGATTGAGCGAAAAACGTTCTTTTTCGATTCGGCTTTCCTACAAAGCATGGGTGTGCTACCCTCGGAAAGGCCTGGCGCTACCTTCGCCTTTGGTTCTACGCACTCAAACTCAAGTTGCTCTGTCATAACTATGAAATTCGCCCAATCTATTGATTTTGCTGATGTTGATGCTGCTGAGCGCACGACCAGCTCCGCCAAGGATCCTGTTCCACACTCTCTTCACGGTTTGGATGTGGTGCCGGGATTCTCGCACGGTGAGCAGGAGTCAGGCAACCTGGTCATTCACGGTGACAATTTATCTGTGATGGAGTCTTTGCTCACTGTTTATGAATGTGCAGTAAAATGTATCTATATTGACCCCCCGTACAATAATGGGGAGATATTCACTCACTACTCAGACCGAATGAGTCATGATGAATGGATTTCCTCATTAAAAAAAAGGGCTGAAATTGTGCGACGGCTATTAGCCGAGGACGGTAGTTTCTGGGTGTCAATTGATGATGGTGGGATGCATTATTTAAAAGTTGCATTCGATGAGGTTTTTGGCAGGGAAAATTTTGTTAGCACCATTGCATGGGAGCATCGCACAACGAGAGAAAATAGAAAAGTATTATCTAGCAATCACGAATATATTTTGCTTTATGCGAAAAATTATTCAGCATTTAAAAATGCCAGAAATAAGCTTCCGCTTACAGAGGAGGTGTTGTCAAGATATAAAAATCCAGACAACGATCCTCGAGGCCCTTGGCAATCCGTGTCAGCTAATGTACAAGCTGGGCACGCTACTGCCAGCCAGTTCTATGAAATAGTTGGCCCAACTGGCAAAGTTCACACCCCCCCAGCCGGTAGATGCTGGATTTATTCTAAAGAAAAAATGGAATTTGAAATTTCCCAAAATAATATCTGGTTTGGTAGAAGTGGGGCGGGTGTTCCTCGTGTAAAGAAGTTTCTTACAAGTGAGTCTGCTGGTGCTGGATTAACTCCATCTACTCTTTGGTTGGCGGATGAGGTGGGAACCACAGATCATGCGAAAAAGCATTTAAAAAAAATATTTGACTGTAAAATACCTTTTGACACTCCTAAGCCGGAAAGTCTTATTAAAAGGATACTTCACATAAGCACAAATCCCGGTGATTTGGTTTTGGATGCTTATTTAGGATCCGGCACAACAGCGTCCGTGGCGCATAAGATGAAAAGGAAGTATATCGGTATTGAGAATGGTGAGCACGCTATGTCTTATTGTGCTCAACGACTCAAAGCCGTTATCGAGGGCGAAAGCTTAGGCATATCCAAGGATGTTGGTTGGTCCGGAGGAGGAGGCTTTACTTTTTTGAAAAAATAGTCTCTCTAGTGTCTTGGCCAGCGCGATTATTAACCCTTTTTAAATGACTGAGTGCGTTTGGTTTCCCTTTTTATAATTGATGCAATCGGCCCAAGTGTAAGGTAAAGTATCGAATTCTCCGTCTTAAACCTGAATACGTCGTACCTCACGCAGGCACTCTCCCGATGCCCGCCCGCCAGCCAGCCAGGGCGGCTCGCGATTCTCGTGACTTATTGATTCTCCTCTGAGTGTCAGCTGGGGAGCACTGTGAAGTAGCTGATCCGGGATGGCGTCGGCCACCGTCCTCTGAATTAGTGCTCGATGGTCAGCTTGCTGGTGATTAGTTTCGAGCCCTGGCCGTACCGGTCCTCTATTAACTCTATTAGGTCTTGCCGCTGCGGGGCGGTCATCTTCTGCATGTCCAGTCGCCGAGGATGAGCAGGACGGTTTTCTCAGCTGGTCCGTCAGCCTGGCGTAGGAGCCATCCTCCTAGGCGATACGTAGCTGCTTGAACAGGCGCGGCACCCCCAGATAGCGCACTTAGTACCTTTGCCGGCAGGCTTGGTTGCCCAGCAGGCAGGCCTGCCAGGTCTTGTCTCACCCCGTGAGGCCGGTGATATACAGGTTGAGTACTTGTCCGATCCGTACGCCAGCGGTGGGCGGTAGTCCATATCCTCGACGCAGGCCTTGACCCGGAGATTTCCGCCCCTCTACAGCCGGACGAGCCGGCCGTTGTCGCGGTCTAGGACTTCGTGGTCGAGTGCCGGCTGGAAACGCATCCCTGCGCTGGAATGTCTTGATTGGGTGCCCTCGCTTATGCAGCGGACGCTCGTCCGCTACAGTGGCTGGCGCGATGTGGTCGCAGTTTGGTCGCAGATCGTAGCGTATCCAGGTGTTGTGCGTAACCAGTGTAAAATTACAAGCTGTTGATTTATCGACAAAAGCCCGTAGCAAGCGCGGCCTGGTGTTGTCGAAATACGGATTCAAAATCCGCCGCTGGAAACAGTGTGTCGGTTCGAGTCCGACCACCGGCACCATTTAGAAAACAGTCGCTTACGAGCGGCTGTTTGCGTTTTTACCCTCCTTTTTTCTAGTGTGTGCTCGCAGAAGGCCCCGCTTAAGCTCGGCAGGCGCGCGCCAATATCGTCCAGACCCGCATCCAAAATGTGCAAGTAGCGGCTGGTAATGATCAGGCTGGGATGCCCTAGCAGATCCCTCACCGTGGTCATGCTCTCTCCGGCCTGGACCAGCCTGCCGGCAAAGCTGTGGCGTAGATTATGAAAACGCAGGTCGGATCGGCCGGTATTGCCCCTCACATTCTCCCAGGCACTGCAGCGTGGCATATGTGGTATCGAGCAGCAGGCTCTGGAGCCTAGGTCTGGTCTGGCGCCCTCTGCTGCCGCATTCTGCGCCAAGACGCCTGTCGTGTAGGGGAGCAGCATAGCTATTGCTAAAGCTCCAATTCACTGAATTGTTTGAGAACATAATGTTCGGGTAATCATTGGTAATGAAAGGCTGTAACATCGATGCCCGACTTACGACGTCACCATGTCTGAGAGACCGGATGAATCACGACGTCGCTGATGGCGACGTTGTGGGGCTGATTCAGGGCATAGGCGATGGCGTCAGCGACCTTTTCCGGCGAGATAGCCTGCTCGTTGAGCTCCTTGGCGACCTTCTTGCCCTTTTCGTCGTTGACCTTGTCGGCCCAGCCGGTATCAATGACTCCCGGACTCACCATGCCTACGCGAATGCCCTTTTCGGCCAGTTCCATGCGCAAGTTCTCGGAGATACTTCGGACAAAGCTCTTGGTTGCGCTGTAGACGCCACTCGACGGACCTGGATGGATGCCGGCAACGGAACTCATGTTGAGAATCGTGCCGCCACCGTTCTTGAGGAGTAGTGGCAGGATCGCGGCGATAGAGTGGAGATAGCCCTCGATGTTGGTATTGACCATTGTGTGCCAATCATCGAGCGCCGTATCGACCCAGTCCGAAAACAGCATCACGCCTGCATTGTTGATCAGGATATCGACCTGACCGTACTCCGCCACGGCTTTGTCCGCTACCTGCTGCATCTCGCTAGCATCGCCGACGTTGGCTGTCATCCAGATGGCCGTACCGCCGTTATCCGTGATCTGTTCCTGGATGGAGATCAGCTTGCCGGAGTTTCTTGCCACTAGAACGAGTCTGGCGCCCTCTTGTGCCAGCCTTTCCGCCGTGGCGGCACCAATACCAGAGGAGGCGCCGGTGAGAACGATGACTTTATCTTTCAGATAGCTGTCTGACATGACTGGTCCTTAATTTGACAGATGAAGATTGGCAAGACGCAGGAGGGGGCGGCCACTTGATGCCGCCCGTCGTTTTGTCGCTGGAGAGAATTGGAAGTAGACAGTCGAGTCTGGCGACGCTCAGTGACGATCGTTCCAGCTGCGATCAACCTCGGTCAGGCTCTTCTGGGCCGTTGGCACGACGTCCAGCGCCTTGACGCTGATACGGTCTGGACGGCTGATCATCCAAAGCGCCTCCAGCGCGACGTCCTGCGGATCAAGCGGCTCGATGCCCTTGAAGATATCGTTGAAGGCATCGTCATCATTGTTGACGCGGTTCAGGTGGAATTTCGTCTTCACGAAGCCTGGACGCAGCGTCAAGATACGAATGTCGGTGCCCATCAGCTCATTCCGAATGGAGTTGACCATCCCCTCTAGGAACGCCTTAGAGGAGTGATAGGTGACCTCGCCTGAGCCCAGCACGGTCGGTTCCAGCGCCGTGATGGTGGAGAGGTTGAGAATCGTCCCCTTGTTCTGCGGTACAAAGATTCTCGCCAAAAATTCATGAAGCAGGTGAACGGAACCCGACACGTTGGTATCAACGACTTTCTTGACGGTATCGATATCCTGTCCCCAGAAAGTCTTTGGCGCGCCCAGAGCGATACCGACGTTGTTGATAAGATAGCTAACCTCGATATTGGCATCGACCAGCTTGTCAACGACGTCCTTGATCATTCTATGATCGGTTACGTCGCACTCGTGCCATTGGATATCCAGTTGCGAGTACTGGTTTTTCATTGACTCGATGTTGTCGCTTTGCTTTCGAGAAAGCAGAACCAGATTGGCACCACCTTCGGCCAGACCTTCAGCGATTGCCAAGCCGATACCGCTGGAAGCCCCAGAAATCACGGCATATTTTTTGGAAAAATCAAACATTAGTTAGTGTTCCTTTGTTGATTAGGACTAATCGGATTGAGTGGTTTTTTAACGTTTTACCTATATGATTTTCTTGCTATTTGAGAGAATGATGGCGATCATTGCAAAAAAAATTGTGTAAAACGATCATGGCCACACCTAGTGAAAAAAAAAGGCAACAATATCCGCCATTAAGCGATTGAGAGCTGTGCTCTAATTCAATCTGTGTCCAAGTTTCTCACAGAATTGTAATCACGCAACGGCGATGGTGTTGCATTTTTATCATGATGGAGATGAGGTTTTTAAAACGAAATGAAGAAGCGGGCGAGTTACACGGATCTGGAAGTTTTTCTGGCTGTCGCCAAATATGGCGGAGTGCGCAAGGCGGCCTTGGCCCGGGACGTGACCGGATCAGCTGTCAGTCATAGTCTCAAGAATCTGGAAGCGCGGCTGGGTATCCGCCTGTTCCACCGTTTCAACAATAGCCTGCAATTGACGGAAGCGGGTCATCGGCTGTGCGATCAGTTAATGCCGAATTTCGAACGCATCGACGCGGCGCTCGATGGGGTGACAGAGTTAAATGACGCACCTCAGGGTCGCTTGAGAATAACCGCGTTGCGGGATGCGATGCACGTCGTGCTGGAGGATCGTATCTCTTCTTTCGTCGAGCGTTTCCCCGATGTTGAACTCGACATATCGTTAGACGACCGCTTCGTGGCGATCACCCAGGCGGGGTTCGATATGGGCATTCGCTATCGCGACCGGGTTCCTGAAGGCATGGCCGCCTCTCCGCTGACAGAGGAGTTGAACTGGGTCGTTGTGGGATCGCCAGCATATCTCGAAAAAGCGGGTCGACCGAGGACGCCGGAGGATCTGCTGAGTCATCAGTGTATTCGCATTCGAACGGGTGATGGGAAACTCTTTTCTTGGGAGCTGGGTAACGGCGCCGACATGGTTGAGGTCGATGTGCCCGGAAGTGTGATACTGGGCGACTCTGAAGCTTCGATAGCGCTGGCCCAGCAGGGCTTCGGACTGTTCTACTGTCTCGAGAAGCGGGTGGCCAACGAGCTAGCCTCCGGGCAGCTCGAGGTCGTGCTCCCGGAGTGGGCCTCTTCGGGGCCGGGTTTCTACGCCTACTACACCGTTGGCCAGCGAGTTCCACATGTGCTCCGAGTCTTTCTGGATCATATCAAGGAGAGGTGATGCCTCTAATCTATGGCGCTGTAGTCGCGCCACGCTAAGACAATTATGAGCATGATGCTTACTAAACAGGAATGAGGATTGTTCGGACAGTCACCGATTCGAGGCGTTGTTTTTTAGAAATTTACACATCTACTTGAACTTGATGGGGCTCTCTTTGGCGCCAACTAGAATTAATTTGTTGCTACAGTAGCTTTGACGGACTGTGAGCCGCAAATCACGGAAACGCGCGCTGGGGTGTATATACTTTGGAAGTAGACTTCTTTGCTGGGCAGTAGAGTGCTTGAGGCTTTACTTAACGTTTGGATGTCGCCATGTATTAAGGCTATGCCTTATGGAGAAAATAACGCGATGAGATCTCGAACGAGTGAGTTATTTCGCTTCGAGGCTTTTGGCAAAGTTTTAGGCTTGCTTTCTGGCGTGGTCCCGCCACCGAGCTCTTTTTGGAACGCCATGACGTGGAAATTATTTCAGAATCTTGACGTGTGATCCCTCGCTATTGACGCCGAGTACCAACTCGGTGATTTCACCCGGCACACCCAGTCGGATGGGAAAGCCGTTCCAGAGCCCGGTACCGTTGCTGACGTAGAGCGCCATGTCATCTATTGGATAAAAACCGGACACATGTCCTTCATTTGCGTAGGCGGCGATTAAGTCCAGCCCCTTCACCATGCCGCCGTGGGAGTGTCCGGAGAGCTGTAGGTCGACGCCAGCTTCGGCGTGCTGGCGGGCGCCGGAGGGGCGATGGTCGAGCAGGATGAGTGGAGCATCGTTAGGAGATCCGTGAAGTGCAACCGATAGATCGGGCCCCGCCAGGCCGACATCCTCCGCGCTCTCGTCGGTAATACCAGCAATGACCAGCTGCTGGCCTACGATGGAGAGTGATATGTGGGTGTTCTCGAGCATTTGCATGCCCAGGCTCTCGAACACGGCTCGCCAGCGTTCGGCGCCGAAGTAGTACTCGTGATTGCCAGGCGAGGCGATCACCCCGTAACGGGCACGCAGATTCTTGAGTGGGGCAACGTCGTGCAGGCGCGCGGTAGGCGTGCCGTCGATGAGATCACCCGTGATTAGGATTAGATCGGGTTCCAGCGCATTAGTGCGCGCGACGACTTCGGTTACCCAATCATGCTGAAAGAAGCGACTGATGTGCAGATCCGTCAGCTGCACCACTTTTAGTCCCTCTAATCCTGCTGGCAGCCCGGGAATATCTAGCTCGACGCGCTTCACCTCCGGCACCTGCGCTGCCTGATGGACCCCGAACCCGGAGAGCGTCAGCGCGACGGTGGTCATCACGTAGCGCACTGTCGTGAGCGATTGTCGAGCTGGTCTTTTCGCACGAAGTATCTTGTTAAGAAGCCAGCGGAGCATCAGGGCGGCATCCAGCGCTAGGCTCATGACCAGCAGGATGGCGAAAGCGCAGAACCCCCAGCCCAACAGTGCGACTGCCCAGAAGGGAATTTCGGGAGAGAACATGTTACCGGTCGTCAGCTGCGTGATCAGATGATGCTTGCTGACTAGGAGCAGAACTAAGGCGACGACGACACGCCACGTACTGGAGAGTGGCAGAGGAACAACGACACGCCATAGGACGTAGAGAAAAGCGATGAATAGGTAGACGTGGAACACGGTTGTCTCTCACTAGCTTGCATGCATGGAACAGCTTGTTCGATGTCGCCCCGGAGGTGTCAATCAAGGCGTTGTCGACTGCCCCCGATCATAGCGTCTCGGTAATGTTGTTCTGAGTATTTATTTTCAACCTGGAGATGAGTTCTATTTGACGCCTAGGTGATTTATCCGAATGAAAGCGATGGTGGGCTGTAATTGGTCGAACTTGGCAGTGTCTGTTTAAGTTGATAATTCGTAACGCTTGAATAAAACGTCGGCGTAGTGCTGCCTGAGCGTTCTTTTGATGCGTAAAGTTTCAGTCAACGTTGTGTTCACTTTGGCTCTATGGACACGACACTGGTCGGTGCTGGCATGATCGAACAAGGCTGCGGGTAAACGTTTTAAGAATGGAGGTAAGTCACGATGCCGAAGAGAGACGCTGTTATCACGCAAGGTCGCGTCGCTGTCATCACCGGTGCAGCAAAAGGGATCGGTGCGGCGGCCGCTCGAATATTGGCGCAGAAAGGAATGAAGCTCGCGCTGCTCGACAGCGACAAGGCCTCACTCGAAGTGTTCGCCAAAACGCTCGATGTAGAAACGCTGAGCGTCGTTGGCGACGTATCTGAAGTGGATGTCTTGCGTCGCTTCAAGGATCAGATCCTCGAGCGTTTTGGCGATATCGCACTGGTCATGAACAACGCGGCGATCAAGGTTGAAGCCGGACCCTGGGACTCCCCACATACCTGGCAGAAGCAGATGGATGTGAACTTCGGCGGCATGCTGGCCATGCATCACGTCTTCGTGCCGGAGCTGATAGTCGCCGATAAGCCAGCGATGATCGTTAATCTCGGATCGAAGGAGGGCATCACCACGCCTCCAGGATTTGCCGGTTATTCAGTGTCCAAGGCGGGCGTGAAAGTACTTACCGAGCAGCTCGCTTATGAACTGCGCAATGTTGTACAAGACCGTGTGAGCGCGCATCTTCTCGTGCCGGGTTACACTTGGACGCCCATGAACGGCGCGGAACAGCGTACCGAATCCGACAGCAAGCCCGATGAGGCGTGGACCGCCGAGCAAGTCATTCAATATGCCCTGGCAGGGCTCAATAAAGGCGAGTTCTACATCATCTGTCCTGACAATGCTGTGACCAGCAAGATGGATGCTAAGCGTATCGAGTGGGCGGCCAACGACATGATCCAGAATCGTCCAGCGCTGTCTCGCTGGCATCCAGACTATGCCGACAAATTTAAAGCGTACGCTCGCTCCGCCGAGTCCTGGGACCATTCTGAATAAGTTCTGGAAATGCATCGAGCAGGCGCTGGATAGGCAGTTCATCGGCAAACTCATCAGTGACGGTTATGCCTCCTATACCCGCTATTCCGAGACTCAAAACCGCAACACCCAAGCCTAATACAGGTTGCACCGTGATCGTTAAAATAACTATCTAGAGAAGGACACCGAATTCCTTCAACGTACCGCCAAGCTGTACCAGAACGAAGAGGTCATCAAAGCGCAAGGACAAGGACCGAGGGCCGAAAAGAAGCGCCAGTACCGGCGCGACGACTCGAAGCCGATGGGCAGCTACTTTTATCTGTGGTGCCGAGATCATTTGGAGCATGGAGACTTGCTGCCCAGTGACCTGTTGATCAGTGCCCTAAACTAAGTACTTCGCCGTAAAGCCAACCTTGCCGTGTTTCTCAAAAGCCAGAATGTTTAGCCGGGCTTCAATCACCTGTAACGGAGCTTTTGCCTTATCCTCCTTGGCAAGAAAAACAGGAGGTCCTGTTGGAACGAACTGGAGACTGAATATTTGGGTATCAACCAGAGCCTGATCAGCATTTGGAGAGCGAAGTAGCGGACCTGCCCCCACGACTCTGGAAAATCCGGTTCGCTGACAATCCATTTCGGCCACTGATCGATCCGCACCATCCGTATCGGAAGAACATCTAGCAGAAGGCCTCCGTCTATGTGCATAGCGACATGAGCATCGACCATTTGTTGGAGCTTAACAGAATCATCTGCCAGCGTATTGCTGAGCTGCGGACACGGAAATGCCTACGGGCGCGGGGAGCCAGTTGCTGGTGGATCTGAAAGTTACTTTCGTGGGCCTGACCTTTCCCCCCTAAACCGGTCCAACGGCATCGCCCCTCTCGGTTATCGATAGCGCTGCCTGTGACGGGGCTGCTATCAACGTCGGAGAGGGGCGATGCTGGGCCTATCGGTTGGTGCCGGGACTAGCGGGGCAGGTAGCCGTCGGCCTTGAGGGACTCGGTGGCGGCTTCGATGCTGTCGCGCAGGGTGGTGGCGACAAAGTCGACGTGCTCTCGGGTCAGGATCAACGTTGGTGACAGGATGTTCATATGCGCCAAGGGCCGAACGATCAGGCCTCGCTGCTGACATTCATCGGCGATGCGATTACCGATCTTGGCCTCGGGGTCGATCAGTGCCTTGGTTTGTTTGTCCGCGACGTTTTCCAGACACATCATGAACTTGCGTCCTCTGATATCGCCAACAATCTGGAGGTCTGACAATTCGCGGATACGGCGTTCAAAGTAGGCCCCCACGTCCTGTACGTGCTCACACAGCCCTTCGCGCTCCATGATCTCCAGGTTCTTGAGGCCTGCCGCACAGCTCACCGGGTGGCCTGAATAGGTGAAACCGTGGGTGAACAGGGCGCCGTCCGCCTGGGGCTTGCTGATCACCTCATAGATGCGGTCGGAGAAGATCGTGGCCCCTAGCGGCAGGTAGCCCGAGGTCAGCCCTTTGGCGCAGGTAATGATGTCCGGGACGATACCGAATTCGTCCTCCGAGGCGAACATGTGGCCTAGACGGCCGAAGGCGGTGACCACTTCGTCCGAGACGTACAGGACGTCATACTTGCGGCACACCTCCAGCGTTCTGCGGTGATAGCCCTCAGGGGGAACAATGACACCGCCCGCGCCCATGATGGGCTCAGCGAAGAAGGCGGCGACATTGTCCGGCCCTAATTCGAGAATCTTGCCTTCCAGTTCCGCGACCTTGTCGTCGCAAAAGTCCTCCAGGCTTTGGCCCGCAGGGCGCCGGTAAGGATTCGGACAGCTGATGTGATGTACCAGGGTGTCGTCGATATCAAAGCCGATATGGTCGAACTTGACGCCGGTAATCGACATCGCCATGTAGGTGCTGCCATGGTAGCCATCGATACGAGAGATGATCTGTTTCTTGCTGGTCTTGCCAAGCTGATTGAAATAGAAGTGGATCATCCTTACCGCGGTATCGTTGGCCACCGATCCGCCGCAGCCATAGAAGACGTGGTTGAGGTCCCCGGGGGCGAGCTCGGCAAGCTTGGCCGCCAGCTGAGCGGCGGGTGCCGTGGTGTGGTGGCCAAAGGTCGAGAAGTAAGGAATGGCGCGGATCTGATCCGCCACCGCGTCGGCGATCTCATCCCGGCCGTAGCCAATGTTGACGCACCAGAGTCCTCCAATGCCATCCAGATAGCGCCGCCCATCGGCATCTTCGATGCTGACGCCATCGGCCTTTGTAAAGACCATGGAGCCGTTTTCCTTGAAGGTGGAAAAGTCGGTCCATGGGTGGGTGAAATGATCGCGATCCTTCTCCCAGATGTCCTGCTTGTCGAGGGAGGGGGAGCCTTGAAAACTGTTCATCGTCGTTCTCCTTTATGATGCTATCCGGGCAGGGCATTGGCCCCATTCCTGGCCTGTTCTGGTGTTATTTCTAGCGGCTGATGACTCGGTCAAGCGGTTCCGGCTTGAAGAGGGGTTTTTTCATCACGACCTTGATCCAGACCAAGGCCACAAGGCTGACCAGCCCGAGCACCACCCCTGCGCTGGTGAAGATCTGCTGGGTCATGTCGGGGGAAGGGGATGCATAGACGATCGCGTAGACCATGCCCGCAATGCCGACGAGCTGAGGCAAGGGGTAGAAGGGCGTGCGGTAGGGGCGCTGTGCATCGGGATGGCGACGGCGCAGGGCGATGACATTGACGTGGGCGATGATGTAGGCGATCAGCCAGGCAATCGCCGCCGCCGTCAGCAGTAGCCCGACGGTGCCAGGGTCATTTCCCCAGACCAGCAGAGGTAGCCCCGTGACGGCTGCAATGAACAGGACCGCAACCCAGGGAACCCTGGTGGAGCTCGTCAGCCAGCCAAGGGCGGGAAAGGCTTGGCCCTGCTCCGCCATGCCTTGCAGCATACGGGGTATGGATGCCAAGGACGTGTTGACGGTGCTGCAGGTGGCGGTAACAGCGGCGACGGCAAGCACAAGATGCCCGGCGTCACCGAAGACAGCGCGTGCATATTCCAAGTGGGGAAGTTCGGCCGCCAGCAGGGCTTCCTGCGGCAAGTAGAACAGGACGCCGAGACAGTAGAGGGAGAAGACCACAAAGATAACCGTCAATCCCAGGTACATGGAGCGGGGGATATGACGAACCGGATCACGCGTTTCAGATACGAGCGGACAGACAAACTCGACCCCAACGTAGCCCCAGATCGCCAGTGCCATGAGGCTGAAGGCGCCACTGCCCAGGTCAAGATCGGCGAAGATGTGGCTGGCACTGAAGGCATGGGGTGCGACGCCGCCGGACAGCGCACTGATGCCCAGCAGCGTGAGTGCCACCACCATGGCGAAGGCGAGTACGTTCTGCAGCTTGGCAAAGACATCGATACCCATCAGGTTGAGCAGGGTAAAGGCGCCAAGAATGCCGAAGGCAATGAAGTGAGTGCTGTCTAGGGCGGGGTAGAGCACACCGAGCAGGTAGTCGACCAGTAATAGCTCTGCAGATAGAGCGAACATGGCGACGACCACGTAGCCCGAGAACACCGACAGAATGGCGGGAAAGTGACCGAGCGCGACCTCGGTATAGGTACTGAGGCTACCGGCTCGGGGAATCATCAGCGACAGTTCCGAGAACGAGGCGGCGTAGCACATGGCCAGTATCCAGGCGATAGCCAGGGGGAGCAGGAACGCTGCCCCGGCAATGCCGACGCCCTGGAGCATGATCACCATGACGCCCTGGGAGACGACCAGGCCCACCGCGATCGCCATCAACGACTTCAGGCCCAGCGCCTTGCGGCAGGAGCCCGAGGCAGATGGCGCTGCCTGGTGGGAGGTGGGGGAGTGTGTTTGCATCACTACATCCTCTTGTTGTTGTTCGACATTGTGATTCGGAGCTGTTTTTCAGAAGGGTTCTTCAAGCCTTTGTTCGGAATAGATATTTGAGTGCTGGCGAGCGCAGCGTGGATGGTTCGGCAGGCGCTCGCCCGTGACGAGCACCCAGCAAGCCGCAGGGCCCTCCCGCGGTGGATGGGAAGGAGCGAAGACCCTGGCTCAAGGCCTCTGCTTTAGACCTTTGCTCAAGACACCCGCTACAGGCGAATCCAGGTCGTTTTCAGCTGGGTGAACTTGTCCAGGGCATGCAGCGACAGGTCTCGCCCGAACCCTGATTGCTTGTAGCCGCCGAAGGGCGTGGTGAAGTCGATGGCATCCACGGTGTTGACCGAGACGGTGCCTGCTCGCAGGCGGCGCGAGACGCGGTGGGCGCGGGATAGATCGGTCGTCCAGACGGAGGCGGCCAGACCGTAGATGGAGTCGTTGGCGATGGCCACGGCCTCGTCTTCATCAGTGAAGTCGATCAGCGCAGCCACGGGCCCGAAGATCTCCTCATGGGCGATGGTCATCTTGGGCGCCACATCGACGAACAGCGTAGGGGCGACGAAGGCGCCTTGTTCGTCTCCGCTCGGCGCGGTGCCCATGGCGAGGGATGCACCTTCTTCGATACCGCGAGCAATATAGCCACGGACCTTGGCGGCGTGCTCGCTGTCGATCAGCGCTCCTACATCTGTCGCAGGGTCCAGGGGATCCCCCACCACCAACCGCGAGGCGGCGGCCACGAAGGCGTCGACGAAGGCTGGCCTGATATCACGTTGGACGAGAATCCTCGAATTGGCAGAGCAGACTTCCCCTTGATTGAAGTAGATGCCTTGCACGGCGGCTCTCGCCGCAGCGTCAATATCGCTGTCGGCAAAGATCAGGTTGGGGCTCTTGCCGCCACACTCCAGCCAGACCTGCTTCATGTTGGAGCGGGAGGCGTAGTCGAGAAAGCGTTTGCCGGTAGCGGTGGATCCGGTAAAGGTCAGGCAGTCCACGTCAGGGTGAAGTCCAAGGGCCTGTCCGGTGACATGACCATGACCGGGCAGCACGTTGATGACGCCGTCAGGAAAGCCTGCCTCCTTGGCCAGTTGTGCCAGGCGCAGTGCGGTCAACGGAGACTGCTCCGCCGGCTTGAGAATTACGCTATTCCCCGCCGCCAGCGCTGGGGCCAGCTTCCAGGCGGTGATATCGAGGGGAAAATTCCAGGGAATTACCGCCGCCACCACACCGATGGGCTCTCGAGTAATGGTCGCCAGGTTGTCACCGTCGGTCGGTGCGACTTCACCGTAGAGCTTGTCGGTCGCTTCGGCGTACCACTCGAAACACCCGGCTGCGCCTGGAATATCCAGTTCATAGGCGTCACGGATGGGCTTGCCGGTATCCAGCGTTTCGAGCAGCGCCAACTCCTCTCGGTGTTGCCGAATCAGCGCCGCCAGGCGTTGCAGCGTGGCCTTGCGCTGTGCCGGGGCGAGGCGTGACCAGACCCCTGACTCGAAACTTGTGCGAGCGGCTGCGACCGCCCGATCCACATCGTCGACGCTACAGGCTGCAACCGCCGTCAAGGGGTGGCCGGTGGCAGGGTTGGAGGTGACCAGCGTCGCGCCATCACTGGCAGCGGTGGCCGCGCCGTCGATGAACGCATCGTGGGGCAGGACAAGCTTTGCGCTCAAGTCACGCCAATAGGAAAGATCATGTTCCGTCATGGGGAAGGTACCTCGGTCGGAGTGTTGTTATCTTGGCCGTGCAACTCCGCTACCCGGCTGTACAAGCACCATATCCCCAGGCTGTTGATCAATTAAAATACTATTAAATTAACGACAGCTTCAGTTTTTCCTATCCAAAAGAGCGTTAGAGAAAGGGGCCTGGAAGCGGACGCAGGCAGCGGACGTAGGCGCTAGCCCTTAATGCCCTCAGGTGCGCGACGTGACAGTGCTGCTTGCTCCGAACACATCAGTGATAGTGTCGATCTCCTGCGCCAGTTGCCGCATGGCGTCTGCCGCGGGAGAGAGTCTCAGGCCACGCAGACAGGCTAGGCCCATGGTCAGAGGTTGGGCATCGTCCTCCAGCGCCAACGCCTTGAGGCGAGCGTTGTCGGCGGCGCTGAAGGCACTCATGGGGGTGTTGAACAGGGAAAAGCCGAAGCCATTGGCGAGCAGGCCACGAAGCATGTCCATGGATTTGGCACGGTGAGCGACATGGGGCAGCAGCTGGTGGTGGGAAAATATCGACAGGAAGTACTCGCGACTTAGCGGCCAGTCCAGCAGCACCATCGGGTAGGTGGCCAGTTCGGCCAGCCCAATACGATCCTTCTCGCTCAAGGGGTGATCCTCAGCCACTACCGCGTAGGCAGGGAAGCGGTAGAGGGGAATGAAGGCGATGTCGTCGGGAATCTCCAGGTCGTAGGTGAACGCCAACTCATAGTCGCCTTGCTGCAGACCATTGACGATGTCGACCTGAGTCATCTCGTCACAATAGAGACTGACGGCAGGGTGCCTGTCCGCAAACTGGCGCAGCAGCTGTGGCAAGAACAGCGGGGCAAAGGTGGGGAATGCGACCAGACGAAGCTCGCCACCGACCTCTTCTCCTAGCGATGCGGCGAATTTTTCCAGCCCCTCGGCGTCACGCAGGAGTTGGCGCGCCCGAGTCAGCAGCTGTCTGCCGGTGGGGGTCAACGACAGCCCCTGGGCGTGGTGCCGAACAAACAGCTGCAGTCCAGTGGCCTCTTCGATCTGATGGATGGCAGCGGAGATGGACGGCTGGGATACATGCAGTTTCCTGGCCGCCTGGGTGACGCTCGATAGCTCGCCGGCCACCACGAAGTAGCGCAATTGCTTGAGGGTGAAGGGGCGCATGGTCTGTTGTCATGGCTGAGAAAACCCCATCTTCCCACAGCGCTGGCCTCGGGATCGACGCCTGCGTTCGCGCGGGTGCTGGGGCAGTGTGGCTGGGGCTGTGTGACTGGGGCTGTGTGAAGAGCCGGCTCAGCCTGAGGTTGCCAGCCGGGCGTGGACCTGGGGGTCTTGCATCGCGCGGATCAGTCGCGCCAGGAAGGCTTCACAGTGAGCCAGCTGCTCACGGGTGACAAACTCATCGGGTTGGTGGCCCTGGGCCATGCTGCCGGGGCCGCAGACGATGGTCGGGATGCCCAGCTCCTGCTGAAACAGGCCACCCTCAGTGCCGTAGCCAATGGGCTCCAGGCGGCGGTCTTCCAGTACATCGAGAATGAAGCCGACCAGGGCGTCGTCATCGGTCATGGACAGGCCCGGATAGTCACTCAGTGGCTCCACGCGGATGCTGGCCTGGGGGTGGCCCTGCTGCATTCTGGCTTCCAGCGAGGTGACCACCTCCATGAGTTCCCCGAGCAGCGTTTCCGTGGAGTCCGCCGGTACGTTGCGAAATTCGAGATCCAGCTGGCAGTCCTGGGGCACGATATTCAGGGCCGTTCCCCCTTGTATGGTGCCTACCTGGAGGGTGGTATAGGGAATCGAAAAGCGCGTGTCGAAAGGTCCCTCCGAGGCCTTGGTGGCGGCCTTCGCCTCCAGCCAGGTGACCAGGTGGGCGGCGGCGTGGATGGCGTTGACGCCTTGTGGAGCGAGCCCCGAGTGGCATGCCTTGCCGTGCAGGTGCACGCGCAGCGCCAGCTTACCCTTGTGCGCGGTGGCCAGGCGCATGGAAGTGGGTTCGCCCACCAGGCATGCAGCAGGCCGTACTGGCTGGTGGGCGAGGTCGGCGAGCAGGGTTCGCACGCCCAGGCAGCCGACCTCTTCGTCGTGGGAAAACGCCAGGTGAAAGGGCATCGCCAGGTCGGCCTTGACCATGGCAGGGACCGCCGCCAGCACGGCGGCGAGAAAGCCCTTCATGTCGGTGGTCCCGCGGCCGTACAGGCGCCCGTCCTGCTCGGTCAGTGCGAAGGGGGCAAGGGTCCATGCCTGACCGGTGACAGGGACCGTATCGGTATGCCCGGACAGCATCAATCCCGGCAGATCCGACGGTCCGATGGTGGCGTACAGGTTGGCCTTGTGACCGCTGTGATCGGTGATCCGCTTCGCGTCTACCCCGTGCCGAGAGAGGTAGTCCTCGACAAAGGCGATCAAGGGCAGGTTGGAACGGTGGCTGGTGGTATCGATGGCCACCAGCTCGGCGAGCAACTCGACAACAGCATCTTGAGCCATGCTAGACCTCGCAGGTTTGCCAACAGCAGGTTGGGTTCATTGCCAGAAAGGCGGTTGATGGATCGAAAAGGCGGCTCATAAAAAGACAGGTGAGTGGAAGAAAGGGGGGCGCCAGATGTGCCCCCCTGATGTGTCCCAATCCGCTGTCATGGCCCGTGTTATCAGCGTTGGTCACCGGGTACGCCGTAGGAGGGTGACTCCTGTGGCGCTGCCGCTCTCTGCAGATAGGCATCGCGCTGTGGGCGGTAGTTCTCCCAGATCATGCGTAGTTCGGTGAGCGGGGCAATGTGCCAATCCACGCGAAGGTCCACGCTAGGCCAGCTAGCCTTGTCGGTCACGGTCAGTCCTGCAGAGTGCACTGGCCCCATCTCTCCCCCAGAGGCCTGCCCGGCCTCCATCGCCGCCAGCAAACGCTCGGCCAGCTCGCCACGGTGCGCTTCAAAGGCATCCACCATGGCGCTCACGACCTCAGTGGTTGCCAGCATATTGCCACCGGCAACGCAGTGGTGTCCTTGCCGCGTGGCATGGATGCCCAGGGTTTCGGCCCCGCTGTGCACGGCGCTATGGCCGTTGGCATCAAGGACCAGCAGCTGGCGCCACTCGGGAAACGCTTCCTGTTCAAGCAGTCGCTGCAGCACAGCCTGAGCGTCCAGGCGCTCTTCCAGTAATGCCACGCCGAGCTGGCCCAGGGCAGGATTGGTGACATTCTGCGACAGCACCGCGCCCTTGCCAGGCGCGACAAAGGGACAGCGGCTGGCGACACAGATACTGGATGAGCTGATCGCGGTGCCGAACTGGCCGGTGTCGCTGCAGTAGCCGGCAATGGAAAACGTCATGGCTGAGACTCCTGCGTGTCAGGGATGACCGCAATCACGTCGATTTCCATCAACCATTCCGGTTGAGCGAGACCGGCCACGACCAGCCCCGTGGAAATGGGAAACACCCCCTTCAACCAGCGGCCCACCTCGCGATACACCGGCTCGCGATAGCGAGGGTCGGTAATATAGGTGGTGGTCTTGACGATATGGTCAAGACTGGAGCCGGCTTCTTCCAGCAGCTGCTTGACGTTGCGCATGGCCTGCTGTGCCTGGGCGCCGGGGTCCCCGAGCCCCACCAGCTGGCCCTCGAAATCGGTGCCTACCTGTCCGCGCACATAGACCGTGTTTCCCGCCTTCACTGCCTGACACAGATCGTTGTCCAGCGTCTGGTTGGGATAGGTGTCCTTGGTATTGAACATGCGAATACGCGTGTGTGTCGGCATCAGCTGATCCTCAGGTCACGGGAGGCGCAGGGAGATGCCGGGAGCGCTGACGACGCCTGTTCATGCTGACGGCGGTCTTCGTCGTAGGCCAGGTACTTGCGTTGCGTGGCGATATGCTCGGCGATGTGTCTGGCGTCGTGCCATACGCCCCAGATAAAGCTTGAGCCGCGCCGAGATTGCCACGGCAGTCCCACAAAATAGACGCCGGGCTCGCGGGAGACGCCGCGCTGATGCAGGGGGCGCCCCTGGGCATCGAAGGTGTCCACCTCAAGCCAGCGATAGTCGACGCTAAAGCCTGTCGCCCAGATGATCGAGGTGACCCCTTCAGCGCCCAGATCGAGCGATGCCAGCGGAGTGCTGACGCATGCTGGCGTGGCCGGTATCTGTCTGGCGTCCGGGTCTTCCGGCAGGTCCATGCCGTTGCGTGTCAGATAGGCATCCGCATCATCCAGCATGGCCAGGTAATTGGCATCGCCGCGGGCCAGGTTATCGGCCAGGTCCTGTTCGAAGCTGACAACCCCATGGGTGATGTCTCGCGTTCGCCCCACCAGGGTGATGCCCTGGTGGGCCAGCGAGCGAAAGTCGATGGTCTTGCCGCCGCCGGCGCCACTCACGGCGATGGTGACGTGTTCGGTGCCTGGCTTCATGGCCTCGGCATCCCACTCCCCCAGTACCCCCAGCCACCAGCAGAAGTCGCGTCCGCGATAGCGCCGAGGAGGGCGATCATGGGGGCCCACCGAGAGATACACCCGCCTTCCTTGCTGGTGAAGCTCTTCTGCGATCTGGACGCCGGAGGATCCGGCGCCCACGACCAGCACAGCGCCGGCAGGCAACTGCTCTGGACGTCGATAGTCGGCAGAGTGAATCTGATAAAGACCCTCGTCATCCGGCGCAATGGACGGAATGACCGGGCACTGGAAGGGGCCCGTGGCGGCGACAACGCGTTTGGCGTCGATGGTGCCCTGGGAGGTTTCGACGCTGAAGCCGGGGCGTCCCTGGTGGCGAGTGACCCGCTGAACCTCGACGCCAGTCCGCAGAGGTGCGTTGATCATGCGCGCGTAGGCTTCAAAGTAGGCGGCCACGTCGTCCTTGCTGGCGAAGTCATCTGGCCCGATGCCATCAAAGGCTTTGCCAGGAAAACGGTCATGCCAGGCAGGGCCATTGGCGACCAGGGAGTCCCAGCGTCGGGTTCGCCAGGCTTCGGCGATCCGCGAGCGCTCGAGCACCAGGTGCGGTACACCAAGCTGGCTGAGGTGCTCGCTCATCGCGATACCAGCTTGTCCACCACCCACTACCAGGGTGTCGGTATTGTCACTCGTTCTTGTTGTCATCGTTCGAGCCCTTGTCAGTCATTGCGGTTAGGTATCGAGGGAGCCACGTGAGCTGCCGCGGTTTGCCATCCGATGGCATTTACCCTAAGAGCTGCGAGTGAATAGCGAAAATATAGTTATTTTGTCTTTTGGATCATTAAAAGCTATTTAGTGGCGCCAGCAGAGTGTTGTGAGAGTGCTGTGGGAGTGCTGTGGGAGTGCTGTGGGAGTGCTATGAAAGTGGGGTGGTCTCACGTGAGCTAAAAAACAGCACACAAATCCCCTTTTATTAGATCGTGACCTGCTTCAATACTCGGACTGACTGGGGTTGGCGGCTGCCGGCCCGGTTCAGTGCTCTCGTGATCGTTGTGCGTTGCGATAGCGCTGACATCAGCAATGACAACGGTAATTACAACAACAGGACATCTCCATGAAGCTTTCGCTCCTTGTCGATTGGCGTCTGCATGCCATCGTGGCAGTTGCCGCGCTGATTTCAGAAGCGGTCGGTATCATCAAGATCCCGCTTGGGCCCGGTACCCTACTGCTGCTGCCTCTGTTCTACGCGTTTATCATCGGTCTGCTGCTGAACCCTCATCTGTTTTCTGCCACGTCCCGCCTGGTTCCGGTCACGCTGAGCGAGGCCGCCGCGCCGATCATTCTGCTCTCGATCATGCCGTTCATTGCGCGCTTTGGTTCCACCATCGGGCCAGCCATCGAGCAGATTCTCAGCGCGGGACCAGCCTTGATCCTTCAAGAGCTTGGCAACCTCGGCACCATGCTGATCGCCATGCCGTTTGCGGTGCTGGTGCTGAAGATGGGCCGCGAGGCCATTGGCGCGACCTATTCCATCGCGCGCGAGCCCAACATCGCCATCATCTCGGACAAGTACGGTCTGAAAGGCCCTGAGGGCATCGGTGTCATGGGGGTCTACGTCGTTGGCACCATGTTCGGCACCCTGTGGTTTGCGTTGATGGCCGGCTATCTGACCACTCTCGACATTTTCGACCCCCGTGCACTGGCCATGGCCTGCGGCGTCGGCAGTGGCAGTATGGTCGCTGCCTGTTCCGGGGCGATTGCCGGTGCCTTGCCTGAGCTCAAGGATGAACTGCTGGCCTTCGCTGGCGCCAGCAATCTGCTGACCTATGCCACCGGCCTGTATATCTCACTGTTCATCGCCCTGCCCATGGCCGAGCGCATCTTCAAGTGGTGCTCGGGCTCTCGGGCGGCGACCTCGGTTGGCGCAAGGGCCACCGTGGAAGCCGAGCCGGCACCCAGCGTCAGCGACGATGAGCGTCCCGAACGCCGCCTGGGCCAGACAGCGATCGTCATGGCGGTGGTCTGCGCGGTGGGCTGGATCAGCAATACCATCAATGGTGCGCCACTGCTCGAGGCGCTGCCGGGCATGCTGATCTTGTACGCCATGACCATGCTGGGACTGCTCATCACGCGGTTTGCGCCGTTCTACCTGCCCGGTGTGGCCTGGGTCTCGCTGGTCAGTATTGCCATGACGCTGCCCTGGTTCCCCGGCAGCGGCTGGATCGTCGAGCAGCTTTCCGCGGTCAGCTTCCTGGCCATCGTGACGCCGGTGCTGGCATATGCCGGTCTGGCCCTGTCCCCCCGTGAATTCACCATGTTCCGTCAGGTGGGCTGGAAGCTGATCATCGTGTCGCTGCTGGTCTTTACCGGCACCTTTGTCGGCTCTGCGCTGGTGGCCCAGGCGCTTCTGTAACGCAAACGAGGAGACCCAGCATGACCACAGTGACCCCAGACCTGTTGCGTGAATGGCGTCATGCCTTCCATCGCCAACCGGAAACCGCCTTCGAGGAGCATCGCACCAGCGCTCGCATCATCGAGATCCTGTCAGAAGCAGGTATCGAGATGGTGACGGGGCTGGGGGGCGGGACCGGGGTAGTGGCCTGGGTAGACGGCCGTCATGACGGTGATGGCGCGATTGGCCTGCGGGCTGACATCGATGCTCTGGATGTCAACGAGGCCAGTGATGCCCCCCATGCCTCACGTATTCCCGGCAAGATGCATGCCTGCGGTCATGATGGCCACACCACCATGCTGCTGGGGGCGGCCTGTTGCCTGGCGCAGTCTCCCGACTTTGCAGGCCGGGTCTACTTCATCTTCCAGCCCGCGGAAGAGAATGAGGGCGGTGGGCGCGTCATGGTAGAGGAAGGGCTGTTCGAGCGTTTCCCGATGCAGGCCGTCTACGGCGTGCACAATTGGCCAGGATTGCCGGTCGGCGAAGCCGCGGTGCACGACACGGCGGTCATGGCCGCCTTCGATGTGTTTCGCCTTACCCTGACAGGGCACGGCTGTCACGCCGCCATGCCGCACCTGGGCAAGGATGTCGTGCTGGCTGCCTGTCAGCTGGTCAACCAGCTGCAGGGTATTGTCAGTCGCGAGACGCCGGCGCATCAGACGGCGGTGATGAGCGTGACCCAGTTCCACGCGGGAGATGCCTACAACGTCATGCCTGAGGCGGTGGAGCTGTGCGGTACCGTGCGCTGCTTTGATCCTGAACTGCGCCAGCGGCTCGAGGCCCGCTTCAAGCAGGCCATCGAGGCCACCGCGACCTTTCACGGTCTCAGCGCAGACATCGACTACCAGTCGCGCTATCCCGCCACCTTCAACAGCCCCGACCATGCGCAGCGCTGTGCCGACGTGCTGACTGCCTTGCCGGACATTCGCCAGGTGCATCGGGACCTGCCGCCCTCGATGGCGTCGGAAGACTTCGCCTTCATGCTGCAGCAGCGCCCCGGGGCATACATCTGGCTCGGCAATGGCGAGAACAGCGCGGCACTGCATAACCCTCACTACGATTTCAACGACGAGCTATCCCCCTTGGGGGTGGCCTACTGGTGTGCGCTGGTACGCACCCTGCTGGGCCAGTCTTAAGGCAATACTGGATACATTACTGCGCTCGTCTCCCTGCAATAGCGTGATGTTGCCATGCCGTTTACGGCATGGCCCACCCCCGGCGTGCCCGAGATCTGGCGCAAGGGCTTTGTTCGACAACATAACAAGGAGAACGCATGAACATTATCGTGATCGGCCTCGGCCAGATGGGTGGCAATATGGCCATGACCCTGCATGCCGCGGGCTTTCATGTGACAGGTACTGATGTCAGCGACGACGCACGGGCACGTCTGGAATCCCGCGGGCTGTCGGTGGCCGCTCCGGACAGCCTGCCAGCGGCAGACGTCTATCTGCTGTCGCTGCCCACGTCAGACCACGTACGTCAGGTGCTCATGGCGTCGCCGGGACTGCTGTCGCTGGCGCCCAAGGGCAGCGTCATCGTCGACACCTCTACCAGCGACCCGGCGGTGACGCGGGAGCTGGCACCACGGGTGGTCGAGGCGGGACTGGAGTGGCTTGATGCTCCGGTCAGCGGTGGGCCAGCGGGAGCGGCATCGGGCAGTCTGGGCATGCTGCTGGGGGGAGAGTCATCGACCATCGAGCGGCTAACGCCAATGCTGGATGCCATGTCGGCCCGCTATACCCACGTTGGCCCGGCAGCCAGCGGCCATGTGGTCAAACTGGCCAACAACTATCTGTGTGCCGCGCACCTGCTGACCACCGCCGAGGCGGTCGCCCTGGCGGCCAAGGCGGGTGTCGACCCGGCTGCCTGCCTGGCAGGGCTCAATAGCGGGTCAGGACGCAGTGCCGTCAGCGAGGTCAATTTTCCTAAGTGGATCCAGTCCGATTCCTTCGATTCAGGCTTCACCACTGGGCTGATGCGCAAGGACCTGCGCTTGGCCCACGATGCGGCCGCTGATCTCGGGCTGCCGCTTACCCTGCTGGAGCAGGTTGTCGCGCGTTGGCATGCCGACCCGGACGGGCTACCCGACCACGCTGATTTCAACCGCATTACCGATAGCGTGCTGGGGCTTGCCTCGGCTCAGGACGCTGACGGTTCCCAGGAGGACGCGCAATGAATCGTTTGACCATGGAGGCGCTCGAGCGCCTGAACTCCCTGCTCAAGGCCTTCGACATGCAGGCTGATACGCCGCTGAGCAACTGGGTGGGCGGCGAGCTGGTGGCGGGGCAGGGCGAGGCCATCGAATTGATCGACCCGGTAACGGGGCAAGCGCTGCTGTCTTACCGGGATGCCGGCAGTGAGCTGGTGTCACAGGCCGTGACAGCGGCGGCACGTGGCCAACAGCAGTGGATGTCGCTGAGTGCCAGTGAGCGAGGCCGCAGAATGACCGAGGCTGCCTGGGCGCTGCGTGGCTACGACGAGACGCTGGCACAGCTCGAAAGCGTGGTGGCGGGCAAACCCATCCGGGACTGTCGCGGAGAGGTGGTCAAGGTCCGCGAGATGTTCGAGTACTACGCAGGCTGGTGTGACAAGCAGCATGGGGAAGTGATTCCCGTGCCGACCTCCCATCTCAACTATGTTCGGCACGTGCCGTACGGGGTGGTGGGCCAGATTACGCCCTGGAATGCGCCCATGTTCACCTGCGCCTGGCAGGTGGCGCCGGCCATCGCGGCAGGTAATGGCGTTGTCTTGAAACCGTCCGAGATGACGCCGTTCACCTCAGTGGTGATCGCCAAGCTGCTGGAGAGCAGCGGACTGCCCAAGGGATTGATCAATATCGTCAATGGCATCGGCCCGACGACCGGAGCAGCACTGACCGGGCATCGCGGCATCAGCAAGCTGGTGTTCGTGGGCTCTCCTGACAGCGGGCGTCGGATCGCCCAGGCCGGTGCCGAGCGCCTGGTGCCCAGCGTGCTGGAGCTGGGCGGCAAGTCCGCCAATATCGTCTTTGCCGATGCCAGGCTCGATGATGCGGTGGCCGGCGCTCAGGCGGCCATCTTTGCCGCAGCGGGGCAGAGCTGCGTGGCAGGGTCGCGGCTGCTGGTGCAGCGCGAGGTGTTCGATGCCGTCTGCACCCGGCTGGCGCGAGCCGCAGCGCAGATAACGGTCGGGTTGCCGGTTGAGCCGTCGACTCAGATGGGCCCGGTCCAGAATGCCAGGCAATACCGTCACGTCACCAGCATGATTGACGATGCCTGTCGTCAGGGGGCCAGAGTCCTGTGTGGTGGCACGCGACCGGCGGGACTTCCGGAGGAGGCTCAGGGCTATTTCCTGGCACCAACCGTATTGGCCGATGTCAGCGATGACATGACGATTGCCCAGGAGGAGGTGTTCGGCCCCGTGGTGGTGGTCATGCCCTTCGATGACGAGGAGCAGGCGGTGCGTCTGGCCAATGCCACTCGCTTCGGCCTGGCGGGAGCGGTGTGGACCCAGGACCCCGCCCGCGCTCATCGGGTGGCGGGCCGCCTGCGTGCGGGTACGGTCTGGATCAATAGCTACAAGGCGATCAACGTCATGTCGCCGTTTGGTGGTTTCGACGACAGCGGCTTCGGGCGTTCCAGTGGCGTCGAAGGTCTCAAGGAATACACGGTCGCTCAAAGCGTCTGGGTGGAAACGGCCGATGCCGCGAGTGTTGCCATGGGGTATGGCAATGGGGTTGGCTGATGCCGAGGCCCTGCTGTTACTAGCTCTACGGGACGCGTGAGGAAAAGGCTCGCATCCAGCGCTCCAGATGGCGAAGTAGCTGAAGTCCGGCCCGAGGCATCCGTCGTCCTACTCGTGTGACGATATGGGCTCGGGCCTGGCGAAAGCGTTCACTATCCACCTCCAGCGCCACCAGCCTGCCGTCCTCCAGCTCTCGCGCAGCGGCAAAGGCGGGGAGCAGTGTCAGCGTCAGGTCTGAGCGTGCGGCGTGCAGCAGCACCGAAAGCGAGTTGGTCTGCATGTTGACCTGAGGCCGCAGCCCGGCTTCTCTGAAGCCTTCATCCACCAGTTGGCGTACCCCGTGGCCGGTACGCCACAGGGCCATGGGGTGATCACTGAGGGTGGCAATGGTCAGCGCCTCACGAGCGCCAGCGAGCGGGTGGGACGGCGACACCAGCGCCACCAGGGGCTGCTGGCTGGAGTGCCAGAAGCGCAGCTGTGGATGAACGCGCTCGTGATACATCAGCCCAAGGTGGGCCTCGTCCTGAATCACCGCCTCGATGATCTCGCTGGTGCTACCCGTATTCACGTCCAGGCGCACGCCACGATAGCGCTCGGTAAAGGTTCGCAGGGGCGTGTCGAGCAGGTCGCCGACAAACCCCTCGCCCACGGTCAACGACAGGTGGCCGGTCTCGAGACGCTGATAGGCGTCGAGCTGTTCGCTGAAGGTGTCGTCCAGGGCTGAACGCCGGCGACAGTAATCCAGCAGCATTTCGCCGACCGCTGTCGGCACCACTCCTTGTCGCGAGCGCTCCAGCAGCGGAGCGCCCAACGCATCCTCGATCAGTGACAGCTGGCGGCTGACTGCCGACGGGGCAATATCCAGGCGCGCGGCGGCCTGTCGCACCGACCCTGCTTCGATCGTGACCTGAAAGTAGACCAGCCGCTGATGTGGGATATCCATGGCGCCGCCTTGTGATGATGGCCAAGTATATCAATCCTCACATGTGCTGACTCGGCGCTCTGGTGCGCAGTGAATCAGGGACCGCTGCTGGGCCGTAATAACGGCAGCAGCGCGGCCTAATGGCAGGACGCAGGCTTTACTAAGAACGCAATATGGGCGGGATGATCACGCCTGTTGGAAACTCGTAGCAGCAGCGCGGTAGCCATCCGTGCAGTGGATACATGCACCAGAGCCTTGCATCAGAGCCATGAAGCAGAGACCTGCTTGCAGATGAACCAGGGGCTGGAGGAGGAAGCGTCAAGAGATGGGTGGATGGCATCCCTGCCATCGCTAAGCACAATGCCGCACGTCCCTGGCCGGCTTCGCCAGCGTATCGCACCCTGCTGATGGCGGAGTTGATCCTGGTCAGCTCAGCCCTGTCCTCAGCGCGGTCAGCGCAGGAGGGTCAGCACAGGAAGCTCAGTACAGTAAGGGCGGCACAAGAAGCTCAGCACAGGAAGGGCGGCAACGCGAAGTAGGAAGCCTCGCAGGACCCGCTCGATCACCGTCGGCGTCCCACTACCGGCACGTCCAGCGGCCTAGATGGCCAGCACAATGACCCAGGCGGTGGATAGGGTAAAGGCGTAGCCTGCCAGCGCCATCAGCCCATCCCGGGCGAGCAGCGCCAGGCCGAACATGCTTTGGGCAGCACCAGCCAAGGTCGCGCTGAACGGAATCAGCTCCATCGGGGGCGTCACCAGGGCGATGGCCAGACAGGCCAGACCGATGGGATAGCGTGCGACGCGGCCTGTCAGCAGCCTCAGTCTGGGCTTGATCAGCCGGTCAACCCAGCGAGCAGGTTTGCGCAGCAGGGTGATGGTGCGCTCGACCTTGGTGGTGGCTACCTTGCGCCTGGCGAGCCACGCTGGGAGCCACACGCTCTGCTTGCCTGCCAACAGTTGTACCGCCGCCAGCACCACGAGCAGCGACATCAGCGTCGGCACCCCGGGAATATCGCCGATCAACGGGGTGAGGGTAACCAGGCCTGCGACCAGCAGGAAGGGAGCAAAGCTGCGGCGACCGACGGCGTCCATCACTTCGGCGAGGGACAGCTGATCGCGTTCGGCACTGGCTTGGCTGAGTTGGTCGAGCAGTTGGTTCAAGTTTTCTGGAGGCGTGTCGAAGGCGTCAGGCGTGGAGGGCATCGTGGCTCTGATGTATGAATGAAGAAAAGGCGTCGAGGCCAGCAGTATGCGGACCCTGCAAGGGGGATGTCCAACTGGCCTGTCTTTTTCATATAAGCAGTTTCTTGTTTACTGCCAGTGTCGTATGCTTCAGGTGATCGAGTCCTTCCCACTATCGGGGAGGGCTTTTTTGTTGCGTGGCGGTCACCTCGACGGGGTGACGCCCCTAAAGGCCTGTAAGAGACCAGTGAGGTGACAAGGATGTCGTTGAGGCTAGCCAATCGTCTTGACGCAGAGCGACTTCAGCGTCTGATCGATGATGCAGATGACAAGGATCGTGCGGTAGCCGATCTGCTTGAGGTGCTGCTGGAGCGCGCCGAGATTCTCGACCCTGACGAGATGCCCGATGATGTCGTCAGCATGAATAGCCAAGTGGTACTGCGCGATCTCGACGAAGACCGTCAGCTGGTGCGGACCCTGGTATATCCCCATGCCTTGTCGGCAACCGCCGACGGACTGTCCGTGATGGCGCCGCTGGGAGCTGAACTGCTGACCCGCCGAGTGGGAGAGCAATGGCAGGTCACCCCACTAACGGGGCGTACCAAGCGCTGGCAACTGGAGCAGATTCTGTGGCAGCCAGAGCGTGAGCGTCAGTTTCATCGATGATGCCGATCCGGTGCCGCGGCTTCCCCGCGGGGGAGTGCTGCACCTTTGCCCGCTATCTGTCACCGGTTGCCCTTTTCCCGGCACCTTTTCCCGCTAGCCCAGGCGTGACAGGAAAGGGCTAGAGAATGGCATCAAGGGTGGGCCTGGCGATCGCGTTGGTTGCCCTTGCTCATAGGCGGTGGAATACCGAGGTGCTTGCGTGCCCACTGGGCGGCCTCGGTTCTGTGGTGCACCTTGATCTTCTTGAAGATATTGTAAAGATGCGACTTGACGGTATGTTCGCTGAGAAACAGCTGGCTGGCGATATCCTGGTTGGACGCGCCATTGCCAATGAAGCCAAGGATTTCCAGCTCGCGTTGCGTCAGGCCAGCGACCGGGCGGTAGGTGTTGAACTGTTGGCGACGGAAGTATTCGAACATCTGCTGGAGCAGCGGGCGAGACATCCACAGCGCGCCATCCAGTAGTTGGATGATGCCTTTGCAGATGTTGTCGAGTTCGTCACGGCGATAGAAGATACCTTGCAAATGCAGTGACGCCAGCAGTTCAGCGGCCTGCTCCTGGTCGGCCAGGTTGAACGCAGCCAGCAGGATCTCTGGGTACTGTGCCTTTAGTTCGTGACAGTGGTGCATATCGCTGAGCGATAGCTGGTCGGCATCCAGCAGCCAGAGTTGTGCTTGATCAGGTGTGCGGGCGAGCTCGGCCTGCAGAGAGGGCACCGCTTCGGGTGCCAATGTGCTGACCTCGCAATCCAGCACCTGGCTCAGGTGGTGGGTAAATAGCTGGGACTGCACGTTGGGGTGCGTGATCAATCTGACGATTGAAGCTTGTTGCGAGGCAGACATCGTCCCCTCCCTGTTCCCTTGCAATGATGGATGATGATCATTTTTTTTGTAGGACGTGCATGAGTATCGTTATCGAAGCTCATACGTTTGTAAATAACGATATATCCTGAACTTCACCATCCCTAGAGTGAGGTTTTTCGTGATTGTATGCTTGGTTTTGTAAGAAAAAGCATTTGAATGCGTAAGTCTGCATAGATTGTGCGAGCCAGGCGTCGAAGTAATTGAGGAGAAAGTATGCCGTTATCGCTTTGGCTCTCTTTGGCAGCCATCTGTGCCATGGGAGCCATGTCCCCCGGCCCCAGCCTGGCACTTGTACTCCGCCATACCCTGGGCAGTGGCAGGGCCGCCGGTGTCGTGGCGGCGATCACACACGCTCTGGGTGTAGGCCTCTACGCACTGCTGACCGTCTGGGGCCTGGGCGAGGTCATCGAACGACATCCTCAGGGGTTCCGCGTGGTGATGCTGGCGGGGGCCGTATATCTGGCCTGGCTTGGCATCAAGGCACTGCGCGCGGGCCAGGCGGGGGCACTGCGACCACAGCCCAGCACGGCGAGCCACCTGACCGCCGCTCGGGAAGGCTTGCTGGTGGCCCTGGGTAATCCCAAGCTGATCCTGTTCTTTGTTGCCTTGCTCAGTCAGTTCGTCAGTCCTGACATGTCCGTGCTTGAGCGAAGTATCGTCGTTGTCACGGCCATGGTGATCGACGGCGGCTGGTACGTGCTGGTAGCGCTTGGCCTGTCTCACTCCAGTGTGCTGCCTTGGCTGCAGGCTCGGTCTCACTGGATCAATCGGGTGACGGGCGTACTCTTGCTGGGACTGGCGGTTCGCGTGCTGCTGGGCTAAGGCCCTTCCAGTTATCAAACGCCCTGGCAGGTATCGAAGACTGGGCGGAGGGTGACGTCGCGGGCGCGGATCGTTAGGCTTGACGCTTTAATGGCGGAGTCCTGTGATGAGTGAGGTTGCCTCACCTGAGCTGCCGGTGGCGTCATCGCTGAAGGCTCCGGCGGGTGACGTGCCGGCGCCGGTTATCGCGCGCGAGAGAGTGCAGATTGTGGATGCCCGCGATCGCCCCTGTGGAAGCGCCTGGCGATCCGACATGCGCCGCTATCGCTTCTGGCATCGCGCGACCTACATTGTGGTGCGCAATGGCGCGGGGGAGCTGTGCGTCCAGCGACGGACACTGACCAAGGAAGCCTTTCCCGGTGGTCTTGACCTCGCTGCAGGTGGCGTGGTGGCGGCCGGTGAGGCCGTCCACGTGTCTGCCCGTCGTGAACTGGCAGAGGAGCTTGGTATCTGTCATGTCCCGCTGACGCCTTGCCTGAGCTTTCGCTACGATGACCAGGGATATCGCATCTTTGGCAGTGTCTTTTGCGTGACCTGGGACGGTCCTCTGGCGCTACAGCCGGAAGAGGTCGCCAGCGTCACCTGGATGCCGCCTGGAGAGGCCATCGAACTGGCTGAGGCCACACCGGACACGCACCTCGCGCTGGCCCTGCTGTTGAAGCAGGAAGCGCAAGGATGAAGGCGACTTCGCCGGTGAGCCTGCGTCTCTGGCGAGAGCCGTTAAGGCGTGTCATCGTGAAGACAAGGAGCGCGAGTTCAGCCCATGAGCCTGCATGACGTCGAGTGTCATACCCATCAAGGTGAGCCTTTCAATCTGCGTGCATTGAGGGGGCAGGTGCTGCTTGTCGTCAATGTGGCAAGCCAGTGCGGTTTTACCTCTCAGTTGGGCGAACTGGAGGCGCTGTATCGCGAGCATCGCGAACGGGGCTTCACGGTGCTGGGGTTTCCTTGCAACCAGTTTGCCAAGCAGTCGCCAGAGTCTGCCGACCAATTCTGTGCCTTTGGTGAGCGTCAGTTTGGTGTCACCTTTCCCCTGATGGAAAAGGTGGAGGTGAATGGACGCGGTGCCCATCCTCTGTTTCAGCGCCTGAAAGCCGATGCTCCGGGCTGGCTGGGAACGCGCGCTATCAAATGGAATTTCACCAAGTTTCTGGTGGCGCGAGACGGGCGCGTGCTGAAGAGGTTCGGGCCGCGGGATGGTGCCGCGGCGATGCTGGCGGATCTGGAACGGGCCCTCGACGAGACGTGAGGGTTAGGCTTTGTGGCCTGAGACCGGCCGCTGGCCCTAGCGCGCTTCTCCTCGGCTGACCACCAGATGCTCCACCAGGGCGTTGTAGCGGTGACGCACCATCATGGTGGTCAAGCCTGAGAACAGGGCCCAGAACTTACGGCGCCAGCCGGTCAGTCGGAGGTTGTGGGCGACCAGGCGGCGCATCAACTGGTAGTCGTCGAACTTGCGCCACTCACCGGCGACCGACATTTGCTGTCGAGAAAGTACGGGGGCGAGTTCGAGGCGGAAGACCCATTCCAAGTCCTTGAGCGCGATGCCGTCACGTTCTATCACCTCTACCATTCTCGCGTAGTCGGATTCTCGCGGTTCCCGTTCCAGCCACATCGGGGCCAATGCGAGCCATAGCTCGCCGCGTTCATCGACCAGAGTCTGGGCATCCATCGGTGGTCTCCTCAAGCGATGGACTGCATCCTGCCCGAGCCGCCGCCGTCGAGCAAGTATCGCTCAGTAGCCCCGCTCAGTAGCCCCGCCCGTGAGGCCCTTCGTCTGCAAAGGCGGACAGGATCGCCGTGTGCCGCTAGAATATCGCCACCACGCATTACACATTGGATGGCTCTCCTACGGGAGCCACGAGCAATAAAGAGGTCTGTCGTGATCATCAAGCCCAAGGTACGCGGATTCATCTGCACCACCACCCATCCTGTCGGTTGCGAGAAAAACGTACTCGAGCAGATCGAGGCAACCCGCGCACGTGGCCTGGCGTCATCCAAGGGGCCCAAGAAAGTGCTGGTGATCGGTGCCTCCAGCGGTTACGGCCTGGCGGCACGCGTCACTGCTGCCTTTGGTTATGGCGCCGATACCCTCGGTGTGTTCTTCGAGAAGCCCGGCACCGAGAAGAAGCCCGGTACGGCGGGTTGGTACAATGCTGCGGCCTTCGACAAGTTCGCCAAGCAGGAAGGCCTCTACAGCAAGTCGATCAATGGTGATGCCTTCTCCCACGAAGCCCGCGCCAAGGCGATCGAATTGATCAAGCAGGACATGGGGCAGGTGGACCTGGTGGTCTACTCGCTGGCGTCTCCCGTGCGCAAGATGCCGGACTCCGGTGAGCTGAAGCGTTCCAGCCTCAAGCCCATTGGCGAGACCTACCGCGCCACCGCTATCGACACCAACAAGGACACCATCATCGAAGCCGAGGTCGAGCCTGCCAGCGAGCAGGAAATCGCCGATACCATCGATGTCATGGGCGGTCAGGACTGGGAACTGTGGATGCAGGCATTGAGCGAGGCCGATGTACTGGCTCCTGGTGCCCGCAGTGTTGCCTTCAGTTATATCGGTACCGAGATCACCTGGCCGATCTACTGGCATGGTGCGTTGGGCAAGGCCAAGGAAGACCTGGATCGTGCAGCCACCGCCATCGATGGTGAGTTGAAACAGTCTGGAGGTGGTGCCAACGTCGCTGTGCTCAAGTCGGTAGTGACCCAGGCGAGTGCCGCCATCCCGGTCATGCCGTTGTACATTGCGATGGTCTATCGGGTGATGAAGGAGCAGGGCCTCCACGAAGGCACCATCGACCAGCTCAACCGCCTGTTCGGGGAGCGCCTCTACGGTGGGGAAGCCACCACGGATGACGTCGGCCGCCTGCGTCTGGATGACTGGGAACTGCGTGATGACGTCCAGCAGGCATGCAAGGATCTGTGGCCGCAGGTGACCAGTGACAATCTGTTCGATATCACTGACTACGCTGGCTACAAGCACGAGTTCCTCAAGCTGTTCGGTTTCGAGCGTAGCGATGTGGACTACGACGCCGACGTCAATCCGGACGTCAGCTTCGACGTCGTTCAGCTCTAATCCGCCCAAAAGGCCCTGAATGTCGGCCCCGTCGCTCCAGCACTGAGCGAGCCGGCGTCTGACAGACTCGCCTTTGCCAACGGGCCGTGACCGAGAGGTCGCGGCCCGTTGTCGTCGTGTCACTGATGCGTCTTCGCTGCAGGCGTGGCCCATGCACAACGGACATGGGCGCTGAATCCATGGCGTGAGTGGCGTAGACTATGGCTCGCATATTCTCGTCGAGAAGGTTCATGCCGCCGTCTTCCCACCCATCACGCTCATCCGAATTGCTGCGCCAAGTAGGGATCGTGGTGATGCCTGGATTTTCGCTGCTGGCGCATGCCTGTGCCACCGAGCCGCTGCATGTGGCGAACCTGCTTCACGGCCGAACCCTCTATCGACTGACCAGTTACTCCAGCGGCGGCGATGCGGTGACGAGTGCGTCGCAGCAGACCGTGCTGCCCCGGGAAGCGCTAGCAGAGGTGGAGACTCACCCCGACATGGTGTTGGTGTGCGGGCCTGCCAAGCTGCCTGGGGGGATCCCCGACGATCTGGCGGTCTGGCTCAAACGCCTGGCGGCTTCTGGCGTGTTGCTCGGCGGCATCGGCGGGGGCACCGAAGCGCTGGCGCGGCTGGGGCTTCTGGATGGCTACCAGGCCACGCTGCCGTGGCAACGGTTCGAGGCCTTCGCGGCGGCTCACCCCCGGGTGCGGTTGTCACAACAGCTGTTCGAGATTGATCGTGACCGGATGACCTGTGGTGGCGGCACGGCGGCCATGGACATGATGATCACCCTGGTCGAAAGTCATCATGGTGCCGCTCTAGCATCACGAATTTCGGAATATTTCGTGATGGAGCGGATCCGCATGGGTGATGAACCCCAGCAGATTCCCCTGCGCTCGCGTCTCGCCCATGCGCCGGCCAGCCTGGTCGAGGCCGTGCAGCTGATGGAAGCCAACATCGAAGAGCCGCTGTCGACTCACGAACTTGCCGAACATCTGGGCATCTCCAGGCGTCAGCTGGAGCGACTTTTCAAGAAGTACCTGAAGTCGGTGCCGAGTCGCTATTACCTCGATCTGCGTCTGCAGAAGGCTCGCCGCATGCTGCGCGAGAGTGATCAGCCTGCCGGTGAAATCGCGCTTCAGACCGGCTTCTCATCAGCGGCGCATTTCTCGACGGCGTATCGCAATCACTTCGGTATGACCCCCAGGGAAGAGCGACTGGGCTAGCCACTGACTCGATACGGTTTATTGGGTTAGCCGCACCTTCCCTGTATCTGCATAGCTCCCTGAACGTTCCCTGACCGTTCCCCTGAACGTCCCCCCCTTTTGACCTGCATCGCTCACCGTTGCTGGGTTCGACCTGCATGGGTTCGACCTGAATGCGTTGCCGACATCGAGCGGAATCGATGTGCGGTGGCATGTTGCGGTAGCACGGATTACCCCGGCTGCTCACGTGAGCCAGGCGCGGCAGTCTACGTCCCGTAGGTGCACCTGCGCTTCCTCTCTTCGTTTTTCCCTGGCTCTCTGCCTTCCTCCCTCCTTCCCTCCCTGCCTGTCGTGTCATTGCCTTTCTCTCCCCACCATCAGCTTCCACAGCATGTCAGCTCAACGGTGAGGTTGAGGTCCCCACGTCCTCGTTGTTTGTGTTGGCTGCTCGAGGTTCAGCATCGATGGGAAAGGACGGTGAAGACATGTTGCATGCTCGTTTTGGCAAAGTTATTTGGGTGAGGTGACGTAAGGAAACGGTGATGTAGTCGACAGAAGCGACCTCACCATGAGGCGTGATGGTATGGCCACAGAGAGTGCGGAGAGTACGCAGAGAAGGTGTCAGGTGATGGAGACTCAGAGCGATATACCACGTCTTCATGCAGATCAGAAAAATCGAATGAGCGTAGTTCTCAACAGTAGTGTAAGTAAATCGCATGTATCGTACACAGAGAGAAAAGACAGCAAGGTGCCGGAGCCATAGCTGAGTAGAAGCTGAGAAAAAGGATGACGTTCTATCAGAGAGTGCCTCCGGACATCATGCGGTGTATGGAAAGCGATGGTGGCTGTTTCGGTAGAAGGTGGTAGCAGTAGATCGGAAGATGAATAGAGGAAAGATGAGGGTGCGTCTGCCATCTATTCATGAAAAATGACGAAAAAAGTAAAGATGGAGAGTGAGACATGAATCACAATACCCTTTCTCGTGCTGGCTTCTATATTGCGCTGTACGGTGTGGTCGCGATCCTTCTATGGATCGGTTTCTTCAAGTATCACCCGGATGAAGCGGCCGCTATTCAGGGCATCGTTGCCAGCTCTCCGTTGATGTCCTGGTTGTACAGCATTGCGAGTGTCAATCAGGTGTCGGCGGCTATTGGTACGGCAGAAATTGTCGTTGGCTTGCTTGTTGCGGCATACCCCATTTCCAAGAAAGCGGGACTGGTGGGGGGAGCGCTTGCAAGCGTCATCTTCCTGACGACCAGCACGTTCTTGCTGACCACCCCTGGTGTCTTGCATGTCAGCAGTCTGTCGGGTGATACCTTGGCCTTCCCATCGCTGTTCGGTGGATTCCTGGCGAAGGACCTGGTTCTTCTCGGGGCTTCCCTTGCCATCACCGGGGCTGCCTGGAAAGCGGTAAGTGAAGAGGCGAGCGCCAAACACGATCACCTGGCTGCCGAATCAGCATAAAGGCCAATGATGCGCCAGCAGCAACGAGCAGTGCTGCTGGCGCATGACTTTCATGCGAGTCCACCATGCGTGAAAGGAAAGCCCATAGCTGCCGACGTAATGCGAGATGTTTTTACGCCGCTATGTTCAGTATCTTACAGAAAAATTGTGCCGAAATGATTTTATGAACATATCTGCAATTGCCAATATGTGAGATGCGAATTAGATTTTCTGTTATCGGTTAACAAAATGTTACGTTTAGATTCGGTCAGTTTTTCTGGTCTTCCTGCTCATAACGTGATGTTTTTGTTTATTTTCTTGAGTCGTAGATTCGCACTTTGTTTGCTGGAAAATCATAAGAACGTATATCGAGCATCCGCCGACTGGGGTGAAAGTGGACCTGGATGAAAGTGGACCGGGATGAAAGCGAACCGGGGCGAAAGCGGATCGGGATGAAAGGACATGAGCAACAAGTGAACTGAGGTGGGCGCGAATGGATGTAGACACCCAGTTGGCAAATGCGCTGAAGCATCATATTGCACCAGTGACTTGTCGCTTCTTTGCTGAATCTTCTGAAAAAAGACAAGTCAACGATAGGCAAGCATCGGGTCCCCCACCGAGGTGGATCCCTCAATAGGCCAGACTTCTGCGGTCGGCCACAATAGGAAAGTCGAGGAGAGTGACATGAAAACCAAGATGATCTTTGCTGTCATGATGGTGTCTGTGCTGGCCGCGGGTAGCGCCTTTGCCATGGACTCAGCGACTCTGCAGAAGCGCATGCAGGAAATTGAACAGCGCAGTGAGGCGGCCTCCGACGAGCAGAAGGTCGAAGCCCTCGAACAGGAAGTGGCAGAGCTGAAGGACCTTCTTCAGATGACCGTGGACAGTCTCAATGAGTCCCAGTAATCCTGCATGATGGTCAGCGCCGCAGGTTTGCAGCACGATATAAGCTGCGGCCTGCGGCGCTGGTCAGCCATTGGTTTGCCGGCACCGTCCCGCACCAGACGTCAGATAGGTATTAGGTTTTTTCATACGTAGGGCGGGATAGTGTCGACGTGGAAATGTCCTATAAAGTTTAAAAATTGTGCTTGTTTAGTCTTTCGAATAAACACAGGTTGCTAACTGTAATACCCCCCCTATTAGATTGATTCAACGAGTTTTTGAACACTGTTTTTCATTGGGCTTCGTGGAGGGTGCGTGTCTTGGACGCGACGGGATGGTTGGCATTCCTTTCCTGTCTTGCTCTAGTGAAACGCCCTGCAGGTCACGTTGCTCCGCTAATCATCAAGACGATGTCCTACCATTGCCTTGCAGCAGTGCCTACCGGCCTTCATGGGTAATGGACAGGGAACCAGGTCGAAGGACGTTCGACAAAGACGAGGAGAAAGACATGAAGATCAAAATGATGGCAGCTGCACTCCTGGCCTCCATGATGGCAGTGGGTTCAGCGCAGGCGATGGATTCCGATACGCTGCAGCAGCGCATGCAGGCGATTCAGCAGCAATCGGAAGCCACGCAGCAGGAGCAAAAAATTGCTGCCTTGGAGCAGGAAGTTGCCGATCTGAAGGCACTGCTGCAAGAGACCGTCGAGGCTTTCCAGGAAGCCAATATGTAACATCGTCACAGTGCCAGCGGTTGGTGGCATGACGTGATGACAAAGGCTCACCTTTTTGGGTGGGCCTTTTTTGTTGGTGAGTGCCACATAGATTAGCGCTTTATAGGTTGGTGCGTAGGGGCGGGTGGCCGTAGTGGTGGTGGCCGTAGTGGTGGTGGGCGTTGATGATCATGTCCGAATTTGCCACCGGTGTGACCGCTTTGGCACTTCGGTCCGTGGATGGGGCCACTTATCGTAGCTGTACACCCATTGCTTTCTCTCATTCTGCGGACCAGGAGTCTTTCCATGTCATCTGCACTACTGCTTATTGATGTTCAAGCGTCTTTTCCCCAGCGTCCTTACTGGAACCCGCAAGAACTGGGGCGCTGGCCTGACGCCCAGCGCGAATTGATCGACCTGGCCAAGGCATCAGGCATACCCCTCGTAAGAATCTTCCATCTCGCACCCGGGAGCGGTGGAGCCTTCGATCCAGATCAGGGGTTCGTCAAACCTTTGCTGGGCTTTGATGATCCTGCGGACGCCACGTTCTACAAGACCGCGCACAACGCGTTTACCGATACCGGACTGGACCGCTGGCTTCGTGGGCGGGGAATCACGACGCTCTGGATCAGTGGCATCCGTACCGAGCAGTGCTGCGAGACGACGGCTCGAGTGGGGGCTGATCTTGGGTATGATGTGGTGTTCGTCGCCGAGGCGACGCTGACGTTCTCGATGTCTCGAGCAGGACGAGTGTTCTCCGCAGCAGAGATTCGTGAGCGTACGGAACTGGTACTGGATGGGCGCTTTGCCCGTGTGGTGCCGGTAAGTGCCTTGCGCAAAGAGCGCTGTGAGCTGGCCTGACCAGCGGCCATCTGTGAACGAGCCATATGACAAGAGGAGTGGGGTGCCAGGGAGAATGATGGAAACTCGTGCCGCCGGTAATGGCCCCCTTCGAGTGAGTATCGTGTTGGTACCTGGGATGGTGCCCCTCGACCTCGTGGGGCCATGGCAGGTGTTACGCAGTGCATCGATCAAGCAACCCTTTGAGATCGACTTCATTGGGCCCCGTTCTCAGTTTGACTGGATGGGGCCGCTATCGTTGTCGGGTATAGCGCCGCTGCCCGACTCCCTGGGGGATTGCCACCTGCTTTTGGTGCCTGGCCAGTATCGCGCCGCCATGGAAGCCGATGCTCAGGATGAGGTGGTGGGGTGGCTGCGGTCAGTGGCGCCCCAGGCTCGTGCCGTGATGAGCGTGTGTTCGGGTACGCTACTGTTGGCCCAGGCAGGCTTGCTGGATGGCCGCCGTTGTACCACCCATCATCAACTCCTCGACAGACTGCGGTGTCTGGCACCCAGGGCTCTCGTTCAGCAGGACTGCATATTCACCGAGGACCGTGGGCTGTTTACCAGCGCTGGCATTTCCACCGGGATCGATACGATGTTGCATTGGCTGACGCGAGTCGTCGGACACGACATCGTGGTAACGGTGGCGAGGGATATGGTGCTGTATCTTCGTCGTAGCGGCCAGGAACCCCAGCTTGGTGTGTGGCTGACGGGGAGAAATCATGTCGATCAGCGTATCCACCGGCTTCAGGATCGCATCGCTGCTGCCCCGGCTGATACGTGGTCCATGTCGCGTATGGCCAGGGAGTCCGCCATGGGAGAGCGCCACCTGCGGCGCCGCTTCGTCGAGCTGACCGGCATGAGCGCACTGGACTATCTGGCCAGAATTCGCCTTCAGCTGGCCCGCCAGCTGATGCAGGAATCATCGCTTAGCCTCGCAGCCATTGCCGAAAAGGTGGGCGTGTCGGACGAACACCAGCTCAGGCGCCTATGGCAGCGCTTCGAAGCGGGTACGCCGGCGCAGTGGCGCCGTCAACGGCAGCGTGACAGCTCAGCGCAGGATGCCTGCCGGGTCTGTTGATGATGTGGGTGGCGCCTTGCAGGCCAGCAGGGCGCGAAATACCTTGCCCATCAGGACCGCAGTGTCCTGTTCAATGACGAAGCCTGCCTTTGTCAGCAGAGGTGCGGCCTGGCGGGTAATATCGGTGGCGATGGTCGTGGTCGCCAGGTTGAGGCTGCGTCGCAGCATCCCGGAAGGCCGCTCGTCGTCCTGGAACTTGTCCATGATGCACAGCTGTCCATCGCCGCCCAGCACGCGATAGGCCTCGGCCAGCCCCCTGTCCGGTTGCGGCATGACCGCCAGAATCAGATGCATCACCACCACATCGAAATAGCCATCCGGGTAATCCAGCTGCTCTGCGTCCATTGCTCGTGCTTCCACATCCACCCCAAGGTGATTGGCCCTGACCTTGAGTCGCTTGACCATGGCGGGGCACAGGTCACTGGCGTGCACCTCGATATCTCGTGGTAGCCACGGCAGGTCGAGCCCGGTGCCCGCTCCCACCAGCAATACCCGCATGCCGGATTGCCAGCGCACCTGGGCCAGTGCCTGACGGCGCGGCCGGCGAAAGGCTCTTTCGGCGACCACGTCATACACAGGCGCATACAGCGAGTAGCGCCAACGATTCCAGCGAGTGGTGTTGATCATGAGGATTCACTGAGTAGTGGAAGACTGGCTGTCTACAGACTAGACGAGGCGCTAGGCCGAAGCATGCAGAAGAAACGCGGCTGTGGGTTGTCGAGGGTGACGGTGCTGCGCGGACGTGGCTGTGCTTTGTGAAAAAGCCGGTCCCATTGCTGAAAGCCTTCCTGCGATGGCGTCCCTATACTCGAGTGATCGATTGATTGCATGTTTTGCGATTTCGCGCATTACATGCTCAGCCGTCTCGCGACGGCAACCACCCATGACAGCGGAGATCACCGATGAGCCACACCCCGAGCCGTGCCGACTTTGATCAGTACATGGTGCCCAACTACGCGCCCCAGAAGGTCATCCCGGTGCGCGGCGAGGGCAGCCGCCTGTGGGACCAGGAGGGGCGTGAGTACATCGACTTTGCCGGCGGTATCGCGGTCAACTCTCTCGGTCACTGCCACCCGGTGCTGGTGGATGCGCTCAAGGCTCAGGCTGACAAGCTGTGGCATCTGTCCAACGTCTATACCAACGAACCGGCGCTCGAGCTGTCCCGGGAGCTGGTCGAGCGCACCTTTGCCGACAAGGTATACCTGTGTTCGTCCGGTGGCGAGGCCAACGAAGCGGCCTTCAAGCTGGCGCGTCGCTGGGCCCATGACACCCACGGCGAGCACAAGGACAAGATCATTTCCTTCCGCCAGTCCTTCCATGGACGCACCCTGTTCACCGTCAGCGTAGGTGGCCAGCCCAAGTACTCACAGGGGTTTGGTCCGGTCCCGGGCGGCATCCTGCATGCGGAGTTCAACAACCTGGACAGCGTCCGCGAGCTGGTAGGGGATGACACCTGTGCCATCGTGGTCGAGCCGATGCAGGGTGAAGGCGGTGTCGTTCCGGCCACTCAGGAATTCCTGCAGGGACTCCGCGATCTGTGCGATCAGCATGATGCGCTGCTGGTATTTGATGAAGTGCAGACTGGCGTGGGTCGCTCGGGCTCTCTCTATGCCTACATGGATTACGGTATCACCCCCGATATCCTGACCAGCGCCAAGAGCCTGGGCGGTGGTTTCCCCGTGGGCGCCATGCTGACGACCGATCGCGTGGCCCCGGTGCTGGTGCTGGGCACCCACGGCTCGACCTATGGCGGTAACGCGTTGGCGTCTGCCGTGGCCCTGGCCGCGATCCGCCACATCGATACGCCGGAGGTGCTGGGTGGCGTCGCCAAGCGTCATGAGCTGTTCCGCGAGCACCTCGAAGCCATCAACCGCAAGCACGGCGTGTTCAAGGAAGTGCGCGGCATGGGGCTGCTGATCGGTGCCGAGATGGCGCCGGAGTACGAAGGCCGTGCCAAGGACATTCTGCCGCTGGCCATTGAAGAGGGCCTGATGGCCTTGATCGCCGGACCCAATGTGCTGCGCATGGCGCCGTCACTGGTGATCCCCGAGGCAGACATCGTCGAGGGCCTCGAGCGCCTGGAGCGTGCCATCGCTCGTCTGGTGAGCGCATCGTGAGCAGGCCCCTGCCACAGACTATGTCATCGGATCTTGAGCAAGCTGCGACAGGAGGGCATCCCATGTTGGCTGTTCGCCCTGTGCGGCCTGGTGACCTGCCGGCGCTGGAGCGTCTGGCAGGCAGTGCCCAGCCGCGCCTGACCAATCTGCCGGCCCACCGCGATCGTCTCGAGGAGCGCATTGCGCGCTCCCAGCGGGCCTTCGCGTCGGAGGTCGAAGTGCCGGGAGACGAGCACTACACCTTCGTACTCGAAGACCAGGAACGTGGCGACGTCGTGGGCACGGCCACCATTCGTGCCCTGGCCGGCGCTAACGAGGCCTATTACACCTATCGCCAGGAGACGCTGATTCACGCCTCGCAGCAGCTCAATGTGAGGCGTGAGGTGCAGACCTTGGCGCTGTCCCACGAAGTGTCCGATGCCAGCCTGCTGTGTGCCCTGTCGCTGGACCCGCGCTACAAGGGCACCAGTGCGGAGAGCCTGCTCCGGCGTGCCAGGCTGATGTTCATTGCCCAGTACCCGGAGCGGTTCGCCGACGTGCTGGCGATGGCCTTCCCCGGCTATCTGGACGAGGACGGTGCGTCGCCGTTCTGGAACAGCGTGGGCCGTCATTTTTTCGTGCGTGACTATCACGAAATCAACTACATCGCCGGCGTGCGCTCCAAGAGCTTCATCGCTGAGGTGATGCCCCAGTTCCCGCTTTACCTGGCCATGCTGACGCCCAAGGCTCGCGCGGCCATCGGTCGCGAGCATCCTGCCCATGAAGACGCGCTCGAGGAAATGCTGGCTGAAGGTTTCCTGCGCTCCCGCCATGTGGACCTGTTCGATGCAGGTCCCGTGATCAAGGGCGATCGTGCTCGGCTGGAGAGTTTTCGGCGCGCGGCCTGGCACCCGGTGCGCATTCGTCCCGAGCACACCCTTCCCGACGCCGAGCCGGCCATGGTGGCCAATCAGCGCCTGGATGGCTTCTGCTGCACGGTGGCCCGCTACGCGCTGTCCCCCACAGGTCAGCTGATGCTGTCACCGGCCCATGCCGAGCTGCTGGGGGTCGAAGAAGGTCGTGCGGTGCTGGCCGCGCCCCTGGCGCTGTCGGCTGATGGCCTCGACCCGGGATATGACGAGGGAGAGCTGTAATGCGCATGCGTCCGATCAAGGAAGGGGACCTGGACGAGCTCCAGGCGCTGGCCCGGGAGACCGGCGTCGGCTTCACCTCCCTGCCCGATAATCGCGAGTTCCTGGCCGCCAAGATCGCCTCTGCCAGCAGCGCCTTCAATGAGCAGACCCCGGTGGATCAGCGGCTCTACTTCTTTGTCCTGGAGGACGAAGAGAGCGGTCGCCTGGCCGGTTGCTGTGCCATCGAGGGCCAGGTGGGGCGCGAGGTACCGTTCTATCACTATCGCGTCGGCACCCTGGCGCATTCCTCCAAGCAGCTCGACCTGCATCGCACCGTCGATACGCTGTTTCTGAGCTCTGATCACACCGGCGACGCCGAGGTGGCGTCACTGTTTCTGCGCCCCGAGTTCAGGGGCGCGGACCGCCGCCATCAGCGCAACGGTGCGCTGCTGTCGATGATGCGTTGGCTGTTCATGGCGGAGTTTCGCGACCGCTTTCCGGAAAAGGTCCTGGCCGAGATGCGCGGACGCTTCGACGACAACGGTCGCAGTGCCTTCTGGGAGTGCCTGGGCGCCAACTTTTTCCCGATGGACTTCGATGAAGCGGATCGCTTGACCGGTCTGGGTCAGAAGAGCTTTATCGGCGAACTGATGCCCAAGTTTCCGATCTACACCCCATTCCTGTCCGAACAGGCGCGTGCCTGCATCGGTCAGGTCCACGAACATACGCGACCAGCGCTGGCGATGCTCAAGAAGCAGGGACTGCGCTGGGAAGGCTATATCGACATCTTCGACGGGGGGCCCACCGTCGAGGCCTATATCGACGACGTCAAGGGCGTTCGGCTGTCCCGCCATGTGCGGGTGGAAGTCGATCCTGATGCTGTCAGCAGCGAACGTCCCCAGTGGCTGGCGGCCACCACGTCCATGGCCGACTTCCGCGCCGCCTGGGTCGGACGAGGGCCCGACGACGCCGGCATCCTGGTACTCAATGACAACGAAGCACGCAGGCTGGAGGTCAGCTCCGGCGATACCTTGCGTGTGCTGAATTCCGACGAGGAGGCGTGATGCAACCCACCCAACAATTGCTCATCGACGGTCAGTGGGTGTCTGGTGATGCAGAGACCTTCAGCAAGCGTGATCCCATCAGCGGAGCGACGCTGTGGCAGGGTGCCGCGGCCAGCGCCGAACAGGTGGAGCAAGCGGTGGCCTGCGCCAGGCGCGCCTTCGCTGCCTGGGCCAGAACGCCATTGGCCGAGCGTGAGGCGCTGGTCGAGCGTTTCCGTGGCGTGCTGGAAAACCATCGTGAAGATCTGGCCGCCAGCATTGCCCACGAGACCGGCAAGCCGATCTGGGAGGCACGCACCGAAGTTGGCGCCATGATCGGCAAGGTGGCGCTGTCCATCCGCGCCCGTGAGGAGCGCACCGGTGAGCGCGAGCGTGACCTGGGAGATGCACGCGCCGTGCTGCGCCATCGTCCCCATGGTGTGATGGCGGTGTTTGGTCCCTACAACTTTCCAGGCCACCTGCCCAATGGCCATATCGTGCCCGCCTTGCTGGCAGGCAACACGGTGGTCTTCAAGCCCAGCGAGCAGACGCCGCTGACCGCCGATCTGACCTTGAAATGCTGGCTTGAAGCGGGCTTGCCTGCAGGCGTCATCAATCTCGTGCAGGGCGCTGCCCCGGTGGGGCAGGCGTTGTCGGCGAACGCCGGCATCGACGGCCTGCTGTTTACGGGGAGTGCCAAGGTCGGCGGGCTGCTGCATCAGCAGTTTGCCGGCCAGATGGGCAAGGTGCTGGCGCTGGAGCTGGGCGGCAACAACCCGCTGGTGGTGAAGGATGTACCGGATGAAGACGCCGCCGTGCTGACCATCTTGCAGTCCGCGTTTCTGTCCGGCGGTCAGCGGTGTACCTGTGCCCGTCGCCTGATCGTGCCCGAAGGAAGTGCTGGGGACAGCTTGCTGGCGGCATTGACGGAGGCCATGGGACGGTTGCGGGTGGCACAGCCCTTTGCTGAAGACGCGCCTTTCTACGGCGGTCTGGTCAGCGTAGCGGCCGCCGAGGGACTGCTGGCGGCCCAGGCGGATCTGGAAGCACGAGGTGGCAAGGTGCTGGCACGGATGCGTCAGCTCGAGGAGGGCACCAGTTTGCTGTCTCCGGGGCTGGTTGACGTGACCGGCGTCGAGGTGCCCGATGAAGAGCACTTCGGGCCGCTGCTCAAGGTCTATCGCTACCGCGACTGGGATGAGGCCATCGCCCTGGCCAATGACACGCGCTACGGGCTTTCTGCCGGCCTGATCGGCGGCGAGCGCAGCGACTGGGACGACTTCCTGCTGCGCATCCGCGCTGGCATCGTCAACTGGAACCGCCAGACGACGGGAGCGTCCGGGGATGCACCGTTTGGCGGGGTCGGCGACAGCGGTAACCATCGTCCCAGTGCGTTCTACGCTGCCGACTACTGCGCCTACCCGGTCGCTTCAGTGGAGAGTGAAGCGCTGAACCTGCCCGATAAGCTGCCGCCGGGGGTGAGCCTGTGAAGGATATGAGTCAACAAGACGTGGTCGAGGTCAACTTTGACGGCCTCGTCGGCCCGACCCATAACTATTCCGGCCTGGCCCACGGCAATGTGGCGTCCATGTCCCACGGGGGCCTGGTGTCCAACCCCCGTGAGGCAGCGCTGCAGGGCCTGGCCAAGATGAAGGCCCTGAAAGACGCTGGCTACGCCCAGGGCGTATTGCCGCCGCAGCAGCGCCCGGACCTGGGCGCGCTGCGCTCGCTGGGGTTCACCGGTGACAACGCCGAGGTGCTGGCCCAGGCGGCGGAACAGGCCCCGCAATTGCTGCGCGCGGTCTGCTCTGCCTCCAGCATGTGGACGGCCAACGCCGGTACGGTGACCCCCAGCGGTGACGCTGCGGATGGGCGCGTGCACTTTACCCCGGCCAATCTGCAGTCCAGCTTCCATCGCTTTCTGGAGCCGGAAACCACCGCACGGGTGCTGGCCGCGATCTTCGCCGACCCGACCCGCTTTGCCCATCACCCGGTACTGCCGGCGACCCCGGCGTTTTCCGATGAAGGGGCGGCCAATCACACCAGGCTGTGTGGCGAACACGGCGAGCCGGGCGTGCATCTGTTCGTGTATGGGCGCCAGGCTTTTGGCGGTGATGGGGTCGAACCCAGCCGCTTCCCTGCCCGCCAGACCCTGGAGGCTAGCCAGGCCATCGCCCGCCAGCACGGGCTGGGCGACCATCAGGTGGTCTATGCCCAGCAGCATCCTGATGCCATCGATGCAGGGGTCTTTCACAATGATGTGATTGCCGTGGGCAATGGCCCGGTGCTGCTGTACCACGAGCTGGCGTTCCGTGACGAACAGGGCACCCTGGACGCGCTGCGTGACAAGATGTCGACGCCCTTGATTCCCGTGCGTGTACCGCTGGAGGCGGTTAGCCTGGAAGATGCCGTCGCGTCGTATCTGTTCAATTCCCAGCTGCTGTCCAACGACGATGGCAGCATGACCCTGGTCGTGCCAGGCGAATGCCAGGAGCGGGAAGCGGTATGGCGCTGCATCCAGGATCATCTGCTGGCGGGCAACAACCCCATCAGTGAAGTGGTGGTCAAGGACGTCAAGCAGAGCATGCGCAATGGCGGAGGTCCTGCGTGCTTGAGGTTGCGCGTTGTGCTGAGCCAAGCCGAGCGTGCAGCGCTGACCGGTCGCGTGCTGCTCGACGATGCGTTGTACGAAGACCTGGTGGCCTGGGTCAAGCGCCACTACCGCGAGCGGCTGGCCCCGGAGGATCTGGCCGATCCACGGCTTGCCGAAGAGACGTTGGCAGCTCTGGACGAACTGACCTCCCTCCTTGAGCTGGGGCCGGTGTATCCCTTCCAGGGAGCAGCCGGCTAAGGCGCGATCGGCTTAAATGAGCGTGCGTGTACTGTTGGCTGCTCTAGATCGATCGCATGTTTCGACCCTACCTTCCGGTAGGGTCTTCTTTAATATCGCTACTGGCTGAGCCGCTACCGTGTGTCAGGGGCCCGTCCACGAGCGACCACACGAAGCATCGAAGGCTTTCTTCAAGGCCTTAAAGAAGATCCTGGGCCCAGGGCATATAGCGCAGCGAAAACACGGCGTCAGGGTGGCAGTCCCGTGCCGGACGACGGGGCGGCGTGGGAATCGCGTGGAAGGGTTCGGTAGCACCACTGGTGCGTGAAAAGGCTTCACGCACGATACCGACACGACAGCTCAAGGCATGGCGGTAGTCGCTGCGCACAAGGGGGTCGAGATTGCGCGTGCCTTCATCATCCTGCCACCAGACCTGCCATCCACTGTCACTGATCGCTTCGGCCCAGGCGGTATAGACCTGTGGGGTGACAAAGCCGCCGCTGAACATGCTCAAGTGAAGCGGGCCGGCCAAGGCCGTGCTGGCGCTGGCCAGCTGTGACACCAGCTCATCGCGCACGCCAGGGTCACGAAACAGCCAGTCGTCGAGCTCTTGCGGCAGATACCAGCCCACCGGGGTCAACGGCCACTGCTGCAGAATCGCTTGCTGCTGTGCGGCGGACCTCGCCAGCAGCTGATACCAGTAGTGGGCAAAGCGAGCGTTGTCCGGCAGCGTATCGTAGTAGGCCGGGTCTTGGTGCAAACCGAGGATCAGCTCGAGCCCCTGGCGCTCTGCTTCCACCAGGGCGTCGGCCAGCCAACCTTCGGCACCGCCGAAGGTATCGTCGCCATAGCGGGTCCACTGCACGATCAGCGTATCGACGCCATGATCGGCGGCCTGTTGCCATAACGTTTGCCAGCGCTCGCGGGTCAGCAGCTCATCGTGATTCTGGGGCTGATAGAACAGGATAGGAGTGGAGTAGGCGCTGGCATGGGCTGCGGCATGGGCTGCGGCATGGTTTGTGGCATAGCCGACCAAATCGTCTGCGGGAGCGCTGGCGACACCGCTTAGCGGGCTTGTCAGCAGCACGGCGGCGATCACCACAGAGTGCCCGGCTCGTGCCTTGGCGCGTGGGCGTGGAGGGTGGGCGATCGACGCTAGCGGCTCAGCGACTGTGGCAACAAAGGACATGGCAGGTACTCCCATGATCAAGGGCGAGGCCTCGTGTTACAGGCTCCATTCCAGGTGAATCATCCAGCCGTCCCGGCCATCGTAGAGGTTGCCGCCCAGGGACTGCTGATACTCCGTCGAGACGCTGAGTTTCCGGCGAAAGGCGTTGTAGTGATCCTCGTCGTACCACAGCTCCCAGCGCAGGCCCGCTGCGACCCGCACATCCTCGTCCCAGCCATCGGTGTCATGGCTGGTGGCCTGGAGGCTGGCGTAGGGCATCAGGGTCTGAGCGCTGTCGGTCGGCAGCTTGAGGGTGTAGCCCTGGCGGTAACGACTGAACAGTTGCACGTCGCCGCGCTGGGTCCACCAGGCACCGTCCAGATAGAGCGAGCGTTCGTGCCAATGGTCCTCGGTAGGCCGCCATTCATTGCTGTAGCCACCCTGGTCGAGCAAGGAGCCGCTGGCGCGCAGCAGCAGGTCGATGTCCGTATGCTGGTCATCGTTTTTCTGGGACTCGGCAAACACCTCGGCGTAGAGATTGATGTTGTGACGGGCTAGCGGCTTGGCCCGCAGGCCCATGCCCAGAGAGCGGCCTCGCCCATAGTCATCCCGGTCATCGCCGCCGAAGATAGTGCGCACGTAGCCCGCCAGCTGGCGCCCCTGACTGAGCGGATCGTGGCCAAGGGCATGATCCCACTGCAGGATCTGGGTGTTGATATCGTGGCCGCTGGCGCTGTCATCCTCGCTGTCGCTGCGGATACCGGGTGTCGGGCTCGCCGGAGACCAGCTTGAGGACAGGGTGATGCGGTCGCGCCGAGTCAGGCTTTCGTGCTGGCGGCGCTGGCGATAGCGGCGTTCAGCCATGCGCTCGGCGCTGTCGTCTCCCACCCTAAGGTCCAGGGGCTGCAGATCGATGGCCTGCTCAAGACGGGTTAGCGCGCGGGCGTTGTCGCCGACGGCAGCGTACAGATCCCCCAGGGTGCTCGCGCTGACGATATCCTCGGGATAGGCGTGGCGTGCACGTTCCAGCAGAGGTATCGCCTGTTGGCGCGATATCTGGGTGTCGCTGGATGCCAATGTCAGCCCCAGTTCCCGTGCGAGTCTTGGTGAATCCGGCGCTGCGGCCTGGGCCTGCTCAAGCCAGCGGCGGGCGAGGACATCGTCGCCGGCCTGTTGGGCGAGCTGGCTGGCACCTTCGAAAGTGGCCGAATCCGCAGGCGCTGCCTGGCTGATGGCATCTGTGGCGAGGGCCAGTGATGTCGGTGGCTCGCCGTTGGCCAGGGCAATGCGCGCCCCGAGCAGGCTATGCTCGGCGCTGGCGCTGCTGGCATTCCACCAGCGCCAGGCCTCCTCGGTGTCACCGCTGGCCAGCGCGCTGCGAGCGCCGGCAAGGCGATCTTGCTGTTCCAGCAGGTTGACCTCGACCGCCTGCCATTCGCGCCAGGCGGCGGAGGGGTCGCCAGCGGCAAACAGGGCATAGGCAAGCCGCTTGCGCGCCTGGTTGACGTCGCCGATGGGGGCCTGCTGCTCCAGGCGCTGCGCCAGCGCGCGTTGAAAATAGCGGGCGGCCTGGCCCGGTCTATCTCGCGAGCAGATGCCCAATGGCCCCCAGGGAGGGGACGGTGAGACGGCGAACTCTTTAACCAGAGCGCAGCGATCCTGGCGTGCAAGCTGTTCGAGCAGCCCCTCCCGCGCCATGCTGCCAAGACGCGGCTGCTGGATCAGGATGGCCAGGGTGCCGTCGGGTATCTTGGCGGTGTCTTCGCGGTACAGGAAGGCCAGGCGATCGAGGGCTTGGGGTGAAAGCCGGTCAGGGGCGGCGAGCAGGGCCTGCTGCAGGATCTGCCTGGCCGCCAGGGGGTGATCCGAGGACAGGTACAGGTAGCTTGCCTGGTCCAGCGAGCGGGTTTCGCCGCTCAGCAGATAGTGGCGTTCCCACAGCTCGGCGGCGGCGAGTGGGCGCGACAAGCGCTTGGTCAGTTCGGCGCGCTCGCGAAGGGTGGCAGCGGTCTGGGGTTGTCGCTGCAGTAGCGCCAGTGCCTTGGTCAGATGGCCGTCGGCACGATAGCGATCCAGTAACACCGCGTCCTGCCGCGCCTGCCACTGCCGGGGGAGTGTTGTGGTCTCCAGCAGGGCGATGGCATCGAGCCGATCGGCCAGTACCAGCCAGCTTTCGGGATTGTCGGCGGGATCGCACTCGGCGAAGGTCGCCAGGGCGTCGGGGTCGCCTTGATGGGAAAGCCAGTCGACCAGCGTCAGACAATCCATGTCGTGACGAGGTGCCAGCTCCCTGACCTTGGCGGTGTCGCCCAGTGCCAAGGACGTCTGCAGCAGCTTGTCCTCGTCGCTGGGCAGTAGCTGGCCGCTGTCCTCAAGGGTCTTGAGCCAGCGTTGGGCGGGCTCCGGATAGCCCAGGGCAATGGCACGATCCGCTCCCGCCTTGAGCACGAAGCGCCGAATATCACCATCGGGCAGGGCCGCCACCATGGCGTTGACGCCCTTCTCGTTGTCGGACTGGACCATGGCAATCGCCAGGCGTCGCCAGTCGTCTTCTTCCAGCACGTTTTCCAGCGCGTGGGGCACCAGGGCATCGATCACCTGATCCCAGTCCTGGACCCGCTCTGCCAGGGTGGCGCGATAGCGGTCCAGCGCCAGGCCGTCGTCCTTGGCCTGGACGGAGCGCAGCCAGGCAAGTGCCTCCGGGGCCCCGCGGGTGGCGCGCAGGTAGTCCCCCCGGGTACGCCATAGCTCGCTGCGTGCCGCCCCAGAAGTCTCGGCCAGCCACTGGTCGACCTGGTCGGCGCTGGCATGGCCGTCGGCGATCCAGTCGCGGCGCAGCGCATTGATCTGCACCGCGGCCAGGTTTGCGTCCAGCGCCCCCAGCGCCGCCACGGCGCCGTCCAGGTTGCCTTGTTTTTCCAGCGCCTGAGACAGCAGGCGATATGCCTCGATATTGCCAGGCACCTGTCCGATCAGATGCTCCATCAGTCGCTGTACTTCGGCCCAGTCCCTGGCTTCTGCGGCGCGGTAGGCCCGGTCGAGGTAGGGGTAGCTGCGAAACTCGTCAAACTCGCTGAGTGCCTGGGCCTGGTGGCAGACGATCAACACTATGCCAAGCCACCAAGGGCGCCTCAGACATCGGCTCAGTCGGTTGCTTGACCGCTTTATCTGGGGGTTCACGCGGGGGCCTCCACGACGGCCGCCATGGCAGCGCGACGATGCTGCTGCTGCAGGGCCAGCGCGCGTGCCAGGGTGGTGTCATCGATCATCTTGCGAGCGATCAGGAAGTCGCCGAGGCGGCTCTGCTCAGGGTCGAAGTCGATCATGGCCTGGCCGAACAGTGTCGGCGCAATCAGCTCGTGTTCCAGCAGCAGCTCGCCGAGCATGGGCTGGTGACAACAGAAGGCATCCAGCCGCGCGTTACCGTCGGCAGTCGCCTCGTCCCATTGCTGGAGACTGGCTTGGGTGTCCTCATCGAGACCTCCCAGGTACCAGTGGCGCAGGCCCAGCGAGACTCTTCCCACCGCGGCCAGACGCTGGACCACCGGGCGCTGCAGTCGTCGGCTGATGGCGCCAAGGGCGACCGGGCTCAATACCGTTTCGGTGGCCAGGATCAGCTGCTGGTCCTGCTCGCCGATGGCAAGCACGGCGTAGCGGATGGCGACATGGGAAGGCAGCACCTCGACCAGTGCAGCGGGTACCTTGAGCGGATGCAACGCGGTCGTTTCCAGGCCGCGATAGCGGGCCTGGACCTCGGCCAGGGCCATTCCCGGCAGCTGTCCGCGGATGACCAGTTCACGCGCCAGTCGGCGTGGTCCGACCTCCTCCAGGGTAGCCGCCAGCGTAGCGTCGGCGATCAGCTCCGCTTCCAGCAAAAGCGTCTGCAGCGACACCTGCTGGGCGCCATCGATATGGGGAAAGTCGTGGGTGGTCTTGTCCCAGGCAAAGGTGCGGTGACGTGCGCGGGTGAAGAACAGCTTCCAGGCCCGAACGTTGGCCAGGAAGTTGACCACGTTGCTCCACAGCATGCGGGGAAAGGACAGCAGGCCTTGGCGCCAGCCGTAGTAGATCTTGACGAAGTAGAACCGCTGGAAGGCACGGTTGGCCAGCAACACACCGTTGATGGACAGCAGTACCTCCAGCAGGGAGCCGCCGACGATGGACTGAAAGCGCCAGGCGTCCTCCACCAGGGCGGCATAGAGCCATAGGCCGAACATGATCAGCAGCAATAGCGTCGCCACCAATGCCAGCGGGTAGGCGATCAGGCCGCGCCGGTCGCGCCAGAGGAAGTAGTTGAGGCGCCAGTTGGTCCGGCTCCAGCCCAGATGCTGATAGCCCTGGAAGACGATGCCGGTGATCCAGCGGGACTTCTGGCGAACCACCGCCGCCAGGGCGGTGGGAAAGTGCTCGCGCACACAGATCACCTTGCTTTCTCGCAGCGACTGCCCCGGCGCATGCTCGCGCCGGGGTGACAGGTCGTCGCGCTCGATGCTGTAGCGAACGAAGATGCAGGAAAGGCCGCTCTCGTGCAGGCGAAAGCCGATGTCGTAGTCTTCGGTCAGGCTCCAGATGTCGAAGGTGATGCCATCGTTGAGCTCTCTCAAGCGTGCCAAGGCGCGGCGACTGAAGCAGGTGCCGACGCCAGCGCTGGGGACCTGGCCGCACATGGCCTCCCTGATCAGTACATCCTTGCCGTGATACTCGGAGAATTCGTCGATGTAGTGGCCCCCGGACAGCTGATACCAGCGGGGCCTGAACGGGTAGACCGGCACCTGGATCAAGTCCTTGGCCGGCAGCAGATAGTTGAACAGCCTGAGTTCCATCGGCGAGATCACATCCTCGGCATCGTGCAGGATGCAGCCGGCGAACTCGATACCGGCCGCCTGCTCGAAGCGTGCGATGGCTTCGATCACGTTGTTGAGACAATCTGCCTTGCTGGTGGGGCCCGGGCGCACCGTGACCACCTTGTGGACGTTCGAGAAGGTCTGGCAGACCACGTCGACTTCGGCCTGGGTGTCCGGATCGTTGGGATAGGTGCCGACGAAGATCTGGTAGTTTTCGTAGTCCATCGTGCTGGCCATCAGCTGAGCCATCTGGCCGACCACGCCGACTTCCTGCCAGGCTGGGACCATCACCGCCAGCGGCTTCTCGCGGGCCTGATACAGCCGCTCCTCATCGGCGTAGGGCACGTTGCGATAGATGGACCAGTAGCGCCAGCTGCGCCGCGTCCAGTAGACGATGTCGAGAAACAGGTCATCGATCCCCAGCGCCAGCATCATCAGGCACAGGGTGATGGCAACGTACTTCAGCGCGAACAGGGCGTGCAGCGAGGCGTCGAGCAACCACAGCGTCAGGTCGGGCGGTAGTTCAGCCATGCCTGGCCTCGACATCTGCCCGACGCGACAGCAGCCAGGACTCCATGTCGCGGACGATCTTGTCGGCGGCGTCGCCTTGTCCATAGGGATTGGGGATCTGGGCGATCCGCTGGCGCTCCTCAGGAGTGTCGAGCAGGCGCGAGGCAACGGCCACAATGGCGTCGCTGGCACTGCCGGTCAGCATGACGGTCCCGGCATCGAGGGCGTCGATGCGCTCGGTATGTTCGCGCATGACCAGCACCGGTACTCCCAGGGCGGGAGCTTCCTCCTGAAGTCCGCCAGAGTCGGTCAGGATCAGGGGGGCGCCCCCCATCAACCAGACGAAGTCGCGATAGTCCTGGGGGGGAGTCAGGTGCACGTTGGGGAGATTGGCCAATTCACGCTCGGCCACGTCCTTGATGGCGGGGTTCAGGTGCACCGGATAGACGAAGTCGGTATCGGGATAGCGCCCGGCCAGCTCAGCGATGGCCTGGCAGATGGTGCGAATGCCTTCACCATGATTTTCCCGGCGATGCCCGGTAATCAGCACCCGCCGGGCGCCGGGGCGTAGTCGTGCCAAGGGACTGTCCGGCCACGGCCGATAGCCGTGGGCATCGAGGCTGTCTTTCATCCACATCAGGGCATCGATCACGGTATTGCCGGTGACCAGAATGCTGCCTGGCGCCACCTGTTCGCGCAGCAGGTTGTCCCTGGCGGACGGGGTTGGCGCGTAATGGCGGCGGGCGATACGCGCCACCATGCTGCGATAGGCCTCTTCTGGCCAGGGTGAGTCGATGTTGCCGGTGCGCAGCCCGGCCTCGACGTGAGCCACCGGCACTTTGCGCTGAAAGGCAGCCAGACTGGCCGCGAAGCAGGTGGCGGTGTCGCCATGCACCATCACCAGATCGGGCATCACCTCGGCCATGACGCTGTCCAGCCGTCCCAGCAAGGCCTGCATCAGGCCATTGAGCGTCTGAGAGGGGGTCATGACCGCCAGGTTGCTGTCTGGCACAAGGTCAAACAGCGACAGTGCCTGGTCGAGCATTTCGTCGTGCTGACCGCTGGCGCAAAGATGCAGGGAGAGGATGGCGGAAGAGTGGATCGCCAGGGCGACCGGGGCCATCTTGATGGCCTCGGGGCGAGTACCGACAACGAGCATGACTACGGGCATGGGGCTGTCCAGCCGGTGATACCCACCATGAGGGGGTACCCACAATGAAGGGTCCGGGCGTGAGAGCTGGCTCACGTCAACGAACGTTCATTTTTTCCCGTGCAAGGCGGCGGGTCGCTACCTCATGTGGGCAGGATGGGTGGGGTCATTCGAGGTGGTTAAAGGTTTGGTGATGGCTGGCTCCCGCAGGCTAGGGCTTGTACGTAAAGTGCCTGCGCTTGGTGATACGGCGTTAAAAATCGGCTTAAAATGCTCATTTACACCTCGTAAACTGCGCTTTCTCACCGATTTTTGCCTTGTCTAACCTTCGCTCGTCGACTTTTCGGACAAAGCCTAGGGGATGCGGCGACTCAAGGCTCGATGCGAGGAAGCGGCTGTGCTTCGGCAAGAAAGTCGAGCACCTTGCGCTCGCTCATCTCGCAGGGTTTCAGGCGCCATTCCGATCCGGTCAGGTAGGCATTCAAGCTGACCATGTCAGTACCGCCGAGTTGCTGAGCCAGCAGCTTGAGCGAGCGCCCCGCGTTGTAGATCTTGAGCGTCACGCCATAGCGCTGGCCGCGAAACAGTGCGTCGCTGTAGCCCACGGGCAGGCGCCCTAGCAGCGTGGCGAGATCGGCAGTGGTTGCTGACATGGCACAGGGCTCCCAGGCGATTGCTGCAGCGCAAGAGAAGATCAACGGTTATGCTGAGGCTATTCACCATACCCCACGCCAAGGAGGGAGCCCCAGTGGCAGGAAGCAGTCTGTTAACCCTGATCGATGATATCGCCACCCTGCTCGACGACGTCTCGGTGATGACCAAGGTGGCGGCCAAGAAGACCGCCGGAGTGCTGGGGGATGATCTCGCCCTTAATGCTCAGCAGGTGACCGGTGTCGCCGCCAAGCGCGAGTTGCCGGTGGTCTGGGCGGTCGCCAAGGGCTCGTTGCTCAACAAGTGTTTTCTGATACCGGGGGCGCTGTTGATCAGCGCCTTTGTCCCTTGGCTGGTGACGGTGTTGCTGATGCTGGGTGGCGCCTTTCTGTGCTTTGAAGGCGCAGAGAAGCTGGCGCACAAGTTTCTGCACAAGAAGGATGACCAGCATGAGCACGACGCTCGCCTTGCCGCCCTGGCCGACAATGATGTGGACATGCAGGCGTTCGAGCGAGACAAGATAAAAGGCGCGATTCGCACGGACTTCATCTTGTCGGCGGAGATCATCGTGATCGCCCTGGGGACGGTGACGGCGGCTCCTCTCACTCAGCAGATAGCCGTGCTGATCGCCATCGGGCTGCTGATTACCGTAGGGGTCTATGGCCTGGTGGCAGGTCTGGTCAAGCTCGATGACCTGGGCCTGCACCTCACCAAGAGTGACAGTGGTCTGGCTCAGAGGCTCGGCAAGGGACTATTGCGCGGTGCTCCCCTGCTGATGAAGGGGCTATCGATCTTCGGAACCCTGGCCATGTTCCTGGTCGGTGGCGGTATTCTGGCTCACGGTGTACCGATGGTGGGCCACTGGATCGAGGGCCTGGCCGAGACCGACGTTGCCCTGCCGGGAGTCGATGCGATTCTCCACGGGCTGGTACCCATGCTGGGCAATGGGCTGTTCGGGCTGGCGGTGGGCGCCGTGCTGGTCGCCGTGTGGACGGGGTTGCAGCGATTGCGCGGCAAGCAGCAGACCCACTGAGGAAACACGGCATCAATGCCTGCGCCTCATGACACTCGGCTGGCGTATCCAGCGCTTGCCTGAGTGGTGGCATGGTAAACCATGAAAAAGGGCGACCCGCGGGCCGCCCTTGTGCTTGCTTCAGGCGTTGGCGCGTTGTCGGGCGAAGCGCAGTGAGCGCACGGCGTCTACGGCGAGAAACAGCACCAGACTCGCTCCCATGACGGGCAGCGCCAGACCGAGCAGCATGCCGGTGACGATCACCAGGGCCATGGCGGGCAGGGGCAGCGCCAGCAGCGCCGGCCACAAGGTCTGGCCGTTGCTGGCCGAGGGACGCCGCCACCACATGGCGTATCCCCAGGCCACCATGGTCATGATGCCGATGCCCAGGGCCGCCAGCAGCAGCTGGTTCGGCAGCCCGAAAAGGATGCCCATATGGCCGTCAATGCCCCAGCGGGTCAGCTTGGCGGCGAGCGGGTAGTCACTGAAGCTGACCTGATCCAGCACCGTGAAGCGTGACGGATGCACCGCCACCTCATCGACCTGTGAAGGCCAGCTGCGATCAATCTCCCGCACCTTCCAGGCCTGATTCGGGCCCGGCACCAGCAGTTCGATCTTGCCGGCGTCCAGCCCTGCCTCTCTGGCGGTGGCTTCGACGATGTCGAAGTCTGCCAAGCGCTCGGCAGCGCCGGCCTGTGCCATGCCATGATCCGCGTGGGCGTCGGCTTGGTGTAACGCGTGCCCGTCCAAGGACTGTGACACCCTTGGGGTGCCCCAACCGGCCGCCTTGAGGACCGTGAAGAAGTTGTCACCGGCGTGCTTCGACCAGGTCATGCCGGTCGCCGACAGTGCCAGCAGGCCGATCAGCAGAAACAGGCCCAGCACGCTATGGCGACGACGGGTGCGCAAGCGGCGGGCGGTCGCGGACTGTTTGCCTGGATCCACCTTGGGCGATGGGGTCAGCGCCCAGATGGCGAGGCCAGCGAGGGCGGCCAGCCACATCCAAGAGGCGGCCAGTTCGCTGTACAGGCGGCCAGGATCTCCCTGCATCAGGCTACGGTGGATCTGATCGATGATCCGGCGCAGGGGCAGGACACCGCTGGTGCCGTAGACCGTCATGTCGCCACGCACCTCGAGACTATGCGGGTCGATAAAGATAGCGCGGTGTTCACTGGCACCGAGCAGCGGGTCGGCAAACATCACCCGCGTCGTGGTACCCGGCTCCGGTGCGGGGCGAACCGCACTGGGAGTCGTATCGACCCCCAGATAGTCCTGAGCCGCGGCAACCTGGCGGGACAGCAGGGTAGGTGTGCCAGAGGACGATGAGGTGGTCAGTGCTTCCTTGTAGAGCACCTGCTCCAGGGCCGGAGTGAGCGCATAAAGCGTGCCCGTCAGCGCCGCAAAGAAGATGAAGGGGCCGACCAGCAGGCCGATATAGAAGTGCAGCCGAATGACCAGCGTCTTGAGCGCCGGTCCAGCATGGGTGGTTCGCGTTGTCATGGTCGTTCTCGTGAAATCCGGTGGAGGCCGTGACAGGCAGCCATGGCCAGGAGAGGGCGATGCCTCGTTCAGCGGACGGAACGACCGGGAGGGGCGCGCGGTGTCGGTAGTGTGTATCGCTGTAGCAGCGGCAGGAATACCCTGACCGTTGACGGGCCAGGTGGGGCGCGGGGGGCGGCGCCGGCGAGTGCCGTCACCGCTATCATCGACAGCGCTGGCACCTGAGCGAACAGCACGCAATAACCGCAAGCGGCGAGATGGTGATGGCCCGCATCCAGTGATGTGCTCTCGGTCTGGACCGCGGTTTCGTCCGACGTCAGTGCGCCACCATGGGCATGGTGGTGATGGTGCAAAGAGGCCGCGGGAGGCTCCAGCAGTCGCTGCAGCTGACTGGCCAAGGGGCCGACGAACAGCATCAGCATGGCGGCCACGGCCAACAGGCAGATCCGACGCTGGAAGCGTGGCGATAATCGGAGCCTGTGAGGTGTGGATGACATGGTCGCTAGCCTGAAGATCGACGCGGGAACAGTGACGCGCCACTATAGTCCAGCTGGGCTTGCATTCCCATCGGCAACCTTCGCCCTTTGGGAGTAGCGGTACGCGGCAGGAATCGAGATAGCCAATACCCGGCTGAAGCCACCACGTGGCGTCAGGTCCACGGCAAGGGAGGACAGGACATGGAGAGGGTCGCACCCTCCTGCCAGAAGGCGCTGGCGGGGGCTTCGTCTGATGCAGAAGGCGTATCGCCACTGGCTGAAGACTACGCGAGATGGGTCGATACCGGTCAGATCGTTGCCGATGCCGCTCAGACTCGGGCGATCGCCTCCCTCGATCAACTGCTCAAGGCGTTGCGGGACGAACAACCTGCACGGGGCTGCTATCTGTGGGGGCCGGTGGGCCGCGGCAAGACTTGGCTGATGGATCGGTTTGTCGAGCGCTGTCCGGTGCCTGCCAGACGCTGGCATTTTCATCACTTCATGCGCTGGGTGCACCAGCGCCAGTTTCAACTGAGGGGCCAGCCAGACCCGTTGACACTGCTGGCCGATGAACTGGCGGCACAGGTGCGGGTGCTGTGCCTCGATGAGGTATACGTCGACGACATTGCGGATGCGATTCTATTGGGAGGGGTGATCGAGCGCCTGTTGGCGCGGCGTCTGGTGATGGTGGCAACGTCCAATCAGCCGCCGTCGGGGCTCTACCCCGGCGGTTTCAATCGGGAGCGACTGCTGCCAGCCATCGCGACCATGGAGGCGCATCTCGAGGTGCTGGAGCTCGATGGAGGTCAGGACCATCGCCACCACCCTGGGGCGCCCCATCAACGCTATTTTGTACGTCAGCCGGGAGAAAGCAGCGTGTTGCCGCAGCAGTTTGTGGCACTTTCCGGCGAGCACGCACGTTCCTGCTCGCTGGAGCTGCGCGGACGAGCGCTGTGCCTTCGTGGGGCCGCCCAGCGGGTGTTGTATGGGGATTTCGCACAGCTGTGTGAGGCGCCACTATCGGCACTGGACTTTATCGAACTATGCGACCGCTTCGATGTACTGCTGCTGGGCGCCGTGCCCTGTCTGGCTACCGAGCAAGAGCCTGAGCAAGCGCCATCCGCGGGTTCCCCGTCTACCCGGCCACGTGCCCTGGCTCGCGGCACCGAAGATGCCAGCGAGCAGGTATCGGCAGGCGAGCATGAGCTGCCACCCTTGAGCATCAAGGACGACAGCGTGCGGCGCTTCATTGCGCTGGTGGACGAGTGCTATGACCGACGTGTGCCGCTGGTCATTGAGGCAGCCGTGCCGATGCCATCACTGTACTCCCACGGTTACCTGTCCTTTGCGTTTCAGCGTACGCTAAGCCGGCTTGGGGAAATGCAGCTTGAGCGCTTCGCGCATCGATAGTGGGCGAGGCGCCGGGGCTGAGTGAATCCCCAGGGCGGCACGCATCATGTTTTTCGTCACAGGACCCGGCCCCCAGGGCGGGCCAGGGACACGACACACAGGGAGTGAGCAGGTGAGCCATTACGTCATCGAGCGGCTGCGGGCCGACTCGCCACATCTCGATCAGGTCGCTGGCTGGACCTTCGGCGCTTGGGGGCACCAGCATCAGGACGCCACTCTGCAGAGCTGGCGCGAAGCCACCGCCGAGCTGTGCGGCCCCGACGGGGTCCCCTCGGTATTCGTGGCGATGGCGGGCGGCCAGCCACTGGGCACCGCCAGCCTGTCGCCGGATGACATGAGTATTCGGCGGGAGCTGGGCCCCTGGCTCGCATCGGTGTTCGTGCCGCCAGAGCAGCGTGGTCAGGGCATCGCCTCGGCCCTGGTTCGACGCGTCGAACAGGAAGCCCGTGAGCACGGCATCGCACGGCTGCACCTCTACACACCCGACCAGCAGTCGCTGTATCGGCGGGGCGGATGGGAAGCCGTCGAGGATGTCGACTACCTGGGGGAGCGCGTGACCATCATGCGCCGCGACCTGGGCTAGACGGTCTGTCGGGTCCGGCTTCGCCGAAGCGGGAGCGTAGCGCCTTCTCGGCAATCTGGACCAGGCCTTCGGCGCGCCAGGCACTGCGACCAATGAACAGCCCGCCGATCTCCTCCCGTGCGGCCAGCGCCTCGCAGTTAACTGGATTGACACTGCCACCGTAGAGCACGGTCAGAGGTTCTCCGCGGGAGTTGGCGGGCAGGGCAGCGCGGATCTGGCGGTGCATCCAGGCGGCGTCATCGGCGCTGGCCGCAACGCCGCCCTCACCGATGGCCCAGACCGGTTCGTAGGCGATCAGCACGCGATCAAGGTCTGGGCCGGTGACGCCGGCCAGGGCCATCTTGCATTGGCGGATGACGGTCTCGGAGGCGCTACCCAGCGCTTTTTCCCGAGCCGTCTCTCCGACGCACAAAAGCGGAGTCAGGCCATGGGCCAGGGCGGCGTGGACCTTGCGGTTGAGGTCGCTGTCGTTCTCGCCGAAATGTTCCCTGCGCTCGCTGTGTCCCAGCTCTACCAGGTCGGCACCGGTATCGGCCACCATCAGCGGTGAAATCTCACCGGTATAGGCGCCAGACTCGGCCCAGTGCATGTTCTGGGCACCGACCTTCAGCGGGCTACTCGTCAAGTCTCTGCAGACTTGGGCCAAGGCAGTAAAGGGTGGTACGACGAAACCCTGCAACCGCGGGTCATGGAATACCTCGGTGCCTGCCACCTCCTGGGCGTAGCGGGCCGCTTCGCCCAGGGTCTTGTTCATCTTCCAACTGGTCCCGATCCAGAAAGGGGTCGTCATGGGGCTGTCCTCGTTGGCGTTGTCTTTGTCTCTATCACAGGCTCAGGCATCCAGGCTCAAACCGTAGTCCTTGAGCCAGCCAAGCGACTGCTGAGTCGTCGTGCTGGGGGTGTATTCCAGCGAGATGACCTTGTCGAATGCCATCTTCTCGAGCTCGCGAAACAGGAACGGGTAGTGGATCTCACCGGTGCCCGGTTCACCTCGCCCCGGGTTGTCGGCCAGTTGCACGAAACCAATATGTTCGCGGTGTCGACGTAGCGTCTCGATCAGCTCTCCTTCGGAGCGCTGCATCTGATAGATGTCGTACTGCAGCTTGAGGTTGGGGTGATTCACTGCTCCGAGCAGCGCCACACCGTCCCGCGTGGTGACCAGGGGATAGCCAGGGTGGGTGATCGGGTTGAGCGGTTCTACCAGAAGTCGCACGCCCTGGGCCGCGCAGGTGTCGGCCGCATAGCGCAGGTTGTCGATCAGCGTACGTTGGGCTTCGTCGGTGGCCTGATCGTCTCGTGGATAGCCAAGCGGGCAGTTCAACTGGTGTATGCCCAGTACTCTGGCGATCTCCAGAGTGGTTGTTACGCCGTCAGCAAACTCATTCCTGCGTTCTGGCCACACGGCGATGCCTCGCTCTCCCGAGTCCCAGTCGCCCCCCGGAAGGTTGCAGTGAAGTATCTCGACGCCGGCCTCCCTGGCCGCGTAGCGAATATCGTCGAGGCGTTCGCAGAACGGGTAGGGATGATGAAATTCCACCCGTCGGAATCCCGCCGCACGGGCCAGCGAGAAGCGCTCGAGAAAGGGCTTTTCGGTGAACATGAAGGTGAGGTTGGTCGCGAACTTCAGCATGGCAGGCTCTTGGAGTTGTGGTGTGGCGAAGCATGGTGGAGGGAGGCCTTCTACGACCTTGGTCGGGCGTTGACGGTCGGCTGTGGATTCACTAACGTTTCGCTAACGTGATATTTAACAGCCACCGAAAAAAATTTCAAAGACGACGTTTTGCTATCTCGAGACGTCACTTGCCGCGTCCGGCGTGGCGGTGGCAGTACCCCCGCTCACCCCCCCCACTGATGACCCGATGAAGAGAGCCGATACCGTGAAGACGCCACCTGCCAGTCACACCGAAGCCGATCTCGCTCTGCGTGCCGCCTGGCTGTCCTACGTGGGGGGTTACACCCAGGCGCAGATTGCCGAGCGCCTGCAGGTGTCGCGCATGAAGGTGCATCGCCTGGTGGCGTTGGCCCACGACATGGGCGCCGTCCAGGTGTTTATCGAAGGGTCACCGGCGGCGCTATTGCAGCTGGAGGACGAGCTCAAGCGGCTCGCCGGACTTGAGGACTGCATCGTGGTGCCGTCGCCGGAGCATGATGCCATTCGTCCCGAGGTCAATTTGGGCCGGGCCGCCGCCCACTACCTCAAGGCTCGCCTGGAGGCGAAGCAGGTCAGCACGCTGGGACTCGGTTGGGGGCGCAGCCTGTCGGAAATGGTGAACTGCCTGCCGACGCTGGACTGTCGTGGTGTGCGCATGGTGCCGGTGCTCGGCAGCGTGGTGCACAAGATGGCGCTGAATCCCTATGACGTCATCCATCGACTGGTGGACAAGACCGGGGGGGAGGGTTACCTGCTGCCGGTGCCGCTGTTCGCCGACACCGTGGACCATCGCGATGTGCTGATGAGCCAGCGCAGTGTCCAGGATGTGATGGCCATCGCCGCACAGGCCGACCTGACCATGGTGGGGATCGGCGCGGTGCCGGACCAGGGCCATTCGCTGCTGATGGAGCTGGGCGAGATCAATGCCGAAGACGCCGCCAGTCTGCGCAAGGACGGCGCCAGCGCGGAAATTCTCGGGCGATTCTTGAGCCGCGATGGACGAGAGCTCGATAGCGAGATCAATCGGCGCACCCTCGGCCTGTCATTGGCGCAGCTGCGTGGGCATCGCATCGTGGCGGTGGCAGGGGGAGCGCAGAAGATCGAGGCGACCCGGGCCGTGCTGGCCAGCGGTCTGCTCAAGGGGCTGATCACTGACGAAGAGGTCGCCCGGCAACTGGTGGCAGGCCTGCGCCAGGACGGCGGGGAGACCTAGCCGTCGCCATCAAGACCGCGCTATGTGACCGTCCCTTTGTCGCGACCTCCATCAAGAGTTATGCCGCATCCATCAAAAGTGGCGCTACATCCATGAACCGTGGTGCTACAGCCTTGAGAGCGGCGGTACACCCATAAGAATGGCGGCACGCCTACAAGAGGTGGTCCATGCACAATAACAATGCTCCCTCTCACCATGCTTCCCCCGGCAACACTCCCTCCCATAACCCCCGTTCCCACAACGCCCCCTCCCACAACGCCCTTCGCAGCGAGCGCCGCGATGTCATCGTGGGGCTGGATGCGGGCACGTCGGTGATCAAGGCGGTTGCCTTTGCTGGCGATGGACGTGAGCTGGCCAAGACGCAGTGCGCCAACCAGGTGCACCACCGTCCGGGAGGGGCGGTCGAGCAGGGGCTTGACGACACCTGGCGGGCGGCGCGCACCACCCTGGATGAGCTGTTCAGGCAACACCCTGAACTGGCAGATCGCCTGGGCGCCATCGCCGTGACGGGCCAGGGGGATGGCACCTGGTTGATCGATGACGCCGGTCGTCCGGTGGGGGACGCCATGCTGTGGCTGGACAACCGCTCCAGCGACATCGTCTCCCACTGGCGGGCTTCCCGCGCGGGCCCCGATAGCTATCGACTCACCGGTACCGGACTCAATCAGTCGATCCAGAGCGGCCAGCTGCGCTGGCTCAAGGACCACCACCCGGAACAGCTCGAGCGCGCGGCGACGGTCTTTCACTGCAAGGACTGGCTCTACTATTGTCTGACTGGCCAGAGGGCGACAGACCCCGCCGAGGCGCTGTGGACCTACGGTGACGTCAAGGGCGGCCACTACAGTGAGGCAGTGCTGGCGGCCTATGGCTTATCCGAGATGCGTGACAAGCTGCCGCCGATCGTTGACGGCAGTCGACACCATGCGCCGCTCGACGGGCAGCTCGCGCAAGCGCTGGGTCTGTGTCCCGGGGTGCCGGTGGTGCTGGCGCCGGTGGACATGCTGGCAACCGCGCTGGGCGCTGGCGTCTATGAGCCGGGCAGGCGGGTGGCTTGCTCGATCATCGGTACCACCGGCGCCCATCTGTGCGTGCGTGAAGACGCTCGCGATATCGTATTGAGCAACCAGTCCTGCTACACCATGCCCTGCGTTGCCCCCGACACCTGGGTCCAGCTGTGTTCGAACATGGCGGCCACCCTCAACCTGGAATGGTTCATCAAGGGCATGAACGAGATGCTCACGGCCCTGGGCGAGGCGCCCATGTCCACCGATGGACTGTTGCCCCGCCTTGACAAGGCGCTTGCGGCCACCGAACCAGGACGACTGATCTACCACCCTTTCATCTGCACCAATGGCGAGCGAGGCCCTTTCTTCAACCCGCGGGCCCGGGCCCAGTTTCTCGGCCTCAGCGCTGAATGCACGCACTTGCACATGGCTCGAGCCATCTATGAGGGCGTCGCCTTTGCCGCCCGGGATTGCTACCACGCCCTTGAGGCCCACCCGGAAGAACTGCGCTTGACCGGTGGCGCCGCCCAGAGTCGCACTCTGTGCACCATCCTGGCATCGGTGATGGGGGTGCCGGTGCGCACCCTGAGTCGCGGTGAAACCGGTGCCGCCGGCGCGGCCATGGTCGCCAGCCTGTGTCTGGGCCGCCACCGTGACCTGGCCGATGCCTGCGCGACCTGGGTGACGCCCTTCCTCGCCGAAGACCGGGTGATGCCCGACCCGGATCTGCACAACCTCTATGAGCGGCTCTATGGCGTCTATCGCCGCTCCTACGCCAGTGCCGATGGCTTCTGGCGCCATTTCGAGCGCGTTCGCGCCGACACCTGATTCAGCATCACGGGGCCCGTACCCGAGGAGACGTTCATGACAACCGCAACAGACAGCTTGCCATTCTTCGACCTGCTGGTGATCGGCGGGGGCATCAATGGCGCGGGCTTTGCCCAGGACGCCGCTGGACGTGGGCTTTCCGTGGCGCTGTGTGAAAAGGATGACCTGGCCCAGGGCACCTCGTCGCGCAGCGGCAAGCTGGTGCACGGGGGGCTGCGCTATCTCGAGTATTATGAGTTTCGACTGGTCCGCGAGGCGCTGCGCGAGCGAAGCGTACTGCTGAAGAAGGCGCCGCACATCATCTGGCCGATGCGCTTCGTGCTGCCCCATAGTCCTGATCAGCGACCTGCGTGGTTGGTGCGCTGCGGACTTTTTCTGTACGACCATCTTGGTGGCAAGGACGATCTGTTGCCCGGCAGTCGCAGTATCCGTATGAATCGCGACCCAGAGGGGGCGGCCATCAAGGACGACTTCGCCAAGGGCTTCGAGTATGCCGATTGCTGGGTCGACGACGCACGTCTGGTGGTGCTCAATGTCCAGGATGCTGAGGCTCGGGGCGCCAGGATCTACACCCGGATGGGCTGTACCCGGGCGGTACGGCTTGAGGATCGCTGGGAGGTGGAATTGACCGACAGTGACACCGGCGAGCTGATGCGACTGCAGGCGAAGGCGGTGATCAACGCCGCCGGCCCCTGGGTCGACAAGGTGCTCAAGGGCTCCTTCACTCAAGGGGGAGAGGACAGGGTCAAGTTGGTAAAAGGTAGCCATATCGTGCTACCCAAGCGCTACGCCACCGCCAATTCCTACCTGCTGCAGAATGACGACAAGCGAGTCATCTTCGTCAACCCTTACGAGGGCGACAAGCTGTTGGTCGGAACCACCGACATCGTCTACGAAGGTGACCCTGACCAGGTCGCCATCGACCAGGGTGAGATCGACTACCTGCTGGGCGTGGTCAATCGCTACTTCAAGACGCCTTATACCCAGGACGATATCCTGACGAGTTTTTCCGGTATTCGCCCGCTGTTCGATGATGCCCAGGAGAATCCCTCGGCGGTGACCCGGGACTACGTCTTTGACACCGACGACATGGATGGCAAGGTGCCCTTGCTGTCGGTCTTTGGTGGCAAGATCACCACCTACCGCAAGCTGGCCGAACACGGCCTCGACAAGCTGGCGCCGTACTTCCCTGAGATGGGCAAGCGCTGGAACGAACACGTCCCCCTGCCAGGGGGTGATATCCCCGGCGCCGACGTCGCGGCCTTTATCGATACCCTTGCACGGGACTATCCCTGGCTCGAGGCCGCCACCCTCAACCGCTACGCTCGGCTTTACGGCACCTTGGCCTATCGTGTGCTTGGCGACGCTGCCAGCTACGTGGACCTTGGCGAACATCTGGGCGCGGATCTCTATGAGCGCGAGGCGCGCTATCTGGTCCAGCATGAGTGGGCGCGCCGTGGGTCCGATATTCTCGAGCGCCGCACCAAGCTCTACCTGGTGATGAATCAGGAAGAGATCAATGCGGTCGAGCGCTGGATCGCGGGGGAGCTGATTCGCCTTGGTACCTCTTCGGCATCTCCGAGCGTGGTTCAGGCCTGAGCCGCGATGGGATGCGGATCTGGTTTTTTATGGGCTGCGGTGGGGGCGAACGTTGGGTGGCCAGGCACCTGAGGCTCGATGAGAGAAGTAGGGCTCGGCTAGACAAATAAAGGGGAGCCAGCAGGCTCCCCTTCAGGTGATCGTGTCCCTATCACCTGGTCAAGTGAACAGTGAGCGTAGCTGCCGCTGGTTGTCCAGGGTCATGGCGCAGGCGTGGGCGGCCTCGCGACCCTTGGTGATGAAGTGCTCGTGGTAGAAGGCGGTGTGCACCGCGTGCTCGTGGAAGTGGTGGGGGGTCAGCACCACCGACAATACCGGCACCTCAGTATCAAGCTGTACCTTCATCATGCCGTCGATGACCGCCTGGGCGACAAAATCATGGCGATAGATGCCGCCGTCGACGACAAATCCTGCGCCGATGATGGCGCTATAGCGACCGCTTTTCGCCAGCATCTTGGCTTGAAGCGGGATCTCGTAAGCGCCGGCCACGCTGAAAACATCGACCTGGGACGCCGCAATACCGTGTTCGTCGGCCAGGGTGGACACAAACGCCTCGCGGGCCTGGGCGACGATATCGCTGTGCCAGCTCGCTTGGATAAAGGCGATGCGTGGGACTTCCTGGCTCGCCATGTGGCTAGCGCTGGAGGGGGAGTGGGACTGATTCATGGTTATCTCCTGAAACACCAGAATCAGGGCAAGTAGGCGCCCGCGCCGAGTGACGCCATGGGGCGTTACGGTCACTGGCTGCCGTTCTCTTTCATCCGGACTATCACCGTCGGCTACGGAATCTCACCGTATCTGCTGACCCCTTTCGCGGACCATGATGGGTGTCCATCGGTCATCGAAAGGGCGCTCGCGGGCTTGTGCCTGGGGTCTCCCATCCTTCCTGAAAGACCATGGCCATCACCGCCGGTGGGGACTTTCACCCCGCCCTGAGAACCTTGGAAAACGCTGGATAAGCCAGCCGTACACAATGCAGCGTAGGGCGCTCCCCACGCACCACCCAGAGCCTATGCAGTACAGGTGAGGCAGTGGAGCCACGCAACGCAGCGATGTGTCCGTGCAGGCCGTGTTTTCCTTTGTTGGGTTATCGCCCTGAAGGGAACGATGACCCCCGTTTAATGACGGTGCGAGCACCGTCCCCACCGCATGTGCTGCGGGGCAGCATATTCTACTCATCCGCCCTCGCGACGGCCAGTGTCCACAGTGATGAGGCATGCGCCTCTAAGGAAACACTGCATAAATGACTGCGCTCGACATCTCGGCTGCTGGCGGTGCTCAAGATCCTCATTTAACCGCATGTAAACTCCGGTCTTTCCGCTCCGACAGCTACCGACCTGTCATCGCTCGAAACATGTATTCAGCGTTTCCCTAACGTTCCACGCCTGGCTTTTTGGCCAGCGTGGAGCCTCGGCCCCGCGGCGGAGCGTCATAGCGAGCGCGTAGAAAATTCTTGAACACATGATGAACTAATGTTCGGTCTGATATCACAGGCTATGCGCAATGGCGCCTGATCTGGATATGCGACCAAAGGGGCATTTGCCGGCCTTTTATGCCTTTTGTCGGACAGAGTCCCTAAGTATCCAGGGAGTTGCTGAGATCTTGAATCACAGATGTGAAACGATAAAAGGTAAGATAAGGATGATCTTTTGATCGATATCTTTACAAATGGTCGGTCGGTGATAGGGTGAAAACACGGCTCGGCGTCGGGTGTCGGGCGCGCTATCGACTATCGGAGAACGCTCATGGTGAATTCAGGCTCATCTCTCAGGGTGGCGGTCGGCGGTGATGAGGCGGCGTACGAGCTCAAGGAGGTGCTGATTGCCCATATCAGGGAGCTGGGGCATCAGGTTGAGGATTTCGGCACCTTCAATGCCGAGCCGATCCTCTACCCGGACGTGGCGATCGAGGTGGCGGAGGCCATCAAGGCAGGGCGATTTGATCGCGGGGTGCTGGTGTGCGGTACCGGTATCGGCGTGGCGATTTCGGCCAACAAGGTGCCGGGTATTCGCGCCGCCCAGGCCCACGACACCTATTCGGCAGGCAAGGCGAGAACCAGCAATGATGCCCATATCGTGACCATCGGGGCGCGGGTGGTGGGGCCGGAGCTGGCCAAGGATATCGTGTCGACGTTTCTGTCCAAGAGCTTTCCTGGCGGTGCATCGGCGCAGAAGGTGGAGCGTATTGCCGCCTATGAAGCGACTCACGGCGGTGCAGTGGAGAGATGAGCTGGAATTGGTCTTTGTGGCGGCGCGGATCGTCAGAAGGTGTCGCCCTGCAAGGTCCCAACATGGCGTCAGGACACACGTATGACACGTCTCTACAACGAACCCAGTGACTTTTCCGAGCAGGCCCGCCTGGGTCTGGTAGCGGCACACGCAGAGATCCTTATGGCGGTGCCCGGCGGTGTGGTGCGGTCGACCCGCAGTGCACCCGGCAGTGTGGCGGTGGTGATCGGGGGTGGCAGTGGCCACTACCCGGCCTTCGCCGGCTTGGTCGGCCAGGGGTTGGCCCACGGCGCGGCCATGGGCAACCTGTTTGCCTCACCCTCCGCTCAGCAGGTATACAGCGTGGCCAAGGCGGCCGATAACGGTGGCGGCGTCCTGCTGACCTTCGGCAACTACGCCGGTGATGTGCTGCACTTTGGCCAGGCGCGAGAGCGACTCATTCAGGAAGGAATTCCCTGCGAGATCGTGCTGGTCACTGACGACATCTCCAGTGCTTCCCTGACCGAGATCGACAAGCGCCGTGGTATCGCCGGCGACCTGACGGTATTCAAGGCGGCCTCGGCGGCGGCGGAGGCCGGAGCCGATCTCGTAGAGGTGGTTAGGGTGGCGCAAGAGGCCAATCGGCGTACCCGGTCGTTTGGGGTGGCCTTCGATGGTTGCACCTTGCCAGGCGCCGAGGACGCCCTCTTTCATGTGCCTCAGGGGCGCATGGCGCTGGGGCTTGGTATCCATGGTGAGCCGGGTATCAGCGAGAGGGATGTGCCCAGTGCCGACGGCCTGGCCGAGACCCTGGTCGAGCGGGTGCTGTCTGAGCTGCCCGAGGGCATCAGCGCTGGCGGTGGGCGAGCGGCGGTGATTCTCAATGGCCTGGGCACGATCAAGTATGAAGAGCTGTTCGTGGTCTATCGGCGCGTCGATGAGCTGTTGCGTCAGGCCGGCGTGGTCATCGTCGAGCCGGATGTGGGTGAGCTGGTCACCAGTCTCGATATGGCGGGGGTGTCGTTGACGCTGTTCTGGCTGGATGACGAGATGGAGCGTCTGTGGCGGGCGCCAGCCAACTGTGCGGCCTATCGCAAGGGCAGTTTGGTGCCCGCCAAGGCGCGTGATGCCGCTGAGGTGGTGCCGATCCAGGCGCGCGAGGTTCCTCCGGCCAGCGACGCCTCGCGCCAGCTGGCGAAGCGGGTGGTCGAGGCCCTGGCGGTGCTGGTCAAGACGGTGGATGACAATGGCGACGAGCTGGGGCGTATCGACGCCGTGGCCGGTGACGGTGATCACGGTATCGGTATGCGGCGTGGCAGTCTTGCCGGGCTTGAGGCGGCGCGCGGTGCGCATGAGCAGGGTGCCGGTGCGCAGACCGTGTTGAGGATAGCTGCTGACGCCTGGGCTGATCGCGGTGGCGGTACCTCGGGTGCGATCTGGGGGGTGATCTTGACCTCGTTGGGCGATGCCCTCGGTGATCATGCTCCGTTGAGTGCTGAGCGTCTCGCCACTGGTGTCTCGGCGGCGAGCGAAAACGTCATGCAGTTCGGCAAGGCCAGGCCTGGGGACAAGACACTAGTGGATGTATTGGTGCCTTTCGCCAGCGCGCTGTACGAGGCATCGACGCTGGGCGTCAGTGAGGCCTGGGATCAGGCGGCGGCAGTGGCGCGGCAGTCCGCCGATGCCACCGCTGAGTTGCTGCCAAAGGTGGGGCGGGCGCGTCCGTTGGCAGAGAAGAGTCTGGGGACGCCAGACCCTGGCGCGGTATCGCTGTCACTGATCATTACCGCGATCGCGCCGCTGCTGCGTCGCTGTCCATAGTGTGGTCCTCGCCCCATGCCGCGTCGATATGACCGGGGGCTTCGGCGATATGCTAAAGTGTGCTCCTGCCCTCGCCCCGGGGGCGGGGCACCATGGACAACCAGGGATACGCGCGATGATCGATCGCCAGGACGCCGCCGATATCGAGCTGATGACCGAGATATCGACCCTCTACTATGTGCAAGGAGAGACCCAGGAGGTCATCGCCAACCGGCTTGGTCTATCTCGCGTGCGGGTGGGGCGTCTGTTGAAGCGTGCGCAGTCTGAAGGCATCGTCGATGTGCGTGTGCGTCAACATCCTGCAGTGAGTGTAGAGATCGAACAGGAGCTCAAGCGACGTTTCGGCATCAAGCGAGCGCTGGTGGCGCTGGATCACGCTGACCCCGACGTGCAGCGCTCATCGGTGGCCAGTCTGGTCGCCGATCATCTTTCACGGACCCTGGCCGACGGCCATATCGTCGCGGTCGGCATGGGGCGCAACGTGGGCGCCGTGGCCGACAACGTGTTCGGTGAGGGGGAGCTCAATGTCTCGTTTGTGTGTGCCATTGGTGGCTCGCTGAGGGCTGGCGAGTACATGAACCCGGATCATATCTGCCGTCGTCTGGCCAGCAAGTTTGGCGGCGAAAGCGAGACGCTGTATGCGCCCGCTCTGGTGCAGAATACGACCCTGCGTGATGCCCTCTACGACAACCCTACGGTGCGCCAGACCCTGGACCGCGCTCGCCGCGCTGACACCGCCCTGATCGGTGTCGGCGACGTCAGCGAGAACAGCAACATGGTGCGCATGGGCTGGTTCACACCGCAGGAAATCGCCGAGGCGCGCCTATCTGGCACCGTCGGCGACATGATGGGGTATGACTTTATCGACATTCATGGACGCCCGTCGGTAACGCCGATGCAAGGTCGTGTGGTCGGTCTCAACATCCAGGATCTGACCCGGATCCCTGACGTCATCGCGATTGCCAGCGAACATACCAAGGCGGTGGGTATCCTTGGTGCCCTGCGAACCGGCGTCATCGACACCCTGGCGACCAGCGCCACCAACGCCCACACCATCATTCGCCTTGATGAAGCCACGCGCACCGAAGATATCTCGGCCAGCGAGGCGCTGGCGGGGGAGTAGGTGCCGGCTTTTTTAGCGCGAGTTGCCACCTTGCTATTGTAGGTCTTGCCACAGGTGGCCTTGTCATAAGAGGTCTTTCCAGAAGATGTCTTGCCATAAGATGTCGTCTAAAAAGTGGCCTGCACAAGTGCGACTGCGGACTCTGGCAAGCTGGTAGTGGCGTGTTGGCCTCTACTGCACCGTATAGCCATCGTCGATCACCAGGTTGTCGCCACTGATCATGACGATGCCGGCCTGCAGGGCGTCATGGGGTGAGCGGAAGAAGGTCTCTCGGCCGTCGATTCGCAGTGTCCCTGCGTCCCCCGGCAGGACGCCCATCAGCACGTGGAGTAGCGTCGACTTGCCGGCACCATCGCCGCCGCACAGGGCATGTACGCTGCCTGCGCGCAAGCTCAGGCGGCCATCGTGCAAGGCGGGCACGCCAGAAAAGGACTTGGCAATACCAGTGGCGTCAAGAAGGAGAGAGGTGGGCATACCGACGCCGTTCAAATGATCTTTAGCCTATCTTATGTTTGGTCGGTATGACGGAGTTAGTCAAAGCGCTTGCTTGTTCTGGTGCCTAGGCATGGGTCTATGTTTCTTCTATTCGCTTTATGTCAAAAGGGATTTGGTGCGAGTCTTCGGAGAGGGCGTTATTGAGGGTGGCGGGGTTTGTTAGCAGGTGAGCCCTTTTGGTGGTTTATATGAACGTATATCTCTCATTTATTCATGTACTTTCGCCTTGTTGCAGCGTAAAGCCGACGTCGATGCAGGCCTCTGGCTGGCGACCCTCCAGGCGATCGATGATCTGATGGGCGGCCAGGCGTCCGATGGCTTCGCGGGGGGAAACAATGGTCGTCAGGCGGGGAATCAGGGCACGTGCGAAGGGCAGTCCGGTAAAACCTGCGATGGCGATGTCGTCGGGCACGCGCAGGCCCTGGCGCTGTGCTTCCAGCAAGGCACCGGATGCCATTACGTCATCGATGAAGTGGATGGCCTCGACCTGCGGGTATTGGCGGCGTATTTCGTCCAGCGCTGCACCGCCGAGGTCGTAGTGGCTGTCCTGCTGCCATTCCATCAAGGGGGCATCCAGGCCTTCGCTGACCAGGCGTGAGCGATGGCCTTCGTAGCGCTGGGCGGCGCGATAGTTATGCGCGAGTCGAGTGCCGGCAAACACGATGTGGCGGTAGCCCTGGGCCAGCAAGTGGTCGGCCATGGTGGCGCCGGCCCGTTGATGGTCCATGCCCACGTTCATGTCCACTGCCTGGCCCAGTTCCATGATCTCCACCAGCGGGCGGGGGAAGCGTTTGAGCAGCTCACTCAAGCCCTCCCGGTGACGCAGGCCCGTGGTCACCAGGGCGGTGGGAGACCAGCCGAGGAAGGTGCGGATCAGCTCCTCTTCGCGCTCCATGCTGTAGTCGGTATTGCCCAGCAGCATCTGATATCCGTGCTGGTCGAAGACGGTCTGAAGTCCCTGGATGACTTCGACGAACACCACGTTGGACAGCGAAGGCACGATGACAGGAATAAATCGTGAGCTGGCCGACGCCAGGGTGCCGGCGACCATATTGGGGACGTAGCCGACCTTGGCGATAGCCGCTTCCACTTTCTCGCGGGTGGCCTCGCGCACGCTGTCGGGACGGTGGATGGCGCGGGAGACGGTGATGGCCGATACCCCCGCTTCCCGCGCGACGTCGTCCAGGGTGGGGTTATCAAGTCCCTTGCGCCGTCGCCGGTCGCCGCCTTGTGGCTCACTCATCATGCTCTCCCTGTTGGGCGCTGCTTATGGCTATGCCAGTCTTATGGCCACCTATGCCTATTTTATGCCGAACCGGTCGTCTTGAGGACCTGAGTGCTGTTCCTCGCGCCGAGAGGGCCGGGCATGGCTGTGCGGTTCGGGAAGGTCGGCCTGCCCCTGAAGGCTGTTGAGGATGGCGGTTAAGACGCCGGCACTGGGATTAGACCATGGTCGATGTGATGCGTCTGACACTTGTGCTTGAGAGGGCTCTCGACTAAAAATGTTAGCGCTAACATTTAAACTTCAACGTCATTCGCCACGACAACTTCTCGGGAGTGCAACATGAGCGACGCGTCTTCAGGATTGCCTGTGTGCGGTGTGGTCGGACTCGGTGCCATGGGGATGGGCATCGCCAGAAGCCTCAAGCGCGCAGGTCTCGAGGTCGTCGGCTGTGATGTGTCTGCCGCGTCGCGCAAGACCTTCGAGGACGAAGGGGGCCAATGTGTGGCGGAAGCCTCCGCGCTGGCCGCGCGTTGCGACGTGATACTGCTGGTCGTGGTCAATGCCGATCAAGTGATGTCGGTGCTGTTTGGCGATGGCAAAGACGACGGGCTGGCGACCCAGCTAGCCGCGGGGAGTCTGGTGATTCAGTGCGCGACGGTAGCGCCCAGCGTGGCCGAGACACTGGGTCAGCGGCTGGATCAGGCGGGGCTTTTGATGCTGGATGCGCCGATCAGCGGTGGTGCGGCCAAGGCGGCCACGGGGGAGCTGTCGGTGATGGCATCCGGGACGCCCCAGGCCTTCGCCAAGGCTGCACCGGTACTCGATGCGATGGCCGCTACCGTGCATCACCTGGGCGATGTTCCCGGCCCGGGCTCAAGCGTGAAACTGGTCAACCAGCACCTGGCCGGCGTGCATATCGCCGCCGCCGCCGAGGCCATGGCGTTGGGGCTCAGGATGGGCATCGATGGTCGCGCGCTTTACCGGGTGATCACCCAGTCGGCGGGCAATTCCTGGATGTTCGAAAATCGCGTGCCCCACATCCTCGACGGGGATTACCGGCCGCTGTCGGCGGTCGACATCTTCGTCAAGGACCTGAACATCGTGCACGACACCGGCCGTGAGCTGCGTCTGGCGATGCCTGTGGCCTCCAGCGCGCTGCAGCAGTTTACCGCTGCCAGCGGCATGGGACTGGGGCGCGAGGACGATTCAGCGGTGGTCAAGGTCTATGCTGCAACGGGGGGCGTGGCGCTGCCTGCCGCCAATGACGAGTCGGCGCAGTGACGGTCGGTTCCGTCGTTGTGAGCAGCGCGCTTGTTCCCGCTGTCTCTGCCCCTCGCGTTTGTCACTTTGATGGTTTTAAAGAGGATCTCGCATGAGCCTGGTACTCGGCGCTATTGCCGACGATTTCACGGGAGCCACCGATCTGGCCAATAACCTGGTGCGCTCGGGCATGCGCACCGTCCAGATACTGGGGGACCCCACCGGCAAGCCCCTGCCCGAGGGCGTCGACGCCGTTGTCGTGGCGCTCAAGTCACGCAGCTGTGCACTCGATGAGGCCCTCAAGGACAGCCTGGCGGCACTGGACTGGCTGCGCGGGCAGGGCGTGCGGCAAGTCTTCTTCAAGTACTGCTCGACCTTCGACTCCACCGCCGAGGGCAATATCGGGCCTGTCGCCGATGCCCTGCTAGAGCGTCTTGGCGGGCGGCAGACGGTGATGGTTCCGGCCTTTCCCACCACGGGGCGCACCGTCTACCAAGGACATCTGTTCGTCGGAGATCGCCTGCTCAACGACAGCGGGATGCAGGATCATCCGCTCAATCCCATGACCGATGCCGACCTGGTCAGGGTCTTGGGGGCCCAGACCTCGCATCCGGTAGGGCTCGTTTCCCACGCGGTCATTCGCGCTGGCGCCGAGGCATGCCGCCGTCGCCTGGGTGAGCTCGATGCCAGCGGAGTGCGCCACGTCATCTGCGATACGCTGGATGACGATGATCTGGACGTGCTGGCCGCAGCGACCGTAGAGCTGCCCCTGGTGACCGGTGGGTCCGGCCTTGGTCAGGCGTTGCCGGCAGAGTATCGGCGCAAGGGCTGGTTGGCACCGGTTGAGGATGCGGCGCGACTGGCGCCGGCCCAGGGGCGGTCACTGGTGCTGTCGGGTAGCTGTTCGCGGGCAACCCTCGCTCAGGTCGAGCACTTTCTCGAGCATCGCCCAGGATTTGCCCTGGACCCACTGTCCCTGGCGCAGGGTGACCAGCCCATCGCCGAGGCGCTCGACTTTGTGCGCCGACAGCATGCGGAGTCCCCCGACGAGCCCGTGCTGGTGTATGCCTCCGCGGCGCCTGATCGCGTCAAGGCGGCTCAGCAGCAGCTAGGGGTGGCCCGGGCCGGTGAACTGGTCGAGCGGGCCCTGGCCTCACTGGCGACCACCCTGGTGGCGGAAGGCGTTGGCCGTCTGCTGGTCGCGGGGGGCGAGACCTCCGGCGCGGTGGTGTCGGCGCTGTCGCTGGATCGGCTGCGAATTGGCCCACAGATCGATGCTGGCGTGCCCTGGACCCAGGCCAGTGTGGCAGCAGGAACGCTGTCGCTGGCGCTGAAGTCGGGCAACTTTGGGGGTATCGATATCTTTACCCGCGGCTTTGCCGTGCTCGAGGAGGCGACCCGATGAGCACTCGCGACGTCAACCGCCTGCGTGAACAGATCGCCACCTACGGCAAGTCACTGTTCGACCGCGGGCTGACCATGGGCTCCAGTGGCAACATCAGCGTGCGCCTGGACGATGGGGGCTGGCTGATGACGCCGACCAACGCCTGTCTTGGACGCCTGGACCCAGCGACCATTTCGACGCTGTCAGCAAGCGGCGAGTGGCTCGGCGGCGACAAGCCGACCAAGGAAAGCTTTCTGCACATGGCGATGTACGCCGAGCGGCCCCAGTCCGAGGCCATCGTGCACCTGCACTCGACCCATTCGGTGGCGGTATCCTGCCTGCCGGACGTCGATCACTGCGACTGCATTCCACCGCTGACCGCCTACTATGTGATGCGTGTCGGTCGCTTGCCGCTGGTGCCCTACCATGTACCGGGAGATCCGGCGCTGGGAGATGCTGTCAGGGGACTGGCGGGCAAGCATAGCGCGGTACTGCTGGCCAACCACGGGCCGGTGGTGGCCGGCAAGTCCTTGGAGGCGGCGGTGTACGCCACCGAAGAGCTCGAGGAGACCGCCAAGCTATTCTTGCTGTTGCGCGGGCAGAATCCCCGAGGCCTGACCCCGGAGCAGGTCGCCGAGCTGGAGGCGCGCTTCCCGCGGGACTGAGTCTGCCGCCCCGGTGCCCGTTATGGGCGCCAGATCAGATGTGAGGTGCCAGTTGCAGGGTGCCGGGGCGATGACAGCGATAACGACAACGACAGCAGCAGGAGCGCCCGATGATTCGCTTGGCCGCCAATCTCAGCATGATGTTTACGGAGCACGATTTTCTCGACCGTTTTGCCGCCGCCGCCAAGGCCGGCTTTCGCGGTGTCGAGTATCTGTTTCCTTATGACTTCCCAGCAAGCGAGCTGCGCGCTCGACTGGATGACCAGGGACTCACCCAGGTGCTGTTCAATCTGCCCCCAGGCGACTGGGAGGCCGGCGAGCGCGGCTTGGCTGGCCTACCGGGTCGGGAGCAGGCGTTTCGCGACGGACTGGAACGTGCTCTCGAATATGCGCAGGCGCTGGACTGCCCGCGGGTGCACGCCATGGCCGGGCTGTTGCCCGACAACGCCGACCCCGCCACCCGCGACGCCTACCTGAAGACCTACGTCGATAACCTGAGCCACGCCGCTGAGCGCTGTGGCCAGGACGGGCGCACGCTGCTGATCGAACCCATCAATGGGCGCGACATGCCGGGCTACCTGTTGCAGCACCAGGCGTTGGCGCGGGAGGTGATTCGACGCGTAGGATCGCCGCACCTGCGCCTGCAGTTCGACCTCTATCACTGCCAGATCATGCAGGGTGATCTGATGCGTACCCTGGAGCAGCAGTTCGCTCAGGTGGGGCATGTGCAGATTGCCGGGGTGCCGGAACGTCACGAACCTGACCAGGGTGAGTTGAATATCGGCGCGTTGCTCGAGCACCTCGACGCCCAAGGGTACGACGGCTGGGTCGGCTGCGAATACCGCCCCAGAGAGGGCACTGTCGCAGGACTAGGCTGGGCGCGCCCCTATGGGATCATCGCTGGACACGCTGAGGAGACGCCCTGATGCATATTCTGATTACTGGTGCGGCAGGCTTTCTTGGCCAGCGCCTGACCCAGGCGCTGCTGGCGGCCGGGCAGTGTCGTGGCGAGCCACTGACCCGCTTGACCCTGGTCGACCAGAGCACGCCGCCCCACCCGACCGCGCAAGGGGCAGTGGCGATCACCACGACCGCCAGAGACCTGACCGAGGACGGTGCCTGGGATGCCTTGCTGGAAGGCCGCCCACAGGTGATCTATCACCTGGCGGCGGTTGTCAGCTCCGCTGCCGAGGCGGACCTTGCCCTCGGTCAAGCGGTCAACTTTGATGCCACCCGTCGCCTGCTCGAAGGCTGCCATCAGCGCGGGATGAGCGAGACCCGGGTGATCATGGCAAGCTCCGTGGCGGTATATGGCGGCGAGCTGCCCGACGTGCTCGATGACATGACCGCGCTACGGCCGCAAAGCTCCTATGGTTCCCAGAAGGCGATGTGCGAGCTGTTGATCCAGGATTACAGCCGCCGAGGCCTGGTCGATGGCTTGGTCCTGCGTCTGCCGACGATCGTGATTCGCCCGGGGCGGCCCAACGCGGCGGCGTCGAGCTTCGCGTCGAGTATCCTACGTGAGCCTCTCAATGGTGAAGACGCCGTGTGTCCCGTGTCCCCAGAGCTCGAGCTCTTTGTGATGTCGCCGGGCAAGGTAGTGGAGGCGTTGGTGCATGGGGCAGCGGTGGCTGCTGAATCCCTGGGCGATTTCCGCGCCTTTATGCTGCCGGGTATCACCGTCAGCGTGGCCGAGATGCTGGACGCCCTCGAACGCAAGGGCGGCGCCGAAGCGCGGGCTCGGGTGAGCTTTCGCCCGGACGAGCGGGTGAATGCCATCGTCTCCAGCTGGCCGGGTCGCTTCCGCACGGCCAAGGCAGATGCCCTTGGCTTTGTAGGCGATAGCGACTTTGACGCCATTGTCGATGCCTTTATGGCGGAACACACCAGGGCGCGCTAGCGCGGATCAGGTCGAAGGCGCTAGCGAGGGTCCTGCGGACGGTCCAGGTCACGCACCACGCCCGGGTCGTCCACCGCAATGTCCACCCGCGCCTGTGGGTGGCGTGCGAGTACGGATCTGGCCCCCTCCTGGCCATGCAGGCTTCCCATCTCGCCCCAGAAGTCGCGGCCAATGATGACTGGATGTCCCGGCTGGCCCTGATACGTCGGCCTGACCAGGCGATCCCGCCGGGATTGCGATGTCAGACGATGGCAGCTGGCCGGTGTCACCCAGGCCATGTCGGCGAGCCACACCGCCGCTGCCTCGGCCGTTGATGCATGGTGTTCCAGCCAGTTGAACGCCTGGGCCAGGCTATCCCCCAGGCTGCGGCTGGTCTTTGCCAGGGTCAGTACTTCGAGTCCGGGGGACGCGGGGACGGACAAGCCAGCCAGGGTGTCACGGGGACCGATCACCAGCAGTCGTCTGGCCGACAGGGCGGCGCTGGCGGACAGGCTTGCGGCCAGCAGTGTGCGGCTGTCGCTCAGGCGGGCAAGGCGCTTGTCGGCGCTGCCAAATCGGCGCGAGCTGCCTGCAGCAGCCATCACGCACCACAGCGTGGTCATCGTCTGAGGCTCCTCCGGTTTATCGGCTGTGACAGCGGCTTAAAGCCCATCACGTGGTTTGCCACGACGTACCCTGATCACGTCTGCCATCACCGCCAGCGCGATTTCTGCAGGGGTCTTGCTGCCCAGGTGCAGACCGATCGGCATATGGATCCGCGCGATGTCGGCCTCGCTGAGACCACCGCTGCGGGCGAGCCTCGCTGCGCGTGCGCTGGAGGTCTGCCGCGATCCCATTACGCCGATATAGAACGCCTGGGAGTGCACGGCTTCCATCATCGCCAGGTCATCGATGCGCGGGTCGTGGGTCAGCGCTACGACGGCGGTCGCCGCGTGGCATCCGCCTTCGGCGATGAAGCGCGAGGGAAGCCGGGCGATGGTGTCGATGCGTGCTGCGGATTCGCCCAGAGCCTCGACAAGCTCTTCCAGCTTGCCCTCCCGCGGGTCGCAGACGATGACCTCGAAGCCCAGACCCAGGGCGAACTGGGCGCAGAACACCGCAACCGGTGAGACGCCTGCCAGCACCAGGCGGGCGCTGGGGCCTACTCGCAGTAAGGCTTGCTGCTCGATCTCCTGCAGCTGCACGCGGTCGCCGATGCCATCGTCATCGAGCAGTTGCCGCTCTGCCGTCGACCACGAGACCCGTCGTCGCAGCGGACCCTTGCCCTCCAGTGCTGCTGCCAGTGCAGTGAAGTGGGTCACGGCTGCCTCGTCAGGCGCAAAGCGCTCGATCAACACCTCCAGCACGCCTCCACAGGGTAATGTCGGTGCGGGATAGTCGACGTCGTCTCCTGCGCCGTAGCGCACGCGGGTCACCGGCTGGTGGAACTCACCACGACTCAGGCGTTCAAGAAAGTCGTCTTCGACACAGCCGCCAGATAGCGAGCCGACATGCTCGCCGTCCTGGGTGGCAATCAGCCAGGCACCGGGCTCACGAGGGGAAGAGCCATAGGTGGACAGCACCGTGGCCAGCCACAGTTCGCGTCCGTCGTGCAGCCACTCAAGGGCACGACGCACCACCGTTAGATCCAGATGTTGCATGGGTTGCGTGTCCTGTTCGGGGGGAGCCCTCCGTTGTTGGCCGGAGGGCTCCCTTGCGGCTGTCAGCTCGTCATCTGGGCATCGGCGCGGTTGCCGAGTCGTGTCTTGAGGGTTTGTGCCCGCATCGGAAGATCACGTAAACGCACACCGCAGGCATGCGCGACAGCATTGCCGATGGCGGGCGCCACCACGCAGGTGCCGGGTTCACCGAGCCCGACCGGCGTGTGGTCGTTGATCATGAACTCAAGATCCAGCTCTGGCACCTGATGCATACGCAGCGGGGTGTAGCTGTTGAGATTGAGATCGCTGGGCTGCCCCTCTGCGTACTCGGTGCCTTCGTGCAGTGCCATGGACAGGCCCCACAGCAGTGACCCTTCCAGCTGGGCCATGGCGCCATCCGGGTGGGCCAGGGTGCCGGCGTCCACGACCGAGGTCAGCTTTTCAACCGAGACGTCGCCGCTGCTCCGATCTACCTTGACGCGGGCGACACAGGCCACCCAGGTTGGCATATGGCGTTCCTGGCCGAAGCTGAGTGCCACGCCGAGCCCTGTGTCCTCCGGTAAGGTATCGCGTTCGCTCCAGCCCGACTTCTCCAGCGCGCGCTGTAACACCGCCTTCAGGCGTTCGGCGCCACCCACGCTGTTCGGCGCTTCCCCGGCGTTGCGCCCTTCCGCCTGGAGCAGCGCCAGGCGGAAGCGGGCCGGGTCGAGCCCTGCCGCCTGGGCCAGTTCATCCATATGGCTCTCGACTGCCCAGGTGGTCCAGCCCGGCCCCACCGAACGCAGGTAGCCAGGGACAAAGGCCTCGTGGGCCTTGTGATTCTGCTGAGCCCACACCCGCTGGGCAGCGACCCTGTACCAGTGGTCCGCTCCGCTGATGGCGAAGGAGTCTAGCTTGCCGCCACCATCGACGAACTCGCCCAGAAAGCCGGGCGCGATCGCCGCGGTGGGCCATCCCGCCGCAGCTGCATGCTCACTGGCCAGGATCTCACCGCTTGCCGTGACGGCTGAGCGCAGGCGCTGCACCGACGGCGAGCGAACGCAATCGAGACGGCTATCATCGGGGCGGGTAAACACCATCTTGACCGGTTTGCCCAGCGCCTTGGCGGCAAGCGCCGCCGGAACAGCATAGTCGCCATAGAGACGTCGCCCGAAACCACCGCCGAGGTAATACTGATGGAAGGTCACCTGGCTGTCGTCGACCTCCAGCGCCTTGGCCACCAGCGGCACTGAGGCGGACTGCTGCTGGTTGCCGCAATGGATGTGCCAATGCCCGTCGCGCTCGACCACGGTGGCATTCACTGGCTCCAGCTGGAAATGCAGAACGCTTGCGGTGGTGTAGGTGGCATCGACCAGGGTCGCGCTGTCGGCGTCGGCACGCTCAAAGGCGGATGCCAGGTCGCCGCTGTCCACAAACAGAGCACCATTGTCACGGGTCGGCGCCTCGGTCAGACGTCGTCCTTCCTGCTGTATGTCCGCTTCACTGATGGCGGCAGCGGGACCGACGTCCCACTCGACCTTGAGCGCATCGGTCGCACGCATGGCCGCCGAAAAGCTGTCGGCAACCACCGCAAGCCAGCCCTGGCATAGGCCTGAGGGATCCTCCAGGCGCAGCGTCTGCTGATAGCCCGGGATCGTTGCTGCAGCACTGTCATCGATCGAGACGGCCTGGCAACCAAAACGGGCAGGTGGCAGCACCGGGCGCGCGTAGACCATGCCATCGATCTTGGCATCGATCCCGAAGAGGGCGGCTCCGGTGGTCTTGTCGGGGATGTCCTGGGCGCTACCGGGGCTGCCCAGTACGCGTCGCTCACTGGCGGGTTTCAGGGCAATCGCTTCCAGCTCTTCGGCGCTGTAGCTACGCGACAGGGTGCCGCTGGCAACGATCTCGCCGTAGCTGATCCGCTGATTGTCGCAGATGACCTGACCATTGCGGGCGTGGCAGCGTGCGGGGTCCACATCCAGCAGACGAGCGCCGGCGTCGATCAGCGCTTCGCGGCCAGCGGCACCCGCGCGGGAGAGCGGCAGAAAACTGTGATTCACCGACCAGCTGCCACCGGTGATCATGTATCCCCACTTGGGGTCGCTGTCGACGTACTCGATACGCATGGTCGCCGGGTCGACCTCAAGCTCCTCGGCGACCAGACGTGCCAGGCTGGTTCCCACGTGCTGGCCCATCTCGGCCTTGGTGCAGTGCAGTGTGACCTGGCCGTTGCTATCGATGGCGTACCACAAGGTTGGCTCGTACTGGCCTTCCTTGAGGGCGGTATCGGTTGCGTCCTGGGCCAGGGCAATGCCGGGAAGGCCAAACGCCAGCACCGCTGTCGAGCCAAGGGTGCCGATCAAAAAGCCCCGACGGCTGATGCCTGAGGCACTGATGGATGAACGCTGCTGCGGGTCACGGCCGTGGACATCGCCAACCTGTGGATCGTTAGGCCTTGGCATGCTGGTTGCCCTCCACGCTATCGCTGGCTTCACCCGTGGGGGGCTCCCAGCGCTGTACACCGGCCTGCGCCATGTTCGCTGCACGCTTGACCGCTCGGTGAATACGCACATAGGCCATGCAACGACACAGGTTGCCGCTCATGCCCTGAGTGATCTCATCGTCGCTGGGGGAGGGCTTGCGTGCGAGCAGGTCGGCTGCCTGCATGATCTGGCCTGACTGGCAGTAGCCGCATTGGGGCACCTGCTCTTCCCGCCAGGCCTGCTGTAGCGGATGGTTGCCGTCGGCATCCAGGCCTTCAATGGTAGTGATTTCGGCACCTTCCGCGGCGGCCAGCGGCAGCACGCAGCTGCGCGTGGCAGAGCCGTTGAAGTGGATCGTACAGGCGCCACACTGGGCAATGCCGCAGCCGAACTTGGTGCCGGTCAGGCCAAGGGTATCGCGCAGCACCCACAGCAGTGGGGTCTGTGGATCCACCTCGACACTTACCGCCTCGCCGTTAAGGGTGAAGCTGGTCATGGGTAGGGGGTCCTCGCAGTCTCGTTGCTGGTCTGTCGAGCGGTCTTGGATACGTTGTTGTTATGGGCGCCGTCGTGTACCGCGTTTTACCTTGGTCAGGGCGTGACCGCCTGTCCTGGCGCGTTCAGCAGCACATGAAAGACATTTTAAAAGCGTTGCGGCGATACTATAGACCAGTCGACTAGAGGGCAACGTTGAAAATGCGAGAGTGTGCTTTAGCAGAATGAGGCGTGCTGGACAGGCCGTTGAAATGGTTGGCCGACTGGTAACGTGACATGGAGGGCGCTCGAGTGTCCGGCGAGTCTGAAATGTCGCGTCAGCCTTGGCTGGTGGTACAGCTGACAGCGTTATCCGCGCCTTCGGTATCTACCTTCAACTTCACCCCCAGTCCCGCTTCGCCGCTGACGCGGATCATGCCGTTTTCGATGGGGGGGAGCCCGTCGATGCAGTCGCCGTACCAGCCATAGTAGAAGGCGCGGGTGAACTCCTGTTCGGCCACGTTGGGCAGGGCCATGGCCAGGTGGGTGGAAACGGCCAGGGTGATCGGGCCGGAACAGTCATGGAAGGCGATCGGTCGCGCTTCTGCCTCCGCCAGGGCGGCGGCCTTGCGGGCAAAGGTGATGCCTCCGCCCCAGGTGACATCGATGATCGGCGTGTGGATACGGCCCCGCTGCAGCAGGTCACGTATCTGGCCGAGTCCGCCCAGTGTTTCTCCTCCTGCCAGCGGTATTCCGATGTCGGCCAGTTCGCTTAACGGATCGAAGCGATCCATCCACAGCGGGTCTTCAACCCAATCGGGATCGATAGGCGCCAGCGCACGGCAAATCCGACCAGCGGCGTTCACGCTCCAGAGTCCATGCAGCTCGGCCTTGAGACGCATGCGATCGCCATGGACTCGGCGGATTTCCTCGAACGGCCACAGGGCGCGGTTGAGATCCTGGGGCGAGATGGTCATGCCATCGTGGGCGCCTTCGGCGAAATCGAAGGGCCAGATCTTCATCGCCGAAATGCCCATGTCGAGCAGCTCCGAGGCAAGCTCAGCCGGGCGTTCGAGAAATCCCTGTAGATCCTCGTAACGCGGTCGGGCCTGAACGGATGCCGCTGCGGCCCCGCTGCCCAGACCGAAATTTCCCGGCCGTACGTCGGCAGACTGGGACACATAGTCGGGTCCCGCACAGGTGTTGTAGAGCGGCACCCGGTCACGGCTCTTGCCCCCCAGAAGGTCGTGCAGTGGCAAGCCTGCCCGCTGTCCCGCCAGGTCCCACAGTGCCACGTCGACCGCAGACAGCGCGCGGGTTTCGGCGCTGGTGCCGGTGAAGCCCACGTAGGGCTGCATCTTGCGGTGCAGGGCTTCGATACGACGGGCGTCCTCGCCCAGCAGCAGGGGCGCCAGGCGGCCATGAATGTCGGCTTCGATGGCGTCGCAGCCAAACCAGCTTTCTCCCAGGCCGATCAGCCCGTCCTCGGTGTGCAGACGTACCCAGATCAGCGAGGGCCGAGCCTTCGGACGGAAGGTATCAATGCGCTGGATCTTCATGGAGGCTCCTGGCGATTGTCAGTGGTGTGGAAAGCGGGCGTCGAAAGCGCTGGCCGCGCTGGTGGCCCCTCAGTCCCCTCGCTGAGTCGAGGCGTCGGCCAGCAGACTGATCAGCTCAGGCAGCAGTCGTTCGCCGTTGCCCTCGGCCACGATATCGGCATAAAGCTGATGGACGGCTTGGCCCATCTGGCGTGAGGCTCCCAGGTCCTTGCTCATGCTATGGTAGTAGCCCACATCCTTGAGCGAGTTCGACAGGCTGAAACGAAAGCCCGAGGGATCGGCGTCCACCAGATACGGTCGCAGCCGCTCCAGCACCACACCGCCGCCGCCACCGTTGCCCAGTACCTCCAGCAGCACGCTGTTGTCGATGCCCGCCCGCTGCGAGGCGGCGCTGGCCTCGGCCAGCACGGCGGTGAATCCCAAGGAGACAAAGTTGTGCAGCAGCTTCAGGGTATGGCCTGCCCCGACGGGGCCGCCGTGGGTGATGTGCTCGGCAAACGCCGAAAACAGCGGCGTCAACTCGTCGAACAGCGCCTTGTCCGCGCCTACGATAAGGTTGAGTCGCCCCTCTGCGGCCTCTTTGGGCGTTCGTGTCATGGCGGCGTCAACGAAGCGGCCCCCTGCCTCCCGCACGCGAGCTTCAATCGCCTGAGTGGAGCTGGGAATGGCGGTGGAGCAGTCGACGACGATCTGATCGGGCTTGAGTCCTTCCAGAACCCCATGGGGGTCGAACAGTACGCTTTCCACCTGGGGGGTGCCGGTGACGCAGAGGATGACCAGCTCTGCAGCAGAGGCCACGTCTCGCGGTGTTTCCAGTGGCGTGGCGCCTGCCGTCTGAAGGTCGTCGCAGGGCTGGTTGCCTGGGTGATCCAGATAGCTCAGCCGATGTCCCTGGCGCAGCAGGCTCTGAGCGATGCCATGGCCCATCAGGCCAACGCCGATCAGGCCTACATGAACAGAAGAGGTCATTCCCGGTTCCTTATGGTAGATGAAGCTGTCATGAGGCGGCACAGAGGCGACGCCTCCGTGGCTCATCCGTGGCGAATGGCCACGGTCTTCAGTCGAGTGTAGCTCTTGAGGCCTTCGAAGCCCTTTTCCCTGCCGTGCCCGGACTTGCCGACGCCGCCGAACGGCAGTTCGATGCCCCCTGCAGCGCCGTAGTTGTTGACGAACACCTGGCCGGAGCGAATGGCCTTGGCCAGGCGCAGCTGGCGGCCGCCGTCACGGGTCCATACGCCAGCGCACAGGCCGAAGTCGGTAGAATTGGCAAGACGTACCGCCTCGGCTTCATCCGCGAACGGCTGCACTACCAGTACCGGCCCGAACAACTCTTCGCGGCTGACGCCGTGGCCTTCGGGGACCTGTGTCAGCAGGTGAGGCACGACAAAGTGGCCGCCAGCAGGGGCATCGTCGGCAAGGCGGCCACGGGCAGCGATCTGGATACCGTCCTCTGTCGCTGCCTCGATCAAGGTCATCACCTTGTCTCGCTGACGGGCATTGATCAGCGCGCCACAGTCCGGGTCCTGCTCGCCGGCATCGCATACCAGCGCCTCGAAGCGGCGGGCCAGGGCGTCGACCACCTCGTCATGAATGCTGGCTTCGACCAGCAGCCGACTGCCGGCTGAACAGGTCTGACCGGCATTCTGAATGATGCCTCGCACCACGGCGTCCAGGGCGCTCTGGCGATCCGCGTCGGCGAACAGTAGCTGGGGCGACTTGCCACCGAGCTCCAGGGTGACCGGGACGTGGTGGACCGCCGCCGCCTGGGTGACCAGCGTGCCGGTATCCGGGGAGCCGGTGAAGGACAGGTGATCGATATCGGGATGCTCTGCCAGGGCAGCGCCGGCGACGCGACCGAGGCCCGGGACCACGTTGAGGGCGCCGTCTGGCAGGCCCGTGTCCACGGCCAGCTCGGCGAGTCGCAGCACACTGAGGCAGGCATCCTCGGCGGGTTTCAACACGCAGGTATTGCCCGCCGCCAGCGCTGCCGCCACGCAGCGTCCGAAGATCTGGGCGGGATAGTTCCAGGGGATGATCTGGGCGCAGACGCCGTAGGGTTCCCGCAGCGTCATCACCGCGTAGTCAGGGTCGAAGGGAATCGTCTCGCCGTGAAGCTTGTCCGCCGCGCCTGCATAGAAGCGGAAGTAGCGCGCGCAGGCGGCGATGTCGCCCCGTGCCTGACTGATGGGCTTGCCGGTATCGGCGCATTCAAGTGCCGCGAGATGGTCGGCATCGGCGTCGATGGCCTGGCTGAAGCGGTACAGCCATTCACTGCGTGCCCGGGCAGACCAGCTTGCCCAGCTACCCAGCTCCCCGGCGAATGCCGCTCGGGCGGCCGCCACCGCGGCATCGACATCGTCGGCAGTGCTGGCGGCGATACGGGCAATCGGGTCGCCGCTGGCGGGACGCAAGACCTCGAGTGTCTCGCTGGTGGCATGCCATTGACCGCCAATCAGAGCGCCGGACGGTGGCTGGACGGGAAGTGTGTTCATGAAGGTCTCCGCAGGGATGAGAGGACCCGCGCCGGGCGACGCGGGCTAACGCGAGGTACAGGGTGTCAGTACAGCAGGTCCACCAGGCCCAACGAGATCCAGGGCAGGTAGGTGATGGCCATCAGGCAGGCCAGCACGACCAGAACAAAGCGCGCGAGCCACGGAATCAGCTGGTCGATGGACAGTTTGGCGACGGCGCAGGCGGCGAACAGATTGACGCCTAGCGGCGGGGTGAACATGCCGAGCGCCAGGTTGACCACCACGATCAGCCCGAAGTGCACCGGGTCGATGCCGTACTGCACGGCGATAGGCGTGAAGATAGGAGCCAGCACCAGAATGGCTGCCGAGGTTTCGACAAACATGCCGATCACCAGCAGCATCACGTTGACCGCCAGCAGGAAGCTTACCGGGCTCTCGAACACCTGGGTGACCCAGGCGGCGACCTCCCCAGGCAGTCCCGAGCGGCTGATCAGGAAGCTGAACAGAGCGGCGGCAGAGATGATCAGCATCACGGTGGCGGTAGAGATGACGCTCTGGCGCAGAATCGGCAACAGTTCGCGCAGGGGAAGTTCACGGTAGACCAGCCCGCCGACGATCAGTGCATAGAACACCGCCACTGCAGAGGCCTCGGTGGGGGTGAAGACCCCACCGTAGATACCGCCGATCACCACCACCGGCATCAGCAAGGCCGCCCAGGCGCGCCGCAGCGAGGAACCAAATGAGGCACGATCTTCGCGGTCACGCAGGCCATAGCCTCTGAGCTTGCAGAAGACGTAGAGAAACAGCAGCAGCGCCGATCCGATCAGCAACCCCGGCCCGATCCCCGCGATAAACAGCCGCCCAATCGAGGTGTCGGTGCTGACGCCGTAGAGAATCAGCGGAATGGACGGAGGGATCAGTACCCCCAGTTCCGCCGAGGACGCCTGAATGGAGGCGGCCAGGGGGCGCGGATAGTCATGGGCGACCATCGCCGGGATCAGGATCGAACCAATGGCAAAGGTGGTGGCCACGCTTGAGCCCGATACCGCAGCAAACAGCATGCAGGTCAACACGCAGGTCATGGCCAGGCCGCCTTGCAGGCCCCCCACGATGGACTTGGCAAGGTCGACCAGGCGCTGGGAAATGCCACCGGCGGCCATCAGGTTGCCGGCCAGGATAAAGAAGGGAATCGCCATCAGCGGGAAGTTGTCGATGCCGACAAACATCTGCTGGGGCACCATCAGCAGCGGGAAGCGGGTAAAGAATTCGATGCCGATGACCGACGCCAGCAGAATCGAGACGGCAATCGGTACGCCAAGGGCAAACAGGATGATCAGCGACAGGCCAATGGCAGCATTCATGGTGTCTTCCTCCCCTCGTCGGCAGCGCTGGCGGTCGAGGTGGTGGATGCAGAGGGAGGCGTCGCCGGCGGTGCCAGGGGGGCTTCGGCGTCGGCCACGCCGATCGTCTCGCGCCCGGTCAACTGGGCGACCAGGCGAGTGATCACCGACAGCAGCGAGAAGGCCGCGCCGATCGGGATGGCGGCATAGATCCAGGCGATCGAAATGCCAACCCCAGAGAGCATCTGGTTCTGTACCCGCAGGGTCATTTGATAGCCATAGATCACCAGGATCGCCAGCACGATCATGCAGCACAGGGCAATCACGCTTTCCAGCACCTTCAGCGCAGGGGCCGGCACCAGCTTGTAGATCACCTCGACGGCCATCATGTAGCCGCCGCGGAAGGTGGCAGCAGCACCCATAAAGACGCACCAGATCATGGTGGAGCGGGCCATCACCTCGGACCAGGTAGACGGCGCATCGAAAACAAAGCGCGTCAGCACCTGGTAGAAGCCAAGACTGACCGAGGCCACCAGCATCAGCACCGCTGCGTACAGGGCGATCTGGGAAACGGCGCGCTCGAAGCGGAAGAACAGATCCAGCATGAGACGTTCCTCATCTCGAGTGACAGGGAGTCGGCCACGGGGAGCGCCTGGCGAGCCCGCGACAGGCGCTAGCTGGCCAGGCGCGTCCGAGTCACCCCGGACGACCCCGCGAGATCAGTTGCCGCAGTCGCTGGCGCGAATGCGATCGAGCATCTCGGAGCCGTACTCATCGGTATAGACCGAGTAAGACGGCTCGACGGCTGCCTGGAACTGTGCCTTGTCGATGTCCTCGACCACGGTCATGCCCTTGGCCTTGAGCTCTTCCACGCCCTCGGTCTCGAGTCGGGAGACCATGGCGCGGGTCGCTTCGGCACCGGCGTGGGCGGCTTCCATGAACCAGCCCTTCTGTTCGTCGGTGAGGCCGTCCCACAGGATTGGCGAGGCCAGCATGATGGCCGGCGAATAGACATGGCCGGTCAGCGACAGACGGTCCTGCACTTCCCACAGGTTACCGGTGAGAATCACCGAAATGGGGTTTTCCTGGCCGTCGACGGTGCCCTGTTGCAGTGCGGTAAACAGCTCCGGGAAGGCCATCGGCGTGGGGTGCACGCCCATCTCGTTAAACGCGGCCATGTGCATCTCGTTTTCCATGGTGCGAATCTTCAGCCCCTGGGCGTCTTCCGGAGTGTTGATATCACGCTGACTGTTGGTCATGTGGCGGAAGCCGTTTTCGGTCCAGGCGAGTCCCACGAGGTCATGTTCGCCGATCTTGTCCAACAGGTCCTGGCCCACCTCGCCATCCAGCACGCAGCGGGCATGGGCATAGTCCTTGAACAGGAACGGCAGGTCGAGCACATAGGTCTCCGGCACAAAGTTGCCGAGGGGGCCGGTGGAGGTGACGACGGCATCGATGGTGCCGATCTGCAGCCCCTCGATCATGGCGCGTTCGCCGCCAAGCGCGCCGGAGGATTGCTCATTGACGGTGAACTCTCCCCCGGACAGCTCCTCCAGGGTAGCCTTGAAGGCATCGATGCCCTCGGAATAGTGCGAGCTGTCCGATGTGGTGTGACCCACGGTGATGGTCTGGGCGGCCAGTGCCGGTAGCGAGAACAGAGCGGTGGCCACCGCCAGCAGACATGGCCTGAGCGCCGTGGTGCCGAGAAGTGCCGGGCGAGAGCGCTGTTGAGCAGGATGAAGCGAGAGAGCGTGGCGTTGGGACATCGTCATTGTTGTTTCCTCTTTGCGGGATGACGCTTGGTGGCCGTGCGCTGGCACGACCGGACTAATGCTCGTGGTCGGCGATGTGGCTGCCCCGCCGCAGGCGTTCGAAGTAGTCGTCGCCCCCGATCTGGCCGCCTTTGAAGGCCACCTCCAGGGCGTGGTAGCGAGGATCGTCGCTGTGAGCCTGGCATAGCGGCGAGCCAGGGGTGTCCGGCAGCGGCAGCCGAACGGTCAGGGCGTGGATGTCCAGCGCGGCGATGGCGTGGCTCGATGTATCGCCACCCGCCACACAGACGCGGCTCAGTCCCTGGTCATCGACCAGTTGCCTGAGCATCTCGCCCAATGACTTGCCAAGGCGGTGGCGGCTGGATTCCGCCGTCAGGCTGTCGTCGTGGCTGTCGGGGCCCATGGCGGTATGCACAATGATGCTGCGCCCCTTGTTCAATGCCTCAAGGGCCTCGCTCACCGCGCTGGCCATGACCTGCTGGCAGGAGACTGGATCGGCCAGGCGCCTGGCATCCACTTCAATGGTGTGAAAGTTGGCGTGCCGTCGGGCCCAGTCAATCTGCCGAGCCGTGGTACTCGAGACACTGCCAGAGACCACCGCAATCCGATCCACCGAGGGTAGCGGTGCAAATGCTGCTGGCCCCGCTAGCGTGCCCTGGCGCTGCCATTCGCGCAGCAGGGCGTATTCCACCCCTGAAGAGCCCACCACGAGGCCGCCACCAGAGGTCCCTGTGACACCAGGGCGCGTCCGCCACAGCTGGTAGCCCACCGCCTGCTGGTGGTGTGGCTCGAGCACGTCGAAGAGCACCGCGGATGACGCCGCCATCGCTTCATCCACATGGTCGTCGATATCTGGGTGAGTCAGGCTTGGCGCGGCGATCAGTCCAATCGACAGCGCTGTCTGCTCCCCCAGGTGGCGGCGCAGGTCGGCTTCTCGCATGGGGGTCACCGGATGACGCGCCATGACGGGGTGTCGGTCAATCCGATAGACCTGGTCCTGGTAGGCGGCAAAGAGTTCGCCGAAGACGGTGTAGCGGCGCATCTGTGGCACGCCGACCACCAGCGGAATCGGGTTGTCGCCGAAGACGCTGCGGCCCACTTCCATGGCGCAGCCGATGCTGCCCACCTCGGGACTGCTGTCGAAGGTCGAGCAGGTCTTGTAGTGGGTCAGCTCGGCGCCTTGCTGGGCCAGCCAGTGGAAGGCCTGCTTGAGCTCGCGGCGCATCCAGTCATTGGATTCGCTGCGGCTGGTGCCGGCGAGCCCCAGGGCTTGGCAGTGGGCGAAGCGCGCTCGCTGCTCGTCACTGGGGCGGCGGGTGAACAGCACGCTGGGCACGCCGTGGCTGGCGAGGGCTTCCAGTGCATCGGTGGAGCCGGTCAGATCGTCACCGTAGTAGCTCAGCAGCAGCTCGCTCATGGGCAGAAGGTCTCCAGGGCCTGGGCCAGTTCGCGGTGCTCGCGCGCATGCTCGGCAAGGGAAACCCCCTGGGCGGCTGCGTCATAGGCCTGACGCAGGCTCCTGACGCCGGCGGCAATACCGCCGGGATGTGCCATGATGCCACCCCCAGCGGTGACGATCATGTCGCTGGAGCCGCCCATGGCACGCCAGGTATCGATCGCCTGGCAGGCCGTCTGGTTGGAGGAGAACACCGGCATCACCGTATGGGCAGGGCCAGCAGCGGGAAACAGTGGGGTCAGGCAGGCCCTGGCACTGGCGGCAACGCTTGCGTCAGACTCCGAGAACTTGTTGGCCAGGCCATTGACATGAAGGTGGTCGGCCCCCGCCAGGCGCCAGAACGTTTGCCAGGCGGCGAAGTCCATCCCCAGCAGTGGGTCGCGACTGAACATGCCCCAGCCGGCACGATGGCCATGAATCGGCAGCTGACAGTGACGGCGCAGGTGGCTGACGCCGGCCAGACCCACCGCGTTGAGCGCCACCATGACACAGCTGCCGCCAGCGGCCAGCACGTGGTCGTGGTGGCGACGCATGTCGTCGATCTCGCCGGTGATATTGAACGCCACCATGACCTTGCGACCGGTCTTCTGCTGATGGGCATGGACCAGCGGCATGATGGCATCGACGCGAGCCTCCAATGGGTTGTGGGGACCATTGGCCTGAAGCTCGTCGTCCTTGATGAAGTCGATCCCGCCATCCAGCAGCTGCTGGACGACGCTGGCAGTGGCCTGTGGGTCCAGCCCCACGCTGGGCTTGATGATGGTGCCGATCAGCGGGCCCTGGCCAATGCCGGTCAGCTGTCGAGTGCCGGCGATGCCGAATTGAGGGCCAGGATACGCTCCAGCAAAGGCATCCGGCAGCTGGATGCTCTCGAGCCTGAGACCCGAGAATTCCTTCAGCTCATACAGGTTGCCGGCCAGGGTGGCCATCAGCGTGGTCAGCGAAGGCCCCAGATTCTCCAGCGGCCAGGACAGCGTCACTCGAGCCCGTTGATAGCGCGTGCCGTCGGGTTGGGGGCGTGTCGGCATGGGCAAGGACGGCGTCGTGACGCTGTCGAGCAGCTCGATGGATTCCACCCTGGCGGCATGGCGCTCGCGCAACTCGTCGGTCTCCGCGGCCAGCCGGGTAAAGGTGCCGCAGGATTGCTCCCCGGCCATGACGTCGCAGGCATGGGCCACGTCGAACGGAGTCTCGATCAGATAGCGGGCTTCGATACGGCTCATGCCAGGGGCTCCTTGATCAGCGGGACGCGGGAGTGGGCGTCAGGTGATGCGCTGAATGCTGTCGGCGATGGCGTCAGGCTCGAAGACACGCTTCCAGTCGTCCCGCATCAGCATCGGCTTGCCGTTCTCGATGGCCTTGTTGCAGGCATCGGAGAAGGCACCTGGCTGCTCGTCGAAGATCACCGCACCCAGGATATTGAGGTGGCCGAGCAGGAAGTCTCTCGCGCACTCGTGGCTGACGCCTCGGGCGACCACTTCATCCATGGCTTCCCGCATCACCGATAGCAGTGTGGCACAGACGGTCTCGGACAGACCGGGCTCGAGCAGGGCCATCTGTTCAACGCTGACCCGATGGCTGCGTCCGACTGGAGCGTAGATGGTGCGGGCCACGGACTCGCCGAGGGCAAAATGCTGTTCGTCACCCTGCATCAAGGCACTGACAATGTGCTGGGTGGCATGGCTGCCGCCAAAATAGTCGCGCTTGGCCTCCAGCGTGGTCTCGTCGTTGAAGATCGGCGGATGGCAGGGATGGGTCACGAAGTAGACCAGGTCGTCACGATCCGGCAGGTGACCGGCAAACGGTGCAGCGGCGTCCAGGCAGATCACCATGGTGCCAGGAGCGATGGACGGCGAAAGGTCGGCGGCAATCTTCTGAATCAATGTATCGGGCACGGCCAGGATGACCACATCTGCCCCCTTCACCGCCTGCTCGCCGCTGTCGACGCACTCGATCCCCAATTCATCGCGAAGGCGCTGGCGCCCCTGCTCGCTGACTTCCACATGACGCACTTCAAAGTCCGAGGACGAGAGGTTGCGGGAGAGGCGGGCGCCCATCTTGCCGCCGGCGCCGATCAAGGCAATGCTGGTCATGGTCAGGTAACCTGTTCGAATGAGGAAGGAGGCAAGTCGTCGTGCAACTGGTATGATGACAATATAAGTGACCGATAGTGTCAAACACGACCTTGGTCGAGTGTCACGCTCGCGCCCCGTCATGGAGGCGATCCACGAGCCCAGACAGTGCAGGAAATGAGCCATGAGCGACTCGTTGAAGATTTCTCGCCGCAAGTTGTCCGACGAGGTGTTTGACCGGCTGTATCAACAGCTGCTGGAGGGAGCGTATGCGCCAGGCGACAGCCTGCCCTCCGAGCGTGAGCTGATGGAGTCCTTTGGGGTAGGGCGACCGGCTATTCGGGAGGCCGTGCAGGCTCTGGAACGCCTCGGCCTGGTAGCGATTCACCATGGGCAGCGGCCCAAGGTACTGACCCCCAGCGCCGACGGCATGCTGGCGCAGATCGAACTGACCGCCATGCACCTGCTGGCGACTGAGCCGGCAACGCTGGATCACCTGAAAGAGGCCAGGAAGTTCTTTGAGGTCGGCATGGTGGCGAGGGCGGCGCGCAAGCTGGCACCGAAGGACCTGGCGCGCCTCGAAGCGCTGGTTGCCCAGCAGAGGCGAGCGCTCAACCGAGACATCAAGGCCTTCATCGCGGCGGATATGGACTTTCACGTCGCCATCGCCGAGTCTACCGGGAACCCCATCTTCGTCGCCGTCAGTCGCGCCATGTTCGAATGGTTGGCCCGGTTTCACACCTCGCTGATTCACTGGAAGGGCAGCGAGCACGTGACGCTGGAAGAGCACGAGCGCATCCTGGCGGCACTCAAGAAGGCCGATGAAGGGGCCGCCATTCGCGAGATGCAGGCGCATCTGGAGCGGGCGCGCTCGGTGTACGCTCCGAGTTGATGGTTAGGCAATCGTGTCAGGGGATCTAAGGAGTGGATACACAGCTGGTCTATGCGCTTGATCTGGCGGGCACTGTCGTGTTCGCGCTTTCGGGTATCTTGCTGGCATGCCGTTCGCGCATGGATCCCATCGGCATGCTGGTGCTGGCCGCCGTCACCGCCGTGGGCGGAGGCACGCTGCGCGATCTGGTGCTCGGCGTGGCTCCGGTTTTCTGGGTGCGTGATCCTGTCTATCTCTGGGTCATTCTGGCCACCGTCATGGGCGCCCTGGTGGGCTTTCACTACATCCACCGCCTCCACCGGGTGGTCCTGCCGGTAGCAGACGCCTTCGGCCTCGCGCTGTTTGTCATCATCGGCGCCAACAAGGCGTTGCTGCTGGACACCTCGGGGCTGGTCGCTGTTCTGATGGGGCTGTTTACCGGTGTCGCAGGCGGCATGGTCAGAGACGTGCTGGCGCGTCGCGTGCCCATGGTGCTGTGTCGCGAGGTGTACGCCACCGCCGCCATTGCCGGTGGGGTCGTATATGTGGTGTTAACTCGACTCGAGCTGCCAATGCTGGGGATCGTGCTGTCCCTGGCCACCACCCTAGGCTTGAGGCTTGCCGCCATCCGCTGGCAGCTGGCGCTGCCCTTGGTGGCGTGGGTCGTGATCGAGCCGTCTGCGTCAGCCTCCCCCCCAGATGACACGTCCTCAGCGGCTGAAGCTTCGTTAGCGCACGAGCAACGGCGCGATGCCTCTACGGCTCCCCCTCAAGCGCCTTTGAGTCCTGCACCGGCACGCCCCAAGATGCGCGTTCGCCTGGTGTCCCGTCGCAAGGCGGCACGGCTGTGGCCTGATGAGGACGACGGCCACTAGGGCTTGTCTGAAAAGTGCCTGCGCTCGGTAATACGGCGTTAAAAATCAGCTGGTACGCCAGCCCGGTCAAAATGCTCATTTACCCCCTGTAAACTGCGCTTTCTCACCGATTTTTGCCTTGTCTAACCTTCGCTCGTCGACTTTTCGTACAAACCCTAGGCAAGTGTCGTTGACGGCGTGATCAACTATCTTGCCAGAAACGCACCGCCTGTCTGAAAAGCGCCGTATGGCGTGCACAGGGGGTGTGCCGACGTTACCGGGGCAAGGGGGCGCGCAATGGGACAGTGGCAGAGGTGTCGGCGACTGCAGCGAAGGTTGCTGTATGTGGTGCTGGTAGGGTTATCCTGGGCGGCCCCTGCGTCGGCATATGATGCTGGCGATGTATCCACACGCTTAGCTGACGATTCACCTGCTAGCCACGCACCTGCCGACGCCTTGTCCCCTGTCCAGACTGAGCGGTTGTTGGAAGCCCGCTCACGCCAGGCGGCGGGGGAAATTCGTGCTAGCTACGATGGAGCCTTGGATTCCCTGCCCAATGACAAGCAGCGTCACTATGCGCAGCGACTGTGGCGACTGACCGGGGATACCGCCTATCTTTGCTGGAATCGTCAGTATGCACTGCGCCTGCTGCAACAGCTGGCGCGTGACGCCGCCACGGTGGAGGATCCTGCGGCGCTGCGCGCACGAAATCGCCAGCTGCTCGAGGGCTATCCCGAGACTCGGGCCAAGCAGCGGCGGCGCAAGACGATGCTGGCGGACTATCCACAGATGATGTTGCCGATGGGGATCCTGTTTCGGCTGACCCAGGCTCAGTATCACGGTCTACTGGAGCGTGTTCCTTCTGGCCAGTACGCGTCACTCAAGCGGGCGCTTGACGAGGTCGACTGGCACGCCTTCCTGACCGACCCCGAGGTTATCTCTGTCTATGCGGCCCAGGTCGCCAATCAGGCGACGTTTCTCGCTGAGCTGGGTATCGTCGATCTACGTGACGACGTGGCGTCGGCCTTTCGCTCGCTGTACCCGGAGGAGCGGATCGCCGAGCTGTCTTCCGCCGACTACCACAATTGGCTCTACGGCCTGACGCATTTTGTGATCGCCGCCAGTCGCTACTATCAGCGCACTGCCCAACATCGGTCGGTCGACTGGGCGGTGGAAGCACTGGTGTCCCAGTCCTCTGCACTCGCCCAGGTCAAGACGGATATCGTGGCCGAGGTCGCGCTCTCGCTGCAGCTCGGGGGACGTGCGGATCACCCACTGGTGGAGACGCTGCATGCCATCCTGCTGGAGCGTCGTGATCCCTCCACGGGAATCCTGCCAGGCACCGACGGCAGCCTAGATCTGGCCAGTGGAGAGCATCGCAATGTGCTGGCCATCATGACCCTGGGCTGGACCGGTAGTCTTTACCCGGGACCTTCACTGACGCTGGAGGAAGGAGATACCGCAGTGGCCTGTGGCGCTGGTGAGCCAGGTGTACGCGAGACAGGCTTACGAGAGGCAGTCGAAGGATCGGTACCATAACCCTCCGGGGCCGTGGGATGGCTCCGCAGCGGCGGGCAGCTGGCGGCTCAGTGAATCACGCAGGCGGTAGTAGAGAGGGTCGAGCAGGGGGTTGCGTTCGCGCTCGGCGAGATCATTGTCGATATAGTAGGCGCGCCTGACCCCGCAGTATTGAATGGTGTCGCTGGCGGATTGGAAGCGAAACCCGGATAAGGTCAAAAGCCTTGCCAGCGGCGGTTCCATCAAGGCATACAGATGGCGACGAGAGGTAAGCCCTGCCAGCGCGTGGGCACTGAGAAACAGACCGGTGACGATCAGCGGAAAGGCGCGACGCTCCTCTGGCGGGAACTGGGCGAGCTGGATGTCTTCGTCCGCTGCCTGGGCTCGGAAGAGCCGTGATATGGCCAGGCGCGAGATCTCTGCGACGTCGCGGCCTTGATGTTGCTGGGGGTGAAGCTCTCGGTTGCTGAATACATGTCGAGTGGCATCGATGACGGGCAGGTGGTCAGGGCGATCCGGCGGCGGAAACACCAGTCTCACGCACCCGGCAGCGAGTCCACTGGCCCGGTGCTCGACCAGGCAGTGCAAGGCCTGATCGTCGAAGTCATCGTGCTCCTGATTGGCGTCATGGCTGCCAGGCAACGCGTAGTTCAGCTCGCGCAGAAACACATCGTGGCGCAGAGAATAGACCCGCTCACGGTCCTCGGCGGTACGTACAAGGATGACGCGAAATTGATCGGCAAATTGCTCTAGCAAGCGTTGCCGCTGCGTCGAACTGTGCGCCTCATCTGCTGGCATGGACGGTGACCTCCCTGTTGTCGGTTCCTGCCTGTCGCGGGGAGGTGGCATACCCGCTCAAGATGCACTCCTCCCCTTGTTATTAAGGTCCCTTTAATATGCACTATTTCCCGTGATGCGTATTGTTCACTGGATTGAAGTCGAAGACCTCTTCGAACGGCACCGGGCGGCCCAGGTGATAGCCCTGGCCGTAGGCAATGTTGTAAGACGACAGCAGAGGGATCAGGGCCTCCTGATCCACAAACTCGGCGACGGCCTGCTTGCCGAAGCCGGTGGCAATGTCGGAAACCGCCTTGACGATGACACGACTATCGGGGCTGGTGGCCAGGCTACGGATGAAGGAGCCATCGATCTTGATGTAGTCGACGGGCAGCTGACCCAGGTAGTGGAAGCTCGAGAAGCCCACCCCGAAGTCATCCAGCGCCGTACGGCAGCCCAGGTCGCGAACGCTCTGCAGTACGCCTCGTGCCGTCGAAAAGTCGGTCACGGCAGCGGTTTCGGTGACTTCCAGCACCAGGTGGTGGGGATCCGCCTGGCTGGTCTCAAGCAAGTCCGCCAGGAATTGCTTGAGACCCTCGTCATGCAGTGACTGGCCGGACAGGTTCACCGCCAGGCTGATGCCGTCAAGGCGTGCCAGGGCGTGCACGCAGTGGTGCAGCACCCAGCGATCGATGGCAACGATCTGACCGGAGTGCTCTGCCACCGGGATAAAGCGAGCGGGAGAGATCAGGCTGCCATCGTCATCACGCAACCTCAGCAGCACCTCATAGTGACGGATGGAGCGGTCTTCAAGCTTGACGATGGGTTGCACCATCAACACAAAGTCGCCGTCGACCAGCGCACGGCGGATACGGTCGACCCAGTAGACGCGCTCATTCAACTCGTCACGAGCATTCTCCAGCGTGGCCAGCAGGTGCCAGCGTTGGAGGTTGCTGGCCTTGGCCTTGTACATGGCCACGTCGGCGCTGGCCATCAGGTCTGCAGGTGTGGCCCCTTCACTGGGGAAGGGGACGATGCCGATGCTGGCAGTGATCCTGTGGCGGCGGCCTTCGGCAACAAAGCCGAGGCTTTCGAACAGCTGGTTCAGGTGCTGGGCAATGCGTATGGCATGATCCTCGTCCACGCCATTCAGCAGCAACGCAAACTCATCTCCCCCGAGACGTGCGATCACCCCACGGTGGGCATACTCCTGCTGCAGCAACCGGGCCACGGTGTGCAGCATGCGGTCGCCTGCGTGATGACCGCTGAGTTCATTGACCTCCTTGAACTGGTCCAGGTCCAGCAGCATCACTGCACCGTGTTCGCCACGGCTCAGTGCACGCCGCAGGGATTCGAGGAAGAAGCGTCGATTGTAAAGCTCAGTGAGCGGATCGCGTTCGGCGAGCCAGGTCAGGCGAGACTCGGCCGCCTTGCGTTCAGTGATATCAAGGCCGACCGAAATCCGTGCCAGAGACGTGCTGTCGCGGCCCAGTAGGGGGCTGTGGTACCAGATGATGGTGCGTAGCTCACCATCGGGCAGGGTCAGGGTCCGCTCCTCCTGCAGTCGGGACGAGCCTGGCGTGGAGGCCTCCAGCGCAGCATCGAAGATGTCGTCGAAACGGCGTCCGAGCAGTTCGCGAGACGGACAGCTCAGCTGCTGTTCGAGGTAGGCGTTGATCATGTCGATACGTCCTTCCTCGTCCTGGGTCAGGATATAGACCTGGGCGGTATCGATCAGGCTGCTGATGAAGTCTCGCTCCCGGGCCAGCTCCTCGATCCGGCGAGCCAGCTCTTCGCCACGCTGGCTGACCTGCTGTTGCAGGCGCTCAAGATGGTCGGCGAGGGTCAGTGTGCTGGCTTCCAGCACATCGATCTCGTCCGGTAGGCGGCGTGGCGCCAGCGGCAGCGCATCACGCGCCTGGGAGAAGCCGCCTCGAGCTAGTAACGGCAGCACCGAGGCCACGCGTCGCAGGCGGGCCATTGGCCGCAGTAGAATCGCCAGCAGCAGCAGTTCCGCCGATAGCCAGCCAAACAGGCTTGCGATCATCTGGGTGCGGGTGTCCAGCTGGATGGCATGAATCTGCGTGGTGATGTCGGACATCAGCACAAAGTAGGCGGGCGCACGTGTTCCGGAAGATGAGGTCAGCGGCACAGCCGACAGCTCGAGATGGCGGCCGTCCTGCTGCATGCGCAGTGGCGTTCGCGCCAGGTCCTCGAGCGAGCGCTTGCGACTTGCCTGCCTGAGCAGCGCCAGGCTGTGGGGCGCATTGGTCACGGCCTGCACGCGCCCTTGCCAGTCAGGCAGCTGTCGCTCGGCCTGGTTGCCTGGCCCTTGGTCGTCGCTGGCCACAAGGCTGATCAGCGCCACTTCGCTGGTCGAGATATCGCGGGTCTGGCGGGTCACGTCGGCCAGGGAACGCGATAGCAGCAAAGCCCCGGAACTGCCGCCATCGGCCAGAACGGGGACCACGGCGTACTGGCGGCACTGGGGGGCACACTCAAGAGGGGATAAGGGGCGTTCCTCACGCATGACGGTGGTCATCCAGCGCGTGTAGCGAGAGGGCGCCTGTTGGTCCGGTTCACCTCCCAGCGCCATGACCAGGCCGGCCTGGTCGTCATACACCAGCATGCGCTCTACGCCGGCTTCCAGCTGCAGTGAAGGCCACAGCGATGCCAGGTCCGGTGACAGCTCGGCAGCCGACAAGGGCAGAGTAGGGCGGCGTAGTGCGGGACCCAGGTCAGGAGACGCGGCAATGAGTCCCGCCAGCTGCTGCAAGCCGTTCTCCGAGCGGCGGATGGCAAATTCGAGCTCTCGTTGCTGGCGCTCGATCTGTTCTTGGCGAGAGGCCGTAAACTGCCGCGTGAGGTTGGTGTAGGAGAGGTACGTGAAGAGCACCGCCAGGGCGACCAGCAATAGGCTGGTCAGCGTCACCACACGCCAGGTCAAGCCCAGGCGCAAGCGCTGGGATCGGCTATCGGAAGCACGTGACATCAGAACCTCAACGACAGCTGAAAGAGCCACATGTCCCAGCTGCGCTCTGTATCACGCGGGTCCGGATTGTCCTGCACCGGTAGCCAGGCAGTGCCGTCCACGTGGTGGTACTCCCCCGCCAGCATGACGCGGCTATGGGGCTGCCACTGCAACCCGAAGGTCCAGTCGTTGGCGTACTGGGAATAGCTCGGCCCACGGCCCTCGCGTTCGTAGTCGTTGCCGTTACGGTCATCGCGGTCGTTGACCAGGCTGTCGTAGCGAATCAGCCAGCGCCAGTCGTCGAGAAAACGGCGACGGTACTGCACGTACCAGCTTTCGCCCTGGTTCTTGTTGTCCTCGAACGCATTGAACCCGGCCAGCTCGACATCGCGCAGGGCATACTCCGCCGTCAGACTCCATTGCTCGGCATTGTATTGCGCGGAAAATATCCAGGGTTGGAAGTCCAGCTTGCCGTCTCCGGGAAAGGCTCCGGGAGAGTCATAGTCGGCCTTGACGGACGCGGCACTCAAGGCGAACACCATGCGTCCACCATCATGTTCATAGCGGACCTGACCCACCAGCGAGGTATCGGCGTCGAAGGAGCCCGGCAGGACATCCAGGCCGAGGACCTCTTCGACGTCATCGTCGACCTGGGCCTGGCCGACCCCGAGCTGGGTATGAATCACGCCATCGTTGATGCGCTCTTCGTGGTAGAGCTTCAGTCCGTCGGCGGAAAGTCCCAGCGAACGCGTGCGATCGAAGTAGATCGACTGGGGAAGCAGAATACTGGGGCGAGTGAAGGCAACGTCACGGGTCTGGTTGTAGAAGCCGAAAGGGTTCTTGAAGCGCCCAAGTTGTACGCCGAAGGTGCGCTCTGTGTTGGACAGCAGCTGCCAGTCGGCGATCCCGTAGTCGAGCTCGATGGAGCCATTGTCGATCCCTCCGGCGCGACGACTCAATGCCTGTGCTGCGAGCAGCAGGTTCTCCGTGGGCCGAATCGATGCGTTGATGCCCAGCTCTGTATAGTCCCAGCTGCCGCCGCTGTCGCTGCTGTCACCAAACATGTTGTTGTCGTCGGTGATGACCAGCGCCTGGCTGAGGAAACCATGAACCTGAACCGTATCCAACGGGCTGGCATGTGCCTTGGCCGGGCAGGCCAGCACCAGCGTCGCCAACAGGCCTAGCCGGGCCGGCGATACGCGGAGTAGGCCATGGCGTTGAGGCACTCGCCCCATGGCATGATAGTGGCCGCCGTGGATGCCAGGCGAAAATGGCTCGCGGCAAGCTGATAGCGCTTCGCTAATCCCTGCTGATGGCTTGGACGCGCTCATCCAGGTACTCCCTTTCGATGTAGCCGATGGCACCTGGGGTGGACGCCACCGTGTCAATCATGTCCCGCTGGCTGCGCACGCGGTGGGGTGCCTGGCCAGTGCCGGAAAAAACAATGCGGTCCCATGCCAACTGCAGTTGGTGGGGATAGACGGAGAGCCATTGTTTGACGAAGGCCCCGTGAACCGGGTCGTCGTTGGCCAGTACGTAAACTTCCGCCGCATGGCCGTCGGGCCAGGTGCGAAGACGCATGGCAAAGATCGCCCTGAGCGTGTCTCGGTCCAGCTCCTGCAGGGCGACGCCAGGGTGTGCGATGACGGCGACGTCAGTCGGGGGCTTTCCCCACGCGGTCGTGCCGACGAGCCCTCCTGTCAGCAGAGCCGTACATACGCAGAACAGGAGGCGAAGAGCAGCCTTGCGCATCAATGCAGCCTCTCGATCGCCCCGCTAGCGGGCAGATGTCGCCTGGAGAGTGGCATCCACGGTGTCATAAAGGTCTGAGTTCCCTGCTTGGCTTCCTTGCGTCATGGCGCCTGCGCGGTATAGGCGACGGCAGCGCCATGCAAGAGCGGATAGCCTTATGTCTTTACGCATGTCATGCGTCTGTATTGTGCTTTAACAAGCTTATCCTAAGGAGAGCCAATGTGCGGCAAAAGAGAGGTAGCAAAGAGTTTATGCCACCAACGCAAGCGCTCCCAGCACCTGCGTTGGTCCTCGCCTCGGATAGCGGGTTCAGCCTGAAACGGCGAAGCTAGCCTGGTTGAGCCACAGGTGCACGGCAACGCTGGCGGCGTAGCCGAGGGCAATCACCGGCGCCCAGCGCAGGTGGCCCATGAAGGTGTAGTAGCCGCGAGCCTGGCCCATCAGTGCGACCCCTGCAGCAGACCCGATCGACAGCAAGCTGCCGCCGACGCCTGCGGTCAGCGTGATCAGCAGCCAGTGGCCGTGAGACATGTCCGGCTCCATCGTCAGCACCGCGAACATCACGGGAATGTTGTCGACCACCGCCGAGATGATGCCCAGCGCGATATTGGCCCAGGTCGCATCCCACTGCTGGTACATCACGTCGGAGAGCAGACCGAGATAGCCCATGAAGCCCAGGCCACCGACGCACATGACGACGCCGTAGAAGAACAGCAGCGTATCCCACTCGGCCCTCGCCACGCGGTTGAAGACGTCAAAGGGCACCACACTGCCGAGCTGTTCGAGCTTCTTCCAGTCACCTTTCTGGGTATAGGCAGTGCGCTTGCGGTCCAACGACTTCGGCAGACTCTTGCGCAGGTAGAAGCCGAAGAACTGGAGGTAGCCGAGCCCGGTCATCATGCCCAGCACCGGCGGCAGGTGCAGTAGGGTATGGCAGGCCACGGCAGTCGCTACCGTCAGCAGGAACAGCACGATGATACGTCTGGCGCCACGCTTGAGTTCGACCGTCTCTTCCAGGCTGTCCGGGGTACGGTTGTGGATGAAAAAGCTCATGACCACCGCCGGCACCAGGAAGTTGACCAGCGAGGGAAGCAGCAGGTCGAAGAACTCCTGAAACTCGATCAGTCCGGCCTGCCAGACCATCAGCGTGGTGATGTCGCCGAACGGGCTGAAGGCCCCTCCCGCGTTGGCCGCCACCACGATATTGATGCAGCACAGATTGATGAACTTCTTGTCGCCTTCCGCCACCTTCGTCACCACTGCACACATCAGCAGCGCGGTGGTCAGGTTGTCGGCGATGGGGGAAATCACGAACGCCAGGCCGCCGGTCAGCCAGAACAGGGTGCGATAGCTGAACCCCTTCTGCACCATCCACGAGCGCAGCCCGTCGAATACCCTGCGTTCATCCATGGCGTTGATGTAGGTCATCGCCACCAGCAGGAACAGCATCAGCTCGGAAAATTCCAGCAGGGTGACGTGGAAGGCATGCTCTGCCGCGTCAGGCATGCCGGACTGAACGTAGGTCCAGCCAATCAGCGCCCAGATCAAGCCCGCAGCAACCAATACTGGCTTGGACTTGCGCATATGCAGCTTTTCTTCGGCCATGACCAGTGCATAGGCCAGTACGAAGATGGCTACCGCAATGAAGCCAGTGGTGGAGCTGGTGAGATCAAGCTCTCCGGTAACAGCGAGGCTGTTGCCTGCCAGTGTGAGGCCCGCCAGGAGCATGGCGATCAGCAGCGGCCAGCGACGTGGTCGTCGTAAGCCAATATCAGTCGTGTACATGACGATGGCATCCTGAAAATGAATGAAAGATGGAGAAATCGCCATCGAGCCTATCACAGCGTTTTGCACCGCAATATGCTGCCAAAGGCGCGCTGTGCTGCACCTTTGGTAGGGGGCGTTGGTGCCGTGACCTGGAGGTAGCCGGTGCAGCCATAAGGGGTCACATGTCGGCAAAGAAGTGTCATGAAGTGGCGGGCAGGACAAGAAACGCGACGCTGGCGCAACTGACGTGGATCGGTTGAAGCATTCACGGACCTGCTCATTTGATGGGGATCTATGGCATCATGCGGGCCAGAAGGGCTGAGCCGGCCTTTCCCACTCCAGTTTTAGCCAGGCGTCCGTCCCATGTTTCTTGATGAGTATCATTCCTGTATCGACGATTGCATCTTGGTGTCTGCCGAACAGGCCAGCCGTTTTGCCAAGTGTATCGCCGGTGACTTCAATCCGATCCACACGCCGGGCGCCCGTCGGTTCTGTGTCCCCGGAGATCTGCTGTTCGCCCTGGTATTGAAGCGATTTGGTCTGTCGCAGCACATGAATTTCCGGTTCCTGGCCATGGTGGGCGCCGACCGCCCGCTCAGTTTCATCGAGCATGGTGATCGCGTCATCCGGGTGCAGGACGGTGATGGCAAGTGTTACCTCGAGGTAGAGCGGCGTGGTGAGGTGACCTTCGACGAGCAGGTGGTTGAAGCCTTCACGCGCTGCTATGTCGCCTTTTCGGGCAAGAATTTCCCTCACTACCTGAAGCCGCTGATGGAAGACTGCGGCGTCATGTTCAATCCCAAGCGTCCGCTGGTGATCTACGACAGCATGGGCTTCTCGCTGGATCGACTGGATGCCCAGATGCCAGCATTGCGGCTGCTTGACTCGCGGCTGGAAGTGATTGGCAAGCGTGGCGATGTGCATCTCGATTTTGCCATTGAGGCGGCGGGTGAGGTGATCGGGCGTGGTGGCAAGAAGCTGGTGGTGAGCGGGCTCTGCCCCTACGACGCTGGCGCCATGGAGGAGATCGTCGAGGACTTCTATCGACTCAAGCAGGAGCACGCGGGCGTGACCTGCTGAGGGCGGTTGCCCTCAGCGCTGGGAGAGGATGCGCTGGGACAGGGGGTATGTTCTGAGTGACGCCAGGGTCGGAGCCAGAGCCAGAGTCAGAGCCAGCGTGCTGTTGGACTACCCCTGCAGCAGCAAGCTCCATGATCCCCGAACCAGACCAAGGGCCAGAAACAGAAGCACCAGCGCCCACACAGGGATGCGCTTCAGCACAATAAAACCTGCCGCCACGGTGGCGATGTCGACCAGCGAATCGATCGCACTTCGCCAGATAGGATCGATGAAGGCCGCACCGAGCAGTCCGACGACGGCGGCATTGGCTCCCTTCATCGCCGCTCTCAAACGAGCGTGCTGGCCCAAGCGCTGCCACAGTGGCAGTAGGCCCACCACCAGCAGGGCGCCAGGAAGGAAGATGGCGACCAGCGCAAGAGCACCGGCCCATAGGCTCATGCCTCCCGCCACGGTGCCCAGATAGGCCGCAAAGGTGAACAGAGGCCCCGGGACTGCCTGGGCAGCGCCGTACCCCGCCACAAAGTCCGCTTCTGACACCAGCCCCTTGCCCACCATTTCGGCGTCGAGTAGCGGCAACACGACGTGGCCGCCGCCAAAGACCAAAGCCCCCGCCCGGTAGAAGCTGTCGGCAAGGTCGGCCCATAGGGCGTCGGTGCCTGCCGCCAGGATCGGCAAGGCCACCAGCATCACGGCGCCAAGCAAAAGTGCCAGCGCACTGACCCAGCCAGCAAGGGGCGCCGCCAGGGAAGTGGTAGAGGCTGAGGGAACGTCGGCGCTTAGCCACCAGATGCCACACAGGCCCCCGAACAGGATGACGGCCACCTGTGCACTGATGCCACCCATGGCGAGCATGACCGCCAGGGCAGCCAGCGCAATGCCTGCACGGGGCAGGTCGGGACACAGTTGACGCGCCATGCCGTGGATCGCGTGAGCGACAATGACGACGGCCACCAGCTTGAGCGAATGAATCAGCGCCTCGCCGATGGCGCCGTCCATGCTGCCAGCACCCAGTGCAAATGCCATCATCGCCAGCGCAGAAGGCAGTGTGAAGGCGAGCCAGGCCAGCAGCGCCCCGGTCAGTCCTCCGCGCATCAGCCCGATGGCCAGCCCCACCTGGCTACTGGCAGGGCCCGGCAAGAACTGACACAGCGCGACCAGCTCCGCGTAAGCGGTATCAGAAAGCCATCCACGCTGTTTGACAAAGACCTGCCGAAAGTAGCCCAGGTGAGCGACAGGCCCGCCAAAGGATGTCAGCCCCAGGCCAAGAAACGTCAGGAAAATCTCCCGATATCCTGGAGCAGGATGATCTTGCCACGGGGTGTCCGGACAGGAGTGATCCGGACCGCGACCGTGTGAAGAACGGCGGCGTGAAGAGGGGCGATCGTGGTGCATGGGTTCACCGAAGGAAAAAGGTCGGTTCAGCGTATCGTCTTCCCATGACCATGCGATGAATGCCCATGTGGTAAACACACGCAGAGTCTCGTTGGCCGCGATGGATCACCATGGCACCACCGCAGGACCCGCCGCGAAATGAGGTGCATGTGAAGGCATGTAGCACTTCGCATGCACCCCGCGGGCAAAGGGCCTTACGCGGTGAGTCCTGAACGCGAAGGGCGGCAGGCGTCATCCGCGCGTCTGAACTCTCTTAGCGCAAGTAGAGCTGGCCCTGTTCGTACAGGCTGCGGCAGTCGCTGGCGTCGTGGAAGCGGTCGGCGTCGATGTTGCCGGCGGCAGCGCCCGGGCCCAGGAAGCGCGGATCATCGCACTCACCGTCATTGCTCCACTGGCTTCCATCATCCCCCCACTCGATATCGCCACCAATGTAATCGTTGGAGGCACTGGCAGAAGGGCTGGCAGCCGCGGTGTTCGAACTCACAGACTCGGAAATTTGCAGTTCCGCCGGCACCAGTCGGCCGCCCGACTCATAGGTGCCGATCCACACGTTGTAGTTACCGCTTGCCGGATTGGGCAACACAATGGCGGGATTGGTGCCGCTGGCGTCATCGTTGCAGTGCCAGATACCGGCAGGATCATAGACCACCAGCGTCGTATCGCTGGAGGCACTGGCGGCGATCTTCAGCGGATAGCTGCCGGCGGTGTAATTGATGTCCACGTCCGGAGCAGTGGGATTGACGAAGCCCGCACAGTCGGCACTGACAACGCTTGCACGTGTATCGCCGCCAGCCATGACGCTGACCGTCTGAGGATCCGGCTGGAAGCCGGCAGACAGCGTCAGGGTGGTGTAGACGGGGGTCGCGGTCCAGTCGAGGGATTGAGCGACAGCGGGTTTGCTGGTGGACATGCTGGCGCAGGCGGCGGTCAGCAGAGGCAGGGCCAGGGCAAGCGATGTGCGGGCGAACGGGGGCATGAAAGTTTCCTTGGGCGGCGCACCGGTGGGTCTGACCGGCTGAAATGCGCCAGATGTTATCGTCATGAAAGCGCCTGAGCGCGTCAGGTAGTGCCAGATTCGTGGCCCGAAAATGGCGCCACGAGGGCCTAGGATAGAAAACCCTGACATTGGATTCCACTAAATGAGTCTTCGTTGATTTTTGGTCAATAGGGAAACGTCATGGGAACCACGACCGAGGCAGCATAACGCGGACCGAGTTGAATTCTCACAGCATGATAATCTGCCGAAAAGAGCGGGATAGTGTGAAGCGATAGGGTGATGCAATTGTGTGATGCGATGGTGTGATGAAAAGGGCGGCTGACACTAGCGGCCCCCTCTCATTCTTGGGTGAGGGAAGCTCAAGAAAAAGACGTCAACAGGGCCGCTCGCAGTAGGATAGCTGCGTGAGAACGTAAGTTTTTTCCTTGAGAAAGCACCCAATAGCAGCGAGATAGTCCCTACAGAGCCCGCGACCATGGCAGTCATCGTGGACACGGTCTCATGACGGGCAGAACTAGGCTCTAATCACCGTCAGCACTAAGCTCTAATGATCCTCAGTACTAGGCTCTAGTGATAGTCAGAACGAAAGGCGTGGCACCGCCGAGATAACACACGTATACGGGTATCGGCACGGTCGATGAAGGGCACCCGGTGAGTTACCAGTGGAAGACGGCGAGGCGTCACTTGGCCAGCGGGATTGCGGGTTAATCAATCACAGGAGAATGCCGATGGATGCACCACGACAGCGTATTGCGATCTATCCCCTGACTACTCGCGTGCGAGTGGATATTGATGGCGAGGTGGTCGCCGACACCCTGCACGCGCTCGAGTTGAACGAACCTGGCTATCCAACGAGGCTTTATCTTCCTCGGGCTGATGTGGACATGACACGATTGACGCCCAGCGAGACGCGCACGCACTGTCCCTTCAAGGGGGATGCCAGCTACTTCCATGTCGATGTCGATGGGCAACGCTATGAGGATGCTGTGTGGAGCTACGAGCACCCGCTGGATGACGTCCAGGCCATTCGTGCGCACCTGGTCTTCGATCCGCGAATCGCGTCTGCCAATGTCGAGTCCTGAGACCTTTCTCCGTCCGGCAAGGTGATATCTGTCCGCTGAGCGGCGGGCTGGCGGAGTCTATGCTAGCTGCCCTCAGCACAGCGTCAGCGGCACTTCCTGCGCTTCGAAGGCGAGCAGCCACTGCTTGCGCCCCATCCCACCAGCATAGCCGGTCAGGCTGCCGTCGCTGCCAATGACCCGATGGCAGGGAATCACGATCGAAATCGGATTTCGCCCGTTGGCCGCCCCCACCGCTCGCTGGGCACCCTTGCGTCCCAGGCCTTCGGCAAGTTGTCCGTAGCTTCGCGTTTCGCCGAAGGGAATGGCGGCCAGTGCCTGCCACACCTGGCGCTGAAACTCGGTGCCCTGCGGCTCGAGCGGTAGATCAAACTGCTGACGCTGTCCGGCAAAGAACTCTGTCAGCTGTTCACGGCAGACCTCCGTCAAGGGCGTGGCGCGGGGCGTGATCGTCGCTGCCGCGGCGCTCTCCATAAAGTCAATTCTGGCGATGCCCCGGGCGCTTGCCGCGATGACGACAGCGCCCAGAGCGCTGCTGGCGGGAGGATGATAGACGTCGATGCCAGCAAAGCCGGCGTAACGGGTTTGCGGGTCAGCCTGGATGGGCGTTGCGCGCCTTGGCATGATCGAGTCTCCACAGTGGCCGTAAAAGATGACGGTGTCAGGGGCGGGTGTCATCCCTATTGAGGAAATGCCCAGGTCGCCCGGTATGACCGTTACTGGCCCGCCATACCTCGGGATCGCGCTTTCTACGAAGACCGCCTGCCCCTCGACGTCCGCCGTCTGCCCATCATTACCACGTAACGCCAGCCATGGGCGAGCGCGGTGCGTTGTGCCTCTGTCCTCTGAGGGCAGGGGGCGCCCACCACTGACGACGGGGTTGTCGAGCGTGTCGCCCCGGCGCCTGGTCGGCGTTGGCTGGTGAGACGGCATGTCCGGCTTCCGAAAGGTATGCTTGATGACGCGTCTATTCGCGCCTTGAGGCCAGGACTGGCCAAAAGCGGCACTCTCTGAAAACTCTCTGGACGGCATCGTCTGCCGATGACGTCTGTCAGCTGCTGAGGAGACTGGCATGTCACTTCCCCTGACTCGCCACCATCGACCGCGTCAGGTCATGGAGGCCATCCACACGGCCAACGCGCACCTTGATGCGGATGACCAGCGCACCAAGTACGCCAAGATCGCGGCGTCTCCCTACGCCTTCTTTCGGGGCACCAATCATCTTTACTGGGCGGATGTCTGGCACGACTGGCGCTTCTCTCTCTTCGGTGGCCAGGTGGACACGCAGACATGGTTGCAGGGCGATGCCCACGCCTACAACTTCGGCGCCTATGGCCACCATGACGATCGCGTGCGATATGGCATGGACGACTTCGACGATGCGCTGATCGGGGACTATCAGTATGACCTGTGGCGCCTGTCCATCAGCCTGGTGCTGGATGCCGAGGAGAATGGCGTCTCGCGCAAGACATTGAGGCGTGGTCTCAAGCATCTGGTGCTCAGCTACCACAAGACCCTGGCGACGTATCGCGCGGGAGAGTCGCCGGGGCATGTCAGTGTCGATACCGCCAAGGGGCCGCTCAAGCCCTTCATGCAGAAGGTGGAACGCAAGAAAAGTCGGGCCAAGATGCTCGACAAGTGGACCGTGCAGGAGGAAACCGGGCGCAGGCTGCAGCGTGAAGGCAAGCTGATCAACTTGCCTGCCCATCTGGATAGTCAGCTGCGCAAGGCCATCAATGAAGAGTACCGCAGTACCCTGAAAGGTGAGCTGAGTGACGCGGGGGATGCGCACTTTTCCGTCAAGGATACCGCCAGGCGGATCGATGCCGGTACCGGGTCGCTGGGCCTCGAGCGCTACTACGTCTTGATCGAGGGAGGCAAGGATCACGAGCACGACGATGTCATTCTCGACGTCAAGGAGCAGCCGGGGCCAGCAGGACTGGTACTCATGAGCAGCGCCGGCAAGCGAGCCTGGAAAGCCACTTTTCCCCACGAAGGCGCCCGTCACGCCGCCGCCTTTCGAGCCATTGCCGAACACCCCGACATCTATCTGGGGTGGCTGCACCTGGGTGACAAGGTGTTCTCGGTGCGTGAGCGATCTCCCTATAAAGAGGACTTTCCGACCCACAAGCTCGATAGCGGCAAGGCGTATCGGCAGCTGGTGAAGCAGTGGGGAGCGATTCTGGCTCGGGAGCATCTACGCGGAGCAGCGGCGCTCACGCCTGACGACCCTGGGCGCTTTGCCCGTGCGGTCGGTCGCCAGGTTGACGGCCAGCTGGACAGCGTCGTGGAAATGGTGAGTACCCTGTCCCTGAGCTATGCCCGCTGCGTGGCTCAGGACCATCAAACCTTTGTGGAGGCACAGGCCGCAGCCACCTGACCCTCGCCAGCGTTGAGGCGCACGACCTAACCGATCTGTCGCTGCAGGCCGTCGTCGGGGCCCTGATAGACCCGTTCGACGGTGCGCCTCATCAGCCTGCGCGACAGGCTCGGCAGCAGTCGCATGCCCAGGGTCGCCAGGCGCGCCTTGCGGGTCGGCACGATCAGGAAGTCGCCCTGGGCCAGCCCAGCCATGATGTCGTCGGCGATGGCGTCGACGCTGGCCTTGGGAATGGACAGCGTCTGGGCGCGGTTTTCCGGGGTGCGGCCCTGTTCGAGCTGATCCACCATCGGGGAGTCGAATTCGCCGGGGCAGGCCAGTTGGACGCGAATGCCACGCGGCGAGAGTTCGTAGTAGAGCGATTCGGTCAAACCCACCAGGGCGTGTTTGCTGGCGCAGTAGGGGGTATAGCCAAAGACGCCCGTGAGGCCAGCCACCGAGGCGATATTGATCAGCCAGGCCGTGGGCGCGCCGGTGCTGGTGTCGTTGTTGCTGCCGGCGACCAGATGGGGCAATGCCGCCCGGGTGGCGTTGAGCGGTCCGAAGTAGTTGACCTCCATGACCTCGCGAAAGTCGTTGTCGGTCAAGGTCTCGAAGTAGCCCTCGCGCAGGATGCCGGCGCAGTTGATCAGGCCATCGATGCCCTCTGTTCTGGCGGCAATGGCGTCCATGCCGCTGCGTGTAGCGGCCGCATCGGTCACGTCCAGAGCCTCAATCTCGACCACGGCGGAGGGCCGTGCGGCGATGAGTGAACGCTGGGCGCTTTCCAGACGCGCCCGTTGGCGCGCCACCAAAGTGACGCGGGCGCCTTTATCCAGCAGTCTGCCGGCCAGTGCCAGCCCAAGCCCGGAGGAGCCTCCGGTGATGACGATATGACGTTGCTTGAACATGCTTTCTCTCCCGCTCGCCAAATGAAGGCCCGGGTGACCGCCCGGGCGTTTGCACCTCGTGACTGTTGTTGCGTTGTCATTACGCTGCTAGTCGCTGGCAGAAGCAGCCTCTGAGGCGTTGGCGGGGATGGCGGAAGTGGCAATCGGGAAGGTGGGGCTGAAGGTATCCATCAGGGCAAAGAGGGTCTGCAATGTTTGCAGGTCACCCTGTGGGGTCACACGCCCTGCGGCGATTTCATCGCCCAGGGACGTCTGCTGCAGTAGCACACGGTTCAGCACATCTCGTGACAGGGTGAGGCTCAGATCGGCGTCATCACCGGTGGCGTCGCGACGGTGACGCAGGACGCCGTTGGCCAGGCTCAACCGGTAGTGGCGATCGCTGTCACTGAAGTGCCAGTCGATAGCGAGGCGCGTGGCGGCTGCGCGGGGACCATTGAGACGAACCGCCAGCAGGTCGAAGACCTGCTCGATCGGCAGCGCAGCGATCATGTCCGGGGAGGCGGTGGTGACCGCATTGGCGGTGTCGATGCCGTTGCGCAGTTCCCGGGCTCCGGTCAGGTAGATGTTGCGCCAGGGGCCCGACTCGGTCTGGTAGCCGAGCTGTTCGAAGACGTCCGCCTGTAGCTCACGGGCCTCGGCAAGTTGCGGTTGGGCCTGCACCAGATGATCGAGCAGCATCGCCGCCCAGCGGTAGTCGCCTTGCTCAACGGCGGACTGGCCAAGGGCCAGCACGGCGTCGGCGCCACCCAATGCCTCGACATAGCGCTGTCCCGCCGGCACCGGAGGCAGCGGGTTCAGTGTGGCGGGATTGCCGCTCCAGAAGCCCAGGTAACGTTGGTAGATGCCCTTCACGTTATGGGTGACGGTGCCGTAGTAGCCGCGATTGAACCACTCCTGCGCCAGGCTATCCGGCAGCTGGATGGCCTCGGCAATTTCATCGCGTTTGTAGCCCAGGTTGGCCAGCCGAAGGGTCTGGTCGTGCAGGTACTTGATCGCATCGCGCTGCTTCTCGATGTAGTTGCGAACATTGTCCTGGCCCCAGCGCGGCCAGTAGTGGGAGGTGAACACCACATCCGAGCGACTCCCGAACAGGCTGAGGGTGTCATCCAGGGCGCCGGCCCAGGCCAGGGCATCGCGCACCTTGGCGCCGCGTGGTGTCAGCATGTTGTGCATCGAGGCGTTGAGGTTCTCTGCCGCCATCAGCGCGCGGTGCTGGGGAAAGTAGAACATCATCTCGGCATCGGCTTCGGTGGAGGGCGTCAGCTGGAACTCGACCTCGACACCATCGACGGTCAGCGTCTGGCCGCTGGCGGTAATCTCTTCGGTGGGCTCGATCAGGGTGAAGGTGCCCCTGGCGACGCCCTTGCCAAGGCCGTTGTCGACCTGCTGACGAGGCCCTCTCGGCAGGCCCATGGCGTGCATGTACTGAGAACGTCGGCTCATGGTGTTGCCCAGCAGCACCATCTCACTGGCGACGTGTTCGGTGAAATGTTCGGGGGCGATGACCCTTACTTCCCCCGCATCCACCTGCTGCTGGCTGATCACCCCCTTGACCCCGCCGAAGTGGTCGGGATGAGAGTGCGTGTAGATCACGGCAGTAACAGGTCGTTGGCCAAGCTCCTGATTGACCAGTGCCATGGCGGCCTCTGCGGGCTCTGTCATGGTCATCGGATCGATCACGATCCAGCCGGTGTCGCCACGAATCACGCTCATGGTGGTGAGGTCGAAGCCGCGCACCTGGTAGATGCCATCGACCACTTCGTAGAGACCGGGGGTATTGTTGAGCTGTGCCTGGCGCCACAGGCTCGGGTTGACGCTGTGGGGCGCCTCGCCGTCGAGAAATTCCTGGTAGATCGCGACGTCCCAGACCACGTGACCGTCGTCAGCCTGGATCTTGAGATCCGGGGTGGCCTTGATCAGTCCGCGTCCGGCATCGTCGAAGTCGGCCCGGTCAGAGAAATCGAGAGAGTCCAGCACGGCCTGATGGGCGGCGATGGTGGCATCACTGGCGGGCTTGGGGGCAATGGCGTCCGCCGCGTAAACGCAGGGCATGTAGCTGGCGAAGGCAACGGCTGAGGCCAGCAGGGTGCGGCGCAGGGAGCGAGACATCATGACGATATCCTCTTTTGGTCTTGTGTAGGGTGATGGTTGTCGTGGTCCTGAGTGCTGGCGCCAACGGTCAGAAGTCGACCCTGAGGCTCGCCGTCAGATAGTCAAAGTCGGTATCTGCATAGGGGGTGTTGCCGCTGCCGCTCCAGCTCACCTCGGCGTGGTAGCGCTCCTGGAAGTCCGCTTGCAGGCCAAGGCTGCCGAACAGCCGGTCTTCGACGAAGTTGAGGTCATAGGACCAGCCGGAAACGTCATGGCCAAACAGGGCGTAGGGCGTCAGCGTCAGCCCCGGCAGCACATTGGGGTAAATCAGCTGACCGCGCAGACGATAGCCCCACGAAAAATCGCTGGCGTAGCCGTCCCCGGAGCAGCCGCGACCCTTGTAGGCAGGGTTGGCGGTCGCGATGGTGCAACCCGCTTCGCTGCCCTGGGCCAGGTCGGTGCCAAACAAATCGCCCTTGGCATAGCGACGCTCGTCCAGGCTGGGCAGGTCGTGGACATACTTCATGCCGGCTTCGCCCACCAGCACCAGCGCCTTGGCACCCAACACGTCCGGTACCGGCTGGATAGCGCCCAGGGTCAGTTGGGACACGTCGTAGCGGTCAAAACCTCGAAAGACATCGCCTGCTGCGGTGTCGCGGGCGGCCTGAGCCAGGGTGATGTCCTGGCCAATGGCGCCGGACAGGAATTCAGGATCGGCGATGAAGGCCGCGATCAGGTCTGCGGTGGCCAGCTGCAACGGCTGGTCATGACGAAAGCTGTACTCGCCGAACACTCGCGTGGCTTGACCGAACTTGGTGTGAAAGCCCAACCCGAAGACCTGGATATCCTCTGGGTAGTCAGCGAAGTACTGCATGTTGCGTGAGCGGTCATAGCTTGAGTCGGTCGGCGGGCGCCAGCCCGGCGACAGGCCGTTGTCATCGGGGCCGGTGTAGCTGTCGGAGATGACGCTGGCGTAGGGGCGGCGGGAGTGGATATTCATGGCGTAGCCGGAGAAGGTGGTATCCGCGCTGGGCGAATAGCTCAGGCGCAAGCCGAACTGGCCTTCATCCTCCGGCGTATCGTCCGGTCCTCGGTCGACATACAAATCTCCCTGGTAGCCTGCCCGGTCATTGGGCCCCCGGGGGACCGCACCACCACAGCCATCGGCGATGTAGTCGTAAGAACTGAAGGCGGTGCCGCAGCCATCGAGCACCGACTTGTCCCAGTCGAGCTGGTAGAAGGCCCCCAGCTCCCAGCGTGGTGTCAGGGCCAGCTCTGCCGACAGCAGGGTGGTCGCCAGGCGCAGGTTGTCACCCGGCATGCGCAGCGCCGCCGGGCGGTAGGGATTGATGGTATTGACCCCGTTGATGAAGAACTTGCTCTCTCCCCAGGGCAGGTACTGGTCGCCGAGGGTCAGATGGAGGTCGTGGCCCGCAGGGGCGAAGTCCCCGTAGACGTAGGCTTCGGTGAACGTCGTGCCCTTGAAGCGTGACAGGCGATGAAAGCGGTGGTCATCGAGGGGTTCGTTGCGCTCGTAGCCATTGGCCAGACTGCCGAACGGGACGCTGTGGTGCTCCTGATGGATGTCATACCAGGCCTTGCCGGCAATCCGAGCACCGACGTTGCGATAGTCGAGATCCAGCTGGGTCGCCAGGATCACCGGCGTGGAGGCCAGCTCGCGATCGGCATAGTTGGCACGACCATCATCGATGTTGCGTGCCCCCGTGGGGTTGTAGCCACTGGCGCCAGAGTCGGCCGCCTCGGCGTTACCCTGGAACAGAAAGTCCTGGTCGGAAGATTCGGCACGCCAGATGGCGCCGACACTGAGCGAGCCGGAAAGCTTGGCGTGAATCTCGCCCATGTCGCCCTCCAGGGCGTCAGCGTCAGGGACGCACAGGAGGCCCGGCAGGGTGGCCAAGGACAGGCACAGGGCCGTCCGGCGCATGCCGCTGGCATGCGCTGCAGAAGTGAGTGGCATGGTTCGCCTCTTGGTCTTGTCGTTATCGTTATGGGAGCTGCGATACCGTCATGTCGTGGCTATTCCCGGGCAGGATAGCGACGCCACAGGCAGGGAATCGGGTAGGCTGCCAGTCGCTGTTCAAGCTCGCTGGCGTCAACGTTGTCGGGCAGCTGGACATCGGCGACCAGCCCAAGGGCGGCGTCCTGGCGAGCGCTGATCCGGGCCACCCCCGCGCCGAGCAGAGTATCGGCGACCGACTGGTAGACCCGTGCGACCGCATCCTGGCGCAGCGCAGGCTTGAACACCTTGCCCACGGCGGTCAGCGGGATCGTGTCCATGAACCAGATGTTCTTGGGGATCGCGGCCTTCTCTGCCAGGTGCGCCTGGCAGTGACTGAGCAAGGCCTCTTCGCCGACCTCTCGACCTGGCTGCAGGCTGACATAGGCCACCGGGAGTTCACCGACCCGGTCGCAGGGCTTGCCCACTGCGGCAGCCATCTGTACCGAGGGGTGACGGTAGAGGACATCTTCGATCAGCTGTGGGTCGATGTTGTGGCCGCCTCGGATGATCAAGTCCTTGGCGCGGCCGGTGATCCAGATGTAGCCATCCCGATCCTGGCGGGCCAGGTCACCGGTGTTGAACCAGCCCTCCTCGACCCAGATGCCACGGCTCTGTTCGGGCTGGCGATAGCCAGCGAAGACGTTGGGGCCTCGGATCACCAGGGTGCCGATGTCGTCGACCTCGCAGTCACGCAGGTAGCGGCCATGGTCGTCCAGCGTGACCACTCGGGCGCCGGTGTAGGGCAGGGCCAGGCCGACGGACCCGGTGCGGCGTTCGCCTGCCAGGGGGTTGGCCATGCTGCCGCAGGTGCCCTCGGTCATGCCGAAGCCCTCGATCAGGACGATCCCCGTCAACTCCTCGAAGTGCCCGTGAACCGCTCGGGGCAAGGGCGCACCACCGCTGAGTGCGCTGGTGAGACTGGACACATCGGCGTCACCAAAGGGGACCTCAAGCAGCCGTGAGTAGATCGCCGGGACCGCGCTGAAGAAGGTGACCTGGTAACGCTCCACCAGTGACCAGAAGCCCTCGACCAGCCCTGGCGTGCGGAAGCCTGCCGGCGTTGCCAACAGCACCTCAGCGCCGATCATCAGCGGGCCTAGCCCGGTGATCAGCACCGCGTTGACATGAAACAGCGGCAGCCCGCACAGGATCACCGCATCATCGGCATGGCGGAACAGCATCTGCATCATGGCGGCGTTGGCCACCTCGTTAGCGTGGCTGTGAGGCGCCAGCTTGGGCAGCCCGGTGGTGCCCCCGGTATGGAACAACGAGGCACGGTCGCTGGCACGAATCCGGCGTCCGCTGACCAGGTGGTCATCAGGGGCACGCTCGAGGCAGGCGTCGAAGTCGGCACACCAGTCCTCATCGGGGAGTGGCAGCGTCTGACGCAAGGCGACGGCCTCTGCCTCGGGCAGAAACTGTGCGGCGTCCACATACAGGACCTTGGTGAGGGTAGGGACCTGGTCCCTGATGGCCTCGACCTTGGCCCAGATGTCGCTGCCGGGAAAGGGGGCCAGGGCAACCAGAACGCGGGTGCCCGCGGCCTTCATGATGCCGGCAATGTGCTCGGGCTCGAGCATCGGGTTGATCGGATTGACCACTCCTGCGGCTTCCGCCCCCCACAGGGTGAAGTGGGTCTGCGGCAGGCTTGGCAGCAGGAACGAGACGACCGCGTCCCGGTCGATGCCAAGGGCATGAAAGGCATTGGCCGCCTGCAGGGTGCGGGCGAGAAAGTCGCGGTAGCGATAGCAGTGGCTGCTGTCGTCATCGGGCTGCATGACGAAGCGAAGGGCGACAGCGTCGGGCATTCGGCGAGCGCTGTCGGCAATCACATCCAGCGTGCTCTCGGGCAGGCCCAGGGATTCCCAGGGCGTCTGCTCGATGGCCTCGATGTCGCCTCGGTCCCGGATCAACGGGAAGCCCTGGATGTGAGCGAGGTAGGAGGGCAGCTCAGGGATGCCAGCGGTGGTCATGTCGGGGCTCCAGATCGTTTCGACGGGGCAGGTAATACCGTCATCACAAGCCTGCGCTGCATGGGGTCATCCCTAGCGCGCCAGCCATTGCATCAGCTTGAGGACCTTGTGGGTGGTCTTGGTGTAGGGCGGTATCAGCGGTTTCATGCTGTCGAAGGGGCCCTGGCGATACACCGGGCGCAGTTTCGAAAAGGTGATGAAGCCATCGCGCCCGTGATAGTGGCCCATACCGCTGTCGCCGATGCCGCCAAAGGGAAGGTCATGCTGACCGACGTGCAGCAAGGCATGATTGACCGAGACCCCTCCCGACTGGACACGCTCGATATAGCGATCCACCAGCGTCGTGTCCCGGGAGAAGGGATAGAGCGCAAGAGGGCGAGGCCGAGCATTGATGTAGTCGATGACCTCCTGTGGCTCGCGGTAGGTCATCACGGGCAGCAGCGGGCCGAAGATCTCGCGCTGCATGATCTGCATGTCATCAGCCACGTCCAGCACCAGGTGGGGGGCGAACTTGCGCGTGGCCGGATCACTGCCCTGTTGTGACAGCCGAATGACTCGCGCGCCCTTGGCCTCGGCATCGTCCAGGGTGGCCTGAAGACGCTGATAGGAGGTCTCGTCGATGATCGAGGTGTAGTCCGGGCTTGCCAGGTCGGGGTAACGCTGGTGAACGATGGCCTTGGCAGCATCCACCAGGGCATCCAGCGTCCCTTCAGGCACAAACAGGTAGTCCACCGTGGTGCAGATTTGCCCTGCGTTGAGCAGTTTGACGAACAGCAGCCGTCTGACGGCCTCTTCCAATGGAAAATCCGGGGCGAGTATCGCCGGAGCCTTGCCCCCCAGCTCCAGGGTGACAGGTGTCAGGTTCTCGGCGGCGTTGGCCATCACCTTGCGTCCGGTGGCGGTGGAGCCGGTGAAGACCAGGTGATCGAAGGGCAGCCGGCTAAAATGTGGCCCAAGCATGCCATCATCGGCGAAGAATCTGAGCTTGTCCGCGGCAAAGTAGCTTGGGCAGATATCGATCAGCAGCTGGGTCAGGCGAGGCGAGCGATCCGACATCTTGACCAGCGCGCGATTGCCGGCGGCAAAGATGCCGATCAGCGGGGCCAGGCTCAGGTTGAGCGGGAAGTTCCAGGGTACCAGCACGCCGACCACCCCCAGCGGCTGAGGGATGACCCTGTTGCGGGCGCCAAAGTAGAGACTGTGATCGACCCGTCGACGCTGGGGCCGCATCCATGACTTGAGATGCTTGATGGCATCCTTGATGTCGCTGAGTACCACCACAAATTCGCAGAACAGGGTTTCTTCCCGAGCGCGATTGCCGAAATCGTCGCTGATCGCCTGGACAATGGCCTCCTGGTGGTCCTGGATCATCCTGGCCAGGGCGCGCAGGTGCTGCACGCGTGCCTGATAGTCGGGCACAGGGTCTGCCAAATAGGCCTGCCGCTGCAGGGTGAAGGCCGCGTTCAGGTCATCCTGGGTCGCATCGTCGTGGGAGGCGAGTGGCGCGTTCATAGGTCGGCTCCGGCGTGTTCGCTCGTCGTAGGGGAAGGGCTGGCGCCGTCGCTGGCGATGAGGTCGTGCAGGTCCCCGCTACCGTCCAGGGATGAGCTGGAACCCGGCAGGGGAGCTGAAAAATGGACGCGCCGAACGCTGGCGGCCCGCGCCTGATCAAACACAGGGGCGTTGGCCCAGGCGTACTCGGCCAGGGCGAGGATGGTCAGCGACGGGTTGACCCCCAGGTTGCCGGGAATCAGCGAGCCGTCGATGACGCGCAGGTTGTGATAGCCAAAGACGTGGCCACGGTCATCGACCACCCCGTTGTCGGCATCGGTACCGATGCCGACGCCGCCCATCAGGTGAGCCGTGCTGGGAGCACCGGACAGGACCTCGGTAGCCACATTGCCGGCATCGCCGCCGCCAGCGGCGGCGACATAGTGCCGAGCGGCCTCGTGGGCGATGGGAAAGTAATTGGTCAGGGCCCGATCGCCCTTGTCCTGGTAGACCGACCAGCCTGGGGCAAAGGCGCTATACCAGGGACGATGGCTTTTCAGGTGGACGTAGGTATCCCGCGTCTGCATCACCAGAAAGATGATCGAGTGGCGGGACTTGCCCACCGGGTTGAGCATGCGCAGCGTCTTGAGCGGCTGGCGCAGGATGTTGATCAACATGCTGACAGAGCGTGGCACCTGGCCTTGGGCGTCGGTCAGCGGCACGGCGCTCTGCAGGGCAAAGGTCGCGTCACCGTAGCGAGGAAAGCGGTTGATCTCGATGCGGGTCTCGTCGTCAGGGTCGAACATCGAGGTGATGGTCGGGCCATGGCAGATTTCCTGGGGCTGGCCCTGCCCATCGGCAAACCGGGCGGTGTTGACGATAAGGGTCTCGGAATTGGTGCGCACCTCCCGTCCCAGCCGCGACGATAGCCGGGGGAGTGTCTTGTCCTGATCCCTGGCCTTGAGCAGCAGGGGGATGGTGCCGAACACCCCGGCGGATAGCACCAGCCCTCGGCACCTCAGTCGATAGGGCTTCTTGGCGAAGCGGGCGGTCGAGGATTGCACGGTGATCTCGTAGCCGGCACTGCCATCACGCTCTCCGCGATCGTTGGCCAGCGGCTCGATACGGGTGACTTCGCTCTCGGCACGAATCTCGACGCCGTTACGCTCGGCAAACCACAGGTAGTTCTTGACCAGCGTGTTCTTGGCGTTGTGGCGACAGCCCATGGTGCAGCCACCGCAATAGCGACAGCTGTTACGTGTGGGGCCGTCCCCGGAGAAGTAGGGGTCGCCACGTCCGGCACCGCTGCCATCGGCGGGGTCTTCAGGGAACAACACGCCCGTGTTGACGGTCTGGTAGGTGGCCTCACGGCCCATGCGCCTGGCGGTTTCCTTGAGGGCGTGATCCGCGGCATTCTCGTAGTGGCTCTTGGTGACCCCGAGCATGCGCTGGGCCAGCCCGTAGTAGGGCATCAGGCGATCTTTCCAGTCGTGATGCACCCGGGTCCAGGATTCGGCGGCAAAGACCTCATCCTTGGGAATCAGATGGACATTGGCGTAGACCAGTGAGCCGCCGCCCACCCCGACGCCATGCAGGGCGGTGATCTTGCGGGTCAGGCTGATCTGCAGGTTGCCTGTCAGCCCAAGCTTGGGAGCCCATAGAAACTTCTTGAGATTCCAGGAGTTATCCGAGAACTCCTGGTCCTTCCAGCGCCGTCCTTTTTCCAGCATCAAGACCCGATGTCCCTGCTCCGACAGGCGCAGGGCGCTGACGGAACCACCGAAGCCGGTGCCGATGATGATCTGGTCGAAGTCGAAGTGCGCTTGCTCGCTGGCAGACATGGCCGGGTCCCCCTGCTCGTCTCGTTATTGTCATGCCCGAGCATAGTGAAGGCGGGAGGCCACAGATTGACCGAAGGCGCGTGTTACTTGACAAATGACGCAATATTGGCCGTTTCAGCCTTATGCTTTCGTCGCCATTGGGCAGGACTCTCGCCCATGACGCGCTTGAAACTGCGAGTCAATGCGCTGAGCTGGCTATAGCCCAGCAGGTCGGCGATCTCGGTGAGGCTAAGGTGGGTGTCCAGCATATACACCTGAGCGCTGCGCATGCGGACCCGGTCCAGCAAGTGCTGAAAGCTAAGGCCTCGCTTGAGCAGCCGGTCCTGCAGCGTGCGCGGTGGGACATCCAGCGCCGTGGCCACCGCCTCCAGGCTGACCTGATCCAGCGGCAGCAGGTTGGTGATGATCCACTCCACCTTGCTTTCGATATCGTCCCAGCGGTGACGATGCAGCAAGGAGTTGATCAGTCTGCGCAGCGCGGGGCTGCCCCCGGCAATCGCGTGGTCAAGACAATGCCGGTCGAAGACCAGGGTGTTCTCCGGATGGTTGAAGCGCAGGGCGGCATGGAATTGCTGGGTGTAGGGTTCCAGGTCCTTGGGCTCTTCGCCACACAGGTAGACGGCGCGCAGCTTGATCGGTTCGCCATACAGGAAGGTGAGGATGTTGTAGGCCCCCATCAGGGTGTTGTCGTTATGCTGGCGTGATGGCCTGATGTAGCCGGGAACCCGATAGGTGAAGTGATAGTGGGCCTGGTCGTCGCGCTCTTCCAGTCTGACCTCAAGGCCCTGTACATGCCGACCGATCTGATCGGCAATGGTGACCATGGCCTCACGCAGGGTGTCGCACTGCTGAATCAGCAGACCCACCATGCCCAGCATGGAAATGTTCTGGTGGCGTCCCAGCAGCAGGCCGAAATGGCGACAGCCGCTGAGCTGAGCGCCCAGCTCGAGCAAGTCGATCTTGGTCGCCACCGGAATAAGGCGGTCGGGGCGGTCAAGGTAGTCGCCAGGCAAGGACAGGCGAGCCAGCGCCTGATGGGCACTGCCTCCCAACTCGCTGAGCAGGGTCGGATAGCCGGTCAGAGCAGCAGCACGCACCATAGGCTGCATGGAGGGTCTCCACAACGTTGGTGGGTGTGAGTATATATGGGCGCCGAGACTCCCGCGAACGCTCAACGGCGCCCAATGGGGCGCCGTTGTGGGGTGTTATGAATGAACGAGCATAGGGGAACAGATGGCGCCTATGAGCTGGCCGCGTAGGTATTCTTGAAGCGCTCTCTGAGTTGGTTCTTCTGCACCTTGCCCATGGTGTTGCGTGGCAGGCTGTCGACAAAGAACACCCGCTTCGGCTGCTTGTAGCGCGCAAGCTTGTCGGCCAGCGCGGCAATGATCTCGGTTTCCTGCGGTGTGGCGCCTTCTGCCGGGACGACCACGGCGGTGACGCCCTCGCCCAGATCCGGGTGGGGTAGCCCGATGACCGCTGATTCGAGCACGCCGCCGAGCTCGTCGATATGGCCCTCGACCTCCTTGGGATAGACGTTGTAGCCCCCGGAGATCACCAGGTCCTTGTCCCGTCCAACGATCTGCACATAGCCTCGCTCGTCGATCAACGCCAGGTCGCCGGTGATGAAGAAGCCATCGTCCAACAGCTCCTCCGCGGTCTTCTCCGGCATCCGCCAGTATCCCTGAAACACGTTGGGGCCACGCACCTCGAGCATGCCAATCTCGCCCTGGGGCAGCGCGTCATGATGCTTGCGTTCGCGATCGGTAATGCGTACCTCGACCCCCGGCAAGGGCATCCCGACGGTGCCGGCGATACGCTGGCCGTCATAAGGGTTCGAGGTATTCATGTTGGTTTCGGTCATGCCGTAGCGTTCGAGAATGGCATGGCCCGTGGCCGCCTCGAAGGCCTCATGGGTGTCGGCGGTCAGCGGCGCCGAGCCAGAGGTGAACAGGCGCATATTGGCGGTGGTTTCACGGGATAGTCGGGGATCCTTCAGCAGGCGCGTATAGAAGGTCGGCACACCCATCATGGTGGTGCCCTGTGCCATTTCCTCGAACACCACATCCGCATCGAACTTGGGCAGGAAGCGCATGCTGGCACCGGCCATCAGGATCACGTTGCAGGCCACGAACAGGCCGTGGGTGTGGAAGATCGGCAGGGCATGGATGAGGCGGTCGTCTGCGCTAAAGCGCCAGGCAGACACCAGCGCCTCGGCATTCGACCCAAGGTTGCCGTGGCTGAGCATGGCCCCCTTCGAACGACCCGTGGTGCCGGAGGTGTACAGGATGGCGGCCAGATCGTTGGCGTCGCGCTCAAGGCAGTCGGTGACGGGTGAGGCCGCGGCGACCACGTCCATCAGTCCGCCGTCGGCGGCAGTGCCCAGCGACACCACACGTACGTCGCCGCAGGATGAAGCGACCTGAGTGGCGGCGTCGAGCGAGGCCGGACGGCACACGAACAGCGCGGGCTCGGCGTCTCCGAGAAAATAGCGTATTTCCTCGCTGGTATAGCCGGTGTTGAGCGGCAGGTAGACGGCGCCGACCTTGAGGCTGGCCAGGTAGAGCAAAATGGCTTCGGGGCTCTTGTCGACCTGCACGGCGACTCTGTCCCCCGGGCCGACGCCAAGCTCGACCAGCGCGCCAGCCAGCCGTGCCACCATGTCGAGGGCGTCCGAGTAACGGTAATCCCGACCTTCCCGGGTGGTGATGAAGGGGGCATCGCCACGCTCGTGCATGCGTTTTTCAAAGGTGGCAAAGAGGTTGTGGTTCATGTGACGGGATCTCCCTTGAGATGCTTGCGTGCTCGTCGACGCAGGTCCTTGACCTGGGAAGAGCAGGCGACCTTGCCTTCGCTGGAGTAGCGTTCGTGATTGCCCTCGATGTCATCGAGGACGTAAAGGTAATTGACCATCAGGCCGCCGAACTGGGCCAGGCCGCGGCGCGAGGTGTCGCCTAGCCAGTTGATGCGGTGAAGCTCGGCGCCATTGCCGAGATGAAAGCGAGCGACCGAGTTGAGGGGCAGCCCCTTGGGGTTGCGCTCTTTCGTGAGGTAGTGGGCCGCTAGGGGGCGGATGGCCTCGCCCAGGGTCTTGGCGCGCTCCGGGTCTGTCTCCCACCCTTCGCTATCGAGCTCCTTGAGCAGCGTCTGGGTGTCATCGTCCAGCCGGCCATCTTCCCGCTGGCGCTCGGCGTCCAGCCAGGCGCGAAATCCAGGCACAGGAGAGAGGGTGACGAAATGCTTGAGCCTGGGCAGCTCGGCCTTCAGCTCCTGCACCACCTGCTTGATCAAGAAGTTACCGAAGGAGATGCCGCGCAGCCCCACCTGACAGTTGCTGATGCCAAAGAAGGCGGCACTATCGGCATCTTCCGCCTCGATGGCCTCGTGGTTGGCATCGAGAATCGGCTGGATGCGTTCTGGCATACCCTTGGTCAAGGCGACCTCGACGAAGATCAGCGGCTCGTCGCCGATGGCCGGGTGAAAGAAGGCAAAGCAGCGTCGGTCTCGAGCATCCAGGCGGCGGCGCAGATCATTCCAGTCGCAGATCTCGTGTACCGCTTCGTAGCGAATGATTTTCTCCAGCACTGCCGCCGGGGTGTTCCAGTCGATGCGCTTGAGGACCAGAAAACCCCGGTTGAACCAGGAGGCAAACAGGTGGGCAAAGTCATCATCGAGCGCCCTGAGATCCGGGTTGTCCTTGAGCCTGGGCAGCAGATCCTCGCGCATGCGCACCAGATCATGGGTTCCGCCGGTGGTGAGGTTGAGGCGACGCAGCAGCTCCTGCCGTCTGGGCTCGCAGGCCTCGAACAAACGCTGAAGTGCCATGTTGCCGCGCTCGACACGGTAGTCTTGGTAGGCGCGATCCACGGCGTCGGGGTCTGCGGTGAACTCCTCTGTCAGGGTCAGGAAGAAGCGGGTCTTCTCTTCGTCGCCCAGGCGCCCATAGGCATCCAGGGCCTGGCAGGCGAGGGTAATGCTCGATGCTTCGCCGTCGCTTGCCAGCAGTCGATGACAGGCGTCGATGACCTGGGAATGGTCCAGCGGTGGGCCATCGCTACGCCTGCGCAGCAGGGCGTCGCGCTGGGTGATGTTGGACAACAGTTCCTGCAGAAAGCTGAAGTTCATCAGAAACACCTCGTTGGGGCCGAGCCGATCAGCCGGCGGTTTCCATGATCAGGTCCGGCAGCCAGGTGGCAATGCCCGGAAAGATGCATAGAAGGATGATGCCCAGCACCATGCACAGAGCGTAGGGCAGGCTACCGAGCAGAATGTCCTTGAGCGCGATATCTGGGGCTATCCCCTTGATGATGAACAGGTTGAGGCCTACCGGCGGGGTGATCAGGCCAATCTCCAGGTTGATGGTCAAAATGACCGCGAACCAGTAGGGATCAAAGTTGGCCGCCAGAATGATGGGCAGCAGAATCGGCGCCGTCATGACGATGACTGCCACTGGAGGCAGAAAGAAGCCGGCCACCAGCAAAAAGACGTTGATGATGCCCATCAGCACCCAGCGATTGACCTCAAGACTGGCGATGGCCTCGGCCACGGTCTGGGTAATGAACAGCGACGACAGCGCATAGGCAAAGATCTCGGCGCAGGCAATGATCAGCATGATCATCACGCTTTCCCGCAGCGCGTCACGCATGATGGTGGTGAGCGGCTTCACCTGCCACATGCGGTAGACCACGATGGCCAGTGCCAGGCACAGGAAGGCACCCGCTCCGGCGGCCTCTGAGGGCGTGGCGACACCACCGTAGAGGGCGAACAGGATGCCGCTGACCACGACCAGGAAGGGTAGTACCCGTACCAGTGCCTTGAGGTTGTGCTCGACGTTACTGGCGACCTTGTCCTTGAGCTCGCGAGCGGCTTCCGCTACTGGGTTGGGGGCGTGATAGCCACCGGCCAGCTTGCAGGCGATAAGGGTCCAGGCCATGAACAGCAGCGCCAGCATGACACCGGGCAAGGCGCCGGCGATGAACAGGCGGCCGATCGACGTCTCGGTGGAAATCCCGTAGACGATCATGGTGACCGAGGGCGGAATCAGGATGCCCAGGGTACCCCCTGCTGCGACACACCCCGCGGCGACGCCATCCGGATAGCCGCGCTTGCGCATCTCGGGAATGCCCAGCTTGCCGATGGCTGCGCTGGTGGCCGGAGACGAACCTGATAGCGCTGCGAAGATCGAGCAGGCGCCGATATTGGAGATGGCCAGTCCACCGGGCACCTTGCCGAGCCACAGATCCAGTGAACGGTAGAGGTCTCGTCCGGTGGGGGACGATGCCACGGCCGCCCCCATCAGGATGAACATGGGGATCGCGACGAAGCCGAATGAGGCCAGGCTGCCGAAGAAGGTCTCGCCGAAGTAGGTCAGCTCGCCCATGCCTTGATCAAGCACCAGGGCGGCCAATGAGACCCCGCCTAGGGCGAAGGCGATGGGGGTGCCGATGGCCATCAGCACGAATAGGGCGGTGACAATAAGGATACCGCTGGTGACGGGGTCCATCAGCGCGCTCCTCCCAGAATGTCTGCCAGATACTGGATTGCCAGCAGGGTCGAGCCGAGGGCCAGCGGAACGAGCGCTGGCCACAGCGGAGGGTTCCATACCGTGCCGGTGGTCCAGCCGCCGTGGAACGCCTCAAGCAGATACAGCCACGAGCCGTAGGCCAGGGCGATACAGAACCCCAGGCCGCACAGCGCAGCGACTAGGTTCATGGCACTCTTCAGGCCTCCCTTGAGGGCGTCGGGCAGCACGGTGACTGCCACCTGGCCACCGGTGAGCAGCACATAGGGGGAACCCAGCAGCATGGCGCCGGTGATCGAAAAGATGGCGAATTCGGTCTGCCAGGTGGTGCTTTCGCCAAGCAGATAGCGCACGAAGATCATATGACAGACGGCCAGCACGCCCAGCAGCAGTGCAGCCGCCGCGACAACGGCGAAGGCGATGGAGAGCCTGTCCATGCCACGACAGAACGCGCCGATGGGGCCGGCGCTGTGGCGGCGTGACAAGGCAGCAGTCGCGGCCTCGACGTGGGGTGGAGAGTGAGTATGGGACATGGAGCCTCCGAGGTGACATGACGACAACGAGCAGCAAGGCGCGGCATCACGCCGCGCCTTGCTCGGCTCATTCCACGGCCAGAGCGGCGTCGATCAGCGCCTGACCGTTGTCCACGTTCTCGGCAAAGCTCTTGTAGGCGCTCTCCTTGGCCACCTCGAGCCAGGCGTCATAGTCCGCCTGGGACATCTGCACGACGTCCACGCCATTTTCCTCGAACACGTCCACCATGGTCTGATCCAGCTGGGCGGCCTGTTCCGCAAAGTAGGCCTCGGCCTTTTCACCGGCCTCGAGCAACGCCTGCTGCTGGGCCTCATCGAGTCGACTCCAGCTTTGCTCCGAGATCAGGATCGGCTCGTACATGAACCACAGGGCGTTTTCCCCCGGTGCTGTCAGGCAGCTGACCTGCTCGTAGATGCGGTAGGACACAAAGGAGCCTGACGAGGTGTTGGCACCGTCCAGGACACCGGTCTGCATGGCGGTGTAAATCTCTGACGATGGCATCGAGGCGATGGAAGCACCCGCGGTTGCCAGCATTTCATCGAAGGCCGGGCCTGCTGCGCGCATGGTCTGCCCCGCCACCGTGTCAGGTGAGGTGATGCACTGCTTGTTGGAGGCGAATCCACCGGCCAGCCAGGCATCGGCCAGCACCCGTGCACCGGCGTCCTGGATGACCTGCTTGATCATGTCCATGAACGCCGAGTCATTGAGTCGCTGGGCGCGTTCATGATTGCGCACCAGGCCAGGCATCAGCGTGGCAGAGAACTCAGGATGGCGCCCGCTGGCATAGTCCAGCGGCAGTGAGGTCATGTCGAGGCGACCGCGCACCAGGGCGCCCCACTGTTCCTTGGCCTTGAACAGGGACTGGCCGGGGTAGACCTGCAGGGCCAGGTCAACGTCGGCAGCTTCCACTTCCTTGGCCATCAGTTGCACCATTTCATCGCGGACATCTCCCTGGCCGCCAGGAAACTGGTGAGAGACCCGCAGCGTGGTTTCCGCGCTGGCCGAGGCGCTGACGGCCAGTGACGACAGGGCAACGCAAGCGGCGACCGTCAGCGCTTTGGTGCCTGAGCGTGGTCGAGCCTGCTGGAGTGAGCGAGCGTCCTGAGTCGTGCAATCGCAATCAGCCGAGCGAGCGGGATGAGCGGGGGAGGCGTGGCGTGTCATGGTGTCTCCTTGAGGAGTTGTTATTGTGGCGATGGGTGCCGCGGACGGCGGGTGATAAAGGGTGTAAAAAATGTTTCATTTGCTATGATGTATACATCAATAGCCCTCAGGTATATTCCTGTCAATGCGGCAGGCTTAGACCAAGGTGGCGGTTGGGCCGATGAATCGATGAACTGGCAGAGTTAGGCTTGCCGGCGAGGATGCTGACATGAGCAACAAGACCTCCAACGCTCAGCGCTTGAGAGACTCTCTAGAGGACGACATCATCAACGGTCGACGCGCGCCGGGTGAGCGCCTGGACCCCGAGGCCCTGTGCGAGGCCTACAAGGTATCGCGCACGCCGGTGCGAGAAGCCATCCAGCAGCTGGTAGCCAGTGGTCTGGTGACCGTCTATCCCAAGAAGGGCACCTTTGTGGCACGGCTCGGGCTTGAGCGATTGATCGAGATGTTCGAGGTGATGGCGGAGCTGGAAGGCATGTGTGGCCGTCTTGCCGCCCGGCGCATGACCCCGGAGGAACTTGAGGCGCTGCAGGCCGCCTTCGAGGGCTGCCAGAGAGCCAGCGAGACCGGCGACAGCGACGCCTACTATTATGAGAACGAGTCCTTTCACAGCATTATCTATGCGGCCAGTCACAACGCCTTCCTGGCCGAGGAGGCTCAGTCGCTCAAGCAAAGGCTGAAACCCTATCGTCGGCTGCAGCTGCAGGTGCGCTCCAGAATGCAGAGTTCGCTGGAGGAGCATCGCGCTGTGCTGGACGCCCTTACGGCTGGCGATGCGGAGGCCGCTGAGCGCATCTTGCGCGATCACGTGCTGATTCAGGGCGAGCGTTTCAGCGACTTCGTATCCAGTGTGCGCAAGCTTGAAGCCACCGCGGATCGCTGATCCTGCTGGTGAGTCTGGCCAGTGATCAAGCACAATGCGGCCTGTCTTGCTGATCCTCTCCACCACGAAGCGTCTGTCCTAGGCTTGACGACGGCGCGTCTGGGGTCGAGGGTGGTCCCAGCGTCATTGCTAGCCTGAGGGTATGTCATGTTTCCCGCTTTTTCCGCGCGCTATGCGTCCTTGCCGGATCGCATGCGAGCCGAGATGTCACCGACGCCGGTATCGTCACCACGCTTGCTGGCGTTCAATCGCCCCCTGGCCGAGGCGTTGGGGCTGAACCTGGATGCCTTGGATGATCACCAGCTTGCCGAGGTGCTGGGAGGCAACCTGGTGCCGGAGGGGGCCCGCCCTGTGGCGACTGCCTATGCTGGCCATCAGTTCGGTAACTTCGTGCCTCAACTCGGAGACGGCCGTGCCCTGTTGCTGGGTGAGCTCACGCACCGGGATGGCACGCTGCGGGAGGTGCAACTCAAGGGAGCCGGGCGCACGCCGTTCTCCCGTGGAGGCGATGGCCGCGCCCCGTTGGGGCCGGTTCTACGGGAATACCTGGTATCCGAGGCCATGGCCGCCCTGGGGGTTCCTACCACACGGGCACTGGCAGCAGTGGCCAGCGGCGATTCCGTGGTGCGTCAGATGGTGGAGCCGGGAGCGGTGCTGACGCGGGTGGCAACCAGCCACATCCGCGTGGGCACTTTCCAGTATTTTGCCGCGCGGCGGGATACCGAGGCCCTGTCTCTGTTGGTGGACTTCTGCATTGAGCGTCACTATCCGCACCTGGCCAAAAGTGCGCCACATCTGGCCGAGAGTGCGCCCCAACCGGCCGAGAGTACGGAAGGAGGCAGGGCGCTGGCGCTGCTGGACGCGGTGGTGGAGCGTCAAGCCAGTCTGATCGCCCAATGGAAGGGGCTTGGCTTCATCCATGGCGTGATGAACACCGACAACTGCGCGATCTCCGGTGAGACCATCGACTACGGGCCCTGCGCCTTCATGGACGCCTTTCATCCCCACCGGGTGTTCAGTTCCATCGACGAGCGAGGCCGTTATGCCTGGGACAATCAGCCCGCCATCGCCCAGTGGAACCTGGCGCGCCTGGCCGAGACGCTACTGCCGTTGATCGATGACGACCAGGAGCGCGCGGTTGAGCTGGCCACGGCGTCGATCGAGAACTTTGCCGAACAGCATGATGCTGCCTGGACCGCCGTGCTACGCGCCAAGCTGGGGCTCGATAGCCAAGACGACCAGTCAGATGACCATGATCTTGCCCTGGGCGAGGATCTGCTCAAGGCGATGGAGGAGGGTAATGCCGACTTTACCCTTGGCTTCGCCCGTCTGTCGGCCGCACTGGAAGATGGTGACGAGACCCTGGCCGAAGGATTCGAGCGACGTCATCGCCTTGACGACTGGCTGCCGCGTTGGCGCCAGCGGCTGCAGCAACAGGGTGTGGACGCGCCAACCCTGAGGCAGCGATTGAGCGCTGCCAATCCCCTGGTGATCCCGCGCAACCACCTGGTCGAGAAGGCCATCCGGGCCGCGGTGGACGACGATGACTTGAGCGTCTTTGAGTCATTGCTGGCCGCCGTGACGCGCCCCCATGAGGCGCCAAGCGAGGCCTGGCTGATGGCACCCCCGACGCGAGACGAACGCGTGCTCAGAACCTTCTGCGGTACCTGAGACCAGCCCCCGCGGGGTTATCGCGCGGGGCTGGTGCACCATGTGTCTGCAGGCAAACGCCGTCAAGGATGTCGGCGGCAAGGCTGCCTGCACGTTGCTGCACCTCATGAAGGGGCCTGGCTGGCCTGCAGGGTCCGCGTCAACAGCGCACGCAGGGCCGCGGGCCGCACCGGCTTGAGCAGCAGCTGGAAGCCACCGCGACGGACCTCCTCTGCCACCTCTTCGGTACGGTCTGCAGTAATCACGATGCCGGGTACTTCTCCTTCGAGGCGCTCGCTCAGGGCATCCAGTGCCATCAGTCCAGTGACTTCATTGTCCAGATGGTAGTCGGCCAGGATGGCATCAGGGTCGCCATCCAGGTGTCGCAGTACCGACTTGGCGCCGCCGATGGAGGTGGCGGTGAAGACCTCGCAGCCCCAGCCCGACAGCATCGCCTTCATGCCCTCGAGAATCAGCGACTCGTTGTCGATACACAGAATGCGCTTGCCATCGAGCTTGCTGGCGACCTTGCGTGAGGGCTTGCTGTCCGACTCGGCGACCTCGGCCTTGGCCTCGACCCGCGGCACGCTGACCGAGAACACGGTGCCGATACCGACCCAGGAGCGCACGCGGATGGGATGATCGAGCACCCGGCTCATGCGATCGGCAATCGACAGCCCCAGTCCCAGTCCCTTTTCGCTTTCCTTGTGTCGGGAAGCCTGGTCCAGCCGGCGGAACTCCTGAAAGATCTCCGCTTGCTTGGCCTCTGGAATGCCAGGGCCGCTGTCCCACACCTCGATCAACAGGCGTTCGCCCCGTCGCCGGATACCCAGCAGCACGCGGCCCTCCTGGGTGTAGCGAATCGCGTTCGACAGAAAATTCTGGATGATGCGCCTGAGCATCTGGCTGTCACTGTCGACCCACAGGCGTGAGCCCACCACCTTCAGGTCAAGACCGCGGTCCTCGGCCATTACCGCAAACTGGGCCTGCAGGGGCCGCAGGATATCGGTCAGGGCGAAGTGGCTGCGACGCGGCGTCAGCGCCCCGGCATCCAGCTTCGAGATGTCCAGCAGGGTGCCGAGGAGCTCCTCGGCAGACTGCAGCGAGCTGTCGATGTGGCCGATGGTGCGCTTCATGTCCTCGGCCCCCATGTCCTGGGACAGGGCCGAGGTGAACAGCCGCGCCGCATTGAGCGGCTGCAGCAGGTCGTGGCTGGCCGCCGCCAGGAAGCGGGTCTTGGAGGCATTGGCATCCTCGGCCACCTGCTTGGCCTGGCGCAGCGCCTGCTCCGCCTCGGCCCTGACCCGGTTTTCCTGGCGCAGTGCCGAATTGGCCTCGGACAGCGCCAGAGTACGGGAGCGCACGCGCTCTTCCAGCGTCTCGTTGGTTTCCTTAAGGGCAATCTCGGCTCGGCGGCGTTCAGTGATGTCCTGGTACAGGGCGAAGAAACCGAGGATGGCGCCACTGTCGCCGAAGTGGGGGGTGTAGGTCACCAGCATGTAGCGAAGCCCTTCACCGCTGATGTCCAGCGAGACCTCGAAACTGACCCGTTCTCCGGCCAGCGTGCGCTTGAACCAGGGCGTGCGCTCCTCTGCCATGTCGGTCGGGATCACGTCGGTGACCTTCTTGCCGATCACCTCGTTGCGGTTGATGCTGAAGGCTTGCTCGTAGGCCCGGTTGGTAAACAGGTAGCGGCACTCACGGTCGAAGTAGGCGATCAATGCCGGCACGTTGTCCGTGTAGATACGGATGTTGTTCTCGGAACGGATCAGCGCCTCTTCCGTGCGTTTCTGCTGGGTGATGTCCTGATAGGTGTAGACGAAGCCTCCGCCGGGCATGGGATTGCCCTGGACCTCCAGCACGCTGCCGTCCTGGCGGTAGCGCACGTAGCGATGTGGTTGCCCCTCGCGAATGTTGTCGAGCAATAGCTCGACATGCTCTTCGGGGTCACCTGGGCCGTATTCGCCATTATGGGCGTTGTAGCGAAAAATACGGTCGATGGGCGCGCCGACACGAATCAGATGGTCCGGGAAGCGAAACAGTTCCAGGTAACGCTGATTCCAGACCACCAGGCGCAGGTTCTGATCGACCACGCTGATGCCCTGGTTGATGTTCTCGATGGTGGCCTGAAGCAAGGCCCGGTTGAACTCCAGCACCTGGGACGCTTCATCGACGATGGATATCACGTCGGAAATACCGATGCCGCGTCCCTGCAGGGCGGAATTGACCACGATACGGGCGGAGGACGCACCCAGCACGGATGCCAGAAAACGTTCGGTGAACTGGATCACGTCAATGGACGCTCGTGCGCTGTCTTCCAGTGCCTTGCCGTTGCGACGGGCGTAGTCGCTGAAGGCTCGGTCAACCTGGCCGGCACTGAGGAATCGCTGACACAGCACCTTGAGGTCGCCCACCGTGGTGGCACCGGTCCAGGGACGGTTGACCGAGGTCTGACGGGTTTCGACGCTATCCACGAATAGCGAGGCCTGAATGCGCTCCACCACGCGCTGGGGCGTGACCTGGGACACGAAGATGTAGGCCACCAGGTTGATCCCCAGCGACAGCATGACGCCATGGGTGAAGTTATCGCCCACATGCAGCCCGAACAACGAGGTGGGCGACAGCCAGGCAATCCCCAGCGGCCCGCCACTGAGCCAGTCAGCCGGGAGCACGCCGGCGTTGATCATGGCGGGCAGCAGCAGCGTGTAAGCCCAGATGGCGAAGCCGGCATTCATGCCGACGATAACGCCAAGACGGTTGCCACGCTTCCAGTAGAGTCCCCCGATCAGTGCCGGCGCGAACTGCGCCGCAGCAGCAAAGGAGAGCATGCCGATCGAGGCCAGCGAGGTGAACTCACCGATCAGCTGATAGAAGCCGTAGGCCATCGCCAGGATCACCGCGATGGTGATTCGGCGAGCCCTGAGCACCAGACGTCCGTAGTCCCGCGGCTTGGTGTCAAACCAGCGCATGCGGAACAGGGCAGGAATCACGATTTCGTTGGATATCATGATGGAGACGGCGACCGCCGCGACGATCACCATGCCGGTGGCGGCCGAGAATCCACCGATGAAGGTCAGCAGTGTGAGCCAGCCCTGGTCCGCTGCCATCGGCAGCGACAGGACGTAGGTATCGGGTGCGACGTCAGTGCCGGCAAAGGTGGTCAGGCCAGCCGCCGCCAGCGGCAGTACAAAGAACGCGAACAGTACCAGGTACAGCGGGAACAGCCAGCGAGCGCGGGCGGCGTCGTCGCGGTGGGTGTTCTCCACCACGGTGACATGGAATTGTCGAGGCAGGCACAGAATGGCCAGCATCGCCAGCAAGGTCTGGGCCCAGAAACTCTGGCCGAAGTCCTGCTGGGCCAGCTGGCGTTGGAGTTGCAAGTGTATATCGGCGCGGGTCAGCAGGTCCTGCAGGCCGTCGAACATCCCCCAGGTCACATAGGCGCCGAGTACCAGAAAGGCTACCAGCTTGACCAGAGACTCGAAGGCCACCGCATGAATCAGGCCCTCATGATGCTCGGTGGCATCGGTATGGCGAGTGCCGAAGAGGATGGCAAAGATCGCCATGACCACCGCCACATAAAACGCCGTGTCTCCGAATAGCGGGGCTCGTGTGATATCGGATGCGTCGGTCAGCACCGCGAAGGAGGTCGACACCGCTTTCAGCTGAAGAGCGATATAGGGCAGCGTACCGATCAATGCGACCAGACTCGCGAAAGCAGCCAGGGACTGGGTCTTGCCATAGCGTGAGGCGATAAAGTCGGCAATCGAGGTGATGTTCTGATGCTTGGCCACGCGCACCATCTTGGCCAGGACAGGCCAGAACAGCAGCAAGGTCAGCACCGGACCGACAAAGATGCTGGCAAACGACCAGCCTGAGGTGGCGGCCTGTCCGACGGCGCCGTGGAACGTCCACGACGTGCAGTAGATCGCCAGAGCCAGGCTGTAGACCAGCGGGCGCCGCTGGCTTGCGCCCTGATGCCGGGCACGCCGGTCGCCGCGCCAGGCAATGGCGAACAGCACGGCAATGTAGAGAAGTGAAACGACGATCAACAGCCAACCGGCAAACATGGGCACCTCCTCGATGTCAGCTGCCATTCTAGGGTATCGGAAGGCCGCCAGGCAGGGGGCGCAGGGTGTCTCTTGAGGCGAATATCACAGACTCGATGGATTTCTGTGGTATCGACCAACGTCGATTACCGGAAAATAAGGCAGAGAATCGCGACTAAGGTGGAATGCACCTTTGTAGTGATAGACCAACGGCTAATATTTGTTGAATGTTTTTATTTTATTGAATTAAAAGAAGTTTCTCATAACATGGTGCACTGCATTTATGATTTTCGACTAAAGTTATCGTTCCTCTAAAAGCCCTTTTGACTAGTCTTTTGTTCGAGCCTTTTAGCTCTGCCTGACAGGGCATTTGGCGAACAAACCACTTCTTGAGGGTAGCCTTATGCTAGACAAGAGCGCACAGGCCTACTGGAAACGAAATATTAGAACCATTCTTGGCTGTCTTGCCGTCTGGTTTGTCGTCTCCTATGGCTTCGGCATTCTCCTGGTGGATGTGCTCAATAACATCCGCTTCTTTGGCTTCAAGTTAGGCTTCTGGTTTGCACAGCAGGGATCCATCTACACCTTCATCGTGCTGATTATTTTCTACGCCTGGAAGATGAATCGACTCGATGAAGAGTACGACGTCCACGAACAGTGAAACCCGCAAAATAACGTCAATGAACGGGAATTGATTCCATGGATGTACAACTGCTTACCTATCTCTTTGTAGGGGCGTCATTCGCTCTCTACATCGGTATCGCGATCTGGTCGCGGGCCGGCTCCACCAAGGACTTCTATGTCGCGGGGGGAGGTGTTCATCCCGCAGCCAATGGCATGGCGACCGCAGCTGACTGGATGTCCGCGGCGTCGTTCATTTCGATGGCAGGGTTGATCGCCTACCTGGGCTATGACGCCTCCGTCTACCTGATGGGCTGGACCGGTGGCTACGTCATGCTGGCAATGCTGCTGGCTCCTTACCTGCGCAAGTTCGGAAAGTTCACGGTGCCAGATTTCATCGGCGACCGTTACTACTCGAATATCGCGAGGACCGTAGCGGTCATCTGCGTCATCTTCGTCTCGTTCACCTACGTGGCTGGACAGATGCGAGGTGTTGGCATCGTTTTCGCGCGCTTCCTCGAAGTGGACGTGAACCTCGGCGTTGTCATCGGCATGGTCATCGTCTTCTTCTATGCGGTACTGGGGGGAATGAAGGGCATTACCTATACCCAGGTGGCTCAGTATTGCGTGCTGATCACCGCCTTCATTGTACCGGCGGTGTTTCTGTCGATCATGATGACCGGTCACGTGCTGCCCCAGACCGGCCTCGGTGCGACCTTCGTTGATGCAGCAGGTAACGATAGCGGTCAATACATCCTTGATCGTCTCGATGGCCTGCTGACAGATCTCGGTATCACGCCCTATACCGACGGTAGTCAGCCGATGATCAACGTGTTCTTCATCACCGCTGCGCTGATGTGTGGTACGGCAGGTCTGCCTCACGTCATCGTGCGGTTCTTCACCGTGCCGCGGGTTCGTGATGCGCGGGTCAGCGCCGGTTGGGCCCTGGTGTTCATCGCCTTGCTGTATACCACTGCACCGGCGGTGGGGGTATTCGCTCGCACCAACATCATCGAGACCGTGAACGAGACAAGCTATGAGGAGGTTCCTGGCTGGTTCAAGAGCTGGGAGACGGTTGGCCTGATCGGCTGGCTCGACAAGAACGACGATGGCAGGGTGCAGATGGGGCCAGGCGCGCCGTTCGAGGGCAAGCCCACCTTCGAGAGCGGTCCCCTGGAAGAAGCCTCCACGGGTAGCTACGGTCAGCGGGTGGTCACCAATGCACCCACCGACAGCGCCAACGAGGTGTATATCGATCGCGATATCATCGTGCTGGCCAACCCCGAGATCGGTGGCTTGCCAGCCTGGGTGATCGCGCTGATGGCGGCCGGTGGTGTAGCGGCAGCACTGTCGACCGCGGCCGGGCTGTTGCTGGTCATTTCGGCGGCTGTGTCCCATGACCTGATCAAGAAGCAGATCAACCCGAACCTCAGCGAGAAGGGAGAGCTGCTGGCTGCTCGTGGCGCTGCCGCGGTGGCAGTCGTGGTGGCCGGCTACTTTGGCATCAATCCTCCGGGCTTTGTGGCCCAGGTGGTGGCGTTTGCCTTCGGCTTGGCAGCGTCGTCCTTCTTCCCGGCCATTCTGCTTGGCATCTTCGACAAGCGCATGAACCGCGAGGGGGCCATCGTCGGCATGGTGCTGGGTCTCAGCTTCACCTTTACCTATATCGTCTATACCAAGTTCATCAACACGGATCCGTCGATCTGGTGGTTTGGTATTTCGCCGGAAGGTATCGGTACGCTCGGCATGATCCTGCACTTTGTGGTGGCGTTCGTGGTATCGCGGGCAACTGCCGCTCCGCCGGAACACATCCAGGAACTGGTCGAGAACGTGCGGGTGCCAAGAGGCGCTGGTGTGGCCCACGCACACTAGAACGGGACGAGGGGCCCAGCGCCGTGGGCTCCTCTTCGCCAACCTGCTCAGCCCCGGGACAGCCGGGGTTGAGCACGGAGCGAACGATGATCGACATCAACGTCACAGAACCTCCCTTTGCGCTGCTGGATGATGCCGGACGCGAGCGTATTCGCGCAGGGCTTGATCTGGCGTACTACGCGCGGGATGAAGTGATTCTCGAGGCTGGACAGGCCGGCGAGTTCGTCTTTGTGATTCACAAGGGCGAAGTCGCCGAACTGGACATGAACGAGTCCTCCACCGGGGGACGCATTGGCCACTACACCAGTGGCGATCTGTTTGGCGCGATCAGCGTCATCAACGGCCAGAGCCGCTATCGTTTTGTCGCCGAACAGGAAACCCTGTGCTACCTGATGCCCAGGGCGTTGTTCCTCTCGCTGTGCGAACAGTCCGAGGACTTCTCCGATTACTTTCACCAGCGTCTGGTCAGCAAGACGCGGCTGCTGGCGGAGCGGCGTTCCGATGGCGGCGTGACGCTGGCCGGTTTCATGCTGGCCAAGGTGCATGAATGCATGCGGCCACCCCTGCTGGTGGACCCGTCCATCAGTATTCGTCAGGCGGTGCTCACGCTGAAGGAGAAGGGCGCCGACAGCCTGTTGGTGGATACCCCGGAAGGCCCCGGAATGCTGACCAAGACCGACCTGCTCGATGCGCTGGTGATGCAGGAGCGGGGAGGGGGCGATGCCCTGGAAGGTATCGCTGGCCTGGCACTGGTGAGCGTCAACAGGGACCAGTACCTGTTCGAAGCGCTGATCGAGATGACCCGCCACAAGGTGGCCAGGGTGGTGGTCTATCACGAAGGCGCGCTGGAAGGCGTGGTCGAGTTGACCGATGTGCTGAGCTATTTCTCCAGTCGCAGCTATGTGGTCAGTCTTCAGGTGGAGCAGGCCGACAGCCTGGCGGAACTGAACGAGGCCAGCCAGCGCACGCCTGAGCTGATCGATGCACTGATGGCGCAGGGAATTCGCATGCGCTTTGCCATGGGCATGCTGTCAGCGCTTAACGGTCGCATTATTGGCAAGGCATGGCAGTTTTCGATGCCCGGCCCTCAGCGCGACCGTGCCTGTCTTGTCGTGCTGGGAAGTGAGGGCAGGGGCGAGCAGATCCTCAAGACGGATCAGGACAACGCGCTGATTCTCCCGGACGACCTCGAGTGGCCGGACCTGGCTGCGGACAGTCGTCGTTTTACCGAGGTGCTGATGGACCTGGGCTATCCGCGCTGCCCCGGCAATATCATGGTGTCCAATCCCCAATGGACAGGAACGCTGGAGCAGTGGCGCGGGCGTATTCGGCGATGGGTCGCGGAACCGGATGGCAATAGCTTGATGAGCCTGGCGATTCTGGTGGATGTCGCTGGAGTGGCAGGTGACATGGCGTTGGTGGACCGCCTGCGTGATGTGTTGATCGAGGAGACCAGGGGCAACGCGCTGTTGCTGACCCATCTGGCCCGCGCGGTACTGCGGTTCTCTACGCCATTGACGCTGTTCGGCTCGCTCAAGAAGCCCGCACACGGCATCGACATCAAGAAAGGGGGCATCTTCCCGATCGTTCATGGGGTTCGCACCATGGCGCTGGATGCTGGCCTGCGCGAGACCTCGACCCACGATCGCCTGTCCGCTCTGGCCAGGCTCGGTCGCCTCGATGCAGAGGTGGCGGAAGACCTCGGTGAGGCGCTGTCACTGTTCAGTGAGCTGAGGCTCAAGGCCCAGCTCAGGTGCCAGCGCGATGATCTCCTGGCCAGCGACAACGTGGTGGTGCAGTCCCTCAACTCCCTGGAGCGTGACCTGTTGCGGGAGGCACTTCATCTGGTGAAGGAGTTCAAGGGCAGTCTGTCCCATCGTTATCACCTGGAGTATGCATGAGCGTCGAGGCATCGCCTCAGGGAAAACTGACCTGGCGTCAGTGGTTTCGTTTAGGAGAGTACCCCATGCTGCGAGCGATCAGACGTGCGGCCGACCGCCGTCGTCAAGCCGATGGCGATTTTGCCTGGCTGTTCAATCCCTACACCGGTGATGAGTTGGTGTCCATCGACTGCGAGACCACCGGCCTGGATACGCGTCGCGCCGAGCTGGTGTCGATTGCGGCAGTGCGGATCCACGATGGGCGCGTGTTGACCAGCGAGTCGCTTGATCTGCGCCTGGAGCCCCCGGCCAGCCTGGATGGTGATTCCATCAAGATTCACCGCCTGCGTGGGGTAGATCTTGAGGGGGGAATGCCGGTGCGTGATGCCCTCGAGACGCTGCTGGAATTCATCGGCAACCGTCCGCTGGTGGGGTGGTGCATCGACTTTGACCTGGCCATGCTCGATCGCTATCTCAAGGCGGAGTTTGGCTTCTCGTTGCCTAACGCCACCATCGATGTGGCGCAGCAGTACCGCAAGCGGATGCGGCGCAGCCACCCCGAACTTGAGCTGCAGCCGACTTTCGAACAATTGGCAGAGCGCCTGGGAGTGCCGATCATGGGACGGCATACCGCATTGGGTGATGCCGTCACTACGGCACTGATGCATTTGCGGCTGGACGCCGACGCGCTGGCCGAGTCGTCCCGATGATTCCATCCACGCCGCTGTCACGACGCGTGACCTGGGACGAGCGGCGTGTCAGGTGCCGTAGTCACCGTAATGGGGAGATCTTTGCATGAGCCTTCATGGTCTGATGATGTTGCTTGAGCCGACCTTGCTATCGCTTGGCCTGTTGGCTGTGATGGTGGCTTACTGCCAGTACTATCGCCGCACCCGTGACCTGTGGGGGATGGTCAAGTTCTGGGAGAAGCGTCTGACGCTGACGGTGAGTGAGCACGCCTGGCAACGCTTCGGCATCTTGCTGCTGTTGCTTGGTGTGGTGGCGCGCTATCTGCTGGCACTACAAGTCGTCTAGCCACAGGTCGTCTTGTCACAGGTCCTCTCTTCACAGGGCGGCTAGTCACAGGGCGGCTAGTCACAGGGCGGCTAGTCAAAAGCACCTTGGCCCAGGACACGCGGTTGTGAACCAGCGTAATCGCAGGGGTGAGTGGTTGCTGACTTCTTCGCCTGTGGCGGACGTGAGTGATAGACTAGCGGGTCTTCATTTTCAGCCGTGATGTGCCCTGCCCATGTCTGCTCAGCCCGCTTCCGCCTCCCTGTTTGATCCCCGTGTCCTCGACCGTCGTGATGCCGCGTCCCCGGCAGCTGACGACGAGCGCGCCCAGGCCAAGGCCAAGCGCGAGTTCAACAAGCTGCAGAAGCGTCTGCGGCGTCAGACCGGCAACGCCATCATCGATTACGGCATGATTCAGGAAGGCGATAAGGTCATGGTATGCCTGTCCGGCGGCAAGGACAGCTACACCATGCTCGAGATTCTTCGCAGCCTGCAGCGCAATGCGCCGGTGAACTTCTCCCTGGTGGCGGTCAACCTCGACCAGAAGCAGCCCGGCTTTCCCGAGCACGTGCTACCGGACTACCTGGACAGCATTGGCGTGGACTACCACATCCTCGAGCGTGACACCTACTCGGTGGTGAAGGAAAAGACCCCCGAGGGCAAGACCACCTGCGCGCTGTGCTCGCGACTGCGCCGAGGGTCGCTGTACGGTTTTGCGGAAGAGATCGGTGCGACCAAGATTGCCCTGGGACACCACCGCGAGGATATTCTCGAGACGCTGTTCCTCAACATGTTCTTCGGGGGAAGTCTCAAGGCCATGCCGCCCAAGCTGCTGTCCGATGATGGCAAGAACATTGTCATCCGGCCGCTGGCGTACTGCCGCGAGGCGGACATCCAGGCCTACAGCGATGCCATGGCCTTTCCGATCATTCCCTGCAACCTCTGCGGTTCGCAGCCCAACCTGCAGCGCCAGGTGGTGAAGGAAATGCTGGCAGAGTGGGAGGCCAAGCACCCAGGGCGCCTGGAGAGCATGTTCAAGGCCGTGACCAACGTGGCACCCTCGCAGCTGGCAGACCGCGAGCTGTTCGACTTTGAAGGTCTGGAGGCCGTGCAGGCGCATCGCCAGGCTCGGCGTATTGATATCGTTGACGCCGACTAAGCTCCCCTGAACAAGCCCATGCTGAACATGCCTTGCTGAAAAGGCACTGCTGAAAAGGCACTGCTGAAGCGCGAAGCGAGCTAGGGCCACATCACGCAGTGGCCCTCTTCAATGTCTGAACGCTCGTCCCGATAAGATAGCAAGAGGCCGCATCCTGGGATGCGGCCTCTTTTGTTGATGGAGCCGGTATATCGTCGCCCTACCTAAGGGGGGGCTGGGCTCGTGGCGTGGCACGACGTCTATCGGTCGCTGTCGGCCGCAGGCCCTGTCAGCGCCGCGGATCAGCTGGCGTCGGTGTCAGCCAGGTTCGACAGTGAGGCGAGGTCCAGGATATTGACCTCCCGTCCAGAGACCGCCACTAGGTCCTGCTGTTGAAAGCGTCCCAGAATGCGGCTGACCGTTTCGACGGCAAGTCCCAGGTGGTTGCCGATATCTGCCCGGGACATGGACAGGCGGAAGCTGAACGGCGAGTAGCCGCGGCGTCGGAAACGGTCCGACAGACCGAGGAAGAAGCAGGCCAGTCGTTGGTCAGCGGTCTTGCGCGACAGCAGCTGCATCATGCGGCGATCCTCGCGCAGCTCCTTGCTGAGGGTGCGGAACAGTTGCGCGCGTAGTTCCGGCAGCGTCTGGGTCAGGGCGTCAAGGCGATCGAAGGGAATCTCACATACGGTCGTGGTCTCGAGTGCCACCACGCTGCCGGGATATCTGCCGTCGTCTATGCCATCCAGGCCGACCAGTTCACTGGGCAAGAAGAAGTTGGTCAGCTGCGCTTCGCCACTACCCTCCGTGGTGATCTGCTTGAGGCTACCGGAGCGAACCGCGAAGACGCTCGTGAAGCGATCTCCCTGCTCGACCAGGCGAGTGCCCTTCTTGATCGGAGGATGACGGCGGATAATGGAATCGAAGCGCTCGAGGTCAGCGGTCTCCAGCGACAACGGAAGGCACAGGGAGCTCAAGCTGCAGGACTCGCAACGAGTCTCATGTAGCATGGGGCGCCGTCGATCTTGGGCCGATGGACTCATTCGCAGCTCCTGTGGGTCTGGGGTTCATGATGAGCAGGGCATGTAGGAAACTGGCTTACCCTTGCTGCATGCTATTGTCGCTATTCTACACGCAGATATTGGGTCAAAGGTGCATATACCTCTTTTGCCTCAATAATCTGACGGCGATATGATGATCGTCAATTTCCTACAATTTGTAGGATATTCCATACGGCTAAACCGACAATCATGCCCGCTGCCATAAATCGTGTGGCAGGGTGTGCCAGCAAACTCTGCAGTTGGCGCGCAGCAACCCCTGTTGTCACCAGTGCCGGCAGCGTCCCCAGGCCAAAGCAGAGCATGAGTAGTGCTCCATGGACAGGGTCTGCGATGGCCATGCTCCATGCCAGCATGGAATACACCAGGCCACAGGGCAGCCAGCCCCAGATGGCTCCGAGTGCAACCGCCTGAGGTAGCTTGACCACTGGCAACAGGCGACGTCCTGCTGGCTCCAGGTACCTCCACAGGCGCTGGCCCAATGCCTCCAGCCAGCGTAGCCCTTTCCACAGGTTGGCAATGTAAAGCGCCATCGTGATCAGCATCAGGCTGGCAACCACCTGCAGCAGGTCCCGCATGCCCGGTGCCAGCGCCACCACAGAGCCTAGGCTTGCGACCATAGCGCCTGCCAGGCAGTAGCTGAACAGACGTCCCGAGTTGTAGCCAAGTAGTAAAATTCCTACACGAACAGGGTGGCGCATGCTCGGGGGAATGGCAAAGGTCAGGGCGCTCATTATACCGCCGCACATGCCGATGCAATGTGCTCCGCCAAGCAGCCCGAAGACAAAAGCCGCCATCGCGGGCGGCAGGTCTAGACCTACTGGGTTCATGCGTTCTGCTCAGGATCCAGGGGGTGGCGTGGAATCATGCTCGTCGGCTATTGCGTCATCGACCGGCGTCTCTTTTGCCGGCTTTCTGGATGGGTTCGGTGTCGGCGGGTCTTCGTCCTCGAACAGGATGCGATAGGCAGGACCCTCCAGATCGTCGAATTGATCGTTGCGAACCGCCCAGAAAAACGCCCATACCGCGAGACTCAACAGGATCAGCGACAGCGGTATCAACAGATAGAGAATGTTCATTGAGCATGTGCCGCTACGGCAAGACGTGAGGGTGATGGCGGCGCCGCGCGTCTCAGGCGAAGGGCATTGCCTATGACCAGCAGTGAGCTGATCGACATGCCGATGGCGGCGAGCCACGGAGGCACGAAGCCCAACGCGGCGGCGGGCAGCGCGACGACGTTGTAGAGCACTGACCAGGCGAGGTTCTGGCGAATGATGCGGCGCGTCTGGCGTGCGCTATGGATAGCCTGGACGATACGCTCCAGCGGCTCGCCGAGCAAGATCAGGTCGGCGCGAGTGCGTGTCAGGTCACTGGCGCCAGCAACGGCAATGGCGAGGTCCGCCCCGGCCAGAACGGGCACATCGTTGATGCCATCTCCCACCATGGCAACGACCTCTCCCGCTTGCTGACGCTTGCGGACCAATGTGAGCTTGTCCTCGGGACTGGCGTTGCCGTGCCACTGCGCTACCCCCAGCTGATCGGCCAGTGGCTGAACGTTGCCGGGTCGATCGCCGGACAGGATCTCGATCTCGATACCCGCTTCGCGGATAGCCGCAAGGGTCATGGCGGCGTCTGTGCGGGGCTGGTCGTGTAGCTGGAACCAGGCGACAGCCTGCCCCTCGCATGCCAGCAGCAGCCACAGGCCGTCGCCTGGTACGTCGAGGGGGGGCTGGCTGGCCAGGGCAAAGTCCGGGCGCCCAAGGCGCCAACACTGCCCAGCCAGGTAACCTTCGACACCCTGACCGGGCACGTTGCGAATGTCGCTGGCCGTGACTCGGGCGTCGCGCCAGGGCCGGAAGGCATGGGCGACCGGGTGCTCCGAGCCGACTTCCAACGCAGCGGCCAGCTGACGAGGGTCGATGCCTGCAAGGCAGTCTGCCGTGAGGCGTCGGTGCTCGGCCAGGCGCAGCTGGCCTCGAGTCAAGGTGCCGGTCTTGTCAAAGATGATGCGGTCGAGGCGGGCCAGGGTTTCCAGCGCATCGGCGCGAGCGACCAGCACGCCGGCGCGACGCAGACGCCCGTGGGCGACGGTCAAGGCGGTAGGCGTGGCCAGTGCCAAGGCGCAGGGACAGGTGACGACAAGTACCGACAGGGTGACCCACAGGCTGCGACTGGGGTCGATCCACCACCAGGCCATGGCGACCAGGGTGGTGATGATCAGCAGATTCAGGACAAAGCGGTGAGACACCTGCTCTGCCACCTTGGCGATACGCGGACGATGGGCAAAGGCTCGGTCGGTAAGGTCAAGGATGCCCGCTGCGCGGGTCGCGTCCCCGACACGCAGGACGTCGAGCTCCACCGGGCTGTCGATGCACAGCGTGCCAGCGTGAACGATATCGCCCTGTCGTCGTAGTGAGGGCAGCGACTCACCGGTCAGCAGCGATTCGTCGATCTGTGCCACGCCTGATGTCAGGACACCGTCAGCCGGAATCAGTGAGCCAGGACTGACGCGCACGCGATCACCCGGTTCGAGCTTGCTGGCGGGAATGACCCGTTCGTCGCCATTGGCCTCGACGCGCACTGCAGCGCTGGGCAAGGCGCTGGCCAGAACGTTGCCCTGGCGCCCGTAGTGGGCGCGGGCGCGGGATTCCAGATAGCGACCGAACAGCAGGAAGAAGGTGAACATGCTGACCGAATCGAAGTAGCGATCTCCCGATTGGCTGACCACCGACCAGCAGCTCGCCAGGTAGGCGCCACCGATGGCCAGGGAGACGGGAACATCCATGCCGAGTATGCGCGAGCGTACGTCCCGCAAGGCGCCCAGGAAGAACGGTTGAGCGGCATACAGCACGACAGGCGTCGTCAGCGCCAGTGATAGCCAGGCAAACAGCTGGTCGAAATCGGCGCTGAGGTCCCCGCTGTCAACGTAGTGGGGGATCGAGAACATCAGCACCTGCATCATGCCTACCGCTGCCACTATCAAGCGGCGAACCATCTGGCGCGACTGGTGCTTGAGACGCAGTTGAGCCTGGTCGGGTTCGTAGGGTTGCGAGGGGTAACCGATGGCCGCCATCTCGGCAAGAATGCGTGACAGCGTCAGCTGGCTCGGGTCCCAGCTCACCTGCAGGCGATGTTGCGACAGATTGACGGCGCTGCTGGCCAGACCATCGAGAGCGTTCAGGCGATGCTCGATGAGCCAGGCGCAGGCTGCGCAGGTGATACCGTCCACCGCCAGGGTGGCGACCTGATGCCCGTCGCGCTGGCGCACGAATCGGGCTTGCAGGCCGGGGTCATCGAAGACCTGGTAGCGTTCGGCGTCCGCGGGCGTGGCCGAGGGACGCTCAGGCATGGCGGTGCGAAAGCGGTAATAGCTATCGAGGCCACCGTCGACAATGGCGTGAGCCACGGCTTCGCATCCGGGACAGCACAGAGGGTGCGCTTGCTGATCGATGGTGATCGACCAGGGGGCTCCTGCTTCCACCGTGGCGCCGCAGTGGTAGCAGGACCGCGGAGTATCGGTAGCCGGCATCACAGACCTGGCGTCAGATGAATGGTGCTGTCTCGCGGGAATTCGGCCTCGCCGGTCAAGCGCCAGGCAGCATCATCGCCGCTGCCGTCCTCGATCCATGGCTGGAGCTGCAGGTACCAGCGGTAGCGAAGGTTGCGCTCCAGGGTGCCAACATATTGTCCACTACGGGTATGGCTCAGGGTCAGCAGGCGGTCGCGGTCGCCATCGGTGGGAAACTTCAGCTCCAGCTGCAGGCGCTCGGGGCGCTCTTCGCCGAGCAGCTGGACGACCACGTCCCCGGTGGTGGCATCGATCCGCAGATCGGCTGCCAGCCCAAGGGCTTCGGCGCGCTGCTGCTTTTCCAGCTGAACATTGATCGCCAGCCCCTCCTTGTAATAGTCGTCCGGTACCGAGCCATCGAAATAGCGGATCGACAGCGCCAGGTAGACCATGCTGAAGGTGACCGACGACAGCAGCAAAGCAATCAGAAACCAGGGCCAGAACTGCTTGTACCAGGGCGGCACCTGGGGATCGGACGAAGACATTAGGGGGTGACTCCTATGAATCGACTTTCGCGTTCCACCGCGACCGAGGGATCGTCTTCAGCGTGCAGGCGGACGCTGATGTCGGCGCTACGCTGTTCCATCAAAGCAGGATTTACGCTCAGCGTCATCACCAGCTGCCGGGACGCGTTGGCGGGTACCTCGAGTGACTCGGTATCGCTCTGCAGGCCCTCGATGCCGGTGACTTCGATCAGATAGCGGTGTGCCTGATTGTCGAGATTGCGCACGGTGATGGCGTACGAGTTGGCGATACGCCCATCGCTTAGCGTCTGAAACAGCCGCGCCCGATCGCGCTCGACGTCGACGTCCAGCGGGGTGCGGTCGGCCAGGGTCCAGATAAACAGCCCGATCATCACCAGCAACGCCACCAGGTAGCCGATCAGGCGTGGCCTGAGCAAATGGGTCTTGTTGCCGTCAAGGGCATGCTCGGTGGTGTAGCGAACCAGACCCCGAGGGTACCCCATCTTGTCCATGACGCTGTCGCAGGCATCAATGCAGGCGGCGCAGGTGATGCACTGATACTGCAAGCCATCGCGAATGTCGATGCCGGTAGGGCAGACCTGGACGCAGAGTTCGCAGTCAATGCAGTGGCCGAGTCCCTGCTCGGTGGGGTCGGCACAGCGCTTGCGGGGGCCACGGGGCTCGCCTCGATGATAATCGTAGGAGACGATCAGCGTATCGCGATCGAACATCACCGACTGGAAGCGGGCATAAGGACACATGTACAGACAGACTTGCTCCCGTAGCCAGCCAGCGTTGAGGTAGGTGAAGACAACGAAGAAGCCGACCCAGAAGTAGGACCAGCCGTTGGCTGACAGGGTGGCCAGGTCGACGACCAGGCCCTCGATGGGCGTGAAGTAGCCGACAAAGGTGATGCCGGTGGCGGCAGCGATGATCAGCCAGATCGCGTGCTTGGCACTCTTGCGCAGGAGCTTATCGGCATCAAGGGCGCGCTTGTCCAGCTTGATGCGGCGGTTGCGTGGCCCCTCGACACGATGCTCGACCCAGATGAACAGAAACGTCCAGACGCTCTGGGGGCAGGTGTAGCCACACCATACCCGGCCGGCAAACACCGTGATGAAGAACAGGCCAAAGGCGCAGATGATCAAGAGCCAGGACAGCAGCACGAACTCCTGAGGGTAGAAGGTCGCCGCAAAGATGTGGAATTCGCGACCCGGTAGGTCAAACCAGACCGCGGGACGGTCTCCCCATGGCACCCAAGGCAACAGCAGAAATCCCAGCATCAGCGCCCAGTTGGCAGCACGCCGGGCCCGTTGAAAGACGCCCTTCATCTCGCGTACGTAAATATGACGGCGGCTCTCGTACATGCTGTGTGACGAGGAATCTTCGGGTGTGTGGTGGGATACCGCGCTGTCGGTCACATCGTGGGTGGGTATCTTGTCGCTCATGGCAGGCTCGCATCGCTGACCGATCATTCGTCGTTGTGCCGACGGTCAGTCTAGCGATCGTCAGGTAGGTGAGAGGCCAGTGCGGCGCTTGGCCGCACTGGATACGGGGGTGACCCCCTCTTGTGGATTACTGGGCAGGCTGGCTCAGGCTGTAGACGTAGGCCGCCACCAGATGCACGCGCTCCTCACCGATGTAGGCGGCCTGGGCAGGCATATGGCCATTGCGGCCGTTACGCAGCGTCTGGCGAATCGAGTCGGCCAGGCTCTGCCCCGGTGCCTGGTACAACCAGGTCTCGTCGGTCAGGTTGGGAGCTCCCAGCGCCTGGTTGCCGGTACCGTCAGGCGAGTGACACGCCGCACACACCGATCCGAACACCGCGCCCCCCTTGTCAGCGCGCTCAGCATCTTCGGCCTGGCCGGACAGCGATAGCACATGCTGAGTCAGGTTCTCGATGTTGTCGGCGCCGAGTTGCTGCCACGAGGGCATCAGTCCGTTCCGACCGTTCTCGATGGTGGCGACAATGTGCTCGGGCTCACCCCCGTACAGCCAGTCCGTGTCAGTCAGGTTGGGGAATCCGTAGCCGCCCTTGGCATTGGAGCCGTGGCAGATCGCGCAGTTGTTGAGGAAGATACGCTCGGCAATCTGCATGGCCTCGGCATCCTTGATCAACTCCGGCACCGGGATTTCCTGATACTTCTCGAAGATCGGTGTGAAGCGCTGTTCGGCCTGGGCCACTTCTTCCTCCCACTGGCCTTCCTGACTCCAGCCCAGCACGCCGGCGAAATTGCCCAGGCCCGGATACAGCACCAGGTAGCCAAGTGAAAAGATCACGGTGGCAACGTAGAGCTGGAACCACCAACGTGGCAGCGGGTTATCGTATTCCGCAATGCCGTCGGCGGTATGGCCGGTGGTCTCGACAGTACCGTCTGCATCAGGGCGCTTGTCGGTCTTGCGATTGGCCCATAGCAGCCAGAAGGCGAAGCCAATCGTGCCGAGCGTGATGACGATGATCCAGGCGCTCCAGAAGCCTGAGAGGGCATCACCCCAGAGTGTATTCATGTGTTCTTTTCTCCCCTGTCCTTTCGGGAATCGGCCTGTTGCTCGGCCATGCGGTCACGGTTCGGTTGCTCGTCGTCATCCGCGAACGGCAGGTTGGCTGCCTGTTCGAACTCGCGCTTGCGACGGCTGGAATACGCCCAGGCCACAAGGCCCAGAAAGGCGACCAGCAGAATGCCGGTGAGAATGCCGCGAAAGGTTCCGATATCCATGGTTACGGGCTCTTTGCCGAGTTGGGCAGTACTGTGCCAAGCTGCTGCAGGTAGGCCACCAGCGCGGTGATCTCCCGTTCGCCGCGAACATCGCTGGTCGCGCTGGCGATCTGTTCGTCGGTATAGGGCACGCCCAGGGTCTGGAGGGTGCGCATCTTGGCTGGGGTGTGTTCGCCATCCAGGGTGTTCTCGAACAGCCAGGGATACGCCGGCATGATCGACTCAGGCACCACGTCACGCGGGTTGTACAGGTGCGCGCGGTGCCAGTCGTCGCTGTAGCGACCGCCGACGCGGGCAAGGTCCGGACCGGTTCGCTTGGAGCCCCACATGAAGTTGTGCTCGTAGACGGATTCGCCTGCCACGCTGTAGTGGCCGTAGCGTTCGGTTTCCGCCCGGAAGGGACGAATCATCTGCGAGTGGCAGCCGACGCAGCCTTCCCGGCGATAGATGTCACGGCCCTCGAGTTGCAGCGCGGTCAGTGGCTTGAGGCCATCCACCGGCTCGGTCGTCTGCTTCTGGAAGAACAGCGGCACGATCTCGGCCAGGCCGCCAAAGCTGATCACCACCAGCACCAGCACCGCCATCAGGCCGACGTTCTTTTCTATGATCTCGTGTCTCATGTCAGTCTCGGTCCTTCATTGACTCAGGCGGTCTGTGGCAGGGGAGCACCGCTCTTGGCGGAACCCTTGACGGTCATCGCGACATTGACGGCCATGATCAGCATGCCGGTCACCCAGAACAGACCGCCGATCAGGCGCACGATGTAGCCGGGGCCGCTGGCCTCCACGGTCTCGACGAAGGTGTACATCAGCGTGCCGTCGGCATTGATGGCGCGCCACATCAGGCCCTGCAGGATGCCGTTGACCCACATGGCGGCGATGTACAGCACGGTGCCGATGGTGGCCAGCCAGAAGTGCACTGCCACCAGCTTGACCGAGTACATCTCGTTCTGACCGAACAGGCGGGGGATCAGGTGATACATCGAGCCGATGGTGATCATTGCCACCCAGCCCAGCGCTCCCGCGTGGACGTGGCCAATGGTCCAGTCGGTGTAGTGAGACAGGGCATTGACGGTCTTCACAGCCATCATCGGCCCTTCGAAGGTCGACATGCCGTAGAAGGACAGGGCGACCACCAGAAAGCGCAGCGTCGGATCGGTACGCAACTTATGCCAGGCGCCCGACAGGGTCATCATGCCGTTGATCATGCCGCCCCAGGAGGGGGCCAGCAGGATGATGGACATGACCATGCCCAGGGATTGGGCCCAGTTAGGCAGCGCGGTGTAGTGCAGGTGGTGCGGGCCGGCCCACATGTACACCATGATCAGTGCCCAGAAATGGACGATGGACAGACGGTAGGAATAGACCGGGCGCTCGGCTTGCTTGGGCACGAAGTAATACATCATTCCCAGGAAGCCGGCGGTCAGGAAGAAGCCCACCGCGTTGTGTCCATACCACCACTGCACCATGGCATCGATGGCCCCGGAGTAGAGGGAGATGGAGTAGGTGGCGGTGACGGGAATGGCCGCGCTGTTGACGATGTGCAGCACCGCCACCGTCAGGATGAAGGCGGCGAAGAACCAGTTGGCCACGTAGATGTGCGAGGTCTTGCGAATCTTGACCGTGCCGAGGAAAACGATGGCATAGGACACCCAGACGACGGCGAGCAGAATGTCGATGGGCCATTCCAGCTCGGCGTATTCCTTGACCTCGGTGAGGCCCAGGGGCAGGGTGGCGACGGCGCAGAGGATGACGGCCTGGTAGCCCCAGAACGTAAAGGCAGCCAGCTTGTCGCTGATCAGCCTTACCTGACACGTGCGTTGGACCACATAATAGGAGGTCGCGAACAGCGCGGATCCGCCGAAGGCAAAGATGACTGCGTTGGTGTGCAGGGGGCGAAGCCGACCAAAGCTTGTCCAGGGCAAGCCAAGGTTGAGTTCCGGCCAGACCAGTTGGGCAGCAAGTATGACACCGAGGGCCATGCCCACGATGCCCCATACCACCGTCATGATCGAGAACTGCCGGACCACCTTGTAGTTGTAGGTCGGATGTTCAAATGCTGTGCTCATGATCAGGTTCCCATCGATCGCGTAAAGGGGACGATCCCCCGGCCATAGTGCCTACCCAGCGGCAGTCTCAGAATGATGCAGATCAACAACCATTCAGAATTCTAGACCAGCACGGCTAGGGCTGGCACTTAGCCACTGGTGGCAGTGAACTTTGGAAATTTGTCCATGTCTGAAAATCTTTTATCCGACATTTTTGGTCAGGAATTGCGCCGGCAAAGCCCGTTTCACGGAGAACAGCACGGGCAATGGGAGGGCATTGGACCCTGCATCCTGGCGGGCCCTGCCAGTGACGACCTACTTCTTTTGACGCATGGTGCAGGCGCTGGGCACGATTCACCCTTTCTGGTCGCCTGGCGCAAGGCGCTGGCCGACGCCGGAGTGGCGACCTTGTCAGTGGAATTCGCCTACATGCGCCAGATGAAGGCGCTTGGGCGCCGGCGCCCGCCGCCCAAGGTCGATGTTCTGGTCGATGAGCTGCGCACCTGGCGTGACGTTTTGTCGCATAGCGTGCCTGGCCGCCTATGGCTGGGGGGCAAGTCCATGGGTGGGCGTGTGGCGACCCTGCTGGCGGCCGAGGAGACGGCACCTGGAGTGGTGGTAGCGGGTTATCCCTTTCACCCCCAGGGCAAGCCCGAACGACTTCGCCTGGCGCACTGGCCTCGCCTCAAGTGTCCAACGCTGGTGCTGCAGGGCACCCGAGATCCGTTTGGCACCCTCGAGCAAGTGCAAGGCTATGATTTGCCCGAGGTGGCCACCGTCGAATGGCTGGAGGACGGTGATCACGACTGGCTGACCCGGCGTGCCAGCGGCGTGACACGAGACGAACTGATGCAGCGCGCGGCAAAATGCGCAGCAACGTTGATGCAGGTGAATTGATGCCGCTACGGTCAGGGGGATGGGTCTCGCCATTTTTTTTACGGCTGTTTTGGCTCGTTGCGGAGGGCCGCTGAATCTCGTGAGCCCTTGTGCCGCCTGCGTTTCCGCCCAAGTCGATGAATGCACGGGCAAAATAGGCGACAAAAAAAACGAGAAAGATGGTTTGGCCGCGTTGACATCCCCCCGATGTTCTGTAGAATGCAGCGCCACGTGACCAGGGGTGGTTAGCTCAGTTGGGAGAGCACCAGCCTTACAAGCTGGGGGTCACAGGTTCGAACCCTGTACCACCCACCATCACCTTGGTGATGGCTGGACACGTAGAGTTGTAGACGTTGGACCGGTAGTTCAGTTGGTTAGAATGCCGGCCTGTCACGCCGGAGGTCGCGGGTTCGAGTCCCGTCCGGTCCGCCAACGTCACTTCTCGAATCGTCATCAATGTGGACCGGTAGTTCAGTTGGTTAGAATGCCGGCCTGTCACGCCGGAGGTCGCGGGTTCGAGTCCCGTCCGGTCCGCCACGATGACACGCCAAAGTCGATGAGCTCCAGGAAACTTGAGGCATCGCACCGTGTGAAATGATGTGGGTGATTAGCTCAGTTGGTTAGAGCACCAGCCTCACATGCTGGGGGTCACTGGTTCGAATCCGGTATCACCCACCACGCGGACCGGTAGTTCAGTTGGTTAGAATGCCGGCCTGTCACGCCGGAGGTCGCGGGTTCGAGTCCCGTCCGGTCCGCCATTTCGCTCGACCCAGCACACGCTGGAAAAAAGTCCGGTCACGTTGCCGGCAGTTATTCCGAAAAGCCCCGCTGCTTCTGCAGCGGGGCTTTTCTCGTTTTGGGTCCCCTCAAGGCGTTTACACCACACTGACGCTATGGGCTAGCCCATGGCGCTGGCGGGGTTCGCATCGTGTCGCTGCTTTTTGCCTTTCTGGGGGTGGCGAGGATTGACTCGCTATCATACAGTTGTTTGAAAATAGCCGTAGACTGGTTGCCCTGATGCAGTGCCAGCTCCGGACCTCACGACAACAAGATTGCAGCCAAGGCTGCCAAGGACCGCGCCGTGACCGCCTATCCCCACCTGTTGGCCCCACTGAGACTGGGGCACCTGGAATTGCCCAATCGCGTGTTGATGGGCTCCATGCATACCAATCTGGAAGAGGCGCCGCAGGGGTTTTCCCGTCTGGCCGCCTTTTACGCCGAACGTGCTCGCGAAGGCGTGGCGCTGATCGTGACCGGTGGCATTGCACCGAATGCGGAGGGCGCCGTTTTTCAGGGGGCGTCGCAGTTGACCTCGGCTGAGCAGCTCGATGATCACCGCGGTGTTGTCGAGGCGGTACATGCACAGGGGGGCCGCATCTGCATGCAGATTCTGCATGCGGGGCGCTACGCCTATTCACCGGAGTTGGTAGCCCCTTCGGCGCTGCAGGCCCCCATCAACCCCTTCCAGCCGCGAGCGCTCAGTGACGATGAGGTCGAGCAGCAGATCGAGGACTACGTGCGCTGCGCGCGTCTGGCGCAGCAGGCAGGCTATGACGGCGTCGAGATCATGGGCTCCGAGGGCTACCTGATCAATCAGTTCATTTGCCGCCGAACCAATGTGCGCGAGGATCGCTGGGGGGGCAGCTTCGACAATCGCTGTCGCTTCCCGCTGGAGATTCTTCGCCGCGTCCGTGCGGCGGTGGGAGAGCGTTTCCTGTTGATCTACCGGCTGTCGATGATCGACCTTGTGGAGGACGGAAGTACCTACGACGAGGTCATTGCGCTGGGCCAGGCGGTTGAGGCGGCCGGTGCCAACGTGATCAACACCGGCATCGGTTGGCATGAAGCGCGAGTCCCGACCATCGTGACCAGCGTCCCGCGAGCCGCTTTCACCGAGGTGTCGCGACGCATGAAAGACGCCGTCTCGATCCCGTTGATCACCACCAATCGCATCAACATGCCGGATGTGGCCGAGCGGGTGCTGCGCGACGGACATGCTGACATGGTGTCCATGGCGCGTCCGCTGCTGGCGGATTCGGCATGGGTGAGCAAGGCGAGGGAGGGGCGTGCTGCCGAGATCAATACCTGTATCGCCTGTAACCAGGCCTGTCTCGACCATACGTTCCAGGGCAAGCTGACGTCCTGTCTGGTCAATCCCCGCGCCTGTCATGAAACGGAGCTGACGCTTGAGCCCGCTGACCAGCCAGTGTCCGTGGCGGTGGTGGGTGGTGGTCCTGCAGGGCTCGCCACGGCAGTCAGTGCCGCGCAGCGTGGGCACAGGGTTACCCTGTTCGAACGTCAGCCGATCCTGGGTGGGCAGTTCAATTTTGCGCGCCGCATTCCCGGCAAGGAAGAGTTTGACGAAACGCTGCGTTACTTCCAGGTGATGCTGGACAACCTGGAAGTCGACGTCAGGCTCTCCTGCGAGGCGGGTGTCAACGATCTCCTGGCCTTCGATCGTGTTGTGCTGGCCAGCGGCGTCAGACCCAGACCGTTGGCGTTGCCCGGCAGTGATCATCCCAGTGTGATGAGTTACGCCGAGGCCATCGATGCTCCTCAGCGTGTCGGGCGCCGGGTGGCCATCATAGGCGCTGGCGGTATCGGTTTCGATGTGGCGGAGTTGCTGACCCATACGGCTCCTGGTGATGACCCGTTGCAGGATTGGTGCGACGAGTGGGGGGTGGATCTTGAGGTCAGCACGCCAGGGGGGCTGAAGCCGGCCCGCCGGCCGCAGTCGCCACGACAGGTCTACTTGCTTCAGCGCAAGACGTCCAAGCCGGGCAAGGGGTTGGGCACCACCTCAGGTTGGGTGCACCGGGCATCCCTTCGTCATCGAGGTGTGACCGCAATGGCTGGCTGCGAGTATCGGCATATCGATGATCAAGGGCTGCACCTGAGCGTCGAGGGCGAGCCGCGTGTGTTGGAGGTGGATACGGTCGTGGTGTGTGCCGGTCAAGAATCGGTGCGCGAACTCGTGGCGCCCCTCGAGGCGGCGGGTGTCGCTGTCTCCATCATCGGCGGTGCAGATGAGGCGGCCGAACTCGACGCCAAGCGTGCCATTGACCAGGGGGTCAGGTTGGCGGCGTCCTTCTAGAGCCGTCATTCTGGTGGCGTCGGGCCAGCCCATCAGGATCTGGCTCGCGCCCCAGGCAAGCGTGATGAAAATTACTTAAGAAGTGTGCCGTTGTGTGCAATTTTGGAGGCTGCGGCAAGATGGCGCGGTAGACGCTGACGAGCCCCGTGATCAAGCGGCGGGCGTCGCTTTCACGGCTAGTGAATACCTCGCTTATCATGTTCATGGTCCCTCTTACGCCGAATTTCGTCTGGACAACGAAACGCTTCTGCTGGCAAGAGTTCTTATAGGTAAGGACGCTCAGCGTTGAAGACCTGCACATCGTTTTTGGCTAATGCTGTTCTACGCTGAGAGTACCCACTCGTGACTGGCGCTGGCTGACGGGAAAGGCCTGAGAGCCAAGAGCGAGTCCCGGGCATCACAGGAGGCATCGATGAGCATCTTCGACCACGTGCAGAACCGCTTCGCTCGCGTCCAGCAGGAAGAAATGTCCCTGCAGGAATATCTGGAACTCTGCCGTCAAGACCCTTCCGCCTACGCCAGTGCGGCTGAGAGAATGCTGGAGGCCATCGGTGAGCCTGAGGTGATTGACACCGCCAAGGACCCGAGACTGGCGCGAATCTTTTCCAACAAGGTGATACGTCGGTATCCGGCGTTCAGTGAGTTTCACGGCATGGAGGAGGCCATCGAGCAGATCGTGGCCTACTTCCGTCACGCCGCCCAAGGGCTGGAGGAGAAAAAGCAGATTCTCTACCTGCTTGGCCCCGTGGGGGGCGGCAAGTCATCCCTGGCCGAGCGCCTCAAGCTGCTGATGGAGCGTGTGCCGTTCTACGCCATCAAGGGGTCGCCGGTGCACGAGTCTCCGCTCGGGCTGTTCTCGCCCGAGGAAGACGGAGAGCTGCTCGAGAAAGAGTATGGTATCCCTGCTCGCTACCTGCGCAGCGTGATGTCGCCCTGGGCCGCCAAGCGGCTGAAGGAGTCAGGCGGTGATATCTCGCAGTTCCGGGTGGTCAGGCTGTACCCCTCGCGCCTCAACCAGATCGCCATCGCCAAGACCGAGCCGGGTGACGAGAACAACCAGGATATCTCGTCCCTGGTGGGCAAGGTCGATATCCGCCAGCTGGAGATGTATTCCCAGGATGATCCCGACGCCTACAGCTTTTCCGGAGGATTGTGCCGGGCCAACCAGGGCTTGATGGAATTCGTCGAGATGTTCAAGGCGCCCATCAAGGTGCTGCACCCCCTGCTGACGGCGACCCAGGAAGGGAACTACAACCCCACCGAGGGCATGGGCGCGATTCCCTTCGATGGCATCGTGCTGGCGCACTCCAACGAGAGTGAGTGGCAGGCGTTCCGCAACAACCGCAACAATGAGGCGTTCCTCGACCGCGTCTATATCGTCAAGGTGCCCTATTGCCTGCGGGTGTCCGAGGAAATCAACATCTACAAGAAGCTGCTGGAGCATTCGTCGCTCAATGAGGCGCCCTGTGCACCGGATACCTTGCGCATGCTCGCCCAGTTCTCGGTGCTGTCGCGTCTCAAGGAGCCGGAAAACTCCAGCGTCTACTCGAAGATGCGGGTCTATGACGGTGAAAATCTCAAGGACACCGATCCCAAGGCCAAGTCGATTCAGGAATATCGCGACAGCGCCGGCGTCGATGAAGGCATGGATGGTCTGTCCACGCGCTTTGCCTTCAAGATCCTGTCCAAGGTCTTCAACTTCGACAATCACGAGGTGGCGGCCAACCCGGTGCACCTGTTGTACGTGCTCGAGCAGCGCCTTGAGCAGGAGCAGCTGCCCAAGGAGACCTTCGAGCGCTATCTGCGCTATATCAAGGAGTACCTGGCGCCGCGCTATGTGGACTTCATTGGCAAGGAAATTCAGACCGCCTACCTGGAGTCCTACTCCGAGTATGGTCAGAACATCTTTGATCGCTATGTCACCTATGCGGATTTCTGGATTCAGGACCAGGAGTACAGGGATCCCGAGACCGGCGAGCTGTTCGACCGCCAGTCGCTTAACGATGAGCTGGAAAAGATCGAGAAGCCGGCGGGCATCTCCAATCCCAAGGACTTCCGTCACGAGGTGGTCAACTTCGTGCTGCGGGCGCGTGCCCAGAACAACGGCATGAACCCGGGGTGGCAGTCCTACGAGAAGCTGCGTGGTGTCATCGAGCACAAGATGTTTGCCAACACCGAGGAGTTGCTGCCCGTCATTTCCTTCAATGCCAAGGCGTCCTCTGCGGATATCAAGAAGCACGAGGATTTCGTGGCACGGATGAAGGATCGAGGCTACACCGAGAAGCAGGTGCGCCTGCTGTCGGAGTGGTACCTGAGAGTGCGCAAGTCGCAGTAGCCGTGAAGGCGCCGGGCCAGGCCCGGCGCCGGACACCCTTGTCGACTGCGCCCAGGAGGTCCCATGACCTACTTCATCGATCGACGAGCGAACGCCAAGAACAAGAGCGCGGTCAATCGCCAGCGCTTTCTTGACCGCTATCGCACCCATATCAAGCGCTCCGTCGAGGAGGCCGTCAACCGTCGCTCCATCACCGATATGGAGCGAGGCGAAAAGGTTTCCATCCCCAGTCGCGATATCTCCGAGCCAGTGTTCCAGCACGGCAGCGGTGGGCGACGTTCGATTGTCGCACCCGGTAATCGCGAGTTTCAGGAAGGTGATCGCCTGCGTCGCCCAGACGGCGGGGGCGGTGGTGGCGATGGCAGTGGAGAGGGTGGCGCCTCCAACCAGGGGGAGGGCATGGATGAGTTCGCCTTCACCCTGACCCGGGAGGAGTTCCTCGAGTTTGTCTTCGATGGCCTCGAGTTGCCCCATCTGGAGCGCAAGCCGCTGGTGGATGTGGAAGAAGTGCGCCCGGTGCGTGCCGGGGTCTCGAGAGATGGCGTGCCGGCTCGGATCAACATTGTGCGTTCGATGCGAGAAGCTCAGGCCCGTCGAATTGCCATGCGTGCACCGATTCGTCGCGCGCTGCGGGAAGCTCAGGAAGCGCTGGAAGTCGAGGAGCGCAAGGATCCCGTGCTCAAGAATCCCGCTCGCATCCAGGAGTTGAAGGCCGAGATCGAGCGCCTAGAGCGGCGTCTGGAGGCGGTTCCCTTCATCGATACCTATGATCTTCGCTACAACCATCTGATCAACCAGCCTCAGCCGTCCAGCAAGGCCGTGATGTTCTGCGTCATGGATGTATCGGGCTCGATGACCCAGGCCCACAAGGATATCGCCAAGCGCTTTTTCCTGCTGCTCTACCTGTTTCTCGAGCGCAGCTACGAGCGGGTCGAGCTGGTCTTTGTGCGTCACCACACTGCCGCCAAGGAAGTCGATGAGGAGGAATTCTTCTACTCACGGGAGACGGGCGGCACCATCGTTTCCAGTGCGCTCACCCTGGTCGACGAGATCATCGACAAGCGCTATCCCCCCGGCCAGTGGAACCTGTACGTGGCCCAGGCGTCGGATGGCGATAACTGGGACGATGACTCGGTCAACTGTCGTGAGCTGCTGACCAAATCGCTGATGGGGCGCCTGCAGTACTTCACCTATGTGGAAATCACGCCTCACGCTCACCAGGCATTATGGGAAGAATACGAGCGGGTCGAGGCCGCCTATCCCGACCGCTTTGCCATGCGTCAGATTGTTGAACCCGGGGACATCTATCCGGTGTTCCGGGCCTTGTTCAAGCGCCGTGCGGACAGTGCGGCAAGGGGGTAGGCAGGCGCAGGTCTGCCCTACGGCGGCAGCGGGACTGGCAAAGGGGAGCACGGTGAAGGGCGTGCCGTGTGTTGAAGCACCTCGCCAGGTAAGCCCCTAGCCACAGCCGTGTCTTGCAAGCGGACTCCCTTGCAAGCGAAGCATGTTGGACGAGCAGCGCCTTGGACGAAGAGGAATTGCCATGACCGCCTTGACCAAACGTCACGCCAAGCCCATTGCGACCGGCTCGGACTGGAGCTTCGACGACCTGACCGAGTTCGAGGCCGAGATCGCTCGGCTTGCGGACGAGTATCGACTGGACACCTACCCCAATCAGATCGAGATCATCACCACGGAGCAGATGATGGACGCCTACGCCAGCGTGGGCATGCCTGTGGGCTACCATCACTGGTCGTTCGGCAAGCAGTTCCTGGCCGTCGAGCAGGCCTATCGTCGTGGGCAGATGGGGCTGGCCTATGAGCTGGTGATCAACTCCGACCCCTGCATCGCCTATCTGATGGAAGAGAACACCCTGATGATGCAGGTATTGGTCATGGCACATGCCTGCTACGGCCATAATTCCTTCTTCAAGGGCAACTATCTGTTTCGGACCTGGACCGACGCCTCTTCGATCGTCGACTACCTGGTGTTTGCCCGCAAGTACATCAGTCAGTGCGAGGAGCGTCACGGTGTGCAGGCCGTCGAGCAGTTGCTCGACGCCTGTCACGCGCTGCAGAACTATGGGGTGGATCGCTACAAGCGGCCGTCTCCGGTATCGCCGGAGGAGGAGGCTCGACGGCAGAAGGAGCGTGAAGACTATCTCCAGGCTCAGGTGAATACCCTGTGGCGGACAATTCCCATGGGTGACGCCGGCATCGAGGTGCCGCCTGTGTCTTCCGACGATGACCCGCTGGGGCTACACGGTGGCGGGCGTTATCCCCCCGAGCCACAGGAAAATCTGCTGTACTTCATCGAGAAGAATGCACCCTTGCTGGCGCCTTGGCAGCGGGAGGTCGTGCGAATTGTGCGTAAGCTGGCCCAGTACTTCTATCCTCAGCGGCAGACCCAGGTCATGAATGAAGGGTGGGCGACGTTTTGGCACTACACGCTGATGAATCGCCTGTTCGACGAAGGGGCCGTGGACGAAGGCCTGATTCTGGAGTTTCTGCAGTCCCATACCGCCGTCGTCAGTCAGCCCGCCTTTGACAGCCCTTACTACAACGGAATCAATCCCTATGCGCTGGGCTTCGCCATCTTCACCGACCTCAAGCGCCTCTGCGAGTCTCCTGATGACGAGGACCGGGAGTGGTTTCCGGACATTGCGGGAAGCGACTGGCGCGAAACGCTGAATTTCGCCATGCGCAACTTCAAGGACGAGTCCTTTATTCAGCAGTTTCTATCACCCAAGGTGATTCGTCAGCTCAAGCTGTTCCAGGTGGTCGATGATGATCAGGAGGATATGCTCGAGGTGGCAGCGATTCATGACGAGCGGGGCTACCGGCGGGTCCGTGAGGCGCTGTCCGCGCAGTACGCCTTGTCACTCAGGGAGCCGAATATTCAGGTGTTCGAGGCCGATATTCGAGGAGATCGTTCGCTGACACTCAGGCACGTGCAGGATCAGCGGCGTCCGTTGGCGCGTAGCGTCTACCCTGTGATCCGACACCTTCACCAGCTATGGGGCTTTCCGGTCAAGCTGGAGTCCTTCGATGGTGATGAAGTGGTGCGGCGTTACCAGTGGCCGCTGCCGGACAGCGAAGAATCCGCCTGACGCCGACAGCAGATAACCGACACGCCGCCGCAAAGCGATGCTTTGCGGCGGCGTGTTTTCTTGCCTGCCTTCTTTCTTCTTACTTAGTACCGGACCTCGGCACGCAGCCTTATGGCTTGGCCGTCCAGGATTGGCACCATCCGCCTGGGGCGACGCTATTCTGCGGGAATAGCTGGCAGCCCTCGGTTTCGGCATTGAAGAACATGCAGTTCGAGCAGAGCTCTCCGTCTTCGTAGGCGGCATTGCCGCTGGCATCGCTGGCCTTTTCGACGTATCCCAGAGCCTTGGCCTGGGCATTGTCGGTACTCAGGCGAGGCAGGCTCTGCGCCAGCGCAGTGCGAGACAGGACACCAGCACCCAGCGGCAGAGCGGCGATGCCCAGCAGACTGGTGCGCAGGAAGGCACGACGGCTGTGCTTGGTCATGGGGACTCCTCATTGTCGGAAGATGAGCGTCATACGGTCATGGTCGGGCCCGCGATGGGCCGGTCTTGGTGAGTCAGGATGCCTTGGCAGCCTGCTCCTGCGCTCTTGATGGCGCTGTCTTGCAAGATTAGCTAAGCCGTTGAGCCTTGGCGAATCGTCTCGTTGTGAGTGCGGCAATCCGCCGCGAAAAAAGCGGTCCGCGCAGTCGGCGGTGCAGGTGGTGAGGAGGCGCTGATATACTGCGTTGCCAAACCACCATGTTTAACATCCGCGTCCTGAGTCGTTGGCGTGGAGCGATGGGAAAGGAGCGTGATCATGCAGAATGCTGTGATTCTGATCAATGCCGAGAAAGGGCAGGTCAAGGCGGTGGCCGAGCGTCTGGCCGAGGTGGAAGGGATCAGCGAGGTCTATTCGACCTGCGGTCGCTATGATCTGGTGGCCATTGCCCGTACACGGGATTTCGAGAGTCTGGCGGAGCTGGTCACTGGACGCCTGAATGCAGTAGAAGGCATTGCCGACACGGAAACGCTCAATGCGCTTCAGGTGCACTCGCGCCACGATCTGGAAACCATGTTTTCGTTGGGTTGGTAAGGGCAGGCCCTGCTGATCATTGTTCGTCCTGACCATTGTTCGTCCTGACCATTGCCAACAAGGAAGTGTGTGGATCTCTCGCTTGATCGTCTGATACCTCGGCCGCGGCATTTCCTGGCCTCGCTGGCCATCGCCGTGCTGGGGGTTGTCCTGTGGTACTCCACCGAGCAGGGCTATCGCGACCGCATGAGCTGGATGGGGGTGACCGAGTGGGCGGAACCGTCCACGCTGGCGTTCACCCGTGTGCTGCGTAATGAAGGGTACCTGCTGGGATGGTCTGATCTGCGCGTTGGTGCGCTGTGGGCGAGCTATGAACTGCGGCAGTCGGCGGATCACCGGGTGGGGCCTCGCCCCGGCTTCAAGCAGGATTGGCGAACGCTGTGGCCCGTCAGCACGACCAGCTACGCTGGCAGTGGATATGACCGTGGGCACCTGGCTCCCAACTATGCCATGGCCAAGGTCTGGGGGGAGCAGGCTCAGCATGACAGCTTCCTGATGAGCAATATGATGCCGCAGAAGCCTGCCCTCAACCGTCAGCTATGGCAGCGCCTGGAAGAAGTCGTGATGGACCATTTTCTGCCGCGCTTCGGTCGCCTGCAGGTCGTCACCGGGCCTGTCTATGCAGAAACCAGAGTCAGCGATCTCTCCCTGGATCGATTGCTGGATCGCGTCAGCTTTGTGGAGGTGCCAATCGGCTTCTACAAGGTGGTGGTGGTGCCCGGAGAGACTCCTCTGGCAGTCGCTTTTGTGATGCCCCAGAACGTGCGTGGAGATGAATCGCTGTCTCGCTATCTTGTCAGCATCGACGAGGTGGAAGCGGTCACGGGACTGAATTTCTTTCCGCGGCTGGGCCCGCAGGAAGAGGCGGCCTGGGAGGCTCGTGCGGGGGTGGGCGACTGGGCGCTGTCTCAGGTGGCTGAGTTGCCGTCGCGTTTCGATTGAGCGACGGGCCAGGGACTAAAGACCGGGTGCTAACACGCTGGGTGCTTGAACGGTAGGCACAAAAAAACCGCGACGGGGCGCGGATTCTTGTTGGATCTGTCTGATCCTGTTACTGCATGACATTGGTGCCCAGGAGAGGACTTGAACCTCCACGTCCGTAAGGACACTAGCACCTGAAGCTAGCGCGTCTACCAATTCCGCCACCTGGGCATGTCATGTTGTGTGCTCGTGATCTACGTTATCTGCTCGGCCTGTGTTCATCGATGCATGCCACAGCATGTATCGTTGGTGCCCAGGAGAGGACTTGAACCTCCACGTCCATAAGGACACTAGCACCTGAAGCTAGCGCGTCTACCAATTCCGCCACCTGGGCGAACACGTGCGCTTTGCCGATAACGATGTATCAAAGAGCGTGACGATCTCCATCGTCGTGATCCCGAAGGATCTTGGTGCCCAGAAGAGGACTTGAACCTCCACGTCCGTAAGGACACTAGCACCTGAAGCTAGCGCGTCTACCAATTCCGCCATCTGGGCAAGTGGCGCGTATGTTACCGAAACTTTGGCATATTGCAAGCCTTTTGCGTCGCTGCTGGGAGAAAAAAACGTCGTACTGATGGCGCGAGCTCTGTATCCGGAGGCGCTTATGGTTGGGTGACGGCGCTGCTGGCGCTATACTGCGCGCATGTTAAGAGACAATTTCGAAAAGACCGCACGCTCGCGCCCGGGTGGCGGCGCACTCCTGCCGTCCTCGCCCCTGTCAAGGATGCCTTCCGCATGAACCATTGGACGCTCGACGCCGACGAACACGCCAGCCGCGAAGCCCATAAGTACGACAAGCCTGCTCCTTCCCGTGAATATCTGTTGAATCGACTCGAGGAAATCGGTACGCCGACGACCCACGAGGCGATGAGCGATCAGCTTGGCCTGGATGATGAAGACCTTCGAGAAGCGGTACGCCGGCGCCTCTCCGCCATGGAGCGAGACGGCCAGGTATTGCGCAATCGTCGGGGCGCCTATGCGCTGATCGACAAGCTGGACCTGATCAAGGGTAAGGTGCTGGGTCATCGCGACGGCTTTGGATTCCTGATCCGCGATGATGGCAAGAAGCCTGATCTGGTCATGCCTCCTCGGCAGATGCGCCGAGTGTTTCACGGTGACCATGTGCTGGTGCGGGTCAGCGGGCGTGACCGTCGTGGTCGCGACGAGGCGACGGTGGTGGAAGTCATCGCGCGCAACACCCAGACGATCGTTGGCGTCTATCGGGAAAACACGCCTGAGTTCGGCGTGCTGATTCCCGAGAACAACCGCATTACCCAGGAAGTCATCATTCCCCACAGTGCTTGCGCTGGCGCGCAGGACGGGCAGGTCATCTCGGCGCGTATCGTCAAGCAGCCGGAGACCCGGGTCCAGCCTGTCGGTGAAGTGATCGAGGTGCTGGGTGAGCGCATGGACCCCGGGATGGAAATTGATATTGCGCTGCGAAGCTACGAGATTCCCTCTGAGTTTCCGCCGGATGTCACCGATCAGATCGCCAGCATGTCCGCTGAGGTAGCGGAAGACGACAAGCTTCACCGCATCGACCTGCGCGACAAGCCGCTGGTGACCATCGACGATGAAAGCGCCAAGGACTTCGACGACGCTGTCTGTGCCTACAAGACGCGTTCCGGAAGCTGGAAGCTGCTGGTGGCGATTGCCGATGTATCGCACTACGTGCGTCCCGGCAGCCCGCTGGACCAGGAGGCCATTGCTCGGGGCAACTCGGTGTACTTCCCGGGGCAGGTGGTGCCGATGCTGCCAGAGCTGCTGTCCAATGGGCTCTGCTCGCTGAACCCTGACGTGGATCGACTGGCGCTGGTCTGCGAGCTGAACATTTCCAAGACCGGCGCGATCAGTCGCTATCGCTTCTATGAGGCCGTTTTCCGCTCCCACGCCAGGCTGACCTACAACAAGGTGGCATCCATCCTCCAGGATGACGGAGAAGAGGGTGATGCGCTGCGACAGCAGTACAAGGCGCTGGTACCGTCGCTGAAGAACCTGTACAGCCTGTATCAGCTGTTGCGGGAAGCGCGCACCGAGCGGGGCGCCATCGACTTCGAGACCACCGAGACCGCGATCGTCTTCAACGACGAACGCAAGATCGAGAAGATTGTGCCGCGCTCGCGCAACGATGCTCACAAGATCATCGAGGAGTGCATGCTGGCCGCCAACGTGGCCACCGCGCGCTTCCTGGACAAGCACGACCTGCCAGCGCTTTACCGGATTCACGAGCGGCCATCGCCGGAACGCCTGGACAAGCTGAGGCTGTTCCTGAACGAGATCGGCATGTCGCTAGGTGGCGGTGATGAGCCCACGCCTCAGGACTATCGCGACCTGGCCGAAGCCATCAAGGGCCGTGACGATGCGGACATCATTCAGACAGTGATGTTGCGCTCCATGAGCCAGGCGGTCTACTCGCCGCACAACGAAGGGCACTTTGGCCTGGCATATCCGGCCTATGCCCACTTTACTTCGCCGATTCGCCGCTACCCCGACCTGCTGGTGCATCGCGCCATTCGCTCGGTCATCCGCGGTCCGCGCCAGACCAATACCGTGTTGCGGGCCGAGGGTGCGCCGGTGGAGCCGCCGACCAAGTGGTGCCCCTACACCTTCGAGCAGATGCTGGAGCTGGGGGAGCATTGCTCGATGACAGAGCGTCGGGCAGATGACGCCACTCGCGACGTGGAGGACTGGCTCAAGTGTGAGTTCATGTCCGACAAGCTCGGTGAGGTCTACGACGGAACCATCGCCTCCGTCACTCAGTTCGGTATCTTTGTGCGGCTGGATGATGTCTACGTCGAGGGGCTGGTGCACGTCACCTCATTACCTTCCGACTATTACCACTACGAGCCGGAAAAGCACCGCCTCAAGGGCGAGCGCACGGGAACCAGCTACCGTCTCGGCGACGGAGTGACCGTTCAGGTGGCGCGGGTCGACCTGGATGAGCGCAAGATCGATTTCGAGATGGCCGATGACAAGCCACGTCCTCGGCGCGCGCCGCGCAAGCGTCGTGGCGAGCCTGCGAGCAAGGCCAGCGAGACCGGTCACGCCAAGGCCGGCAAGCGTGGCAAGGATGGCGCCTCGTCCGAGGCCGAGGCGCCGAAGAAGAAGGGTGGGCGTCGTCGTCGTGGCCCTCGGCGCAATGCGCGTGGCAATGGCAATAAGGGGTAACGCCAGCGTGATCTGTTTACAGGAGGGCCTGCGTGGCCAAGCATGAATCCAAGCGTCAACGTCAGCGTCAGCCACGGGGTGGTTCTGGCGCCGCGGCGCCCGCAGGTCTCGATGGCGTCTTCGGCGTGCATGCCGTCCGGGCCATGTTGGATCGCGGCGAATCCCCTCGCGAACTGTGGCTGCAGGAAGGTGAAGCGGGCCGACGCTTGCACGACCTGGTCGAGCTGGCGCGTCAGCGTGGGGCACGTGTCAAAGCGGTGCCCCGAGACGAGCTGGACCGCCTCTCCCAGGGGGCTTCTCATCAGGGAGTCGTCGCTTTCTGTCCGCCGTTGGCACCGGAGAGCGAGGAGTCGCTCTGGCATAAGCTGAAGGCATGGCCGCTGGAAACACCGCCGCTGCTGCTTATTCTTGACGGGGTCACTGACGTCCACAACCTGGGAGCGTGCCTGCGCAGCGCCGACGCCGCTGGCGTGCATGGGGTGCTGGTGCCCAAGGACAAGTCGGCGCCGCTGAATGCCACGGTGCGCAAGGTGGCCTGTGGTGCTGCTGAAAGTGTGCCGGTGTATCAGGTGACCAACCTGGCGCGGGCCATGGCGCGGCTGAAGGAAGAGGGCGTGTGGATCACTGGAACGGCAGGCGAAGCCGAAGGCAGCGTCTTCGAGGCGGATCTGCGCGGCCCGACGGCGCTGGTCATGGGGGCTGAAGGCAAGGGCATGCGCCGCTTGACCCGCGAAGCCTGTGACACGCTGGTCAAGCTGCCGATGGCCGGGGCGGTCTCCAGTCTCAACGTCTCCGTTGCTACCGGTATCTGCCTGTTTGAGGCAGTGCGACAGCGTTCATCGTCCTGATAGTGGTAGATAGGGATGGTAGGGAGGGTGGAGAGAGGTGGTAGAAAGAGGTGATAGAAAGAAGCGGTAGCAAGACCTCCTGTCCTCGCCACCCTGGCTAAAAGAGAGGAAAGTGATGTTCAGGTTGCATCACGCCGCTTGACTCCGTAGAATCCATGCGCCCGTGCGTTCTGCGCGGGACAGGTTATTTGTTATTCACTCCTTGCTTCCCCCGGCGTCGAGCGATGTTTTTGACACCCGCTCAGGCCCCTGCGGAAGCTGCCAAACCGAAAGGAGAATCCATGCGTCACTACGAGATCGTCTTCATGGTCCACCCGGACCAGAGTGAGCAGGTTCCGGCCATGGTCGAGCGCTACACCAGCATCGTCACCGAGAACTCCGGTACCGTTCACCGTCTCGAAGATTGGGGGCGCCGTCACCTGGCCTACCCGATCAACAAGATCCACAAGGCCCACTACGTGCTGATGAACGTTGAGTGCAGCGGCGAGACTCTCGAGGAAATCGAGAACATCTTCCGTTTCAACGACGCCATCATCCGCAGCCTGGTGGTGCGCTGCAAGGAAGCCATCACCGAAGCGTCTCCGATGATGAAGCCGGTGGAAGAGAAGCGTGCCCGTCGCGAAGAAAAGCCGCGCACCGCTGAATCCGCCTAAGCCGCGCATCGCTAGTTCTGCAACGCACGTATAAGGAGTCTTTCCATGGCACGTTTTTTCCGTCGCCGCAAGTTCTGCCGTTTCACCGCTGAAGGCGTGAAGCAGATCGACTACAAAGATCTGGACACCCTGAAGGCCTACATCACCGAGACTGGCAAGATCGTTCCCAGCCGTATCACCGGTACCAAGGCCCGTTACCAGCGCCAGCTGTCTACCGCGATCAAGCGCGCACGCTACCTGGCTCTGCTGCCCTACACCGACAGCCACCAGTAAGTCATCAACCGATGCTGCCTGTCGCCCGATGGTCGATGAAAGGGACGCCCCAGGCGGCGCTGGTCGCCCTGGTGGCGTCTGCGGTGCCCTGGCTGTTCTGGTTCGGGGCCGCTATCGCCGCTCTGGTGACGCTGCGCAAGGGCATGGCGCCGGCGTTGCCGGTGATTGCTGCCGCAGCGGTTCCTGCGGGCTGGTGGTGGACGCAAGGGGATCCGATTCCTCTGGCGACGACCTTGCTGGCGCTGTTGATGGCGGTCGTGCTGCGCTCTCGCATGCGCTGGAGCGAAGCACTGATCCTGGGATCTCTGGCGGGCGCGGCGATGATCCAGATCGGGGTGTTTCTGCCCCGGGCGGACACCGCCCTGATGCTGGATCAGCTGCGTCAGAGCTCGTCCGAGGTAGCGGCCATGCTCGACGAGCTGGCGGCCCAGGGCGTCGACCCCACACAGCTGGCCGAGCTGGTCATCAGCGGGGTCACCGGCCTGGTTGTCATGCTGGCCTCCGTGGCTTGCCTGGCACTGGCCCGTAGCTGGCAGGCGGGACTCTACAACCCCGGTGGTTTTCGGGAAGAGTTCCACGCCATGCGGCTCAGCCCTCGGGAGCTGATTCTGCTGGTGGTGCTGGTGATTGCTGGCTCGCTGCTTGGACTGCCTGGCATCGGCATGCTGGCCTGGATACCGCTACTGATGGCGGGCATCGGCCTGACACATGGTGTAGTTGGACGTAAGGGAATGAACGGGTTGTGGCTGGTCGCGTTCTATCTGCTGCTGATCACCACCTGGCCCATGATTCTCATCGTGCTGGTTGTGGCCTTGATCGACACCTTCGCGGATTTCCGCGGTCGTCTAGGTCACAGCAACTGACATAGAGGTTTACGAGATGGAAGTCATTCTGCTCGACAACATTGGCAAGCTGGGCGGTCTTGGTGACAAGGTCACCGTCAAGCCTGGCTACGGCCGTAACTACCTGGTGCCTTACGGCCTTGCCGTGCCGGCCACCAAGGACAACATCGCTGCTTTCGAAGCACAGCGCGCCGAGCTTGAAGCCCAGGCCGCTGAGCGCAAGGCCGAGGCGGAAGCCCGCGCCGAGCAGCTCAACGATATCGAGCTGTCTCTGGTCGCCAAGGCCGGTGACGAAGGCAAGCTGTTCGGTTCCATCGGTCCGCGTGACCTGGCGGAAGCGATCTCCAGCGCTGGAATCGATGTCGCCAAGAGCGAAGTGCGTATGCCGGAAGGCCCGATCCGTCAGACCGGTGAGTACGACATCGTGCTGCACCTGCACGCTGACGTCGACGCCGCTGTGCGCGTGGTGGTGGTGGCCGAATAAGGTCATCTCCCACGGCAACAGCAAGGGCGCGGGAGTGATATCCCGCGCCTTTTTTTATGCCCGCGATCCGCGGAGCTACGGTCTTGCGAGAGGGTGGAGATCGGCTAGACTGGAAGCCCTTTACCGACCGGCAGTACATGTGTTGCGAGAGACAAGCAGATGAGTGACGTCCAGACCATCGATCAGGAAGCCGCAGCGCTCAAGGTTCCGCCCCACTCGGTCGAGGCCGAGCAATCGGTGCTGGGTGGTCTGATGTTGGACAATCAGGCCTGGGACAGCATCGCCGACCGCCTGGTCGCCGATGACTTCTATCGCTATGAACACCGTCTGGTGTTCAACGCCATGGTGGCGCTGGCGGAGTCCAGTCGCCCGCTGGACGTGGTGACCCTGTCCGAGGCGCTGGAGGCTCGCGATCAACTCGATACCGTGGGTGGACTGGCGTACCTGGCGGAGCTCGCCCGCAATACGCCTTCCGCCAGTAATATCCGCGCCTACGGTGATATCGTTCGCGAAAGGGCCACCCTGCGCAAACTGATTCAGGCAGCCAACCAGATCGCCGATGGCGCGTTCAGCCCCAACGGTCGTCCCGCTGACGAGCTGGTCAACGAGGCCGAGCGTCTGGTGTTCCAGATCAGCGAAGATCGCCCCAAGGCCGGTGGTCCCATCGGCATGAGCGAACTGCTGACCAAGGCCGTCGATCGAATCGACGAACTGTTCAATATGAAGGGCGAGATGACCGGTCTGTCGACGGGTTTTCGTGACCTGGATGACATGACGTCGGGCCTTCAACCTTCTGACCTGGTCATTGTGGCCGGTCGACCCTCCATGGGTAAGACCACCTTTGCCATGAATCTGGTAGAGCATGCGGTAGTCTCCAGCGACAAGCCGGTCATGGTGTTTTCCATGGAGATGCCGGCAGACTCGATCATGCTGCGTATGCTGTCGTCACTGGGTCGTATCGATCAGACTCGCGTGCGTTCCGGTCAGCTGGAAGACGAGGACTGGCCGCGGCTCACCTCCGCGGTCAACCTGCTGAAGGACAAGCAGCTGTTTATCGATGACACCGCAGCCTTGTCCCCCAACGAAATGCGCTCGCGAGTTCGTCGAGTCGTGCGCGAACACGGCAACCTGGCGATGATCATGATCGACTATCTGCAGCTGATGCAGGTGCCAGGGTTCGGTGACAACCGTACCGGTGAGATCTCCGAGATATCACGGTCTCTCAAGGGGCTGGCCAAGGAATTCGGGTGCCCGGTCATTGCCCTGTCGCAGCTCAACCGTTCATTGGAGCAGCGACCCAACAAGCGCCCGGTGATGTCGGATCTGCGTGAGTCCGGGGCCATCGAGCAGGACGCCGACCTCATCGGTTTCGTCTATCGTGATGAGGTCTACAATCCTGATAACCCCGATAACAAGGGGCTGGCCGAATTTATCATCGGCAAGCAGCGTAACGGTCCGATCGGCGCGGTTCACATGGCCTTTATCGGCAAATACACCCGTTTCGAGGATCTTGCACCAGATAGCTACGGCGACACCTTCGGTGAATAGGCCCTGCGCAAGAGGTGCGGCTTGAGCTGAACCGGTGGACTCGTATAATGCCGCCCCTTGCACTTTGTAACCCGACTCTGGAGGACCCTGACATGGCAGGTGGATTTCGACGCGGCAATCGGCGCCGCGCGCCCAAGCTGGAAGCCCGAGGTGAGCTGACTTCGGTGGAACGTGAAGGTCCTTTCAAGGAATGGCTGGGCATGCCCGATCTGTACCGTTACCACCTGGTGGTGGACGGCGTCGACTACAGTTATCAGACAGAAGATGCCGAACTTCCGGTGGCTGTAGGGGATAAGGTGGTCTTTCGTTACAAGGAAACCAAGGCAGGGAACTGGGTCGACAGAAATTCCCTGGGCAAGGCTATCGATCCTTCCGAGTATCAGTAGGCGTCGGGACAGCTGTAGGGTGACGCTGTAGCGCATGACAGGCTGGCCTGTTGGGCGTCTGGTTGCCCGCGAGGCCACCGAAGGGGTGGCCTTTGCCTGGTGTGTGCTCGTTCCTTCGCCTCTCGCATCTCTGGGTTTGGTGTCTTCTGTTTTCTCTTTCTTCTGTTCCTTCTTCCCTCTGTCCGTTCGTCGCTGTGCGCGCTTCCCTTGCTGCGTCACCTTTCGTTCTAGCCTTCTCTTTTTACTGAGTTTCTTGACGGCATGGGGCTGTCTTCTGCTGGAGCGTGCTTGATTGCATCGCGCAGGGAACGGCAGGTGTGTATCCAGGTCAGAGAAATTATTGTTAGCGTAACCAGAATGTCACTCTCCATCGTCAGGCTGTGCCATGATCAAACCGTCGCACCGTCCATCGCGCTAGTGTCGAGCAGGCTGTGAGACGATGACCCGCGCCAGACGGTGGTGAGAATGGACTGGTGTGACAGATAGCGCTAATCAGCAAGGCGGTGGCAAGACGCTGGCCGCCACTACAGGATGAAAAGAGGCGAAAGATATTATGGAATTTCAGGAGCTGAAGGCCTTTGTGGGCCGACACGACAACTTCGAGATCCGCGTCATCAGCCACGCGGGTAGCCGTTTCTATCAAGTCGAGCTGGAAGACGTCGAAGGGGCGCGTCATATGCTTTGCCGACGCGGCAAGCCTGTGCTGTTCCGTTCACTGGACGATGTCTACCTTGAGCTGAAGCGAGCAGGCATTCATCGAGCCTACCTGGTGCAGCACGTCGCTCACGACGAGGTGATTGGCCGCGAGACCCACTATGCGCAGCCACTGGCATCGCGCATGCCACTGGTCTTCTGACGCTGGCCTCCCGACCCCCACCATTGACGTTCTGACACCCCAGGGTGTTCCTGCCTTCCTCTGACCGATACAAGTCCCTGGCGCTGATAGCCAGGGCCCGTGACGGTCTTGTTCGAACCTCTCCAGGTCGAACCCTTCCAGATCGAAACTGTTCAGACCTAACCTATCTAGATCGACCCTATCTAGACCGACCCTATCTAGACCGACCCTATCCAGATCGACCCTATCCAGACCGCGCTTGGCCAGTCTGTACGTTGCCAGTCTGGTCTTAGCCAGACCCGTGTCGCCCCAGCCAGGGACGTAGCTTGGCAAACAGGCGATAGCCCAGGTCCAGCGCCTGCCGCATTCCCGGTAGCATGCTGAACCAGAGCCAGCGCCGGTAGCCCAAGGTCGCGTACAGGGCTCTGCTGGCATCCATCCCGACGATCCAGTGGCCCCTTGCGTCGAGAAGGTGCAGCTTGCCCATCATGTCCTCGATGCGCTTGCCCCACTGCGCGGCATCAAAGTCGGGATGGCGAATATCCACGAAGCGAATACGGTCCCGTCTGGGATGGCCGCGCAGCCAGGCGACTTCCCGGCGACACAGCGGGCAGCCGCCGTCGTGGAACAGGGTGACCGGCGGGATGATGTCGTCGAAGCGCTTCAAGATGATGACCCCCGGGCACGATAGCCTGCCACATGTTCGCCTTGGCCGTAGCTCGGCTCGAGCTCCAGCGTGGCGAGAAAGGACTCCGCCTGCTCACGCATGGCGGTGCGCTTGTCATCGCTCATGCGGCTCAAGGAACCGTAGATCAACTTCATTCGGTGGTTGTTGCTCAGGGTGTCGGCGTGGCGCTCAAGGAAGTGCCAGTAGAGGCTGTTGAAAGGGCAGGCCGTCTCGCCTGTGGTCTTCTTTACATCGTAGTGGCAGTCGCGACAGTGATCCGACATGCGGTCAATGTACTTGCCAGATGCACAGTAGGGCTTGGACCCCATGATGCCTCCGTCAGCATGCAGCACCATGCCCAGCGTATTGGGCAGCTCGACCCACTCGCAGGCATCGGCATAGACGGCGAGATACCAGTCGCATAGTGCCTCCGGACTGACGCCGCATAGCAGGGCAAAGTTGCCGGTGACCATCAGACGCTGAATATGGTGGGCGTAGGCATTCTCGCGAGTCATGGCGATAGCGCGCTGCAGGCAGCGCATGTCCGTCTCTCCGGTCCAGTAGAAGCGAGGCAGGCCACGAGTCGCCTTGAGGGCGTTGCCGCGCTTGTAGTCTGGCATCTGAGACCAGTAGACGCCGCGCACGTACTCGCGCCAGCCGAGTATCTGTCGCACGAAGCCCTCGACCGCGTTGATCGGGGCCTTGCCTTCAAGATACGCATTCTGGGCTGCCTCACAGACCTCTCTCGGGCTTATCAGCCCCAGGTTCATCGGCGCCGAGAGGCGCGAGTGGAAGAGGTAGGGGTCGTCATCGCTGATGGCGTCCTGGTAGTCACCAAAGTCGGGTAGCAGCGCATCAATGAAATGGCGCAGGTCGACCAGCGCCTGCCGCCGCGTCACCGGCCAGTGGAAGCCGTCAAGATCGCCAAAGTGATCGCCAAAGTGCTCTGCCACCAGGTCGAGCACTGCCTGGGTGGTGTCGTCGATACCATGCTCAGGCGGTGATGGCACATCGAGGCGCTGGTCGAGTGGCTTGCGGTTGTCCTTGTCAAAGTTCCACTGACCGCCCATCGGCTCGTCGCCTTCCATCAGTAGCCCAGTATGGCGCCGCATCTCGCGATAGAAGGCCTCCATGCGGGGTTGCTTACGCCCTGACAGCCACTTCGCGAATGCCTCGGGGGTGCAGTAGAACCGAGTGTCTTCAGTCCATTCCCAGGGCACGTCGCTGCGACGCTCCTCGATCGCCTGCAGCAGGCGCCATTCCCCCGGGCGAGTGGTCACGATGCGCTGACAGTCATAGAGCTTTGCGAGCCGCTCGGCCTCTTGCAGCAGCGAGTGGGCGTTGTCCGGGTCATCGAGCGCGCTGTAATGGACCCGATATCCCTTGTCACGCAGGCTGGCAGCAAAGTGGCGCATGGCCGACAGCATCATCGCAATCTTTTGCGGATGATGGGGAACATAGCGACCTTCCTCGGCGACCTCGCAGAGGGCGAACACGTCGTCATCCGAGGCGTGTTCCAGTGCTGCCAGCTCGTGGCTCAGCTGATCACCGGCAAGCAGAATCAAGGATCTGGACATAAGTTTTCCAACAGTTGTACAAATCTTCTTTATAGTAACACTTGATTCGAGCCTGACACCTGCTGGTGTTAGTCTTTTTGCTTACCGAGACCGCCAAGAGGAAGCCATTTTCATGGATCAGTCTGATTCCCCGTCATCCGAGCAGGTACGCCGTCCGCCACATGCCCCAGCGGACCACCCTGTCATTCCTCGTGACAAGATCGGGGTGCTGGTCGCCAATCTGGGGACGCCGGATGATACGGACTACTGGTCCATGCGCCGCTACTTAAGCGAGTTTCTATCGGATCAGCGGGTCGTCGATTACCCTCGTTGGCTGTGGCAGCCGCTGTTGCAGCTGGTGATCCTCAGCCGTCGGCCGTTTGCCTCAGGGGAGGCATATCGCAGCATCTGGAACACCGAGAAGGACGAAAGTCCGTTGCTGACGATCACCCGCAACCAGGCGGACAAGCTGGCGGTGCGCTTGCGTGACGCTGTGGGGGAGAATATCGAGGTCAGTTTCGGCATGCGCTACGGCAATCCCTCGACAGAAAAGGCGCTCAAGGAGCTGGAGGACAAGGGCTGTCGGCGTATCCTGTTCTTTCCTCTTTACCCGCAGTATGGCTCACCGACCACCGCGACGGCGTGCGACCAGTTCTTTCGCCAGTTGATGAAACGGAAGTGGCAGCCGGCCATCAGGACCGCGTCGGCCTACTTCGATGAGCCGGCCTATATCGACGCTCTGGCGGCCTCGGTGAGGGAGCGCCTGGCGCAGGAGACCCAGCCGCCCACCAGGATCGTGGCCTCCTATCACGGGGTACCCAAGCGCTTTTTGACAGAAGGCGACCCGTACTACTGCCAATGCGTGAAGACGACTCGGCTGTTGCGAGAGCGGCTCGGCATGCCGGAAGAGGATGTCGTTACCGCCTTCCAGTCGAAATTTGGTCCAGAGGAGTGGGTCGGGCCCGCAACGGTCGACAAGGTGGCCGAACTGGCACGCCAGGGCCATAAGCGCATTGCAGTGCTGTCGCCTGCCTTCAGTGCCGATTGCGTAGAAACCCTGGAAGAAATCCAGCAGGAAATTCGGGATGCCTTCATCGAGGCCGGCGGAGAGACGTTTGTCTATATTCCCTGCCTGAATGATCGCGACGATCACATCGACGCGCTGGCGGGCATCGTCAGGCGAGAGTTGGCCGGATGGTTATGAGAGCCTAGACGCCATCGCAAAATGGGCAGCCATCTGGCTGCCCATTGTCGTTTAGCAGACCGCTCTGGCCTACTCCGGATCGGGGTGGGGGACCGGCTTTGCACCGACTTCCTCTTCCCGAAACTCGAGGGGCTTGCCCCGGGTCTTGTCCAGGTAGTTAAGACGCTGATGCAGGCCGGTCTTGGCCAGCATGTGGGCACTGACAGGTGCTGTGATGAACAGGAACAGGGTAATCAGCATTTCCTGCAGGTGCAGGCCGCCCTGAGTGACGCTGAAGTACACCATCGAGCCTGCGAGTATGCAGCCCATGCCCAGGGTGGTGGCCTTGGTCGGACCATGCAGGCGCATATAGAAGTCCCTGAGGTGGGCCATGCCCAGCGAGCCGATGAAGGCAAACAGCCCGCCAGCGATCAGCAGTACCGAGATCAGGCCCTCGAGAAACACGTATAGCATGAAGACTCTCCTGAATTACTCGATGATGTCGCCGCGCAGCAAGTACTTGCAGACTGCGATGGTGCTGATGAAGCCCAGCAGTGCAATCAACAGCGCCGCCTCGAAATAGGTCTTGGTGTTGAGCCAGATGCCCATAAGGATGATCAGCGCGATGGAGTTCACATACATCGTGTCCAGCGCGAGAATCCGGTCGGGCATGTCAGGTCCCACCGTCAACCGGTACAGGTTCAGCAACAGCGCCAGGGAGACCAGCGTCAGGCTGATGGTCAACGCGATATCGATCATTCGAAGATCTCCTTCAGCGGCCGCTCATAGCGTTCCCGAATGGTGTCGATGAGGGTTTGCTCATCGCGCACGTCCAGCGCGTGTATCAGCAGCGTCTTCCCATCCATGCGCAGGTTCGCCGAGACCGTACCCGGTGTCAGCGTGATCGTGCTGGCCAAAAGCGTGATGGTAAAGCGTTCTTCGAGCATCAGCGGATACTCGACGAAATGCGGCCGAGTGCGGCGCCAGGGATTGATGATGATCCAGGCAACCTGCAGGTTGGCCACCACAATGTCACCGATGACCCTCAAGAAGAAGCGCAGCAGTTTCCAGGGTTTCTTGACGCCGGGCTGCAAGTCCCAGAAGGGGTAGGTCAGCCAGGGGATCAGCACCGCCAGGACGCTGCCCAGCAGCAGATGGCCCACAGAGACATCATTGACCAGCAGCAGCCAGACAACCAGCAACAGCAGGCTCAGTAGCGGGGTGGGCAACAACGAACGAGAGCGGGTGGTCATGGAGCGTCTCCCTGTTGCATCAGCACGGCGCGGAGCATGGGTTCAGGATTGGTCAGCTGTTCGGCGGTGGCTTCGGTATAGCCTGCCAGGGGCCCGGCCAGCACTACCAGCAGGGGGGAGGCGGCCAGCAACCAGCCAGTGCCGGCCCACTGCCAGGCCGACAACGGCTCTCCGTCATCGCTGGCCTGACTGCGCCAGAACAGGGTGGAGCCGGCCCGGGACAGCGCCACGATGGCACACAGCCCGGTGCCCAGCAGTAAAGGCCAGAACCACAGGCGTTGGTCGCTATCGCCAGCACTCATCAGCATGACCTTGCCAAAGGCGCCTGACAGCGGCGGCAAGCCTGCCACGGCCATACCACCGATGACGAACATCAGCCCGAGGGCCGTGGCATTGTGGGGGACACGGCCCCGCACCAGGCGCGTGCCTGCCTTGCCACGCTGGGTGCCGATCATGTCGGCCAGCAGGAACAGACCACCGGTGACCAGGGTGGTATGGACCAGATAGAACAACAGTCCCGATACCGCAGCAGGGGAGCGCATGCCGACGCCGGCCAGCAGGGTACCCACCGACACCAGTACCAGGTAGGCCACCAACAGGCGCAGGTCACGCGCCGCCAGCACGCTGATGCCGGAAATCGCCAGAGTGCCAAGGGCAAGCCACCATACCCAGCTCTGCTCCAATGCCTCGAGGGGGCCGGCCTGGTCGCCGAAGATCAGCCAGTAGACCCGCAATATCGCGTAGACCCCGATCTTGGTCATTACCGCAAATAGGGCGGCGACCGGAGGCGGAGCGCTGGCATAGGCCCGTGGCAGCCAGAAGTACAGCGGCAGAATGGCCGCCTTGAGGCCAAAGACCACCAGCAGCAGCAGCGCGCCGGCCACCACCATGCCCTGGCGTTCGCTGGGTAGCTGGCTCACCGCCTGGGCCATGTCGGCCATGTTGAGGGTGCCCGTGGCACCGTAGAGCAGCCCAACCGCGAATAGAAACAGTGCCGATCCGGCAAGGTTGAGGACCGCATAATGCACGGCGGACTGGATGCGACCCTTGCCTCCGCCATGCACCAGCAGGGCGTAGGAGGCGAGCAGCAGCACCTCGAAAAAGACGAACAGGTTGAACAGGTCGCCGGTCAGGAAGGCGCCGTTGATCCCCATCAGCTGCAGCTGGAAGAGGCCATGAAAGTTGCTGCCCTTCTCGTCGTCGCCGCCGCAGGCAAACAGCACGGCGCCAACGGCCAGGAGGGACGTCACGAAAATCATCAGCGCAGACAGGCGATCAAGCACCATGACAATGCCAAAGGGTGGCTGCCAGTCACCGAGCGCATAGTAGTGAATGTCGCCAGCGGCGGCCTGACGCAACAGCAGCAGGCTGACCAACAGCAAGGCAAAGGTGGTCACCAGGCCCAGAACACGCTTATAGGACGGGTTGCCGAAGCGCGTCATCAACAGTGCCACCGCGGCTGCCAGGGGCAGGACGATGGGCATCACGATCAGGTGGGACATCAACGTCGCTCCTCCTTGTCCTCGGCCTTGCGCCCATCGACATGGTCATTGCCCATGTCGCCCCGGGCGCGCATGGCGAGGATGACCGCGAAGGCCGTCATGGCAAAGCCGATGACGATGGCGGTGAGTACCAGCGCCTGGGGCAGCGGATCACTGTAGTGGCTCTTGCCGTCGATGATGGCGGAGCCTCCCGCCGTGAGCCCGCCCATGGAGAACAGAAACAGGTTGGTCGCATAGGACAGCAACGTAAGGCCGACCACCACCGGGAAGGTTCTCCCGCGAAGCATCAGGTACAGGCCACTGGCGGCGAGCACGCCGGTGGTAATGGCATAGAGCATTTCCATATCACACGGTCTCCTTGCCGTCGGAGGGGGCAGCGGTTCGGTGCAATCCCTGCTCTACCGAACCTTGGTCATGGTCTTCCTTGGCCGGGCGGTGAGGCGTGGTGACCTTGCCCAGGTTGGCCAGGATCATCAGAGTGGCGCCCACTACCGCGAGATAGACGCCAAGGTCGAACAGCATGGCGGTGGCCAGCTCGATGTCACCGATCAAGGGGATGTGGAAGTGGCCAAAGGACGATGTCAGGAAGGGCGCGCCGAACAGCCAGCTGCCGAAGCCCGTCAATGCCGCCACGCCGACGCCAAGGATGGCGACGGGCTGATAGGGGAAGTCGAGTCGCTGCTGGGTCCAGGCAACCCCCCTGGCCATATACACCAGCAGCAGCCCGACGGCAGTGATCAGGCCAGCGATGAAACCGCCGCCGGGCTGATTGTGACCGCGCAGGAAGATGAAGACCGACACCAGCAGCGCCAGCGGCAACACCGTCTGCGAGATGGTTGTCAGGATCATCGGATAGCGATCGGGTGCCCAGATCCGGCCTTCGCTGTCACTGTGCGGCATGAACAGGCGCAGGCGATTGAGCAGCTTGAAGATGGCCAGTCCCGCGATGGCCAGGACGGTGATCTCGCCCAGGGTATCGAAGCCACGGAAGTCGACCAGAATCACATTGACCACGTTGTGGCCGCCTCCTCCTGGCACGCTGTTGTCGAGGAAGAATTGAGAAATACTCTCCGTATCGCGGGTCAGAACGGTGTAGTTGAGACCCGCAATCACGCCCCCAAGCCCCATGCACAGCAGCAGGTCGCGCAAGGCTCGTGCCGGAGTCGACTCTCTTGGCGTCTTTTGTGGCAAAAAGAACAGCGCCAGCATCAGCAGAATCATGGTCACCACCTCTACCGACAGCTGGGTCAGGGCCAGGTCAGGCGCAGAGAAGCGGGCAAAGGTCAGGGATACCAGCAGACCGACCACCGACAGCATCAGCAGTGAGATCAGGCGGTGTCGGTGGGTGATGGCGGTGCCGATGCCGGTAAAGATCAGCAGCAGGGCACCGACCAGCAGGACACCGTCGACCGGTTGATTGCCCTTGGCTCCCGTGAGCGCATCCATGCGCGCCAGACCCACGGCGCCGGCGATCAGAGAGGCGCCTAACAGCAGCGTCATGAAGCGCTGCAGCGACGCATTGTCGAACCACTCGGTGATGCGTTCTGCGCGATCGCCGATCGTCTGGACCACGCCCTCGAAGATGCGGCTGGCATCGCGGGGCGGAAAGTCACGCACAAACTGGCGGATCTTGCGGTGCAGCAGATAGGTTGTCAGGCCGGCCAGCGTGGCGATGATGCTCATCGCCAGCGGTAGGTTGAAGCCGTGCCAGATGGCCAGGTGAAAATCCAGGGGCTCAAGCAAAACGGCGGCCACCGCCGGTGCCAGCAGCCAGGTGGCCATCACCGCGGGAAACAGGCCGACCAGGATGCACAGTGTTGCCAGCAACTCCGACGGAGCGCGCATCAGGTGAGGAGGCTCGTGAGGAGCCTTGGGGGGAGCGTGACGAGGCTCGGCGAAGAACACCGCATGGACCAGACGGATCGAGTAGGCCACCGACAGCACACCGCCGATGGTGGCGAGTACCGGCAGCACCAGGCTCAAACCGCCAAAGGCCTGGGAGTCCAGGGTTTCCGTGAAGAACATCTCCTTGGAGATAAAGCCATTGAGCAGCGGGAAGCCTGCCATGGCAGCGCCTGTGATACTCATCACGATGCAGGTGATCGGCATGGCCTTGGAAAGCCTGCCCAGCCTGGCCAGGTCCCGCGTTCCCGCTTCGTGGTCGATGATGCCCGAGCACATGAAAAGCGCGGCCTTGAAGGTCGCATGGTTGAGAATATGAAATAGCGCAGCGAGCACCGCCATGGGGCTGCCGATCCCCAACAGTACCGTGATCAGGCCAAGATGGCTGACAGTCGAGAATGCCAGGATGCCCTTGAGGTCTGCCTTGATCAGCGCGAACCATGCCGCGTAGACCATGGTGACGATCCCGACCACGGTCACGATGGCCGACCACAGCTCACTGCCGGCAATGGCCGGGTGCAGGCGAGCCATCAGGAAAATGCCGGCTTTGACCATAGTGGCCGAGTGCAGGTAGGCGGAGACCGGCGTTGGCGCTGCCATGGCGTGGGGCAGCCAGAAGTGGAAGGGGAACTGCGCCGACTTGGCGAAGGCGCCCAGCAGCACGAGCACCAGCATGATGGGGTAGCGCGGGTCCGCCAGAATGGTGGCGCCGCTGTCTAGCACGACCTGCATATCCAGGCTGCCGACGATGTCGCCGAGCAGCAGCAGGCCAGCGAGCAGGGCCAGACCGCCCGCACCGGTGACCGTCATGGCCATGCGCGCACCCTTGCGGGCCTCGGAGCGGTGTGACCAGAAACCGATCAACAGAAACGACGACAGGCTGGTGAGCTCCCAGAACATCCACAGGACCAGCAGATTGTCGGCCATGGCAATGCCGACCATGGAGGCCATGAACAGGATCAGGTAGGCGTAGAACTTGGCGTAGTTCTCGCTGGCGTCCAGGTAGTAGTGGGCATACAGGATGATCAGCAGGCCGATACCCAGTATCAACAGATTGAACAGCAGCGACAGACCGTCCAGGCGGAAGGCCAGGTCAAGGCCGATCTGCGGCACCCACTCGAGGCCTGCACGGGGAATGTTGCCTGCCTCGATGGCGGGCAGATAACTGAGGGTAAGGGCCAGCGCCACTGCCGGAAGGCAAGCGGTGGCCAGGGTGCAGAGTAAGCGGCCTCGAGATCCGGTCAATGCGGGTACCAGCACACCGAGAAGCGGTAGCAAGGGAATCCATAGCAAAGTCATCTGTTGGTCATCCTGCCTGTCCTTGAACGTGGTAAGCCCTGACGCGCCTGTAAAAGCCGTTCGACTACAAGGTGTTATGAGTACCCCTGGAGTGGCGGTCACCTTACCCTGAAGCGCCGCCCCACTTTACCCGAAAGATGGACGCCCCGCTGCCCTGTTCGGATTCAACGACCTCGGTCTTCTCTTACAGGCTTGTACGATAAGTGTACAAGTCCTATATTTTAGAGATCCTCATGGCGCTGGACCATCGAATACCTGGCGCCAGAAGGCGGAAGGGGCCGCTATCGGCCGACGTAATGGATGGTGAGTGGAGTTGGCATGGAGACAGATCTGGTCTGGCTGCGCGGGGAGCTCAGGTTGGCGGATAACCCGCTGCTGGCATCGCCGGGAGGGATCAGCGAGCGGCTCGTGGTGTACGTGATCGACGCTGCCCTCCTTGAGCCTCAGGCGCCGCTGGACATCCCCAGAATGGGGGCGCGCAGGCTGCGATTCCTGTGGCAGAGCCTACGGGAGCTGAGAGGCGAGTTGCTCAAGTGTGGCAGCGATCTGCTGGTCACCGTGGGCGAGCCGGTGACGCTGGTGGCAAACCTGGCCGAGCGTATCGGCGCCTCGGCAGTGCGTGTGGGTGAGCATCCCGGTAGCGAAGAGCAGCAACAGGTGCAGCGCCTGTCACAGCTATTGCATCCTGGTTGTCGGCTCGACACGTTCAGTACCGCCACGCTCTGGGCGCATGCAACCTTGCCTATTGCAGTGGAGGAGGTTCCGGGCAGCTGGTCCGCGTTCAAGCGCAAGCTGGGCGAGGCCAAGCCATCTGCTAAGGCACTACCAGCGGCAGCCACTCAGCCCGCCTGGCCCGATCGGGCGCCTCGCGGGCTGCCGTCGCTGCAGCGTCTTTCGCCGGCGGCAGCGGCGCTCGATGATCACCCTGACCCGTTGGGCCTTGGCTATGCGGGCGGCGCAGCGAGTGGACTTGACCGCCTTGATGAGTATTTCTGGAAGCAGCAAGCGATCGGTGTCTATCAAGACACCCGTAACGGGTTGGTGGGGCCGGACTTCTCGTCACGCCTGTCGGCTTGGTTGGCCACGGGGTGTATCTCTGCCACCCAGGTGCTGGGCGCGCTGACGCGTTGGGAGCAGGAGCACGGGGCCAATGCCTCGACGAAGCACTTCTATCGCGAGCTGCTATGGCGAGAATACTTCCACTGGGCGGCGTGGCAGGAGGGGAGCGCACTGTTTGGCAAGCGGGCGCCATCGCCAGGACAGGCGTTCACACGCTGGCAGCAGGGAGAGACGGGGCAGCCGGCGGTGGATGCGGCCATGAAGGAACTGCGCGATTGTGGCTGGATATCCAACCGTGCGCGTCAGTGGGCGGCCAGCTATCTGGTGCACGATCTGTGCGGAGATTGGCGTCATGGAGCCGCCTGGTTCGAGCACTGTCTGATGGATTATGACGTGGCCAGTAATTGGGGTAACTGGAAGTACATCGCGGGCGTGGGGCGTGACACTCGGCCCAAGGTCTTCGACATGGATGATCAGGTCTGGCGTTACGACCCCGAGTTGCGATACGTCCAACACTGGCTCGAGAAGGACGAGCCTGAACGGCGACAGGGGGTGTCATGAGGACGAGAAGAAGGACCATCGGCGTCTCAGTTCGCAGCGATCAGAGCCATGCGCTGGCAGGACGAAAGGGCGGGAAGTGCGGTGACATGGTGGTATCGAAGGACAGCCCCAGCCCCCTCCTGTGGTCGACGCCGATTCCCTCCGTTTGCATCTAGCGCCGCAGCGGGGAGTGGGTCATCATGCCTGCACATTGATTGCCAAGGATTGCCTTCAACATGTCGACGCGACTGCTTCCCGCCTTTCTTCTTATCGCCTTGGTCGGCTGCCAGACGACGTCTGCCGCCCCAGAGAGTGGACCTGCCAGCCCTGCTGCCTCGGAGACAGAGAGTGCCAGCTCTGACAGCGACGCGGCAACGCCCGCCGCCAAGGACGCCAGTGCTGACGATCATGACGGTCGTACCTTCGACCAGTGGCTCGCCGACTTCCGTCGCCAGGCTCGTAGTGAAGGTATCAGCGAAGACACACTGGCGCGGGCCCTGGATGGCGTGCGTTACCGTCCCAGGGTGATTGAGCTCGACGGCTCGCAGCCCGAGTTCGTGCGTCCGGTCTGGCAATATCTTGATACCGCCGTGTCAAACGCGCGGGTGACCCAAGGGCGTGACAAGTTGGCAGCCAACCGCAGTGCAGCGGATCGTGCCCAGTCAAGCTATGGCGTGCCGGTGGAAGTGCTGACGGCTATCTGGGGCATAGAAAGCAACTACGGCCAGAATTTTGGTGATTTCTCCACTCTGGAAGCGTTGGCCACACTGGCTTACGACGGTCGCCGTCGAGACTTTGCCCGCGGGGAGCTGCTGGCCGCGCTGAAGATCATCCAGGCCGGGGATATCACGCCCCAGCGCATGAAAGGGTCCTGGGCGGGAGCCATGGGACATACGCAGTTTATCCCGTCGAGCTTTGTGTCCTATGCCAAGGACGGTGATGGAGACGGTCGCCGGGATATCTGGGCCAGCATTCCAGACGTCATGGCGTCTACCGCCAACTATCTGAATCGTGCCGGATGGCAGCCCGGCCAGCCCTGGGGCGTGGAGGTCGAGCTGCCTACTGGCTTCGACTACGCCCAGACTGAGCTCGACACCCGCAAGAGTGCCGCTGAGTGGGGCCAACAAGGGGTGCGCCGGCTCGGTGGTGGCGAGTTGCCGGCCTTTGCCGAGGCCTCGGTGATTACCCCCGCGGGTGCCCGCGGCCCGGCCTTCCTGGTGGGTCCCAATTTCCGTGCCATCCTTCGCTACAACAATGCCACCAGCTATGCCCTGGCGGTTTCCTCCCTCAGCGAGCGCATCGCAGGCCGGCCTGGCATTCAGGGAGGATGGCCGAGGGACGAGCAGCCCCTGAGTCGCACCCAAGTGCGCCAGCTGCAGGCACGGCTTCAGGCTCTGGGGTACGGGGTGGGAACCCCTGACGGCATCATGGGTCCCAATACTCGCGCGGGTCTGCGAGCCTGGCAGCGTGATCAGGGACTGGTTCCGGATGGCTTTGCCACCCTGCGCCTGCTCGAACAGCTGAATCGCTGATCCTCTTCAGACGTGCCCAAGCGACGGTTTGGGCACCCGGCACATCGGCGCTGGCTGACAGCGCCGCATCACAGGGAGAATTGCAGGATGAAGGAATCGCTTGAACGCTGGTGTGCGAGCCGGATACGTGCCGTGGCGCTGGCAGCGCTACCGTTGACCTTGATGCCGATGAACGCCGCCCTGGCTGATGACGGACCCGATGTCTTTGGTTGGGTGGAGAAGGCGACGCTGGAGCCCTGGGACGTGGAGGTCAAGGCCAAGCTGGACAGCGGTGCGCTGACATCCTCGCTGGATGCGCGAGATATCGAGCGGTTCGACAAGGACGGTGAGCCTTGGGTACGGTTTGCGCTCGAGCTGGAAGATGAAGAGACAGGCGAGACCTTCAAGAAGGAGCTCGAGCGGCCTTTGTATCGTGACATGACGGTACGTGGGGCCGGCGGCCGGGACGAACGTCTGGTCGTGCTGATGAAGGTGTGCATGGGCGATACCATTCACGAAGAGCAGTTCAGCCTGCGCAATCGCGAGGAAATGAACTATCCGATGCTGCTGGGACGTCGCACCATCGGTGAGCTCGGCCTTCTCGATGTGCGAGAAACCTTCCTGATCGCGCCGACCTGTGACGAGAATTCACCGGTGATCGAGCACGATGGGGAAGGGGAGTTCGGCACCAATCGCAGGGCCGAAGAGACCGACGACCAGGACGCAGAGGACCAGGACGCTGAATGATCGCCGTCTGCTGGCCAGTACGTCACGGCATGGCGGCTGCCGCTGCCATGCCTGTGTGCGTTGCCAGGGTCCGTCATTCCGGCGTCAGCGGTGGTGGCTCAGGGTGTGCTCACACCTGGGCCGGCCCACTAGAACAGTCGCGCCAGCAGGGCAGTCACGGCGGTTTCCACCCTGAGTATGCGTTGTCCCAGGTGAATGCCCTCACATCCGGCGGCCAGCATTTGCTCCACCTCCCAGTCGATGAAACCACCTTCGGGGCCAATCAACAGCACCACCGGATCATCGATGCCTCGAGGGCATGCCTGCGGCATGCCTGGATGAGCCAGCAGGCCTCGCCGCCCCTCCAGCAGAGTCGGTAGCCGGTCCTCGACAAATGGACGGAAGCCGCGCGCCGTATCCACCGTGGGCATGCGAGTATCACGCGCTTGCTCCAATCCCAGCACCAGGTGCTGGTGAATCTTAGCCGGATCGAGTTCCGGCGACTGCCAGTAGCTTTTTTCCACGCGCCGGCTATGCAGCAGCGTGATGTGCTTCACCCCCAGCGCAGTGGCATGCTCTATGCTTCTTGCCAGCATGCGCGGGCGAGGCAGGGCCAGCACCAGATGCACCGGCAGCGCCTCGGGAGGTGCCTGGTCCAGGCCTGATACGTCGAAGCAAGCTTCATCTTCGTCCAACGAAAGCAGCGTTCCACGACCAAGCGGGCCATTCTCTATCCCGAGGGTCATGACGTCACCTTGCTGGGCGCGGTGAACCTGACGCAGGTGTGCCAGGCGTCTGGGGTCGCGGACCCTGGCCAGCCGTGAGTCATTGACGTCGTCCTGGGTGAGAAGAATCAGGTTCATGGAGCCTCGAATGCCGGTTTGTCTTGCAAGGGCGGTGTCGCGGTGCAAAATGGATGCGAACGAAGCCGAATGACCGTGATGGCGGTCAGGTGGCTTCCCACAGAATGTAAGGAGCAGCGCCGTGCGTGTGATTCGCAAGTATGCCAATCGCCGGCTCTATGATACCGAACAGAGCCGCTATGTGACCCTCGAGGATCTGCGCAGTCTGATTCTCGAAGAAGTGCCCTTCCGTGTCGAGGACGCCAAGAGTGGCGAAGACCTGACACGTACCATTCTGTTGTCGATCATCATCGAACAGGAACAGGCTGACAGCGACGCCGAGGTCTTCTCCAATGACCTGCTGCAGCAGCTGATTCGGGTGTACGCCATGTCCCAGCCGCTGCCGCTGGCGCGCTATCTGGAACAGGGCACGCGGCTGATGATGGAACAGCAGAAGAAGATGCAGGATCAGTGGCAGCAGGCCATGCGCCATTCCCCGATGGAGCTGATGCGGGAGTTGGCGGAAGAGAATATGCGCTTCTGGCAGAACACCATCAGTCAAGGAGGTACCACCCGTTCGGATGACGACGAACGATCGTCCTGAGTCGTCCAGCGGGGGGCGGCAGTGCCGCACGTTATCGCGCGGGCCGGGCCTTTTTCTGCCATAATGCCGCCTCATTTGGTACATGATAGGTGGTTGAGCGGATGAAGGTCCTGATCATCGGCGGCGGTGGCCGCGAACACGCGCTGGCCTGGAAAGTGGCTCAGTCGGCCAGCGTTTCTGCGGTATTCGTCGCGCCAGGTAATGCGGGTACCGCCCGCGAGGCAGGCCTGACCAACGTCGATATCGGCGTGGCTGATCTTGATGGCCTGGTTGCCTTTGCCCAAGGCGAAGGCATTGATCTCACCATCGTAGGCCCCGAAGCACCGCTGGTGGAGGGCGTCGTCGATCGCTTCCGCGCGGCAGGGCTGGCGATTTTTGGTCCGACCCAGGGCGCTGCCCAGCTCGAGGGGTCGAAGTCCTTCACCAAGGACTTTCTGGCACGCCACGCCATCCCCACCGCCGCCTACAGTACCTTTACCGAGGTCGAGCCGGCCCTGACCTATCTGCGAGAGCAGGGCGCTCCTATCGTGATCAAGGCCGACGGGCTGGCGGCCGGCAAGGGCGTCATCGTGGCCATGAGCGAGGCAGAAGCCGAGGCCGCCATCCGCGATATGCTGGAAGCCAACGCCTTTGGCGACGCTGGTGCACGGGTGGTGATCGAGGAGTTTCTCGAGGGCGAGGAAGCCAGCTTTATCGTGATGGTGGATGGCGCCGCCATCGTGCCCATGGCCACCAGTCAGGACCACAAGCGCGTTGGCAATGGGGATACTGGCCCCAACACTGGCGGCATGGGGGCTTACTCCCCCGCGCCGGTGGTCACCGATGAGGTCTATGCGCGCATCATGGATGAGGTCATTCGTCCTACGGTGCAAGGCATGGCCGCAGAAGGGCACCCTTACACCGGGTTCTTGTATGCAGGTCTGATGATCAGCGAAGCCGGTGAACCCAAGGTCATCGAATACAACTGCCGTTTCGGTGATCCTGAGACACAGCCGATCATGATGCGCCTCAACAGTGACCTGGCCGAGCTGTGCCTGGCGGGTGCCACGGGACGCCTTGACGGTCATGAGTGTCAGTGGGACCCGCGTCCTGCCATTGGTGTGGTCATGGCCGCCGAGGGCTATCCGGCAGGCTACCGCAAGGGCGATGCGATTACTGGCTGTGATGAGGCCGAGGCGCTGGGGCTCAAGGTTTTCCACGCGGGTACCGCAGACAGCGACGGTCAGGTGGTAACGTCTGGCGGGCGGGTGCTGTGCGTGACGGCGCTGGGCGATGACCTTGCGGCTGCGCGCGAGCTTGCCTACCGCGGCGTGGATCGCGTCGGATTCGATGGGGCGTTCTGGCGAACCGATATTGCCCACCGCGCCATGGCTCGCCAGGGCTGATGGGGCAACATGCCCGACTCGCCCCGTGGCCAGGCCAATAACAATTTCCAAGGAGCGAGCATGGAACGTGTGAAACTCGACTTCCCCGAGCAGTCGATCGTGCATCGCCACCCGCTGACGGTGCGCATCACCGACATGAACTACGGCCAACATCTTGGCCATGATGCGGTGATTTCGCTGATGCACGAGGCCAGGGCAGCCGCCCTGGCCGAACTTGGTCTGCACGAGGGCGACCTGGGGGGCTACCCCAGCGTGGCGGCGGACTTGGCCATCCAGTATCAGGCGGAAGCCCATTGGCCGGATGCCCTGGTTATCGACACGGCGATTCCGGTGCCGGGACGCAAGGCCATCACGGTCTACCACCGGATTCGCCGAGAGCGTGACGAGCGCCTTGTGGCTACCGCCCGCATCAACTTGATGGTGGTGGATCCCCAGGCGGCTCGTCCGGTGGCGGTGCCCGATGCTGTGCATGCTGCGCTGGAGAGGGTGCGCTGATGTCGAGGGAGTATCCGGTCATCGCGGTCACCGGTTCATCCGGGGCGGGTACCACGACCGTCAAGAGGACCTTTGAACGCATGTTTGCGCGCGAAGACGTGCATGCGGCCTTCGTCGACGGTGATGCCTTTCATCGCTATACCCGGCAGGAGCTGGCGCGAATCTTCCGCGAGGAGCCCGAGCGCAAGGATGAGCTGTCCCACTTTGCCGTCGAAGCCAACTTGCTCGATCGTCTGGAAACGCTGTTTCAGGAGTACGGGGATAGTGGCTCGGGTACATTCCGCCATTACATCCATGCCGAAGACAAGAAGATGATCGAGGCTGGCTATCAGGTCGGTACCTTTACCGAGTGGCAGCCGCTACCGACGGGCACCGACCTGCTGTTCTATGAAGGCCTGCATGGTGGTCTGGTGACCAGTGAGGTGGATATCGCTCGGCATGTCGACCTGCTGGTAGGCGTTGCCCCGACCATGAACCTTGAGTGGATTCAGAAGATTGATCGGGACATGCATGCTCGGGGATACACCCAGGAAGCGGTCATCGACACCATTCTTGGGCGCATGGACGACTACGTTCGCTATATTCTGCCCCAGTTCTCGCGCACCCATATCAACTTTCAGCGGGTGCCCACGGTGGATACCTCGAACCCCTTCGAGGTGCAGGACATTCCTACCGATGCCGAGTCCTTCGTGGTGATCCGCTTTCGTGATCCCGCCACGGTGGACTTTCCCTATCTGTTGGCGATGATTCAAGATGCCTTCATGAGTCGCCCCCATACCCTGGTCGTGCCTGGTTCGCGCTTGTCTCTGGCGATGGAGTTGATCCTGGGGCCACTGGTACGCCATTTGCTGGCGCAGCGTCGCTTTCGCTGAATCACCTCACCACGGCGTTCATCGTGCCGCCAGGGGGGCCGCGTAGCGCTTGGCCCCCGCGACACACAGCACCACGATGGCACAGGTGACCAGCATCATCAGGCTGATGCTTTCGTGCAGCCACCAGGCGGCTAGCCCCAGTCCCAGAAAGGGTTGCAGCAGCTGCAACTGTCCGACGGCGGCGACGCCACCCTGAGCCAGCCCCTGGTACCAGAAGACAAAGCCAATCAGCATGCTGAACAGCGACACATAGCCCATGGCCCCCCAGGCAGCGATGTCGATATTCGCAAAGGATGACGGGCGAGACAGTCCTGTCAGCGCCAGCATGACGGGAAGTGCGAGAACCAGCGCCCAGCAAATGACGCGCCAGCCAGACAGGCGTCTCGATAGACGTGCGCCTTCTGCATAGCCAAGCCCGCAGACCAGTACAGCGCCTACCATGAGCAGATCTCCCGACCTGTTGCCATAGCCATGCTGGCTCAGGGCAAACAGGGCAATGACGCCGCCGCCGCAGAGGGAAAACAGCCAGAACACCGGGCGTGGCCTATCGCCTGCGCGCAGCACACCGAACAGGGCAGTGGCCATCGGCAGCAGGCCGATGAAGACCAGAGAGTGGGCGGCGTTGACCTGTTCGAGAGCCAGCGCGGTCAACAGCGGAAACCCGACCACCACGCAGCCCGAGATCAGCGCGAGCGAGGCCAGCTCGCCGAGTGCTGGGCGACGTCCGCCGATGCAGAGCAGCAGCATCAGCGCTACCGCACCGGCGATACTAGCCCTGGCGAAGGTCAGGAACAGGGGATCGAAGGCTCCGACGGCGATGCGCGTTGCCGGCAGCGAGCCGCTGAAGATGGCCATTCCAAGAAAGCCGTAGGCCCATCCAAGGTGGGGGGAAGACATGCGCGAGGCTCCGTGCCGAAATGATCTGCTTAGGTTGGGCTGGAGTGTCGGCGGTATCGAGATACAGTTCAGTACAGTTTGGGAAAACTGTTATGGTGCGGTGACCAATACAGTGCGCCGCCGTGTCGACTGAAATGATCACCCTGAGGATCGATCCGATGGCGTTGGTCTGCACTACGCATCTTGCTATGTCGAGGGGGAAGGATGCACCTGTCTGATATTGACCGCCGGTCGGCCGTTCCTCTGGTAGAGCAAGTGGTGGCCCTGGTGCATCGGCGGATGGCGCAGCGTCAGCTGGCTCCAGGGGCTCGACTGCCATCGATCAGGGCGTTGGCTGAGTCGCTGTCGATTTCGCGTTCTACCGTGGTCGACGCCTACGACCGTCTGGTCAGCGAGGGCGCCATTCACTCTCGTCCCGGGGCGGGATTCTTCGTGGGGGATCGTCTTCCACCTCTCTCCCTGGCCGAGCTCGGTCCTCCCCGTGCCCGTGAAGTCGATCCGCTGTGGCTGACCCGGCAAGCGCTCGAAAGCGATCAGGCCCGCTGGCGGCCAGGCTGTGGCTGGTTGCCGGCAGAATGGATGCCGCATGACGATATACGGCGAGGCTTGAGGCAGTTGGCTCGCCGCTCCTGCGCCCTGCCGACGCTGACCGACTATGCTCCGCCCCAAGGCCTGGGGGCATTGCGGCAGGTGCTGTCGCGCCGCCTGGCGGAACGCGGGGTGGAGGCGTCACCACAGCAGATCATGCTGGCGGAGTCGGGCACTCAAGCGATTGACCTGCTCTGTCGTTTCTTGCTGGAGCCGGGTGACTGCGTGGTGGTGGATGATCCCTGCTACTTCAACTTTCATGCCATGCTGCGGGCCCATCGCGTCACCGTGATCGGAGTTCCCTTCACCCCGTCGGGGCCAGATCTGGTCCACCTTGGCCACGCCCTCGAGCGGCACCGACCACGTCTTTACATCACCAACTCCGGGCTGCATAACCCCACCGGCGCCGGCCTTACGCTGGCGGTGGCCCATCGCGTCCTGCGCCTGGCCGAACAGCATGATCTGTTGATCATCGAAGACGATATCTTTGCCGACTTCGACATTCAGCAGGCGCCTCGGCTGGCGGCGCTGGATGGACTGGACCGGGTGCTTCAGGTGGGCAGTTTTTCCAAGACCCTGTCGGCCTCGGTGCGCTGCGGTTACATCGCGGCACGCGGCGAGTGGATCGAAGAACTCGTGGACCTCAAGCTTGCCACCTCCTTTGGTGCCAGCGCTCTGTCTGCGGAGTTGGTGCTGCAGTTGGTCAGAGAAGGGGCGTACCGACGCCACCTCAACCTGCTCAGGGCGCGCCTGGGCGACGCCATGGGGCGAGTCAACCTGCGGCTCAGGTCGTCAGGCCTTGAGCCGTGGATCGAGCCAGCGGGTGGGATGTTTGTCTGGGCGAGCCTGCCCAACGGGCTGCTGGCCAAGGAGGTCGCGCGGGAAGCCCTGAACGTGGGCCTGGTGCTGGCGCCTGGAGAGGTCTTCAGTGCTGATGGCAAGGCCAGTCGCTATCTTCGCTTCAACGTCGCCCAGTGTACCAGCCCCGAGGTGTTCGACCTGCTCGATAGCACCCTTGAGCGCGTCGCCGGACAGCAGTGAGTCAGACCGGCTGTCATGACCTCCGTCGCCAGCAGGCGAGATGTGTCAGGGCACCCTCTGGAGGGGGAGAGGGGATGCGTTGACGGCCGCCGCTCTCACCGCCGCTCTCACCGCCACTCTCACCGCCACTCTCAATGTGGTTTCTCCGACGTTGGAGAGCTCGCAGCACGTCCCCTGGCAAAGCGTTTCGCCATGGGTTGTGCGCTGACGCCATGCAGCACCACCGAGATCATCACCGTCAACACCACGCAGGCCAGGATTTCGTTGCTGCCGGGAATCGGGTACTCGGTGTAGACGTGCAAGGCGAACAGAATGCTGGCGAGTCCCCTGGGGCCAAACCAGCCGAGGAAGGTCTTCTCATAGGTCGACAGCCCCAGACCCGTCAACGACACCCAGATGGGCAGCATGCGGATGACCGTCAGGTACATCAGGGCCAGTGTCACGGTCTTCCACGAGGCGTGAGAGAACGCCAGCGGTACCATCACCGCACCAAAGATCAGGAAGGTGGCGATGGTCAGCAGTTGCCCCTCACTTTCCATGAACTCTTCGATGAAGGTGGTCTCGTGGCGCAGCAGGTTGCCGAAGGTCAGTCCACCCAGGAACACGGCGATAAACCCGTTGCCTCCCACGGATTCAGCGGTCAGGTAGGTCAGGAACGCCACCGCCAGAAACAGAATGCCCTGGTAGACCACGGTGACGGTTCCCCGATCAATGGCCGCGTCGAGCATGCGCGCGAACCCCCAGCCGAAGAGGACGCCGACCAGGGGGCCCAGCGTCAGCTGCAGCAGGGCAAAGGTCAGCAGGTTGTCTGGCGCATGGGCGACGTCTGTACCGGTGGCCGCTGCTGCCATCAGGGCAGATGCCAGAATGACCGGCACCGCCAGGCCATCGTTGAGTCCGCTTTCGACATTGATCGATTGCCGAATGCGCTCAGGCACGCTGGGGCTCGACACGACCGCCTGGCCCAGCGCGGCGTCAGTAGGAGTAAGGATGGCAGCGACCAGCATGGCGGTGGCCCAGGCGGCCTCGGGGGATACCCACTTTGCCATCAGGGTACCCAGCAGCACGGTCAGAGGCATGCCGATCAACAGCATGCGCAGGGGAATCGACAGATCCTTGCGCAGCGACTTCAGCTTGACCACCGATGCGTCGGCAAACAGCACAATGATCAGCGTGATCTCGGCGATAACCTGGGTCAGCTCCTGCTGGATGTGCACCGGGACCAGGTCGGGCGTCATCATTCCGAGCACCATGCCGGTGGTCATGAACACCATGGGCAGGCTGATCAGCGACGCGGAAATGCGCCGTGACAGCAGCGCGAATGTCACGAGGACCAGCAGTATCAGCAGCAAGGCGGCATGATGCATGTGCGGCGGTACTCCAAAGAAGTATCGAATGTGTAGGTTGTATCACAGCAGCAACCACGATGGGCGAGGCGCGTGCGAGCCCTGGGCGCAAAGCTCAACGTTGCACAGCAAGCGGGCTGGGAACGATCCCCATACGGCGTGGGTCAGCCGTCGATCACAGGAAGACTGACAGCGAGGATAATGCCCGGTAACCTCGGCACTCTATCTCTGTTGTCATGAGCACCCACGGAGCCCGCCATGGATTGCCTGTTCTGCAAGATCATCAATCGCGAGATTCCCGCTGATATCGTCTACGAGGATGACCAGGTTCTAGCCTTTAACGATATCGATCCGAAGGCGCCGACCCATATGCTGGTCATTCCCAAAAAGCATATCGCCACCTTGAACGACATCAGCGAGGATGACCTTGCGCTAGTGGGAAGATTGCCGTTCATCGCCTCGCGCCTGGCCAAGGAGCAGGGCTTCGCCGAAGACGGCTTCAGAGTGGTCATGAATTGCAATGAAGACGGCGGACAGACGGTCTATCATATTCATATGCACGTGATGGGCGGTCGACGCTTCACTTGGCCGGCTGGCTAGCTGGCGCTTGACGGAGACTCTTCCGGCATCTCAAGCGATCGACGCATCCGTGCATTCCATGGCGCCGTCCGGTGGGTATGACCCGGACGGCGCCGCTCGTTGCGCCGCTCGCCTTCGTGCGCGGGGCGCCGCCAATGTCTGGGCGGATAGCGCAGTGGTTTAAGTCGAGCTCAGGCTGGCGTAGAGCTCGGGCTGGCGTAGAGCTCGGGCTGGCGTAGAATAGTGCCTCAGCGACTCGACTTTCCTACCGCCGCCCAAGGATGCAGGTATGCCACGCTCTCTTTCCCCCGCTGATCGCGCCATTCATCAGTTCGATAATGTGCTGCGCACGCTGGTGCCGGGTGCGGCCCGAGCCTCACGTCCGACGCCTGCAGACAGCAGCGTTGATGACGGCGAGATGAGCCACGAAGATCGCCACCATGCGGCCGGTCTGATGCGGATCAATCACACCGGTGAAGTGTGTGCTCAGGCTCTCTATCAGGGCCAGGGTCTCACGGCCAAGCTGCCGGAGGTGCGTGGCCAGATGGAAGAGGCGGCCCAGGAAGAAATCGACCATCTTGCCTGGTGCGAGGATCGCCTGCGCGAGCTGAATGCCGATACCAGTCGGCTCAACCCGCTGTTCTACGCGGCATCTTTCGGCATGGGAGCATTGGCGGGTGCCATTGGTGATCGTGTCAGTCTCGGTTTCGTGGCCGCGACCGAGGAGCAGGTGGGCAAGCATCTGGACGAGCATCTGGAAACGTTGCCGGAGGGTGATCGTCGCTCCCGCGCTGTTCTGCGGCAGATGGCAATCGATGAAGCGCATCATGCCCAGCAGGCGCTTGAGGCAGGCGGTGCGCGCTTTCCTGGGCCGGTAAAGGCCGGTATGACCTTGATGTCCAAGGTCATGACCAAGAGCGTCTATCGCTTCTAACTCCCACCAGCACTCGCTGGGGCATTGTTTTCCGCAGCGTGTCGTGGGGTGCTATCAGGCTGTATGCCGTGGTCGGAATGCCCCGCTTGAGGCGGGGCATTGTCGTGTTCGGCGTGCACTCTGATGCTTTGGTGCTCTAGTACCCTTCTCTATAGCTTCTCACCAAGGCCCGTTGGGCGCTTTCGCGATAGAGAAAGTAGGCCGGATCACGACTCCACAATGCTGTACGAGTGGGTGACCTCGACGCCTCCCTTGGCCAGCATGATGGATGCGCTGCAGTACTTGTCGGCGGACAGTTCGACGGCGCGCTGCACCTGCTTTTCTTTCAGTCCGTTGCCTGTCACGGTGAAATGGACGTGAATCTTGGTGAACACCGAGGGCACGCTGTCGGCACGTTCTGCGTCGATCTCGGCCACGCAGTCTTCCACCGGTGCGCGAGATTTCTCGAGGATTTCCAGCACGTCGAATGAGGTGCAGGCTCCCATGCCCATCAACAGCATCTCCATCGGGCGCGGGCCGGTGTTGCGACCACCGTGATCGGGCGGTCCGTCGATGACCACGCTGTGGCCGCTACCGGATTCGGCCACGAACTGGCGACCGCTGGTCCATTTGACGCTGGCTTTCATGGGACTTCCTTCTGTTTTGCTGTCGGTGCGCACCGCCAAGGTGCGCAGGGAACATCATGTGTCGTCGGTTGCGGCCGACCCTGTGGTTGACAACCCTATGAGTGACAACCCTCTGATTGACAACCTTAGGGTCGGCTGGAGCGGTGGCCGGAGCTCAAGCGCTGGTTGAGCGCCTCGAGGCGTTCCGGTGTGCCCACATCGACCCATTCGCCATGGTGATGGGTGCCGGCTACCCGGTCACTTGCCATGGCCTGACGAAGCAGTGGTGCCACAGGATAACAGGGCTCGGGTAGCTCGTTCACCAGTCGCGGATCGATGAGCGCGATGCCCGAATAGGTCAGGCGTGGCGCTCCCGTTGCCTGCACTCTGCCGGCGGCTGTCAGGTGAAAATCCCCCTGTGGGTGATGCGGCGGATTATTGACCATCACCAGATGCGCGAGATCACCCTCTGCCAAGGACAGGGTGGCGGGGTCGATATCGCAGAAGGCATCCGCACTGATCAGCAGAAAGGGCGCCTCACCCAGCAGCGGTCGCGCCTTGGCAATGCCTCCGGCGGTTTCCAATGGCTGTGACTCATGGCTGAAGGCAATCGATACGCCGTAATCGGTACCATCGCCGAGCGCCTCCACGATCTGGTCAGCCCGGTAGCTGACATTGATCACCACATCGCGAATGCCCACGGCGGCAAGCCGCTTGAGGTGATGGCCGATCAATGGTTCGCCCGCCACGGGAAGCAGCGGTTTGGGGCAGTGGTCGGTCAGCGGGCGCATGCGCTTGCCCAAGCCCGCGGCCAGGATCATGGCTTTCATGATGCGCTTCCTTGCAGCCGGTCTGACAGCTGCGAGCGCAGCCTTTGATGGGTCCATGCCAGGAAGTCGGCCTGGCCTTCCAGGCCTTCGAGTTCCACCAAGCTGTCCTGAAGGTGATCAAGGAAGTGCGGCAGACGCTGGAGATAGCCGTCACGCCCGTCCCTCAGGGTAAGCCGACAGAAAATGCCCAGCACCTTGAGCGAGCGTTGGGCGGCCATGGCATTGGTCCAGCGCCAGAAGGTGTCGTGGTCGACCTTGTCAGTGAGGCGGCCATCGGCGATGGCCCTGTCGCAAAAGCCGTCGCACCACTGTCGGCGTTGTGCTGCATCGAAGCGTCGATAGCGGCCATGCAGCAGTGAGATCAGGTCATAGGTGATGGGGCCCGCGAGCGCATCCTGAAAGTCGATCAGCCACAGCGCATCCGCGTGGCGCATCAGATTCATGGCATCGAAGTCTCGGTGCACCGTGACCACAGGTTGCACCAGCGCTTCGCGGATCAGGGCCTGGCGCAGCGCCTGCCAGCCAGGGATGTCGGTGTCCTGCTCAAGCCATCGTCCGGTACACCATTCGGGAAACAGGTCCAGTTCTCGTGCCAGGGTCGCCTCGTCATAAGGCGGCAGCCCGTCAGGCGCCAGCTGTTGCAGTCGCTCGAGCAGGGTGATGGCAGCGTCGAAGTGGCTGCGCGTGGCGGCTGAATCGGCGTGTTCGAGAGCGAGCTGCAGCGGCTCGTCGCCGAGATCTTCCAGCTCGACGAATCCTTGCTGGGGGTCGACAGCATGGATGGCTGGGGCAGGCAGTCCCGCGGAGCGCCAGCGACGGGCGATATCGACAAAGGGGGCGACGTCTTCCTGAGGTGGGGGCGCGTCCATCAGTATGCGCGTCTGGCCATCGTTCAAGGTCAGACGATAGTAGCGGCGAAAGCTGGCGTCACCTGCCGCCAGGACCAGTTGGCCTGCGCCAGGGTCGTGCGGGTGCTGGGAGTGTGCCCAATGGCGCAGTTGCTCGAGTCGGCTGGGGCATTCGGCCTGGGACATTGCTGAGAGAACTCCTGATAGCGGAAGGGCGACGGTTGGCAAAGTCGGTTGACGCTCCGTTGGCCTCACCGCATGCTGTGCATGGATCATGGGCGGCTGTGGCGCAACTCCTGCTGGAGCAGATCGGCGTTACAGGCCGGCCGCGGCCTGTATAATACCGATTCACCCCGTCGAGGACAGCGTGCAACATGGCCAAGCGATACGCATGGACGGCCCTGGCGGGCCTCGCCACCACTAGTCTGGTGTCGTCGCCCCTGTGGGCGGCTCCCCCTGATTCCCTGCCGGCAGGCCAACTGGATTGGCAGCCCTGGGGCGATGATCGTCCCGCGGGGACCGTGTGTCGAGGCTACTATGTCGAGCCAGACTACCGACTGCCTGCGCCGGCCATTGATGGTCAGGTCAACAGCGAATCCAACACCGCCAATTACGGCACGGATGGCGATACCGTGCTGGATGGCGAGGTTATCCTGCGCAAGGGCGACACCCAGCTGGAGGCCTCCCGCGTCCAGGTGCCACCGGAGCGCGACCTGGCCAATGCCAGTGGTCCCCTGACCCTGCGTGACAAGGGCCTGCTGGTACGTGGAGACAGCGCCCAGGTGTCGCTGAACAGCGATCAGGCGACCATCGACTCAGCCCATTACGTGGCCCACGAGGCGCGCCTGCGCGGCGATGCCATTCAGCTGGAACGCGTCAGCGACAACGTGTTCCGCTTGCGAGAAGCCAGCTTTACCACCTGTGAACCCGGTGACAGCACCTGGCGGCTGGTCGGTAACGACATTCTGCTGGACCGCAATCAGGGCTTTGGTACGGCCAAGCATGCCCGCCTGGAAGTCGGCGATGTGCCGGTGTTCTACTGGCCATGGGTACGCTTCCCGATCGATGAACGCCGACAGAGCGGTTTTCTCTGGCCCACCATCGGGGTGTCCGACGGCGGCGTGGACTACGCCCAGCCCTACTATCTGAACTTGGCGCCCAACTATGACGCCACCATCACCCCTCGCTGGATTCAGGACAGCGGCTTGCTGCTGGGCGGTGAGTTCCGTTACCTGTTTCCCTCGGACCAGGGTACCGTCGAGGGCGCCTACATCGGCGACGACAAGTCCGCCGGGGATGACGATTCGACCACCGAGCTCGAGAACGGGGACGAGCGCTGGTACTTCGACTACAGCCATTACGGTCGGTTCAGTTCGCGGATTCCGTATCGCTTGCGCTATGGGGCCGCCAGTGATGGCCGCTATTTCGATGACTTTGGGCGCACCTTCGGCGAAGCCGATACCAGCAACATGCCTCGCCTGGCCCAGATCGACTATCTGGGTGACACCTGGTCGCTCCAGGCCAAGGCCCAGGGCTATCAGTTGCTTGATGATCCGGTCGACGAAGGTGACAAGCCGTTCTACCGTCTGCCTAGCCTCACGGCCAACGGTCGCTGGTCCCAGGACCTTGGCTTCTATCAGGAGTGGAATTCCAACGCGACCTACTTCTGGCGTGATATCGAAGGCGATGAGAACGGCTTCTACGACTACGAGGACACGGTTCGGCGCATTCCCCTGCGCGAGGACGTCAAGGGGGCACGCCTCGACCTGACGCCTGCGGTGGGCTATCGCTTTGACCCGAGCTGGGGCTTCTTCGAGCCGCGCGTGGCCTTGCAGCACACCAGCTATGACCTCGATTACGATGACCGCATCACCGATAACACCGAGAGTCCGTCGCTGACGGCGCCGGTCACCACCATCGACGCTGGCCTGATCTTCGAACGTGATTTCGCCTTCGGTGGTGATGACTGGCGCCAGACCCTGGAGCCACGCCTGAACTACGCTTACGTGCCGGAAAGGGACCAGAGCGACTTCCCCGACTTCGACACTGAAGAGTTGTCGTTTTCATGGGGGCAGCTGTGGTCGCCTTACCGCTTCTCTGGGGGTGACCGGCTCGGTGACCTGAACCGACTGTCCTACGGCGTGGAAAGTCGCTTCCTGGAAGATCAGAGCGGCCGTGAGCGCCTCTCCATCGGTGTGGGTCAGGCAGCCTACTTCGAGGACCGCAACATCGATATGGCTGGCGACCCGGATACCTTGCCCAGAGACGAAGAGTCGTTCGACTATTACGATGCCACGCGGGACCGTTCCCCCTGGGTGACACGGATCAACTGGTCGATCAACGACAACTGGAGCACCCGCTGGCAGTGGCTGTACGACGATGAAAAGAGCCGTACCGAGAGCACCGGTCTCGGGGTGCACTATCGCGCCGATGCAGGCCACGTGCTCAACCTTGGCTACCGCTGGCAGCTGGAAGGCTTCGACAACGCGGACGATGCCGACGACATCCGTAACTACAACAGGGAAGAATACGACCTGTCGTTTGCCTACAAGGCCACGGATCGTTTCGACATCATTGGGCGAGTCCTCTACGACAACACCAATGATCGCGCCCTCGACCAGATGGCGGGTGTGCAGTGGAACGACTGCTGCTATGGTGTGCAGGTCGTCTGGCGCGAGTGGATCGAGGACGAGGACACGGCCAACAATATCGAGGATGACACCACGGATCGCGGTCTGTTCCTGCGCTTCGTGCTCAAGGGCTTGGGTGGCTTCGGTGGCGAGGCCGACACCTACTTCCAGTCAGCGGTGCCCGGCTATCGTCCTGGCCTGAACTGAGTATCTCCTGCGAACTATCCTGCGGCAGGCGGGTTCTAACACGCCTGCCGCATCGAATTTCTGAGTGAACGAGGAAGCAAGATTATGCGTAGCCGACCCCTTGCCGCCGTGGCGCTGGCCGCCTGTCTGGCGCTGACCACCGTGGCTGCCAATGCCCAGGACGGTTACCGTCAGTCGCTGGATCGCATTGTTGCTGTGGTCAATGAAGACGCCATCATGGCATCGGACCTGGACGAACGTGTCGACCAGGCCATGGCACGCCTGCGCACCAGCGACATGGCGCTGCCCCCGGAGCAGGCGCTGCGTGAGCAGATTCTCGATCGCATGATTGTCGAGGAAATCGAGGTGCAGCTGGCCGAGCGCATGAACCTGAGTGTCGACGAGACCGAGCTCAATCGCCAGGTACGCTCCGTGGCCAACCAGAATGGCGCCACACTGGAGCAGTTTGCGGATCGACTAGAGTCACAGGGCACCAGCCTTGCCCAGGTGCGTGACCAGATCCGTCGCGAGATGCTGATCATGAAGGTCCAGCAGGCTCAGGTATCCAGCCGCGTCAATATTTCCGAGGCTGAAGTCGAGCGCTTCCTGCAGCAGGAAGGCGTGGGTGCTACCCGCGACCAGGCACGTCAGGCGATTTTCCAGCGTAAGGTGGGTGATGAGCTGGAGAAGTGGATGCAGGAAATTCGTGGCGAAGCCTTCGTCGAGAAGCGCCTGAACTAGGGGTGAAGGCGCGTCAGCAAGCGAATGTCACCGTCGTGAAGAGGCCAATGAGGTGGATGTGAAAGCGCAACAGGTGAGCGGCAAGTGAAAGCGCCTATCGTAGTCACCACCGGAGAGCCTGCGGGCATTGGTCCCGAGCTCGCGTTGATGCTGGCGGCGGCAGATGCCACTGACTGGGTCGCCATTGGCGACCCAGTGCTGTTGAGGGAGCGGGCCGAGGCGCTGGCGCTGGACATCGAGGTGGCCGTCACGGCGCCGGGTCAGCCGCATCCGGGCCCCAGGGTCGGGCGCCTGGCGGTGTGGCCGGTGGACATGAAAGCCCGCTGCATTCCCGGGGTGCTCGATCCCGCCAACGCTGACTATGTGCTGGCGACCCTGGACCTTGCGGTGACGCAGTGTCTGGCGGGCAACGCTGCCGCAATGGTCACCGCGCCCCTGCACAAGGGCGTGATCTGCGACGGCGGTCATGACGGTTTTACCGGCCACACCGAATACCTGCGCGATGCATGCGGGGTAGAGGAGGTGGTCATGATGCTGGCGACCGACCACGCCTTGCATGGACGTGTGGAAGCAGCCAGTGACACGCTCCCGACGCCCCTTAGGGTAGCCTTGGCCACGACTCACTTGCCGCTGCGAGAAGTGGCCGACGCCCTGTCCCAGGCAAGCCTCGAGCGGGTCTTGCGGATCCTGGCGCAGGACTTGACCCGTTACTTCGCGGTGAAGGCTCCGCGCATCGCCGTATGTGGCTTGAACCCCCACGCGGGAGAGGGTGGCCACCTTGGGCGTGAGGAAATAGAGGTAATCACCCCGACGCTGGAGCGGCTGCGGGCCGAAGGGTTCTGCCTCGATGGTCCGCTGCCCGCGGATACGCTGTTTACGCCTCGACACCTTGCCGGCGTCGATGCCGTGCTCGCGATGTACCACGACCAGGGTCTACCTGTCCTGAAGTATTCAGGGTTCGGTCAGGCCGCCAACATCACGCTAGGGTTGCCGCTGGCGCGCACCTCGGTCGATCACGGCACGGCTCTTGACCTGGCAGGGACCGGGCAGGCCAGCCCGCAGAGCCTGGCAGTGGCGATTAGCCTGGCCGAACAGATGGGGGCCCTGGCCCAGGCGGGCTGAACTGGCCGTTTTCCCCAGCCCGACCTTGGCCAGCCTTTGCGCTCTGGCCATCAGCGCCCTATCATCGCTCGCTATATTGATTTGGCGCTCCCCTTGGTTTCATAAAGGATTCAAGCATGTCATCCCGCCCTACGGCGCACCGGGCTCGCAAGCGCTTCGGTCAAAACTTCTTGCGTGACCATGGCGTCATTTCCCGCATCGTTCGCTCCATCGGCGCGCGCCCTGGTGAGCGCGTGGTCGAGATCGGCCCCGGTCAGGGAGCGCTGACCGAGCCATTGCTGGAGGCGACCGAAGGGCACCTGGAGGTTATCGAGCTGGACCGCGACCTGATCCCGGGCCTGCGTGTGCAGTTCTTCAATCACCCGGCGTTCGTGATCCATGAGGGCGATGCCCTCAAGATGGATTTCCAGGCGCTGCGTGGCGACGGACAGCCGCTGCGTGTTGTCGGTAACCTGCCCTACAACATATCGACTCCGCTGATTTCACACCTGCTGCGCGCTGGCTCTGCGGTCCAGGACATGCACTTCATGCTGCAGAAGGAAGTGGTGGATCGTCTGGCCGCTCCCGCCGGTGGCGGAGATCGTGGCCGACTGTCGGTGCTGGCGCAGTATTTCTGCGAGGTCGAGTCACTGTTTGTGGTTCCCCCTGAGGCGTTTGTCCCGCGGCCCAAGGTAGACTCTGCCATTGTGCGCATGACCCCGCGTCAGCAGAAGGTCGCGCCGGCCCAGGATGAGACGCTGCTGTTCGATATCGTGCGAGAGGCCTTTGGCCAGCGCCGCAAGACCCTGCGCAACAACCTCAAGGGGCGCATTGATGGCGATGCCCTGGCCGAACTTGGGATTGATCCTGGTCGCCGTCCGCAGACCCTGGAGGTGGCAGAGTTTGTCGCGATCGCCAATGCGGTGTACCAGCAGCAAGGTAATGCTTCAGCGGATCATGACACACAGGGGGATCAGGACACTGGGGAGGAGACACCCGCATGAACGAGCACCCCGACGTGCGCGTTGACGTGACACCGGCCTTTCGTGAGGACGAGTCTGCGCCGCTGGAAGATCGCTTTGTGTTCAGCTATACGGTCACGGTTCACAATCACTCAAGCGGTAATATCCAGCTCATGGCCCGGTTCTGGAAGATCACCCAGACGAGCGGGCAGGTGCAGGAAGTGCGTGGCAAGGGCGTGGTCGGCAAGCAGCCGATGATTGGTCCTGGCCAGACATTTCAGTACACCAGCAGGGCGATACTCGATGGGCCGGTAGGCTTTATGGAAGGCGCCTACACCTGCGTCGATACGGCCAGCCAGCGACCGTTCGAGGTGCCGATCTCGGTGTTCCGCCTGGCCACGCCCAACCAGATTCATTGAATGTCTGACGACAGCGGGAGACGCATGAGCCGATACGCCATTGGAGACCTGCAGGGCTGCCATCAGGAGTTTGTCGAGCTGCTGGAGGCGCTCAGCTTCGATCCGCGTCGTGATGAACTGTGGCTTGCGGGGGACCTGGTCAATCGCGGGCCCGGATCCCTGGATTGCCTGCGGGACGTCATGGCCCTCGGTTCTGCTGCCAAGGTGGTGCTGGGCAACCATGACCTGCATCTGCTGGCGGTGGCACGAGGTGGGGCTTCGCTCAAGCGCAAGGACACCCTTGACGACATTCTGGCAGTGCCCGATCGCGATACGCTGCTCGACTGGCTCCAGGCCAGGCCGCTGCTGCTGCGTGACGGAGAGGCCGTGATGACCCATGCCGGGCTACCGCCCCAGTGGTCGGTGGAGCAGGCCGAGGGGCTCGCCGGAGAGGTGTCCTGGGTGCTGACGGGAGAGCAGTCCGGCGACTTCCTGTCGCGGATGTATGGCAACCGGCCGCGACGCTTCAAGCCCCATCAGGAGGGCGTAGATCGCTACCGGGCCATCGTGAACACCCTCACCAGGATGCGTTTCATCGACGCCGAGGGGCGTCTCGATTTTGACGCCAAGGAAGGCCTGGATAGTGCCCCTGAGGGATTTTCCCCCTGGTTTCAGTATCCCCGTGACGACGATCCGTGGCTGCTGTTCGGCCATTGGGCGGCGCTCAATGGCACTGCGCCAGATCGCAGGGTGAGGGCAGAGGCCCTGGATACCGGCTGCGTCTGGGGCGGCAGCCTGACCGCGCTGGATATGGCAAGCGGAGAGCGAATCAGCGTTCCGAGCCGCCAGCAGATCACGCGATAACCGATACCAAGCCCGTTGTGCGGCATCCGCCACGCTCATGTGCGGCGTTGCCCATGGGCCTCTTGCTTTTGCCTTCTGGAGTTTTGCATGACACCGGCGACCTTCGAGCACCTCGATATCGAACGCCTTCAACAATGGCTGGATCAGGGCAGTGAGCTTTGCCTTGTCGATATTCGCGATCCGGGCAGCTTTGCCCAAGGGCATATCCCCGGTAGCCGCCACCTGGACAATGACAGCGTGGGCCCGCTTGTCGCGGAAACCGCCAAGGATACTCCGCTGGTGGTGGTGTGCTATCACGGCCATTCCAGCCAGCAGGCGGCGAGTTGGCTGGCCGCTCAGGGGTTTACCCAGGTCTATAGCCTCGACGGCGGTTTCACCCAGTGGCAGCACGTTCTGCCTGAACGCGTCAGCAAGGGCTGAACATGGCCCCTGAGATGCCGGGAAAGCACCACGGCAGCACAGACCCTTGTGCCGGTCTTGAACGTTACCGGGTGGGGGGTGCGGTGCGTGACGCGCTGCTGGGATGGCCAGTCAAGGACACGGACTGGGTGGTCGTTGGCGAGACCCCAGCGTCGATGCGGGAGCGTGGTTTCACGCCGGTAGGCCGGGATTTTCCGGTGTTCCTGCATCCCCGTACCCATGAGGAGTATGCCCTTGCCCGTACCGAGCGAAAGTCCGGGCACGGATATACCGGCTTTGAGGTGCATGCAAGTCCTGATGTCACCCTGGAGGAGGACCTTGGGCGGCGCGACCTGACGATCAATGCCATGGCCGAGTCGCTCGATGGGCACCTGGTGGACCCTTTCAACGGGCGTCGCGACCTGCAGCAGCGGCGCTTGCGTCATGTCAGTCAGGCCTTCGTCGAAGATCCGCTGAGGGTGTTGCGCACAGCGCGCTTTCTCGCTCGCTACGCCGGCCTCGGGTTTACCATTGACGAGAGTACGCAAGCGCTGATGAAACAGCTGGCTGACAGCGGCGAGCTGGATCACCTGGTGGCTGAGCGAGTCTGGGTGGAAACCGAGAAGGCGCTGGGCGAGCCAGAGCCCCGGCGCTACTTCGAAGCGCTGGACTCATGCGGTGCACTGTCACGGCTGATGCCTGGCTTGGTGCAGCCAGGAGCGGCCGAGTTCAAGCGCGCCTGCGAGAGAATGAGCGCATTGCCCCCGGCCCTTGCGGGCCAGCCCGTATGGCGTTGGGGTCGTTTGGTGGAGGCCCTGCCGGCTGAGCAGCGTCGCCAGCTTGAACAGGCCTTGAAGGTGCCCAATCCGTATCGTGATCTGGGACACCAGCTGGCGCTGACCCGTGAGCTCAAGGCGCAGCTGGCCGACGGTGCAGGCTCAGAAGAGGCCAGCAGGATAGCCATGACCTGGTGTGACGGCATCGATGCCTGGCGGCGCAGCGAGCGAGTCGCGCCCCTGCTGTCGTTGCTGGCCATGGAGGTGCCCGAGCAGGCAGCCTGGTTGGCGCGTGGGGTCGATCAGGCGCGCTCGCTTGCCCCGCGAGAGCTGCTTGATCAGGGCTTCAAAGGGGCGGAGCTGGGGCAGGAGCTGAGGCGACGTCGCCTGGCGTGCTTTCACCAGGGCGGGCGCTGATCCTTCAACGGGAGGGCAGCGGTAGCGCTTCTCCGCGCCAGTGAAACTCGACGGGCCACAGCTGTTGGCTGCCGTCGCCGAACGCTTGCCAGAGCTCCTGATACCGGCGCCCCACGACGGGATGGCGATGGTCGGGAAGCAGCTCTGCCATCGGCCACAGGACGAAGGCGTGGTGCAGGATCTCGCCGCGTGGCAGGCTCACGCCGTCGACCTCCCCGGTCAGCGAGTCGACGGTAAGAATATCGACATCAAGGGTGCGGGGGCTGAACTTTGGACTGTCCTTGCTGCGGCCGTTGGCGCTCTCCAATCGCTTGCACCAAGCTTGCAGCTCGCCGACGCTCCAGTCGCAGTGAAGGGCGACCACCAGGTTGAAGAAATTGCGGCCGTCCTCGAAGCCCACCGGTGTGCTCTCGAATACGCGGGAAACGGCCAACTGGCCAAAGGTGTCGGCCAAGGCATCCAGGCACACCGTGATGTGGTGCTCCCGTTCGATATTGCTGCCCAGGCTCAGGGTGACCAGTCGCATCAATGTCCTCCCGCTGGTGTACCACGCTCGATGCGCACGCCTACCGAGGCGGCATTGGCCACAGCGCCGGGCTTGCGCAAGGTCATTCTCAGCCAGCTGATCCCGTATTCCTGCATCAGCAGCGACGCCAGGCGCTCGGCAAAGGTTTCTACCAGCTGGAAGTCATGCTCCGAGGCGAAGACGCCAATGCGACGACTGATGGCGTCGTAGTCGAGCGTCTTGCTCAGGTCGTCATCCGCGGCCGCTGCCCGGATATCCGTCGCCAGCGTGAGATCCACTATCAGACGCTGGGTAATGGAGCGCTCCCAGTCGTAGACGCCAATGACGGTGTCCAGCTCAAGGCCTTCGATCAGCACCTGATCCATCGATGATGTTTCCCGGTCGTGGTGTCCCGGTCGTGGCCGGGAACGCAGAATGAACAAGGCGGCCAATTGTACTTGACCAGGCGGTCGCGAAACAGGCCGCAGATGGCGACAGCGAGCCCGGGCTGGCAAACTGGTCCTTCAAAGGGGGCGGCCTGCGTGGTACTTCCCTGGAGGTTTGGCCGGACGCCAATCGTCTGGCACCACCAGGACACTGTCGCGGTTCCCGGCGTCGCTGGTGCAGCGGCGCTGCCAGCATGATCGCGCGCATGGGGCTACCATGTGCGCACCGAGGCGTCCTCATGGCGCAGGAGTCGTTGTGGGTCCGACCATAGAAGTATTACTGCCGCTGACGGCGCTGGGCTATCTCAGTGGAACCTGGTTGGGGGCGATCACCGTATGCCGGGTGGCGGGGCTTGCTGACCCGCGCTTGAGCGGGTCATGTAATCCGGGGTTTTCCAATGTGCTGCGGCTGCATGGGCCCGTGCTGGCGCTGGCAACCCTGACCATCGATGCGCTCAAGGGCTGGCCCGTGCTGCTGTTGGGCATGCACCAGGGGCTGACGCCTTGGGGGCTCGGACTGGTGGGCCTGGGGGTGCTGCTGGGGCACTGCTATCCCGCCTGGTATCGCTTTCGCGGCGGCAAGGCTGTTGCCAGTGCCTTTGGCGTGATGCTGCTGCTGACCCCCGGTGTCGCGCTGTCATGTGCCATGATATGGGGGCTGCTGGCCTGGCGGGTGCATACCGCGGCGGTCGCCTCACTGACCAGTGCCACCCTGGCACCGTTGCTGAGCCTGTGGCTGTCCCCCGACTTTGCCTGGGTGGTGCTGGTGTTTGCCGCGCTGGTGCTGGCCCGGCATGCGCTCAATATAGATCGACTGCGCCGTGGCAAGGAGCCTCGGCTGTGATGCGGCTTTGACGCGGCTTTTACGCGGCTTTGACATGTTAGGGCGCCGAGGCAGCTAGCGCGCTGGCCTGGGCATGATCCTGCCCTGTTCTTGTCGGGACTGACCTGACCTGACCTGGACCGGCCAAGCCCGGCCCGATCAGGCAGGGGCGCTCAGCTGGTCCATCGGCCAGCGCGGCACGGCCTGCATCTGACCTACCACGTCCCGCTCGCCCGCCAGCAAGCGCTGCGCACCGGCATAGGCGATCATGGCGCCGTTATCGGTACAGAAACGGCCGCGGGGGTAGTACACCTTGGCTCCCTGCTTGGCGGTGGCGTCTTCAAGCCGAGCGCGCAGGCGGACATTGGCGCTGACGCCTCCAGCGACCACCAGACGCTTCAGTCCAGTCTGCTTGAGGGCACGGCGACATTTGATGGCCAGGGTGTCCGCCACGGCTTCCTCGAACGCACGCGCCACGTCCGCACGGGCCTGTGCATCCAGCTGTCCCGCGCTCTCCAGCTGGCGGATGGTGGTGAGGGTGTGGGTCTTCAATCCCGAAAAGCTGAAGTCGAGTCCCGGCCTGTCGGTCATGGGACGCGGGAACTGGAAGCGTCCCGGATCACCGGTTTCCGCCAATGCGGCGACCCGGGGGCCGCCCGGATAGTCGAGGTCGAGCATCTTGGCTGCCTTGTCGAAGGCTTCACCCGCTGCATCATCCACGGACTCGCCCAGCAAGCGGTACTGGCCGATACCGGCGACCTCCACCAACTGCGTGTGGCCCCCGGACACCAGCAGCGCCACAAAGGGGAAGGCCGGAGGCTCATCCTCGAGCATGGGGGCCAACAGGTGGCCTTCCATGTGATGGACACCAAGAACCGGGATATCGAGCGCTCGGGCCATGCCGTGTGCGGTGCTGGCACCCACCATCAGGGCGCCTACCAGCCCCGGGCCTGCCGTGTAGGCGATAGCATCCAGCTGTTCGCGCCCGATAGCGGCTTGCTCCAGAACCTGGTCGATCAATGGCAGCAGGCGTCGAGTATGGTCGCGGGAAGCCAGCTCCGGCACCACGCCGCCATAGTCGGCGTGCATGGCAACCTGGCTGTGCAGGGCGTCGGCCACCAGACCGCACTCGGTGTCGTAGAGCGCGACGCCGGTCTCGTCGCAGGAGGTTTCGATGCCTAGTACTCGCATGGGTCGACTCGGGAAGCAAAAGCGGGAAGGGGCGTGATTCTACGCCGTTTTGAGAGTGGCTGCGACAGTGGGCGCGCGAGGGCGCGCGAGGGAAAGTGTGGCGGCGGCCAGCGTGATGCCGTCTCACGGGCGAACCTGTGTCCTGCAACTCGCTGTTTTCGCCTGATCCTATGGACAGAGTGGCGTCCACATCGTGGTGCGCGCTGGGTGGCCGGTAGGCGCTATCTTTCCAAAAAGAATTTGCAAGGCTCGGCTTCGCTCACTAAAATACCGTCCGCTGCAAGACTGGGTCGTGCATCCAGGGCTCGCTGTCCCCCGTCACTGTTTCGTTTCCTTGCTGATTATGGCATTCGCGATAGCGTTGCCTTCCTGTATGAGTTAAGGCAGTCGAACGAAGTGTCGTGGGGTATTGGCCTTGAAGGTGTGCGTACAAACCGAACTCAAGTTACCTAAGGTAGGTGAGTGCTTAATGCCTTCTGTCAAAGTACGTGATAACGAGCCGTTTGACGTCGCTCTGCGTCGCTTCAAGCGTTCCTGTGAAAAAGCCGGCGTTCTGTCTGAAGTCCGTCGTCGTGAGCAGTACGAGAAGCCGACTGCCGAGCGCAAGCGCAAGGCCGCTGCCGCTGTAAAGCGTCACGCCAAGAAGCTCCAGCGTGAGCGCAAGCGTTTCGAACGGCTCTATTGATCCGTACTTGAGTCGAGCGTGGTTCGCCGCTCTCGATTCAGGAGGACGCCAAGCGGCCGCCATTGAGGTGGCCGCTTGTTTTTCTGACATCCGATGAGGGTGTCCCGTCCAGACCTCTGGACGATTCTTGTTCTTCTCAGGATACCGCTCCTGTCGAGGAGACTATGGCCGGCCAGATTCCCCAGCGCTTCATTGATGACCTCCTCGCGCGCGTGGACGTGGTCGAGGTGGTGGGTGAGCGCGTCAAGCTGAAAAAGGCCGGGCGCAACCACTCTGGTCTGTGTCCGTTTCATCAGGAAAAGAGCCCATCGTTCACGGTCAGCGCGGACAAGCAGTTCTATCACTGCTTTGGCTGTGGTGCCCACGGCAACGCGCTGCGCTTCCTGATGGAGTACGACAAGCTACGCTTCCCGGAAGCGGTCGAGCAGCTTGCTTCCAGGTTGGGGATGGAGGTGCCCAGAGAGGGTGCCGACGATCCCAGAGCCCAGGCGCGAGAAAAAAAGCGCAAGGAAGGCGTCAACCTGCTGGAAATGTCTGCCAGCTACTTTCGCGAGCGGCTCAAGATGCCGGAGGGCCAGGTTGCCCGAGAGTATCTGGAGCAGCGCGGGGTGTCAGACGAGATCCGCGAGCTATTCGGCATTGGCTATGCGCCGGCCCAATGGGAGGCGCTGAAGCGGCACCTCGGCGGGCAGGGCGTCGATGAGTCTGTGCAGATCGAGTATGGCCTGCTGGTTCACCACGAAGACAGTGGTCGCAGCTATGACCGTTTTCGCGATCGAGTGGTGTTCCCGATCCGCGATATTCGCGGGCGGACCTTGGGGTTTGGCGGTCGGGTCATGGGGGATGCCAAGCCCAAGTACCTGAACTCTCCCGAAACCCCCGTGTTCCACAAGGGGCGCGAGCTGTATGGCTTGTACGAAGCCCGCCAGGCCAGCCCGAAACTGGAACGGTTGTTGATCGTCGAAGGCTATATGGATGTGGTCGCGCTGGCGCAGTACGGCATCCATAATGCGGTGGCTACCCTGGGTACGGCCACCACGGCAGATCATCTGCGGCGCCTGTTTCGCCTGGTCAGTGAAGTCGTGTTCTGCTTCGACGGTGACAAGGCCGGACGTCAGGCGGCGGCCAGGGCGCTGGAAACCGTGTTGCCCGAGATGATCGACGGGCGTCAGGCGCGCTTCCTGTTCATGCCTGAGGGCGAGGATCCGGACAGTCTGGTGCGGCGTGAGGGTGCCAGTGCGTTCGAAGATCGCGTGGTGTGTGCCAGTCCGCTGTCGGAGTTTCTGTTCGAGCACGCCGCCCAGGGGCGTGACCTGGCGCAGCTGGAGTCGCGCGAACGCTACGTCAGCCAAGTGCTGTCGGCCATCGAGAAGATGCCCCAGGGAGTGCTCAAGTCGTTGATGCTGACGGAGCTGTCGCGACGCACCGGGGTCGAACAGTCGCGTTTTGAAGCGCTTCTGGCGCCCGTGGTTGCCGAAGAGCCCGAGCTGATGCCCTTCGACGACGCCATGGAGCCCGCTGTTGATGAGGGCCAGTCGCCGCAGCGGCGCAGAAAGTCCTCCGCGGCGCTGGGCCTGATGGGCCGTACCCTGCAGCTGCTGGTGCACGAGCCGCGCCTGGTGGAGCGTCTCCCCGAGTCGCTTGAGTGGTGTGACGGTCAGGGCGACGATGCGCGACTCTGTCGCGACGTGATCGAGCTGTTGCGGGCTGGGGGGTATTCCAGTGCTCAGGTGCTGTTGATGCACTTCCATGGCAGTGAGGACGGCGAGCGTCTGGCCGCACTGGCGCGCAAGGAGCTGTTGATCCCTGGGCCGGCAAGGGCGGCGGAGCTGGACGGTCTGGTGAGCTATTTTCAACGGGCCTGCAAGACCCCGTCGCGACAGCAGGAGATTGATACGTTGCTGGCAAAGCAGCAATCAGGGGAGCGTCTCTCGAGTGAGGAGCGCTCGCGACTGATGAGTCTGCTGGCCGCACGTGATTGAAGACGTCGCAGCGAACGATCCCTCAGCGTCACTGGTCTACCTTCTGAGGTAAGCCTTCACGCTTTGCTGGCGACGAATAGGAGGTATAGAAGGTGTCAGGGTTGAATTCTCAACTACTATCACCATCTAAGGGACTAGGCGCTGATATTGGGCGCAACCAGATAAGCTAACACACCTGAGACATCGCGCAAACACTCCAGACTGGCAGAAGTGGCCCCAAAACCGCTATACTGTCCGGCTTACCGAGTTTTCTCCACCTTAGCGCTTCAGGTGCTTCATTCTTCTTCGTCGAGATAGGGTTTCTATGGCTGGAAATGCGCAGCAGCAGTCACGTCTGAAGGAGTTGATCGCGCGCGGCAAGGAGCAGGGCTTCCTGACCTATGCCGAGGTCAACGACCACCTTCCCGAAGATATCGCCGACCCCGACCAGGTGGAAGATATCATCGGCATGATCAATGACATGGGTATTAACGTCGTCGAGGAAGCTCCCGACGAAGATACCCTGATGATGTCGGATCACTCAACCGATGAGTCCGCTGCCGAAGAGGCGGTAGCGGCGCTGGCAGCGGTGGAAAGCGACGTCGGTCGGACCACCGACCCGGTGCGCATGTACATGCGCGAGATGGGGACGGTCGAGCTGCTGACCCGCGAAGGCGAGATCGAGATCGCCAAGCGCATCGAAGAAGGGACTCGCGAGGTGATGTCGGCGCTGGCCTACGTGCCGGGCGCGGTCGAGTCCATTCTTGACGCCTACGACGCCACTCAGGACGAAGAGGCTCCTGGACGCCTGTCAGACCTGTTTTCCGGCTTCATCGACCCTGATGAGGGAATCCCCGGCGTTGCCGAGGCGGAAGTCCCGGAAGTGGAGGAGCAGGAAAGCAGCTCCGACGAGGATGACGACGAGGACGCGGGCGAAGAGGACGACTCTGGCGGCGGTCCGGATCCCGAGGAAGCGCGTGCCCGTTTCGAGCAGATCCGCGAGCAGAGCGGCATTGCCAATGCCGCTATCGAACGCGGTGGGCGCCAGTCACCCGAGGCGAAGGAAGAGCTGGCGCGTCTGGCCGAGCTGTTCTCGCCGATCAAGCTGGTGCCGAAGCACTTTGAGCGTCTGGTGGGGCAGGTTCGCATCAGCGTCGAGCAGGTGCGGGCTCAGGAAAAGACCGTGATGCAGCTCCTGGTCAAGCAGGCCAAGGTGCCGCGCAAGGCCTTCATCAAGGCATTTCCCAGCAATGAGTCGCGCCTGGACTGGCTGGACGACTTCATGGCCGAGAACGCTCGCTATGCCGACCGCCTCGAGCCGCTGAAGGCCGACGTGCAGCGCGCTCAGCGCAAGATCGCCTTCGAGGAAGAGATGATCCAGCTGCCGGTGAGCGAGGTGAAGGAAGTCAATCGTCGCCTGTCCATCGGTGAAGCCAAGGCGCGCCGTGCCAAGAAGGAAATGGTCGAGGCCAACCTGCGCCTGGTCATCTCGATCGCCAAGAAGTACACCAACCGTGGCCTGCAGTTCCTGGACCTGATTCAGGAAGGCAACATCGGCCTGATGAAGGCGGTGGACAAGTTCGAGTACCGTCGCGGTTACAAGTTCTCGACCTATGCGACCTGGTGGATTCGTCAGGCGATCACGCGCTCGATTGCGGACCAGGCACGCACCATCCGCATCCCGGTGCACATGATCGAGACCATCAACAAGCTCAACCGCGTATCGCGTCAGATGCTGCAGGAAATGGGGCGTGAGCCGACCCCGGAAGAGCTGGGCGAACGTCTCGAGATGCCGGAGGACAAGGTCCGCAAGGTGCTCAAGATCGCCAAGGAGCCGATCTCCATGGAGACGCCCATCGGCGATGATGACGACTCGCATCTGGGCGACTTCATCGAGGACTCCACCATGGTGCTGCCGATCGACTCGGCCACCGGGGAAGGGCTCGTGGAAGCCACGCGCAACGTGCTGGGCGGCCTGACGGCTCGCGAAGCCAAGGTGCTGCGCATGCGCTTCGGGATCGACATGAACACTGACCATACCCTCGAGGAAGTGGGCAAGCAGTTTGATGTCACCCGTGAGCGGATCCGTCAGATTGAGGCCAAGGCACTGCGCAAGCTGCGCCACCCGACGCGTTCGGAGCCGCTGCGCTCCTTCCTCGACGAGTAAGCTCAGCGCACGCCTTGTCGGCCGAGGGCGTTGACGACGCCCTTGGTCAGACAGCCGTCATACAAGACGCCCGCGGCACATGCCGCGGGCGTTTTGGTTATGTGTCCCTTCGCCAATCTGCTGGGGTTGTCGCGCCATGCGGATGTTGGCGCCTGCCCTCGCTCTTCATGTGGGTACCACCAACATGACAACGCCCGCGATGAGCGGGCGTTGTCATGACGTCTGGGGCTGTAGCGGCTGTAGTGCGGGGTAGGGACTCGCGGCGGCTCAGGCCTGCTTGGCCTGGCGACGCCGAATCCACAGCACCAGCTCGATCATGGCGAACAGCAGCAGGGTATAGCCGAAGAGCTCGGTCACTTCCTCCGCGGCGTCCTTGAACACCCGGATATAGCGCTCCGCCAGCAGCGACTCCCACATCTCGCTGCGACCGTAGAGCCGCGAGAAGGCAAAGGTGCCGAGAAAGCCTGCGGCGAACAGGCCAAAGGAAAAACTCTCGACGTAGCCCTCGAATTCGCGCACGAAGGCGTGGCGCTCGCGCAGGACGATATACAGGATCGGCAGCAGCAGCAGCGTTACCAGCGTCTGCCAGGCGCCGTCGAACACATAGGCGTCGAGAAAGGCATCCTGCTCACGAATCAGGGCGGCGGCCAGCAGGCCAAACATCAGTAGCGTCACCCGCGGTAGCCCGCCCAGCACTTGCCGGGCATACACCAGCAGTAGACAGCTGATCGTCAGCCAAAGCGTCTGCATGCTTTCCGTAAAGCCCGTCTCGCTGAAACGAATCTCTTCCGGCAGGCCGGTTTCCCACAGCACGCCCTGCATCATGGCGCCGATGACCAGGAGGTAGAGCAGGGCTCTGGCGCAGGTCGCGCGGAAACTGATCGTGGGCGCGGCGGATGGGGGGGTATCTAGCATCCCTCTCAATCTCCAGGTAAGGCGTGTATCAGGCGGGGATTATACCTACAGCTTTGCATGTGTGTGTGAAATTCCCCGAGGTATTCTTGACTCGTTTGCGCTGTCGCTCGTTGCACGTTATCGCCGCGCTTCCTCCACCAGCCAGTCGTGCACGGCCTTGATCCGGCGATCATCGGTCGCCCCCGGTGCGTGGACAATGCCGTAGTGCTTGCCGGTATCGACCCGTGACTTGAAGGGAGCGATCAAGGCACCACTCTTGAGCTCGCTGGTCATCAGGGTTTCCCTGGCAATGGCGACGCCCATGCCGGCGATAGCCGCCTCCATGGTGAGGTGATTTCGGTTGAAGGTATAGCCTCTTTCAAGATTGATCGAGGGCGCACCGATGGCAGACAGGTAGTGGCGCCATTCACCGTACTCCTGGCTGCCGCGCCAGGCGGTGATGTCGTGCAGCAACGGATACCAGGACAGATCCTCTGGACGACGCAGGGCAGGGCGCCCCTTGAGCAGGCTGGGCGAGCATACCGGAAAGATTCGCTCCTCCATCAAGGGGGTGATCGATAGTCCCGGATAGTGGCCGTCGTTGAGGTCCAGGGCCAGGTCGAAATCCCCGTCGCGCAGGGAAATGTTGCTGTCTTCCGAGCTGATGTGCAGCTCGATATCCGGAAATCGTGCCTGCAGTCGCGGCAGTCTCGGCATCAGCCACTTGTTCAGGAACGAGGGGATCGAGCGTAGTCGGATCACGCCGCTCATGACACCGCTGCGCAGCCGGCTGACTTCGAGCCCGACCGCCTGATAGGCGTCATCGACCACGGCAGCCAGGCGTTTGCCTTCCTCAGTCAGCTCCAGCCGGCGTGGCAACCTCCGGAACAGCTTGAATCCCAGCCTGTCCTCCAGTTGCTTGATCTGCTGGCTGACCGCCCCGGTGGTGACATGCAGCTCTTCTGCTGCGCGGGTAAACGAGAGGTGTCTTGCACTGACCGCAAAGCCTTTGAGCCAGGCATGGGTCTGGGCATTGAGAAGTCGGCTCATGGATGCGCTCTTGTGGGCTTATGATTTAGCTGAGCTATATTGAAGACAAGATATTCTGCCTTGTCCCAGGGCTTTTTGGCAGCCAGCATACCCATAATGGCATGCGACGACATCCTGTCGCTTTAGCGAGACTGATCGGAACGTCTGACAGCGCAGTGTTCTATCGTCGTCTACCAGCATCCCTTCAAGACGCGAATCTACTTTCAAGAGGCACCTCATGGCCATCAGCGTTTTCGACCTTTTCAAGATTGGCATCGGCCCATCGAGCTCGCATACCGTTGGCCCGATGAAGGCAGCCCATGATTTCGTCGAGGCGCTACGACGCGATGACGCTCTGGAGCGGGTCGCAGCGGTCGAGATTCACCTTTATGGGTCACTTTCTGCCACGGGCAAGGGGCATGCCACGGATCGTGCCTGTGTCATGGGGCTGATGGGGGAGCGCCCTGACCGCATTGATCCCGCGGTGATCGGGCCATGCATCGAGGAGCTACTGGAGAGCCAGACCCTGATGCTGGGAGGGCAGGTCGCCGTGCCCTTCTTGTGGGCTCGTGATCTTGTCTGGCATGAGGAGAGTCTTCCCTATCACCCCAACGCCATGACCCTGGTCGCCAAGGGGCACGCAGGTGACATCCGGCGCGAGACCTACTATTCGGTCGGCGGGGGTTTTGTGGTGGACGAGGCCCAGGCACAAGATGGCGCGCTGGACGCCGATAACACGGCGCTGCCCTATGACTTCAACAGCGGCGCTGAGTTGATGGCGTTGTGCCGTCTGCATGGTCTGAGCATCAGTGAACTGATGCTGGAGAACGAAAAGGCCTGGCGCAGCGAGGCTGAGGTGCGCGCGGGCCTGTGGGACATCTGGCAGGCGATGCAGGCCTGCGTGAACCAGGGCATCCAGGCAGAGGGCGTGCTGCCTGGCGGGCTGAACGTCAAGCGCCGCGCCGCCTCGCTGTATCGTCGCCTGGAAGCCATGTCTGACGATGTGGGTCTGATCGCCTCGACCTTTTCCGCGATGGACTGGGTCAATGTGTATGCGTTGGCCGTCAACGAGGAAAATGCCGCCGGCGGGCGCATGGTGACCGCGCCTACCAATGGCGCTGCTGGCATCATCCCTGCCGTGTTGCACTACTACATGAAGTTTCAGCCTGGCGCATCGGAGAAGGACGTCGTCAATTTTCTGCTGACGGCGGGTGCCGTTGGCATCCTGTGCAAGAAGAATGCCTCCATTTCCGGGGCCGAAGTGGGCTGCCAGGGGGAGGTGGGGTCTGCCTGCGCGATGGCGGCTGCCGGTCTGGCCGAGGTGATGGGGGCCAACGTTCCTCAGGTCGAGAACGCCGCTGAAATTGGCCTTGAGCATAACCTGGGGCTGACCTGTGACCCCGTAGGCGGGCTGGTTCAGGTGCCGTGTATCGAACGCAATGCGATTGCGGCGGTGAAGGCCATCAATGCCGCCTTGATGGCATGCCGTGGGGATGGCGAACATTTCGTGTCTCTGGACAAGGCGATTCGCACGATGCGTGATACCGGCGCCGACATGCAGGAGAAATACAAGGAAACCTCCAAGGGAGGATTGGCCGTCAACGTCATCGAGTGCTGACGTCCACCTGACCATTCGTATGCCAGCAGCGGCCCGGGGATCGTCTCCCCGGGCCGCGCTTTTTTGCCCTAGTGTCAGCGACGTACCGAAGCTTTGTGTCCTGCCGCAGAGGGCCAGGGCGGAAACCTTGTGGGCTTTAAGTAAGCAACCTATTGAAATTCGGTGGGATACATCTTTGGTCGAGTTCAACGCATGGTGAATTGCGTCGGACGCACGTCTCTTCTAGCTTACGTAAACGTAAAGTTAAGCGTCTCCAGTACTGAGTCGAACAACCACAACAACCTCAAGACAGGGGCTACGGTCCCGGCGAGGACGCCACATGAGCCAGCAGTACGTGCTAGAGACCCGTGGCCTGACCAAGTCGTTTCGAGGCTTTACCGCCGTGGACGGCGTGGATCTGAAGATCACGGAGGGGCATATCCATGCTCTGATCGGCCCCAATGGAGCGGGCAAGACCACGGTCTTTAACCTGTTGACGAAATTTCTGCCGCCTACCAGGGGCGATATCCTCTACCGCGGCAAGCCCATCACCCGCATGCGTGCCAATGAAATCGCACGCTTGGGGCTGGTGCGTTCCTTTCAGATTTCTGCCGTGTTTGGTCATATGACGGCGCTGGAGAACGTGCGAGTCGCCTTGCAGCGTAAGCTCGGTACCTCTTTTCATTTCTGGAAGTCGGAGCGTTCGCTGGAGCCGCTGAATCAGCGCGCCATGGAGCTGCTGGAGGAGGTCGGTCTGGCGGACGTCGCAGATGTGTTGACGGTGGAACTGCCCTACGGCCGCAAGCGAGCGCTGGAGGTCGCCACCACCCTGGCCCTTGAGCCCACTGTCATGCTGCTGGATGAGCCCACCCAAGGCATGGGGGCGGAGGATGTGGATCGCATCGTCGCGCTGATTCGCCGGGTCTCGGCGGGCAGAACGGTGCTGATGGTGGAGCATAACCTGAGTGTTGTCAGCCGGTTATGCGATCGCATCACGGTATTGGCCAGGGGCGCTGTGCTGGCCGAGGGTGACTATGCCAGCGTCTCGGCGGACCCAGCAGTGCGCGAGGCCTACATGGGCAGCGAAGCCAGCGTTGCCGAGGAGGCCACCACATGACCTCTGTGATGAACGCTACCCGCTCCCCCCATGGGATCAGCACCAGCAGCGATGAAGCGATCTGCCTGGCGGGCGTCAACGCCTTCTACGGTGAATCACATATCCTGCACGGCGTGGACCTGCGGGTGAAGCGGGGTGAACTGGTGACGCTGCTGGGACGCAATGGCGCAGGCCGCAGTACCACGCTGAAGACGATCATGAACATGGTCGGCTCGCGCAGCGGTTCCATTGTCATCAATGGTCAGGAAACGCTGGGCATGAAGCCCCACCACATACCGCGCCTTGGCGTGGGGTACTGCCCCGAAGAGCGGGGTATCTTTGCCAGCCTGGACGTCGAGGAGAACCTGCTGCTTCCGCCTACGGTACGCTCCGGTGGCATGAGCCTTGACGATATCTACGGGATGTTTCCGAATCTCTACGAGCGCCGGCGCAGTCAGGGGACCCGCCTGTCCGGTGGCGAGCAGCAGATGCTGGCCATGGCGCGCATCCTGCGCACCGGTGCCGACATTCTGTTGCTCGATGAAATTACCGAGGGGCTGGCTCCTGTCATCAATCAGGCGCTTGCCGAGGTGCTGGTGACGTTGAAATCCCGCGGGATGACCATCGTGCTGGTGGAGCAGAACTTCCGCTTCGCGGCCCCCCTAGCCGATCGCCACTTCGTCATGGAGCACGGCCGCATCATCGATACCATCGAAGCCGCCGATCTCGACGCCCGGCGCGACGACCTCAATGCACTGCTGGGGGTCTAGCGTGCTATTCGCCAGGCGCGTCACCCATTCCTTCGCGAAGCCGTTCCCACTGGCCGTTGCCGCCAGCGCGGACGGCGCTGTGTGGACGGTCAGTACCGACGCCGCAGCACCTGCTCTACAACACGTTCAGCAACATATCCAACAACGACATATTCAACAACAACAAGGGCCATGGGCCCAGGAGCCTTCCATGATGTCACAGACCCGTTCTTTCCGCCGTTTGCCGCTGGCTCGCGCCGTTGCCGCCAACACCTTGCTGGTCGCCGGTATGCTGGGAATGGCCGCACCCTCGCTGGCCCAGGACGGAATCAGCGATGGCGAGATCCGTATCGGCTATCTCGCGGACATGTCAGGCACCTATCGCGACCTGGCTGGCCCGGGTGGTCTTGAAGCCATGAAGATGGCGGTGGAAGATTTCGGTGGAAGCGTCGGTGATGCACCTATCGAGATCTTCAATGCCGATGACCGCAACAGCGCCGATGTGGGCGCCAACACCGTGCGTGGCTGGGTCGATCAGGAAAACGTGGACCTGGTCGCCGGCATGGTGGCCTCATCGGTTTCTATCGCCGTGACCAAGGTGCTGGAAGAAGCCGGCGGACTGGCGATCATTTCAGGCTCTGCGGCTTCCAGCATCACCAACGAGCACTGCACTCCCAACCATATTCACTATGTGTACGATACCTATCCCCTGGCCAACGGAACGGCCAAGGCGGTGGTAGAGCAGGGCGGTGACAGCTGGTTCATGCTGACGGCGGACTACGCCTTCGGTCATGCGCTGGAAAGCGATGTCGAGAAGGTCGTCACGGACAATGGTGGCACCATCGTTGATCGCGTTCGTCACCCCTTCCCGACCAGCGACTTCTCCTCCTACATCCTTCAGGCCCAGGGCTCTGGGGCCAAGATTGTCGGCCTGGCCAATGCCGGTTCCGATACCGTCAACGCGATCAAGACGGCCAGCCAGTTTGGCCTGACGCAGACCGGGCAACAGCTGGCGGGCCTATTGATCTTCCTCAATGACGTACATGCCATGGGTCTGGAAACCACCCAGGGACTGCTGCTGACGACCGGCTGGTACTGGGATATGGACGACGCCTCCCGCGAATGGGCTGAGCGTTACTTCGAGCGGGTCGGCAAGATGCCAACCATGGTTCAGGCGGGCATCTATTCCAGCACCACACAGTATCTCGAGGCGGTCGAGGCGGCGGGTACCGATGATCCTGCCACGGTGCGCGCCAAGCTGGGTGAGACACCCATCAATGACTTCTTTGCCCGCAATGGACGCATTCGCGAAGACGGACGCATGGTCCATGACATGTATCTGGCTGAGGTCAAGGCGCCTGCCGATTCCGAGAGTGAGTGGGATCTCTACGAGATCAAGGCAACCATCCCTGCCGAAGACGCCTATCGCCCCTTGTCGGAAAGCTCCTGCAAGCTGGTCAGCAACTAAACCGTGTCAGTTGGCACGATGCCACGGTGTTTCCAGGAAGCGCTGAATCATTCCGGGGCGGTCTCGCTACCGCCCCTTCTCGAGGGATGTCCTCATGACCATGATCTTTGGCGTACCGTTGGCGGTATTCATGGGCCAGCTGATGCTGGGGCTGATCAACGGCGCCTTCTACGCACTTTTGAGCCTTGGTTTGGCGGTGATCTTCGGCCTTCTGAAAATCGTCAACTTTGCTCACGGGGCCCAGTACATGCTGGGGGCCTTCGCCGCTCTACTGGGAGCCCAGTATCTGGGCATCAATTACTGGTTGGCGCTGCTGCTGGTACCACTGGTCGTCGGTGCCTTCGGCGCTCTGCTGGAACGACTCGTGCTGCGGCGCATCGCTCACCTCGATCATCTGTATGGACTGTTGCTGACCTTCGGTCTGGCGCTGATCTTCGAGGGTAGCCTGATCAACCTGTTCGGCGTTTCTGGGGCCAGCTATCCGGTTCCCGAGGCCCTTGCGGGTGGCATCAAGCTGCCATTCATGTTCCTGCCCACCTATCGTGGCTGGGTGCTGGTGGCGGCACTGGTGGTATGCCTGGGAACCTGGTTCATCATCGAACGCACTCGGCTGGGGGCGTACCTGCGTGCGGGCACGGAAAACCCGGCGCTGATGCAGGCGTTCGGCGTCAATGTGCCGCTGCTGGTCACCCTGACCTACGGATTTGGCGTTGCGCTGGCGGCCTTTGCCGGCGTGCTCGCGGCGCCGCTGTACCCGGTGTCGCCGACCATGGGATCGAGTCTTCTGATCGTGGTCTTTGCGGTGGTGGTGATCGGCGGCATGGGCTCCATCCTCGGGGCTATCCTCACCGGTCTCGCCATGGGGCTGATCGAGGGACTGACCAAGGTGTATTACCCGGAAGCGGCCAATACCGTGATCTTCCTGGTGATGATCATGGTGTTGATGCTCAGGCCTGCTGGCCTGTTTGGTAAGGAGGCGTGACATGACCACAACGACGACAACGGCTTCCCCGGTGGTGGGGAAGGCCCGGGCGCGCGCCGCCCGCCGCCGCAGGGGCGTGCTGCTGGTGGCGCTGCTGACACTGGCGCTGGTGGCTCCCCTGTTCGCCTATCCGGTGTTCCTGATGAAGGTCCTGTGCTTCGCACTGTTCGCCTGTGCCTTCAATCTGCTGCTTGGCTTCGCGGGGCTGCTGTCCTTCGGTCATGCCGCCTTTCTCGCTACAGGGGGCTACGTGACGGGCTTCCTGCTGTCGAGCTATCCGGGCCTGACGCCGGAGCTCGGCATCATTGTTGGCACTGTCGCTGCGGTGATTCTCGGCACCCTGTTTGGTGCCTTGGCGATTCGCCGCCAGGGGATCTATTTCGCCATGGTGACGCTGGCGCTGGCGCAGATGATGTTCTTTTTCTACATTCAGGCGCCATTTACCGGCGGCGAGGACGGCCTTCACGGTGTGCCCCGGGGTAAGCTGTTCGGACTGATCGACCTGTCGAACAACCTGGCGATGTACTACGTGGTGCTGGCAATCTTTGTGATCGGCTTCGCCATCATTCAGCGAACGGTGCATTCACCCTTCGGGCAGGTGCTCAAGGCCATTCGCGAGAACGAACCGCGGGCGGTGTCCCTGGGCTACAACGTGGACGCCTACAAGCTGGTGGCCTTCGTGCTGTCGGCAGGACTTGCCGGGCTTGCTGGCGCGACCAAGACAGTGGTGTTTCAGCTGGCATCGCTGACCGACGCCCATTGGCACATGTCGGGGGAGGTGATTCTGATGACCCTGGTCGGCGGTGTCGGGACGTTGTTTGGCCCGCTGGTGGGCGCTGGCCTGGTGGTCAGCCTACAGACTCAGCTGGCGCAGTCACCGCTGGGGAACTGGGTCAGCGTCATCCTGGGTGCCATCTTCGTACTGTGCGTGCTGAGTTTTAGAAGCGGAATCGTAGGTGAGATTCAGCGTATGGTGCGCAAGAACTTCAAGTAGCTGCACTTTGGTATTGATGATTGGCATTAAAGAAGCCCGGTAAAAGTACCGGGCTTCTTCATTGTGCGGGTAACTTTAGATTTGTGTCTTTGGCTCGTCCACTTCCCGGCGGTTGTGATAGCGGGGTGGCAGCTGGTTGGCCAGGTGTTCTGCCAGGTAGTCGATGACGACGCGCACCTTGGGCGAGCGCTGGCGATGGTGTGGGGTGACGGCCCAGACGCCGGTATCACTGTGTCGGTAGGTGTCGAGCACCGAGACCAGCTCACCCTTGGCCAGATGGTGCTCGACGTAATAATCCGGCAATTGTCCCAGGCCGACGCCCTTGAGCACGGCGTCCAGCAGGGCCGGACCTGAATTGCCCTGCCACGGCCCCTTGATGGACACTTCCCGGGGTATGCCGTCGACGGCGAAACGCCAGCGATCACGTGAGCCATGCAGGCAGCGGTGGTGCTTCAATTCCGATAGGGCATGGGGCTGGGGAAAGCGCTGGAAGTAGGCCGGAGAGCCGACCACGTATTCGCGTCGGTCAGCCAGTCGGCGCGCCAGCATGGTGCTGTCTTCCAGGGTGCCCATGCGTATGCCGATGTCGAAGCCTTCCTCGATCAGGTCTACCTGTCGGTTGGTAAAGTGCAGGCGTACCCCCAGCTGCGGATACTGTATCAACAGGTCATTGATCAACGGCGCCACGTAGCGCTCGCCAAAGGTGGTTGCGCAGGTCAGGGCGAGTTCCCCCCGGGGCTGGGCCTCAAAGTCTTTTACGACCGCATCGGCCTCGCGAAAACCGTCTACCAGCGCCTCGCATTGCTGGTAGTAGAGACGCCCGGCCTCGGTCAGGCTGATCTGACGCGTGGTGCGGTAGAGCAGGGGAGTGTCGAGGCGACTTTCGAGCGCTGCGACCTGGCGGCTGATGTGGGAGCTGGACACGCCCAGGCGCCTTGCCGCGGCAGCGAACGACGAGAGCCGCACGACTTCAATGAACGCTTCGATACCGGCCCATGGGTGCATGGTCGTCTCCATTATTGCTATATGGCAACAATGTTATGTCGTCTGCGTGCTTTATCCCAGCCCGTGGCGAGGTCTAGACTGATGCCACTACCGTCAGCGGTGGCGGCCGGCCATATCGTGTCGGCACTGCCACTTGGTGCCACCATCGCTGCTCGGGGACACGCGCCCTATTGCGTTAATCGACGTTATTCGAGGATGTTGCCATGAAATCACGTGCCGCCATTGCTTTGGAATCCGGCAAGCCGCTAACCCTGACAGAGATCGACGTGGAAGGTCCCAAGGCGGGGGAAGTGCTGGTTCGTATCGTTGCCACCAGTGTCTGCCACACCGATTCGTTCACCCTGTCCGGGGCGGATCCTGAAGGCATCTTCCCCTCGGTACTGGGCCATGAAGGCGCCGGTATTGTCGAAGAGGTGGGCGAGGGCGTGACCAGCCTGAAGCCGGGTGATCACGTGATTCCGCTGTACACCGCTGAGTGTGGCGAGTGCAAGTTCTGTCGCTCTGGCAAGACCAACCTGTGTAGCTCCGTGCGTGCCACACAGGGCCAGGGCCTGATGCCTGACGGCACTACCCGCTTCTCCTTCGAGGGCAAGCCGCTCTACCACTACATGGGCACGTCGACCTTCAGCGAATACACGGTGGTGCCTGAAGTGTCCCTGGCCAAGGTCTCCCAGGAGGCACCGCTGGACAAGATCTGTCTGCTGGGTTGCGGCGTGACCACCGGCATTGGTGCGGTGCTGAACACCGCCAAGGTGGAGCCGGGCGCGACCGTTGCCGTGTTCGGTCTGGGCGCCATCGGCCTGGCCGTCATCCAGGGCGCGGTGATGGCCAAGGCCGGCCGTATCATCGCCATCGATGTGAACCCCGAGAAGTTCGAGCTGGCCAAGCAGTTTGGGGCGACCGACTTCGTCAATCCCAAGGACTACAGCGACTCCATCCAGCAGGTCATCGTTGACTTGACCGATGGCGGCGTCGACTACTCCTTCGAATGTATCGGCAACGTCAATGTCATGCGCTCCGCGCTTGAGTGCTGCCACAAGGGGTGGGGCGAGTCGATCATCATTGGTGTGGCCGGAGCCGGTCAGGAAATTTCCACCCGTCCGTTCCAGCTGGTCACCGGTCGTGTCTGGAAAGGCTCGGCCTTCGGCGGGGTCAAGGGGCGCAGCCAGCTGCCTGGCTACGTCGAGCAGTACATGAACGGCGAGCTCAACATCGACGACTTCATCACCCATAACATGGCCTTCGACAAGATCAACGAGGCCTTCGACCTGCTGCATGCGGGCGAGAGTATCCGTACCGTGCTGCATTACTGACGCCCACGCCTGCTGGCTCGGTCGACGCCGGGCTAGCGGCGCTTTGCCACAGGCGCTCGAGCCACCATGGCGATGCTGTGGTTCGCGCGAGCCCTTGTCGATTCACGGCCCCGCCTGGCGGGGCATCATTGTCGAAGGAGATTCGCCATGTCCATGAGCGAGCATCTGGAACTGGTCAGCGCCAACCGCAGCTTCGGCGGTTGGCACAAGCGCTATCGTCATCACTCGCGGGCGCTGGACTGCGAGATGACCTTCGCCATCTACCTGCCACCCCAGGCCGAGACCGAGAAGGTTCCGCTGCTGTGGTGGCTGTCCGGGCTGACCTGCACCGACGAGAACTTCATGCAGAAGGCGGGTGCGCATCGTCTGGCCGCCGAACTGGGTATCGCCATCCTGTGCCCGGACACCAGCCCGAGAGGGACGGACCTGCCTGGCGAGCACGACAGCTATGACCTGGGTTCCGGTGCCGGCTTCTACGTCAATGCGACTCAGGAGCCCTGGAAGGCTCACTATCGGATGTACGACTATGTGACCGAGGAGCTGCCGTCGGTGGTACGCCAGCACTTCCCATTGAATGGGCGTGAGTCCATCAGCGGCCACTCCATGGGCGGTCATGGGGCCTTGATTCTGGCGCTACGCAAGCCTGGCCACTATCGCTCGGTCTCGGCGTTCTCGCCTATCGTCAATCCGACCCAGTGCCCCTGGGGCCGCAAGGCCTTTACGGCTTACCTGGGGGAGGACACCAGCAAGTGGACCCAGTACGACGCTTGTGAACTGGTAGCGCGCGGGGCGTCCCGCCAGCCCCTGTTCATCGATCAGGGGGATGCCGATGACTTCCTGGACGAGCAGCTGTGCCCGGAGCGTCTGGAGGCCGTCTGCGCTGAGCGCGATCATCCGCTGACCCTGCGTCGTCAGCCCGGCTACGATCACAGCTACTTCTTCATCGCGACCTTCATCGAAGACCACCTGCGCTACCACGCGGAGAAGCTCTACGCCAAGCGCTGACAGCAGCGACAAGCTGCACGCGAAAGAGCGCGGACAACGCGGCCCTCGTCCTGTGACGAGGGCCGCGTTGTATCTGGCCGAAGAATGGCCAGGCGCAATTGACGCCCCTTGCAAAGTCGCCATTGGTCGAGGGGGTCGCGTTGGGAACCAGGCATGTCGCGAAAATCGTCATGCGACGAAGAGATCGTCGCTTTTAGGCGCCATGGCGACATTGACGTAGCTATTCGCGACATCATTGTCGCAGACGACTGGTCAAGGGCATGTCGATAGCGATTATTGTGATGTCATGACACGTCGGTACGACCTAAAGTCATGTAAAACCGGGTTCGATGTCGAGGCTCAGTGCCGGTGCTGACATCTAGATGATGCCGCCATAACAATAATGGATCGCGGCGGTGCCTCTTTCTGCGGAGCAGATCAGACGAGGGGCAGACCGACCGTGTCGAGGAGGTGACCATGAGCTTGCCCAACAAGCCCGGACGGGCTGTATCCCAGGGGGGCCACGAAGGACCCCAGACCATCGGCTTCCTGTTGCTGGAACACTTCACCCTGATCTCGCTGGCGTCGGCGATCGAGCCATTGCGCATGGCCAATCAGCTGTCCGGCCAGGAGCTTTATCGCTGGTTCACACTGAGTCTCGACGGTGCGCCGCTGGAAGCCAGCGACGGGCTGACCGTCACCCCGGATTCGTCGCTCAGCGTCCCCCTGTCGTTGGATATGGTCGTGGTGTGCGGTGGGGTGGCACCCACCCGTCACGTGCACCAGGGCCATGTCAGCTGGTTGAAGTCCCAGGCGCGACATCTCAAGCGTTTTGGTTCCATCTGTACCGGTGCCTGGGCGCTGGCACGTGCCGGGCTGCTTGACGGCTATGAGGTCAGCACCCACTGGGAATGTCAGGCGGCCCTGCAAGAGGCGTACCCCTGTATCGGCCTGACGTCCAAGCTGTTTTCCATGGACCGGGATCGCTGTACCGCCTCCGGCGGGACCGCGCCGCTGGACATGATGCTGACGCTGATCGGGAGGGACCACGGGCGCGAGCTGGCGGCCGGGATTTCCGACATGTTTGTGTGCGACCGGGTGCGTGGTGAGCAGGACCAGCAGCGGGTGCCTCTCAAGCATATGCTGGGGACCGCCCAGCCAAGGCTCCAGGAAATCGTGGCCCTGATGGAAAACAACCTGGAGGAACCCATCGACCTGGACGAACTGGCTTGCTATGTCAGCCTGTCCCGGCGCCAGCTCGAACGCCTGTTCCAGCGTAACCTGCACTGCTCACCCTCACGCTATTACATGCGGCTGCGCCTCAACCGGGCTCGGCAACTGCTCAAGCAGACCTCAATGTCGATCATCGATATCGCCGCCGCCTGCGGGTTTGTCTCGACGCCCCACTTTTCGAAGTGCTACCGCGAGTGCTTCGGGCTGCCTCCCCGCGAAGAGCGCCTGGGATGGAGCGCTTTTTCTCCTGTCGTGGCGGGCACCCTGGCACCCCCGCTGGTGTCGGGAGCGGTGCAGGAACCGGTATCCCGCGCCCTGTCGGCGCTGGAAGAAGCCCGGGGAGAGCCAACCTATGGCAGCTTCCGGGTCACGTCCAAGATAGGTTGAGGCCCAGAGAGGTGAGACCAAGAGAGGTGAGTCCAGGCGAGCCTGAACACGAGAGAGCCTGAGTCCGAAAACGCTTGATGCATGCCAGCGGGGTGTCATCTAGGCTCGTCTCGCTGGTCTGTCGCTCCCCTTGGCCAGGCTGTCGCCGCAGCCTGCGCCGCATTTGTCGCGCTAGCCCAATGCCTTGATATACTGCGGGCACGTCCTTCAACAGAGCTCAAGGCATGCATATCCGGTGGCGCCCCATCCTACGACTTCTGCTTCGCGCCACTCTTGCCTTTGTGCTGGGGTCCGTTGTGCTGGTGCTGTTCTTTCGTGTGGTGCCGGTCTTTGGCTCCATGGTCATGCTGGAGCGAGAGGTGTCTTCCTGGTTTTCAGGGGAACCGCTGGACATTCAGCAGCAGTGGCGGCCTTGGGACGAACTGTCGAACAACGCCAAGCTGGCGGTGATTGCGGCGGAGGACCAGCGTTTCCCCGAGCATAACGGATTCGACCTGGTGGAGCTGAAACGTGCCGTGGAATCCGCCAGAAACGGGGGATCGCTGCGCGGTGCCAGCACCATTACCCAACAGACCGCCAAGAACCTGTTCCTGTGGACGGGGCGTGACTGGGTGCGCAAGGGGTTTGAGGCCTGGTTCGCCACCCTGATGGAGCTGTTGTGGCCCAAGGAACGTATCCTTGAGGTCTACCTCAATATCGTCGAGTTCGATCGCGGCGTGTTCGGGCTGGAGGCCGCCAGCCAGCACTACTTTGGGGTCGGTGCCGACCAACTGAATGCGGTGCAAGCTGCCCGTCTGGCGGCTGTGCTGCCTAATCCCCTCGAACGCAGCGCCTCTCGTCCCGGGCCTCGTACCGCCAATCGTGCCGCCTGGATTCAGCGCCAGATGAATAACCTGGGGCTCAGGTATCTCGATAAGCTTTAGGGCATCACTGGCGTTAGGGAATCTCTGGCGCTAGGGAATCACTGGCGTGAGGGAAGCACGGAGTGCCTGGCCGAATGGCGTCAGCGCTCTCCTCAAGCTTCCTCCTCAAGACCTCTTCTCAATCCCTCTCCTTGCGTCCTTTCCGACCGCCATGCTGAACCCGCCAGATAATCCTTCCTGCACAGCCCCTGGCGCCATGCGTCGGGGGCTGTTGTCGTTATCGGAATGACGTGACGCTTTTGGAATTCTTGCCGTCGCAATCAGGCGTCGTGGCCGCTTCCGGCAGCGCTATCCTGCCTCCATGACGCCGGCTCGAGTCCGGTCCATTCGTCCACCGGGCAAGGGCTATCGTGATGAACTCCCCCCTGACGCAATCCGACACTCGTTCCATCGACGCTCGTTCGCTGCACCGCGAAGCCACAGTCATCGATGGCCTGATCATTGCCAAGTGGCAGCGAGAGCTGCTCGAGGACATGCGACGAGGCGGCCTGACGGCGGCCAACTGTACGGTCTCGGTGTGGGAAGGATTCCAGGCGACCGTGGACAATATCGTGGCGACCCGGACCTTGATGGAGCAATGCAGCGATCTGGTGCGCCCGGTACGTACCACCGCCGATATTCGCAAAGCCAAGCAGGAGGACCGCACGGGCATCATCTTCGGTTTTCAGAATGCCCACGCCTTCGAGGACCAGATCGGCTACGTCGAGGTCTTCAAGCAGCTCGGCGTCGGTATCGTCCAGCTTTGCTACAACACCCAGAACCTGGTCGGAACCGGCTGCTACGAGCGGGACGGCGGACTGTCCGGCTTTGGGCACGAAATCGTCGCCGAGATGAATCGCGTCGGGATCATGTGCGACCTGTCCCACGTCGGGGCCAACACCTCCCGTGAAGTCATCGAAGCCTCGAACAAGCCGGTGTGTTATTCCCACTGTCTGCCGTCGGGCCTCAAGGAGCACCCGCGCAACAAGTCCGATGAAGAGCTGCGTTTCATCGCCGATCACGGCGGCTTTGTCGGTGTCACCATGTTCACGCCGTTTCTGCGGGCGGGGGTGAATGCCACCGTCGATGACTACGTCGAAGCCATTCTCTACGTCATGAACATCGTGGGTGAAGATGCCATCGGCATCGGCACCGACTTTACCCAGGGGCAGGATCAGGCCTTCTTCGAGTGGCTGACCCACGACAAGGGGTACGCCCGTCGTCTGACCTCCTTCGGCGAGATCATCAATCCCAAGGGGATTCGCACCATCGGCGAGTTCGGCAACCTTACCGAGGCGCTGCTGCGCCATGGGTTGAGCGAGACCCAGGTGCGCAAGGTCATGGGCGAGAACTGGGTGCGGGTACTGGCAGATGTCTGGGGAGAGTAGACCTCCCCGTCCCATCGTCACTGCGGACGACAACGACAACTAACACCACAACGAAAACCACAACGACAGCTCCAAGACCACACCACTGACCGCTGCCGAGGACTTTACCGTGACGACCATCGCTCCCGAGCTGCCTATCGAGGTAGACGCCGATACCGGGGTCTGGACCACCGACGCCCTGCCGATGCTCTACGTGCCGCGCCACTTTTTTATCAACAACCACATCGCGGTGGAACAGGCCCTTGGGGTCGAGGTCTACGCCGACATCCTGTACCACGCCGGCTACAAGAGCGCCTGGCACTGGTGCGAGAAGGAAGCCGAGCTGCATGGGTTGAGCGGTGAGGCGGTCTTTCAGCATTACATGAGCCGCCTGTCCCAGCGTGGCTGGGGACGCTTTGTCACTGAAGCCATAGCGCTGACCGAAGGCAGCGCCACGGTGCGACTGGAGCACAGTGCCTTTGTGTTGCAGCTGGGCAAGACCGGAACTCGGGTCGACTACATGTTCACCGGCTGGTTTGCCGGCGCCATGGACCAGATTCTGGCAGCGTCGGGATCCCCCCTGCGCACCCGTGCCGAACAGACCCAGAGCGCCGCCGAACCGGGTTGCGACGTCGGTCGTTTCGAGGTGAGGCCAGAGCCTCGTCGAGACTGACCGAGCGGGGCGCACGGCGGGCCCGCTCCCGCCGCGAATCCCGCTGATTGGGCATCACGCCACATCTCCCACAGAACGCACAGGCAAGGTGTCCATCGGATACGCCACTCCTGTCGTCCTCGTTCAGGCAGAGGAGCCTTCTCATGGCCTTCGACGCGATCTTTCAGCCGATCACCATCGGCCGCCAGACCATTCGCAATCGGGTGGTCAGCACCGCCCACGCCGAGGTATATGCGACCGAGGGTGGGATGACCACCGAGCGCTATGTGCGCTACTACGAAGAGAAGGCGAAAGGGGGCTGCGGCCTGTGTATCTGCGGCGGATCTTCTGTCGTTTCGATCGATAGCCCACAGGCCTGGTGGAGCTCGGTCAACCTGTCCACCGACCGGATCATTCCGCACTTCCAGAACCTGGCCGAGGCGGTCCATCGCCACGGCGGCAAGATCATGATCCAGATCACGCACATGGGGCGCCGCTCCCGCTGGGATGGCCATCACTGGTCCACCTTGGTGTCCCCCTCGGGTATCCGCGAACCGGTCCATCGCTCCACCTGCAAGACCATTGAGGAGGAGGAAATCTGGCGCATCATCGGTGACTTTGCTCAGGCGGCTCGTCGCGCCAAGCAGGGCGGCCTCGATGGTGTCGAACTGTCCGCCGTGCACCAGCACCTGATCGATCAGTTCTGGAGTCCCAGGGTCAATAAGCGTGAGGACGAATGGGGGGGGAGCTTTGAAGGGCGCATGCGGTTCGGTCTCGAGGTGCTGAAGGCCGTGCGCGCCGAGGTCGGCGACGACTTCGTGGTGGGCATGCGCATCTGCGGCGACGAGTTTCATCCCGACGGTCTTACCCACGATGACATGAAGGCCATCGCCGCCTTCTATGACGCCACGGGCCAGGTGGACTTCTTTGGCGTGGTGGGGTCTGGCTGTGATACCCACAACTCCTTGGCCAACGTCATCCCCAACATGTCCTATCCACCGGAGCCGTTCCTGCACCTGGCGGCGGGCATCAAGGAAGTGGTAAGCGTGCCCGTCATACACGCCCAGAACATCAAGGACCCGACCCAGGCCAATCGCATTCTCGAGGGTGGGTATGTGGACATGGTGGGCATGACCCGAGCACACATTGCCGACCCCCACCTGATCGCCAAGATCAAGATGGGAGCGGTGGACCAGATACGCCAGTGCGTCGGGGCCAACTACTGCATCGATCGTCAGTACCAGGGGCTCGATGTGCTGTGCATCCAGAACGCCGCGACCTCGCGGGAATACATGGGATTGCCGCACATCATCACGCCGAGCGAGGGACCGACACGGCGCGCGGTCGTGGTGGGAGGAGGCCCCGGAGGCATGGAGTCCGCCAGGGTACTGGCCGAGCGCGGCCATCAGGTGACCCTGTTTGAAGCCTCCGACAGCCTCGGTGGCCAGATCACCCTTGCGGCCAAGGCACCTGCGCGGGATCAGATCGCTGGCATCACTCGCTGGTATCAGCTCGAGCTGGCACGCCTCAAGGTCGACCTGCGTCTGGGAACCCGGGCCGACGTGGCCACCATCGAGGATCTGCGCCCGGACCTGGTGGTGCTGGCGACCGGGGGAAGACCGTTCCTCGACCAGTATCCGGCCTGGGGATTTTCCGCGGATGCCGAGGAAAGCCTGATCGTCAGCACCTGGGACGTTCTGTCTGGCAAGGTGACCCCGGGCAAGAACGTGCTGGTGTTCGACAGTATCTGCGAATTCGCCGGGGTGTCCGCGGCAGACTTCCTGGCCGACAAGGGCGCCAAGGTCGAGATCGTCACCGATGACATCAAGCCGGGGGCCGCCGTTGGGGGAACCACCTTTCCTACCTATTACCGCAGTCTCTATGAAAAGGAGGTCATCATGACGTCGGACATGATGCTCCATGAGGTGTACCGAGAGGGCAGCAACCTGATCGCGGTGCTGGAGAACGAGTACAGCGGTGTGCAGGAAGAGCGGGTAGTCGATCAGATCGTGGTGGAAAACGGGGTACGCCCCGACGAAACCCTGTACCTGGCGATGAAGGCCGCTTCCTTGAACCGTGGACAGGTGGATCTGGAGGCGCTGTATGCCGCCCAGCCCCAGCCGTGTCTGGCGGAGTTGGAGGCCGATGAGCACAAGGGTGGATACGTGCTGTTCCGGCTGGGGGATGGGGTCGCCCCGCGTAACGTGCATGCCGCCATCTATGATGCCCTCCGCCTGTGCAAGGACGTGTAGGCGGCACCTCGGCAGAGGCCGTCGGCGGGTCCTCGCCCCTGTCTCTGTCGATCTTTCGTTGCCTCTCTGGCGCTTCCTTTCCTCAGCGTCTTTCTTCGCCGCCCTTCACCACCGCCTTTCATCACCGCTTTTCTTCACCACATTGTTCAGGAGGCCACCCATGTCCGCGACGCTTCTTTACGGTTCCCTGACGGGGCTGGTGCTTGCTGCTCTGCTGCTGGCGCTGGTGGGGGCTGCCAGGCGCTTTTTGCTGTGGCGCCGTGGTCGTCCGTCGCCAGTGGCATGGCTCGGGGGACTTGCTGCCATGCCCCGTCGCTACCTGGTGGACCTGCATCATGTGGTGGCGCGAGACAAAGCGTTTGCTCATACCCATGTGGCTACCGCAGGCGGGTTTGTCGCTGCTGCAGGCTTATTGCTGCTGGTGACCCTGGCGCCCCTGCCCGCGGGCGGAGAGATGGTGCTGACAGGACTGATGCTGGTGATGAGTCTGGTCATGCTGGGCGGTGCCCGGCGGGTAGCCAGGCGCCGTCGACGTCCGCCGTCACGGCTATCCCGCGGACCCTGGCAGCGACTGCCAAGGAGTCTGACGGTATTTGCCGCCAGCGTGGCAGGCCTGTCTCTGATCATGCTGATGGTCACTTGGCTGCCTGCGGCGTGGCTCACGGGGGTGCTCGGCGGGACGCTGGCGCTGGTGCTGCTGGCTGGGCTGGCGCTGGGGCTTGGCGAGATGTTTCTCGGCATGACCTGGGGCGGTCCGATGAAACATGCCTTTGCCGGCGCACTGCACCTGGCGTGGCATCGGCGTGCCGAACGCTTCTCGACCCGGCAGAGCGATCGCGACGGTGTATCGCCGCGGTCGACGGGGCTAAAGCCGCTTGATCTTGACGACCCTGATGCTCCGCTCGGGGTGGAAACGTCGGAGGACTTCACCTGGAATCAGCGTCTGGGCTTCGATGCCTGCGTGCAATGCGGTCGCTGCGAGGCAGTGTGTCCGGCGTTCGCGGCGGGACAGCCACTCAACCCCAAGAAACTGATCCAGGACATGGTGCTTGGCATGACCGGCGGCAGCGACGCAGGCTTTCATGGCTCGCCCTATCCGGGCAAGCCACTTGGTGAGCACCGTGGCCAGCCTGGCGGCCCGATGGTCGTGACCTCAGGCGGGGCGCTGGTCGATGCGGACACGCTGTGGTCCTGTACGACCTGCCGGGCCTGCGTGGAGGAGTGCCCAATGATGATCGAGCACGTCGATGCCATCGTCGACATGCGCCGCCATTTGACCCTGGAACATGGCGCCACGCCGGGCAAGGGGGCGGCGGTGCTCGACAACCTGATCGCGACGGACAATCCCGGGGGCTTCGCGCCGGACTCGCGGATGCACTGGGCGGCAGACCTGAACTTGCCGCTGATGCGTGAACTGGGCCAGGTGGACGTTCTGCTGTGGCTCGGTGATGGAGCCTTCGATATGCGTAACCAGCGTACCTTGCGAGCCTTGGTGAAGATCCTGCGGGCGTCCCAGGTGGACTTTGCGGTGCTGGGGGATGAAGAACGTGACAGCGGCGATGTGGCGCGACGGCTCGGCGATGAGGCCACCTTTCAACGCCTGGCCAGGGACAATGTGGCAACGCTGTCGCGCTATGGCTTCCAGACCATCGTCACCTGTGACCCGCACAGCTTTCACGTTCTTGGCAACGAATACGCAGCCTTTGGCGGCCACTATTGCGTGCGTCATCACAGCACCTTCCTGGATGAGCTGTTGCAGCAGGGAAGGCTCAAGATAGCGCCACGCCCGCGGTCCCGTGTGACCTACCATGATCCTTGCTACCTGGGGCGCTACAACGGTGAGTTCGATGCGCCGAGGCGGGTGCTGGCTGCCCTGGGCATCGAGCTGACCGAGATGGCGCGCTCTGGCTTTCGCTCACGCTGTTGCGGAGGAGGAGGGGGTGCCCCGGTCACCGATATCCCTGGTGAACGGCGGATTCCCGACATGCGCATGGCCGACGTGGCCGAGGTAGAGGCCGATGTGGTAGCGGTGGGCTGCCCCCAGTGTACGGCGATGCTGGAGGGGGTGGTGGATCGCCAGGCGGAGGTTCGGGACATCGCCGAATTGGTGGCTGAGGCCTTGGTGTTAGAGGAATCGGTTTTCGAGGAATCGGTTTCCGAGGCATCGTCGATCGCCACAGGTGCTCGGCGGCGGCCGCGCCAGACGGGGCATCCTGGTCGACTCGTCGAGGAGGCAAGCCAATGAGTGATGTTCATTCGACGTCCCAGCATCAGCAACACGATGTTCGCCGCCGCCGAGATCCCAGGCTGGAAGGGATTGCTCGCAATCGACGTCACCCGGAGCATCTCGCCGTGCTGGCGGCCCTCGGTCAAGGCGGTGAGGGCCAGGCATTCTGGATGGGGCCCAACGGACGCATGCGCCGCAATCCCCACCTTGTCGGCGTCATGGGTCCCAACGGACGGCGGCGGATTGATCGCAGTGGTGCTCTGGTCGGCGCCGCCGGACCACAACAGGGTCGAACAGCAACGCAGCGAGATCAGCGTCGCGACGTGGTGGTGGCCGATCCCGCGGGGGTCATTGCCGTGGTGCCGGATCTCGCCTCAGGTCGGTTGAGCGAACACGACCGCGACGTGTTTGGCCTGGCCCGACGACTGGCTGATGAGAGGGCTGATGAGAGGGCCGATGAGAGGGCCGATGACAGGGCTGACATCGACGGCAGCTCGCTTGCCGTGACGGCGCTGTTGTTGCTGCCATCGCCGTCGGCAACCCTCGAAAGCGCCCTGCACGATGCGCTGGCCGAGGCCGGAGCAGATCGGGTCATCGTGCTGCCAGTAGCGCCGGGATATTCCCCTGAGGATCGCCTTGCAGCCTGTCTGGCGGCGGACCGGGCGCTGTCACCGCGGCACTGGCTGTTCCCGGACGCTACCCTGGAGGGCGGAGACCTGGGCCGCCGCCTGGCGGTACGTCTGGGCGAGCGGCCTGCCTGCGGGCTGTGGCGCGTGGAGCCGGATGACGCCAGTGACAGCGGCTGGTCCTGCCTATGCCGCTCGGGCTCGGGCCGCCAGGACCTGGCGCGTCCGCTGCCGCGTGTGGTGGTGGCTGCCGCACAATGCGCGGAGCCGGTGACGGCGACCCGGCACGAAGCCCGTGAATGGCCGCTGTCTCGAACGTCCTGCGATCACCCGGAGGCACCGCTGCCGATGCAAGATCTCGGTGCCGTGGCGGTGGATCCGGCGGCGATTGCCCTGGCCGAGGCACCCTTTATTCTTGCGGGTGGAAACGGCGTCGGTGACTGGGACGGCTTCCATCATGCGGCCAGGGTGCTAGGGGCCAGCGAAGGCGCCTCGCGGGTCGCGGTGGATGAAGGGCATATGCCGCGAGAGCGTCAGGTGGGCGCCACGGGTACCTTCGTCAGTGCCCGCGTCTATCTGGCCGTCGGCATCAGCGGTGCGATTCAACATCTGCAGGGAATTCAGCGCTGCGAGAAGGTGATCGCCATCAACTCTGATGGCGGTTGCGACATGGTCAAGCGTGCGGACCTCTCGGTGATCGGTGACGGCGATGCGATCCTGGCCGAGTTGGCCTCCCTGGTCGAACCCTCCTTGGTCGAACAAAGGGACAGCCGGCAGCAGCTGGGGGTTGGTCCAGAGGCATCGTCGCCGACAGACCCTACCGAGAGCCCCGACATGTCTTCGCTTCTTTCCGACCGTATCAAGGAGAGCCGCCATGTCGCTTGAACCGCGAGCCCCGGCAGCTGTAGAGCCGGCGTCGATATGCCTGGACGTGCTGCTGTCGCTGGGCCGTCATGGCCTGACCCAGCGCCCTCGACGGGCCGATCTAGACGCGCGTGCGCTGGAGATGGCGCTGACCTTCCAGCACAAGGGCAAGCCTGGCAATACCACCCTGTCCTGTTGGCACGCTGGCCCGGCGGAACAGGATACCGAAACAGCACTGCGCGCCTATCTGGGCATGGGGCTACCTTCCATCCGCTGGATGCATATGGCGCCAGCAGGGGATGCCCTTGCACCATTGCATGAGGCGTTGCGGGCACCCGTCGACGCCGACGCACGACTTGTGCTGTGTGGCATGCACGCCGAGCAGGGGGAGGGCAGTGGTCTGTTGCCGATCGCCCTGGCCGAGCGTCTGGGCTGGCGCTGGGTGCCAGGGGTGGTCGCGATCGAGGCCATCGAGCCCATATCGTCCGGCGTGGCCCAGGCCGTCGTGCTGCAGGCTCTGCCAAGGGGCCAGCGTCGGCGCATCGCGGTCAGGCTCCCGGCCATTCTCGGGGTCGAGGCAGCAGCACCAGCGCCTCGCCAGAGCGCTTTCGGCCCGGCCCGGCGAGGGCAGCTGCTGCAGCTCGACAGCGGTGCAGAGCCGCCGACAGACCCCGCCGGCGCGACCTGGCCCTTCATGCCTGCCACGCCAAGGCCGAAGCGGCTGAAGATCGTCACCTCGGCCAATGCGCGCGAACGGTTCAAGGCAGCTGCGGCAAAGGCAGAGTCGGGCAGCGGGCGGGTACTCGAGCAGGTGTCCGCCACAGAGGGCGCGACGGCGATTCTTGACTTTCTTGATGCCGAAGGTGTGGTTAGTCGCGCAGCTGTCACTAATGCGCGACAAGGTAATGGACGCTGAGAGCCGCTGGTGCCAGCATGTCACCAGGTGACCTTAACGCCACATAAATAGAGTCAAACAATGACCGCAGAAACCGTGACCGCCAGTCCTGCCAGGCGAACCCGCAAGACGCTCAAGGGGCGCCAGACCACTCCCTCGGTGCTGGAAGCACTGCGCCATCTGCTCGGGGACGAGCGTCAGCAACCCCTGCTGCGCCAGCGACAGCTGTTGATCGAGCACCTCCACGCGATTCAGGATGCCAATGGCTATCTTGCGCTGGAGTGGCTGAGAGCGCTGGCCAGCTACATGTCGCTGCCCATGGCGGCCGTGTATGAAACAGCCACCTTCTATGCCCACTTCGACGTGGTGCACGACGATGAGCCAGCGCCTGCTGCCTTGACCGTTCGAGTGTGCGACTCGCTTTCCTGTCAGTTGGCGGGCTCACAGCGGCTCGCTGATGCACTGGCGGACGGCCTGGATCCCGCACAGGTGCGTGTGACCCGCGCTCCCTGCATGGGTCGCTGCGATCAGTCCCCGGTAGTGGAAGTAGGGCATCATCATCTGGGGCATGCCAGCGTGGAAGCGGTGGAAGTGTTGCTGGATACCGGGCGTACCCACCCAGAGGCGGTGGTGTGGCAGACCCTGGCCAGCTACCAGCAGGAAGGGGGCTACGAGCTGCTCAAGGGATGCCAGGCGGGGCAGGTCGATTTCGAGGACCTGGCCACGCTGCTTGAGCGCTCAGGCCTGCGCGGGCTGGGGGGTGCCGGTTTCCCGACACACCGCAAGTGGCGCACCGTGCGCGAACAGCCCGGACCTCGCTGGTGTGCCGTCAATGCCGATGAAGGCGAGCCCGGCACCTTCAAGGATCGCTACTACCTGGAGCGAGCCCCGCACCAGATGCTGGAAGGCGCCCTGGTGGCCTGCTGGGCGGTTCAGGCGGAAGGTGTCTATATCTATCTGCGCGACGAGTACCCGGGGGCGCATCGGGTGCTGCGCGAGGCCATCGCTGAACTCGAGGACCAGGGGTTGATCAACCCTGGGCAGGTGATACTGCGCCGAGGGGCCGGTGCCTACATCTGTGGCGAAGAGTCGGCCATGATCGAATCCCTGGAAGGCAAGCCCGGCAAGCCGCGCCACCGTCCGCCGCTGGTCGCCCAGCAGGGCTTGTTCGGTCGACCGACCCTGGTCAACAACGTCGAAACGCTCTACTGGATACCGGTGCTGTGGCGTGAAGGGGCGGCGCTGTACGCGCGGGAAGGACGACGCCAGCGCAGCGGATTGAGGAGCTTCTCGCTGTCAGGACGGGTGCGTCGTCCCGGCGTCTATCTGGCTCCCGCCGGGATCAGCCTGAACGAACTGATCGAGGAATTCGGCGGCGGCATGGCTGACGGTCACCGGCTGGCCGGCTACCTGCCAGGGGGCGCTTCAGGCGGCATCCTGCCCGCGTCCAAGGCGGACCTTCCCCTGGACTTCGATACCCTTCAGGCAGAAGGCTGCTTTATCGGCTCTGCGGCGATCATCGTGCTGTCCGATCAGGATGACCTGCGCGCCGTCGCCGTGAACCTGCTGGCGTTTTTCGCCGATGAGTCCTGCGGCCAGTGCACGCCCTGTCGGGTAGGCAGCGAGAAGATGCTGAGCCTGCTGGAGCGCAAGCACTGGGTGGTGGAAGACCTGCAACGTCTTTCGCGCATCATGCAGGACGCCTCCATCTGCGGGCTCGGGCAGGCTGCCCCCAATCCCGTGCTGAGCTTGCTGCGGCATTTCCGCGATGACCTCTCCCGCCATGACATCATTGTCAGCGACGCAGCGGAAGGAGCCACATCATGACCAAGGTCACCAAGACCGCGGGCGCTTCCACCGCCGCGGACGAGGCCCTGCCAGAGGCCTTTCTGCTGACGCTGGACGGCGCCGAAGTGAGCGCCTACCCAGGCGAGACTGTCTGGCAGGTGGCCAAGCGCGCCGGTGAGACGATCCCCCATCTGTGTTTCAAGGAGGCCCCCGGCTACCGCGCTGATGGCAACTGCCGTGCCTGCATGGTGGAAATTGAAGGTGAGCGAGTACTCGCTGCCAGCTGCCTGCGCGAGGCACGCCCAGGCATGGTGGTAAAGAGCATCACCTCGGAGCGTTCCCGCCTGGCGCGGGAAGGGGTGCTGGAGCTGCTGCTCAGCGATCAGCCCGCCCAGGAAGACAGCCCTGATCGCTCGAGTCAGCTGTGGAAAATGGCCGAGCGGCTGGCGGTGGATGCCACCCAGGCGCGGGCGCGCTATCCGCGCAGGCGCCGCGATGTGGTGCGACACGCCCCAGACTATCGCCTCCCCGGTGAGCACTTACCGACCCCGCCTGGCCGGTGCGATGGGGCCGAAGGGCGGCACCTTGTCTCACCTCCCACATCACCGATGACGCCAGCCAAAGGGGCGGCGGGTCACGATGCCAGTCATCCGGCCATGACCGTCAATCTGGATGCCTGCATTACCTGCAACCTGTGCGTTCGGGCGTGTCGAGAAGTACAGGTCAACGATGTCATTGGCATGGCCCATCGTGGGGCTGCCAGCAAGGTCGTGTTCGACCTTGACGATGCCATGGGCGACAGCAGCTGCGTGGGGTGCGGAGAGTGTGTCCAGGCGTGCCCTACCGGTGCCCTGATGCCCGCGACCATGGTCGACGACCACGGCAGGGGCAGTCGTGCCAATGTCGATCGCCAGGTCGACTCGGTCTGCCCTTACTGTGGCGTTGGCTGTCAGCTGACCTACCACATCAAGGATGATGCCATCGCCTTTGTCGAGGGGCGTGACGGGCCGGCCAATCAGGGGCGGCTATGCGTGAAGGGGCGCTTCGGCTTTGATTATCCACGTCACCCATCGCGCCTGACGCGCCCCTTGATACGCCGTGAGGGCGTGCCCAAGGGGCTGGACCCGGCGTTTGATCCCGCCAATCCGCTGACCCATTTCCGCGAAGCGTCCTGGGAAGAGGCGCTGGCCCTGGCGGCGGGTGGCCTGACGCAATTGAAGGCAAGCCACGGTCCGCGGGCGCTGGCGGGCTTCGGGAGCGCCAAGTGCTCCAATGAAGAGGCCTGGCTGTTCCAGAAGCTGGTGCGTCTTGGTTTCGGCAGCAACAATGTCGATCACTGCACGCGCCTGTGTCATGCAAGCTCCGTCGCGGCCCTGATGGAATGTATCGGTTCTGGTGCGGTAACGGCCTCTTTCATGCAGGCGCTGCAGGCGGATGTGGTGATCCTTACCGGCTGCAATCCAGCGGTCAATCATCCGGTGGCGGCCACCTTCTTCAAGCAGGCCGCCCTGCGCGGTACCCGGTTTATCATTATCGACCCCCGTGGTCAGGCCATGGGAGCGCATGCCCACCGGGTGCTGCGGTTTACCCCCGGTGCCGACGTTTCCCTGTTCAATGCCATGCTGCAGGTCATCATCGAGGAAGCGCTGTTCGACGAGGACTATATTCGCGACCATACCGAGGGCTTCGAGCGGCTGGCCAATGCCGTGCGAGGCCAGACACCGGAGTCGGTCGCGGACCTGTGCGGGGTTCCCGCCGAGGAGATACGGGCGGCGGCAAGGGAGTATGCCAGCGCCGAGCGGGCCATGATCTTCTGGGGCATGGGGATCTCCCAGCATACCCACGGCACCGACAATGCGCGCTGCCTGATTTCCCTGGCGCTGGCGTGTGGCCACACCGGCCGTCCAGGTACCGGACTGCACCCCTTGCGTGGCCAGAATAATGTTCAGGGGGCTTCTGATGCGGGCATGATTCCGATGGTCCTGCCTGACTATCAGCCGGTCTCGGATGCCCAGGTGCGGGCATCCTTCGAGGAATTATGGGGCCTGGACAGCAACGGCCTTGATCCCGAGCCGGGCCTCACCGTGGTCGAGATCATGGATGCCATTCACGCCGGTACTATTCGTGGCATGTACATCCTTGGCGAGAACCCGGCCATGTCCGACCCGGATCTGGCTCATGCCAGGGGAGCGCTGGCCCGCCTGGAGCACCTGGTCGTGCAGGACCTGTTCGTGACCGAGACCGCTCAGTTCGCCGACGTCATCCTGCCGGCCTCGAGCTGGCCGGAAAAGGACGGCAGCGTGACCAACACCAATCGCCAGGTGCTGTTGGGGCGTCAGGCACTGCCATTGCCAGGGGATGCCCGACCGGACTGGTGGATCATTCAGGAAATGGCGCGACGTTTCGGGCTCGACTGGCAGTATCAGCACCCCCGTGACGTCTTCGCCGAGATGCAGAAGGGCATGGCCTCGTTCGATAACATCAGCTGGGAGCGCCTTGAACAGGAAGGGGCGGTCACCTATCCCTGCTCGGCACCGGACGCCGAAGGTGCCGATGTGGTGTTCTCTGACGCCTTCCCTACGGCCACTGGCAAGGCAACGTTCTCTCCGGCGCTACCTATGCCCCCCGACGAGCCTGTCGACCATGACTACCCGACGGTGCTGTCTACCGGGCGTCAGCTCGAACACTGGCATACCGGGTCCATGACCCGACGAGCCAGTGTCCTTGATGAGCTCGAGCCCGAAGCGGTGGCCAGCCTGTCGGCGGGAGAGCTTGCACGCCTGGGCATGCAACCAGGTGAGCGGCTGACGATCTCCACTCGGCGGGGTGCCATCACCTTGGTGGCCCGGCTCGATGACGGTATGCCGGACGGCATGGTCTTCGTGCCTTTCTGCTATGTTGAAGCAGCGGTGAACCTGTTGACCAACCCGGCGCTCGACCCTTACGGCAAGATTCCGGAGTTCAAGTATGCAGCGTGTCGTCTGACCCGCGCCGAGCCTGTCGCTGATACCGTAGAGTCCTAGGGTCCTGTTGGGGCTGAGGGCTGAGGGCTCGTACTGGGTCTGGACGGCGAGAGCGGGCCCTGTGCCGTTGCGATCCGCTCCGGATGCCTCGCTTCCGTGGCCGAGCTGATGAAGAAGAGGGCACGAACATGATGATTGCCGAGCTGGTGGATGGCCGTGATTTTCGAGATCGCCTGGTGGCTCTTGGGCTGAGATTGCCGGAAGACGCCTGTCCCGAGACCTGCGCCCGTATGGCGCGGCTCAAGGCCCGTGAAGGCGGCCTGCCCGGGCTGGCGCCCCTGGTCACAGAGCTGCTGGGCCAGCGTGAGATCGTACTGCCATCCGTGTATCAGGCCATCCATGCCCACCTGATGGGCTTGAACGACGAAGGGGGACTGGTTGCCCCCCATTGAGCGTTCACACCTGGCTTGCAGCCCGCTAAAGCGCCGGAGAAGATGGAGGCTATTCGCCAACGGTGGCAGGTGGCCCCATGATTCTGAGCGCTGAGCTCGCACAGCAGATCATCGACAAGACCCAGGATATCCTCGATGCCAACATCAATGTGATGGATGCACGCGGGGTCATCATCGCCAGTGGCGATGCCGCTCGGCTGGGGACGCTGCATGATGGAGCGGTGCTGGCGTTGAAACGTGGCAGTGCGCTCGAAATCGGTGATGCCGACGTGGCGGCCTTCAAGGGCGCGCGCCCTGGCATCAACCTGTTGCTGGAGTGTGCCGGCAAAACGGTCGGTGTGCTGGGCATCACGGGCCAGCCGGAACGGGTCCGCCAGTCTGCGCGACTGGTCAAGGTCGCGGCTGAAATGCTGGTGGAGCAAGCCGATATGCTGGCGCGACTGGAATGGGCCAAGCGCCACCGCGAAGGGTTCATCCTTTCCTGGATCAACAATGAGCTTGCTCCCGACCAGTTGCTGGATTGGGCCGAGCGCCTAGGCATTGATGTAAGAGTGCCTCGGGTGGCGGTTTTGATTGAGCTGGATCGCGCTAGTCCCACGTCGCGCCTGACCGATATGCAGCGCTTGATGGAGCTGCTGGCCACACCTCAGCGGGATAACCTGGTGTCGCTGGTGTCGTCGCACCGTATCCTCGTCCTCAAGCCGCTTAGCTCCAAGCCTGTGTCAGGCCGGTCCTCGGCGGGTCAGTGCTCGAGGGGTGAGTGCTCGAGGGATGAGAGCTCGAGGGGTGAGAGCTCGACAGAGCAGCCACGGCCGATGATGAATCGGGGGCGCGGCAGGGCGTCCGGCGGCGCGGAGGGCATGGCAGATGAACAGCGGCGGATCAATGACCTGCTGGAACGACTGCGGGGGCATGGCATCGACGATGTCAGGGTCGCCGTAGGGCGGGCCTTCGATGCCCCCAAGGACCTGCACCTGTCGGTGGAAAGTGCCCAGCAGGTGTTGCAGGTCGGCAAGCAGCACTACCCGCAGCGAACGACCTACTACTACGATGACCTTCACCTGCCGGTGCTGCTGTCGCCCTTGGCGGATGGGTGGCAAGGGCATGAGCTTCGTTCTGCGATTGACCTGATTCACCAGAACGACAGCGGCGGGCGCTTGCTCAAGACGCTGAACAGTCTGATCAAGCACCAGGGCAATCTGAGTCGCTGTGCCGACGCGCTGCATATACACCGCAATACCTTGCGTTATCGTCTCGATCGGATCCACGACATCACCGGTATCTCTCCTCACCGCTTCACCGGCCTGGTGGAGCTGTACCTGGGACTTCAGCTGTCCATCGATGATGGGTAGTTGGTGATCCGCACAACCTGGGCGGTCAATTTACAGCGGATTTTGTGCAAGATGACGGCGTTATCCGCGGCCGGATCAGGCATACTCCCACGGGGAAATGCTGGCCCACTGGGATCAAATCTTCCGTTGTCAGGCCTCAGGCCCCTCAGCTCCGCAGGTCCCGGGCCCTCAGGGAGCAGGACACCTCGTGAGTCGCGGGATGTGAGCGTTTGCCACGTCCGCTGGCGGTGTCTTCCATTCATCCACATAGAGAGACAAAGACGCCATGAGTCTGGTTGTCATCCTGCTGCTGGTGATTGCGTTCATCGTGATCGCGACCAGCAAGTTAAAGGTTCACCCTTTTCTGGCGCTGTTGGCGTCGGCCTTTATCGCGGCCTTTGCCTACGGGCTGCCACTCGATTCGGTGGTCAGTACGATCACATCGGGCTTTGGCGGCATCCTTGGCTATATCGGCCTGGTCATTGTGTTGGGCACCATCATCGGCATCATTCTGGAAAAGAGTGGTGCCGCGATCACCATGGCGGATGTGATCATCGCCAAGCTCGGGGATCGCTTTCCGACGCTGACCATGTCGATTATCGGCTATATCGTCTCGGTTCCGGTCTTCTGTGACTCCGGATTCGTGATTCTGAACTCGCTGAAAGAGTCCCTGGCCCGCAAGTTGACGACATCGCCCATTGCCATGAGTGTCGCTTTGGCAACAGGGCTTTATGCCACGCATACCTTCGTGCCGCCGACTCCCGGTCCGATTGCTGCCGCGGGCAACCTTGGGCTCGAGGCGAATTTGGGCCTGGTGATTGGTGTGGGGGTCTTCGTCGCCGCGGTTGCCGCCTTGGCTGGCACCTTGTGGGCGCGTCGCTTCCGTCATACCGAGCCGGACGTGGCCAATCCGGCCCTCGAGGACGGCGACCACCATCAGGATTGGGAGGCGCTGCGTGCCAGCTACGGCCGTCTGCCCAGCCCGATGGCGGCGTTTGCTCCGATCTTTATCCCGATCCTGCTGATCTGCATCGGTTCGGTGGCGCGCCTGCCGGCGGCTCCTTTCGGTGAGGGTGATGTGCTGACCGTGCTCAGCTTCCTGGGACAGCCGTTGACCGCCCTAGTCATCGGTTTGTTGCTGTCCACGATGCTGCTCAAGAGTGAGAGCAAGATCGAAGAGTTTAGCCAGCGTATCGGTGAAGGTATTGTCGCTGCCGCGCCAATTCTGCTGATCACCGGTGCCGGCGGTGCCTTTGGTGCGGTGCTCAAGGCGACGGCGCTGGGTGAATACCTTGGGCAAACGCTTTCCGCACTGGGGGTTGGCATCTTCATGCCCTTTATCGTGTCTGCGGCGCTCAAGTCTGCCCAAGGGTCTTCTACCGTGGCGCTGGTGACAACGTCTGCCCTGGTGGCCCCGATGCTGGGAGATCTCGGTCTCGAGAGTGACATGGGACGGGTGCTGACCGTCATGGCCATCGGCGCAGGGGCGATGACAGTATCCCATGCCAATGACAGTTTCTTCTGGGTAGTGTCTCAGTTCAGTCGGATGAGCGTGGGCTTGGCCTATCGCGCCCAGACCCTGGCGACCCTGGTGCAGGGGGTGACGGCGATGGCCTTGGTCTATCTGCTGTCACTGGTGATGCTCTAACTGCACGTCACGATGATCCGATACGGGGCAGGCCAATGGCCTGCCCTCTTTTTTATCTGTTGTTTGTACCGATGGTGAGTACCTACTGTTTGTCTCTGCTGTTGTTACCTGCCTTTTTCGCCTGCATATGGCCTCTTGCAAGGCGCTCGATGCTCCTGGCCACAGGACTGCCGGCTCACAGCAACGCTCCACGACCGCGGTGATAGGGCCTCACTGCCGTCAGGCGTTGTTCCTCTCAAGTAGGATGTGACTGTAAAGTTTGTAGCATTATTCTTACATGAGTTTACGATATTGTTACCAAGAGCGACGTCACCAACTTGTGCAGGATAGTTAGCAAAGGCAGAAATAACGATGGACTTTCCGACGCGCAAGCTACGTATCCGCTGAAGCAGGGGCGCCATGGCAGTTAATACTGGCGTTTGCAGGAAGCCAGCAGACAGGATCGCCGGGAAAGTCAGCCGCGAGCGAGGTTGACGAATGATGGATCGGCATAAGGAAGAAGGGGCGGGATTGGCGACCACGCTGCTGGTGGTGGTGCTGCTGACGTTTGGTGGGCTGGTGGCTCTGCATGCGCTGATTGCGCCTCCATCCCCAGCCTTGTTCCTGTTCGAGTTGTTGACCTTCAGTCGCTCGGGGGCCCTGGCGTCGCTGCTGGCGACGGCTGGCATCATTGCGCTGATCCAGCAGCGGCGCGTCATCAAACTTGGAGCAGCGTTGCTGCTGCTTGGCTATGGCCTGTTCCAGGCGCTATGGCTGCTGGACCAGGCCTGGGAACACCAGGGGCGAGTGACCGCCCAGCCGGGCATGTCCTCGCTGCTGCTGATGCTGTTGGCCGTATCGGTGTGGCAGGACAGTCGGGAGACTGAGTCTTCGGATCGCTGGAAGCGTTGGTTGCTGCAGTGCCTCGGCGGGATGAGTATTGCTTGCGGCAGCTTGACCCTGTTGATGATCAGCGATGCCGAGGACGTGCCGCGCTGGCGGCAGCTATTGTTCGAGACGCGCCCCCTGGGGACCCTGATGATCATCATCTTCGGGGTGATCTTGCTGCTGCTGCCACGCCCTGATGTGATCAACTTCCGTGTTCTTGCTCCTCGTGCCGTGTGGGCTGGACTGATAGGCACCAGCCTCAGTCTGCTGGTGGCGTTTGGGGGATACCACCTTTATTCACGCAGTCTCAGTGACAATCTCGCCTCCCAGTTGGACATCCTCGGTAGTCGTATTGCGCAATGGCAGGAACGCTACAGCGAAGGCTGGAGCGAATGGAGTATGCCGCTGACCCAGGCCGGAGGGTCGCCTGAACCGACAGGGTCTTCAGGCCACGAAGAGATCGTTGACTATGTCTGGTGGCAGGATGGCAAGGTGTTGCGTCGTCTTGGTCCTGACTCAGGCTCGGCCGACAGCCGACTGGCGGAGCTGCTCGACATGCCTCAGGTTCGCGATTGGCTCGCTCGCCGGCGTGATGAACCCATGCGCTGGTGGATACTCGCCGAGGGAGACGCCCTGCTGGAGGTCAATAGCTTTGGCAGCTTCGGCCCCAGGCTGGTGACGTTGGTGAGTATGGGGCCATGGCTCGATCGCATGAGTGAGGGGCTGGAAGCCAGAATGACGCTGATCGGCTGGAATGAAAGCATGCTGGTGGAGCATAGGCCCGGCGAGGTCTGGGTAGAGCACGGTCGTCTTGCTGGGCTGATGCGGGAGGACATCGCCATGTCGGGTGGCGGCACCTTGCGTATTCAGGCATCGCTGCCGTTAAAGCTGGTGGGCGTCCTGCTACCGGCGATGCTGGCGGCATTGGGGCTGTTCGCGACTTACCAATTGATGGTGTGGATCTCCCTGGCCAAGATCCGCAGTCGTCAGGCCATGTCCCTGGCGGCAAGAGAGCAGGAGTTCCGCTCCCTGTTCGGGCTGAGCGCTGATCCCATGTTGCAGGTACGTCGCTCGGGACTGGTCACCGAGTTGAATGCATCGGCAGAGCGTGCCCTGAATCAGCATGCATCGGTAGGCGCCGTCTCGGTGTCGGCAGGCTCATCGGAAACCACTGCCATCGGTCAGCCTTTTGGTGACATCGCCTGCCGGTTGATGGGCTGCGACACGCCACCGTCTGAGCTGCATGAGCATTTCGACGAGGTCATGTCCGGGCACCAGCAGTCGGTAAAGTTCGAGTGCTATACGCAGCACTCCTGCTTCCTGGTGAGGCTGCAGCAGATTCGGGTCGAGGGGGCCTGTGCAGGCCTGTTTGCGAGCTTCACCGACGTGACTCAGCGTCAGGTGGAGCAGGCCAGGCTCTCGATCATGGAACGCTGTCTGACCGAAAGCACCAATGGTGTGGTCATTTTCGATGCCATCGCCAGGGGCGGGCCGGTCATCTACGTCAATGCCGCGGTGTGTCGCATGCTGGGTGCGCGCAACGCTGACTTGATCGGCCTCAAGGCCAGTGAGCTGGCGCGGCGTATGGGACTTGACCCGGTAACGGAAGGCGAAATCTGTCATTGGATGAAGACTCGGCAGGCCGGCTCCGTCACGGTGCTGGCAACGCAGGACGTGGGGGCTTGCCGCTGGTATGACATGACCCTGTCTCCGGTACACGCCAGTCGTGAGGGTGTCAGCCACTTCATCGGCATTGTCGACGATGTCACTCAGCGCAAGGCCCAGGAGGAGATGCTGGCCCATCAGGCCACCCACGATGCCTTGACCGGTCTGCCCAACCGCCTGCTGCTGTCAGACCGACTGGAGCATGATGTGGCGCTTGCGCAGAGGCATGAGAAGGGGCTGGCCGTGCTGTTCCTGGATCTGGATGCATTCAAGCCGATCAACGACGGTCTGGGCCATGAAACCGGTGATCGCGTGCTGGTGCAGGTCGCCAAGCGGCTGGGGCGAGGACAGCGCCGCTCGGACACCCTGGCACGACTCGGTGGCGATGAATTCGTCATGGTGCTGGTGGACATTGGTGGGCGAGAGGAAGCGGTGGTGGTGGCCGAACGGCTGCTTGAGCAGTTGCATGAGCCTTTCCGCGTGGATGGCCACCAGCTGCATATCTCCGCGAGTATCGGGATTGCGATGCTGGACAGTGAGTCGGCAGTGAGCTCTCAGCGGTTGATCCAGCAGGCGGACCTGGCCATGTACCAGGCCAAGCAGCGAGGACGAAACCAGTGCCAGCTGTTCTCGCGTACGCTGGAGGGAGCTTCCGGTCGACATGTCATGCTGCGCAATGCACTGCGGGTGGCGCTGGACCAGCAGCGGTTGCAGGTCTTTTACCAGCCCCAGGTGGATGGTGCTGGGCGTGTCACGGGACTTGAGGCACTGGCGCGCTGGTGCCATCCGGACCTGGGCTGGGTATCGCCTGCCGAGTTCATTCCTCTGGCGGAAGAAACGGGCCAGATCATCGAGCTGGGCCGCTGGATTCTGCGTAGAGCCTGTCAGGACGCCAAGCGATTGTTACAGCTGGGTTTATCGCCAGGCAGGGTGGCGGTCAATCTGTCGCCACTGGAATTCCACCGTGAGGACTTCCTGTCCAGTGTGTGCCAGGCGTTGGATGACATTCAGCTGCCATCGGACTGGCTGGAGCTGGAAATCACCGAAGGCATGCTGCTGGAAGACAAGCCGGGTGTGGCCAAGACCCTTGAAAAATTGTCCCGCCGCGGCGTGACGGCTGCGATCGATGACTTTGGTACCGGCTATTCCAGCTTTGACTACTTGAAGTCGCTGCCCATCGACAAGATCAAGATTGACCGTGGGTTCGTCGCTCACTGTCTCGATAGCGAGCCAGACCTTGCCGTGTGCAGGAGCGTTATCTCACTGGCCCGAGAGCTGGACCTGGAAGTGTTGGCCGAGGGCGTGGAGACCGCGCGACACTGCTACACCTTGAAGCAGTTGGGCTGCGCCACATTCCAAGGCTATCTGTTCTCGCGACCGGTGCCGTTTCGTGAGCTTGATGCACTGTTGCGCCGTGAACATCTGACGCCACCAACGGCCGCCGAGAGTGGCGAGGTTATCCCGCTGGTGGCGACGGACAGCAGACGGCCCTAGTCAGGCGGCCCTAGTCAGATGGCCTTAGTCAGGCCGCCTTAGCCAGGCCGCCTGCTGGTCAGGTCCTGGATACCTCGATCATGCGCGTACCAGGCTCAGTTCCGGGGTGTCCGAGAGGTTGGTGGTCAAGGTGCTGCGATACCAGTCGATGAAGTCGATCACGCCGTATTCGTAGGTGGGGGAGTAAGGTCCCGGCCGATAGGCGAGTGAGTTGATGCCACGCTGGTTTTCCTCGGCAAGGCGACGGTCCTGGGCGTTGGTCGCATCCCACACCCGCCGCAGATTCTCGGGGTCGTAGTCGACGCCTTCCACCGCGTCCTTGTGGACGAGCCATTTGGTCGTGACCTGGGTGCGCTGGGGGCCCAGCGGCAACACACGAAACACCGCCGCATGGTCGCCGACAAAGTGATTCCAGCTGTTGGGCAGATGTAGCAGACGCAGTGACCCCATGTCCTCGATTCCCTGGTGGGTCAGCGGCGTTGAACAGGCGGGACGTCCATCCATGGTCATCGACACTGTGCCCTCGACCAGTGGCGTGCGGGTCAGCCGATTGCGCTTGCCGCCTGCCCAGCGCATTTTCCAGGGGATGCCGAGCGCGTCCCATTCCTGCTGCTTGCGCTCCACCAGGGCACGGTATTCCGGGGTCGCTCGTGGGTCCTCGGTATCGTCGAATTCGTAGAGCGTCTTGATCAGCTCTGGATGTGAGCCGTTGCAGTGGTAGCACTCACGATTGTTTTCCAGCACCAGCTTCCAGTTGGCCTGTTCCTCGATGGTGGTGGTAACCGCCACCTTGAGATTTTCCATGTCGTAGAAGCTCAGGTAGCTGTCAAAGGCGGCCTTGAGATCGCTGGCATCCGGTGGCTCGCTGGCCAGGCTGACGAACAGATAGCCACCGGCTTCGGTGAGGGCTACAGGGGCCAGACCATGGTCTTCCAGGCGAAAGTCTGCGCCCATCTCCGTGCCGGCAAACAGAAGGCGGCCATCGAGTTCATAGGTCCACTGATGGTAGGGACACACGAGCTTGGCCACCTTGCCGCTTTGAGTGGCGCACAGGCGTGAGCCTCGATGGCGACAGGTGTTGTGGAAGGCATGCAGGCTGCCGCCGTCTCCGCGCACGATAATGATCGGATTGTCGCCGATATCCAGGGTCATGAACTGCCCCTTCGCTGGGATTTCGCAGCTCATCCCGGCAAAGATCCACTCCCTTTCAAAGATGGTTCGCATGTCCAGTCTGAACAGGCGGTCATCGTTGTAGAACGCCTGGGGCAGCGAAAATCCGTGAGGATGATGCATGGCCGTTTCCAGGGCGAAGTGGCGGGCCTCTTCCAGAGGGTCCCCCAGACGGGGTGATGCAATGGGGTCCATGTTGCTCTCCAGGTCATGCGGTAGACGCTCGCGGTGAACGTCGTCCTTGCTCATCGAATGGGTACTGGGTGACGGCCCAGTGCGCGTGCAGGTCACGGGCGATGGACGCCTCTGGTGGCTGGCATGTGGGGCGTGGCGTGCTGGCAGTCTGGAACAAGGGCTCGAAGCAGGGCTGTCTGGCGACGACACCAGATGATGCCGTTGCGACGCTATCGCTGCCGTGACGAGCATGCCCGGGGGAATCGAGCATGCTGATGTCGTGATTAGACAAGTGATGGCGGGAGGACGAGGGGCAGAATTCCCTCATTAGCCTGGCCGGTAGCCGTTGCCCGGTCATCAGAGCCACCACTAGCTGCGAGCGACGACGCCATGGTGACGAATTTTCTCAGCCCGGTGACGACCCAGACCTGGTCCAACGGACGCCACGTGGTGCGCTGCGTCAAGGTGATTCAGGAAACCTGGGACGTGCGCACCTTCTGTTTCATGGCGGAGCAGCCGGTCATGTTCTTTTTCAAGCCGGGGCAGTTTGTCACCCTGGAGCTCGAGATCGACGATGAGTGCGTGTTTCGCTCCTACACCATCGCCAGTGCCCCCTCGGTTCCCTACAGCTTCTCGATCACGGTGAAGAGGGTGCCGGGAGGGCGTGTCTCGAACTGGCTGCATGAGTCGCTCAAGGTCGGCGACGAACTGGCGGTGCACGGCCCCGTGGGCGAGTTCAACTGTATCGATCATGCGGCCGACAAGGTGCTGATGCTGTCAGGTGGGGTGGGCATCACGCCGCTGATGTCGATGACGCGCTGGTTTTTCGACACCAATGCGGCGGTGGATCTGGATTTTGTCCACTGTGCCAGAACTCCCAGAGATATCATCTTTCGCCGAGAGCTCGACCATATCTTCTCTCGACTTCCTGAATTTCGGCTGCACATCGTGTGCGAGCGTGACAGTGAGCTGAACCAGTCCTGGGCCGGGTACCGCGGTTTCCTGTCAGAGGCCATGCTGGAGTTGATGGCGCCGGATTTCATGGATCGCGAGGTCTTTTGCTGTGGGCCGACCCCCTTCATGGCGGCGGTGCGACGGCTGCTGGTTCAGCGCGGCTTTGATATGAGCCGCTACCATGAGGAGTCCTTTGGCGCGACGCCGGTGGATGTTCAGGAGGACGTGCACGAGCTGGCCGAGCAGGCCGAAGCGCTCGCCGAGGAGCTGGATGTCGCGGACATGCACTGCGTGGAGTTCGCGGCTGCAGGGAAAAGTGTGCGTATCCAGCCAGGTGAGACCGTGCACGCAGCGGCCGCCAAGTTGGGGCTGCACATTCCCAAGGCCTGCGGCATGGGGATCTGTGGCACCTGTCGAGTGCCGCTGGTGGCAGGCGAGGTGGAGATGGACCACAACGGCGGCATCACCGACGAAGACGTGGCCGAGGGCTACATTCTGTCGTGCTGCAGTCGGCCCCGAGGCAATGTCACTGTCGACTGGTAGCGAGGCGTGCCAGTAGCAAAATCCACGCCCAGTGGAGGCGGTCGGGGGGAATCGGGTACGCTGGTCAGCCACCTCCGCTGGCATACGAGCGATATGTTTCCTACCGATTCTTCCTCCCCCCTGTCTGACTCTGAGGCTGAGTCTGAGGTGTCAACGTCGGTGGCCCAACCGCCGGCGCTGTCGGTAGGTTTCGTGTTGCTGCGTCGTTTTACGTTGTTGCCCTTTGCTGCCTTTGTGGATTGCCTCAGGCTGGCTTCCGATGAGGGCGACCGCAGTCGTCAACTGCGCTGCCGCTGGCGCTTTCTTACGGCAGACGGGGAGGATGCACCGTCGAGTTGCGGTGCGGTCATCTCACCCTGTGAACCCTTTGCCACGCCCTTTTTTGACCCGCGTCAGTTCGACTATCTGGTGGTCATTGGCGGAGTGCTCGACGGCTCACCGACGGACGATCCTGCGGCGTCAGAGTACCTGCGTCAGGCGGCTCGGCTTGGCGTGCCACTGGTCGGCGTCTGCACGGGTGTGCTGTCACTGATCCAGGCTGGCGTGATGGCGGGGCGACGCTGCTGTGTCAGCTGGTATCACCATGCGGACCTGGTGCGCCGTTTTCCCCAGGTCAATGCGGTGGCCGATCGGCTCTATGTGGATGATGGCGATCGTCTGACCTGTGCGGGTGGCGCCGCGGCGGCCGATCTGGCGGCGTACCTGGTGGAGCGTCATCTGGGCCGCGCCTGGGCGCGCAAGAGTCTGAACATCATGCTGCTGGATGGGCACCGCGGCGGAGAGCATGGCCAGCCACAGCCCGTGGTATTCGAGCGTATCGAGGACCGCATCGTGCGCCGGGCGGTGACGATCCTGGAGCAGCATCTGGGGGAGGTCATTTCCGTGGATGAGCTGGCCGATCGCGTAGGCGCCTCCCGTCGCGGCCTCGAGCGCAAGTTTCAGGACAGCTTTGGCATCGGGCCACAGAAGTTCGCCCGTGACCTGCGACTGCGCTATGGCCTGTGGCTACTGTACTTCACCGAGCACAGCATCACCGATATCGGTGAACGCTGTGGCTTCGCCGACACCGCACACTTTTCCCGCCATTTTCGCGCCGCCTATGGCCAGTCTCCCTCCCAATTGCGCCGCGATCCCAAGGGGCGCGAGGAAGCCGGCGTCGACCCCTTCTTTCTGCATATTGGCACTCGTCTCGGCCAAGGCTGAGCGTCTCGACCCAGCCTGACCTTCTCGACCCAGCCTGACCCTCTCGCAAACACAGACCGTCTCGGTCACCCGCGTCCAATAAAGCTGTCGCATTTGTTCAAGTCACGCCGGGGCGTGTCGGCTTCAATGACAGCACCAGGCAGCAGGCGGTGACCTTGCCGACAACGCCGACACCCATGCGGGAGTGACAGATGTCCTTGTTGAAGACGTCGATGTCGCTTTCAGAACGATTGCGTTGTGGCAGCAGCTTACCTTGGAGGTCGAGGATGACCTCGCGAGTGAGACTGCCGGCCCGTGCCTGCAATGACAACGATAAATCTGATCAGGCGAGTGCGGTCGCTTAACCGTTGCTTGCCATAGCGGGAGGCACCCCATGTCCCATCTGTTCACGGCGCATTCATCGCGGACGTCGCTCTGTCTTGCACGATTCGATTCCCAGATAGCTGAGGCCGTTGCCGCGGAGGAGGTTCGCCAGCAGCAGCATGTAGAGCTGATCGCGTCGGAAAACTACGCCAGTGCGGCGGTGATGGAGGCCCAAGGCAGCCAACTGACCAACAAGTACGCCGAGGGGTATCCCGGCAAGCGCTACTACGGTGGCTGCGAGCACGTGGATGTGGTCGAGCGCCTGGCGATGGAGCGAGCCTGTGCCCTGTTTGGGGCGGACTATGCCAACGTTCAGCCCCACAGTGGTGCCCAGGCCAATGCTGCCGCCTTCATGGCGCTGGTCTCGCCGGGTGACACCGTACTTGGCATGAGTCTGGCCCATGGCGGTCACCTCACCCATGGTGCGGCGCCCAACTTCTCTGGCAAGCATTACCGGGCGGTGCAGTACGGGTTGGATGAAGCGACGGGCCACATCGACTACGCCGAGGTCGAACGCCTGGCACGCGAACATCGTCCCAAGTTGATCGTGGCGGGTTTTTCGGCCTATTCCCGGGTGGTGGATTGGCGTCGTTTTCGCACCATCGCCGACAGTGTCGGAGCCTGGCTACTGGTCGATATGGCCCACGTTGCCGGTCTTGTGGCGGCAGGCCTGTACCCCAGTCCATTGCCCCATGCCCATGTCGTGACCACGACGACCCACAAGACCCTGCGCGGTCCTCGCGGTGGCCTGATCCTGTCGGCCAGCGGTGATGAGGTGCTTTACAAGAAGCTCAATGGCGCCGTGTTTCCTGGTCAGCAAGGAGGCCCGCTGATGCATGTCATCGCGGCCAAGGCGATCGCCTTCCGCGAGGCCATGAGCCAGGATTTCGTGCGCTATCAAGAGCGAGTGATCGCCAACGCCAGAGCCATGGCGTCGACGTTCCTTGAGCGTGGCTATGACGTGGTGTCCGGTGGCACCGATGACCACCTGTTCCTGGTCTCTTTGATCCGCCAGGGCATTACCGGCAAGGATGCTGACGCGGCGCTGGGCCGTGCCCACATCACCGTCAACAAGAACGCCGTGCCAGGCGATCCACAAAGTCCCTTCGTTACCTCGGGCCTGCGGATTGGCACCCCTGCTGTTACCACCCGGGGCTTCGATGAGGCGGAGTGTGCACAGCTTGCCGGTGATATCTGTGACGTTCTGGACGCCCTGACCCGGGGCGACGATAGCGCCGCCATCGAAGACGAGGTACGAGCTCGGGTCGCTGAGCTGTGTGCGCGTCACCCGGTCTACGCGATGGCCGACCCATCCGAGCTGCAGTCCGCCTAGTCAGGTAGTGGAACCCCAGGCGCGAGCTGGCGGTGCAGTGGCCGTGGCACTGGGTTGACGTTACTGGGCTGATGCCACTGAGCGGAAAAAGAGATCCTTGAGGAGACATCATGCAACGCTATTCCGGATTTGCGCTGGCGCGCCATGCCATCAGCCACCATGAGAACTGGCAGCGACAGTGGCGTAACCCCACTCCCAAGGCGGCCTATGACGTGATCATCGTTGGCGGCGGCGGGCACGGCCTGGCGACCGCCTACTACCTGGCCAAGGAGTTCGGGGTACGTAACGTCGCGGTGATCGAGAAGGGCTGGCTGGGGGGCGGTAATACCGCTCGCAACACTACCATCGTGCGCTCGAACTACCTGTGGGATGAGGCGGCGGCCCTCTATGAGCATTCGATGGGGCTGTGGGAAGGCCTTTCCCAGGACCTCAACTACAACGTGATGTTCTCCCAGCGAGGGGTGCTCAACCTGGGGCACACCCTGCAGGACATGCGCGATATCCAGCGCCGGGTCAATGCCAATCGGCTGAATGGCATCGATGGCGAGGTGCTGGATGCCCGCGGTGTGCAACAGCTTGTGCCCATCATGGACTGTTCAAAAAACGCGCGATATCCCGTCATGGGCGCCTCATGGCAGCCCCGCGCTGGGGTGGCGCGTCATGATGCGGTGGCCTGGGGCTATGCCCGCGGTGCCGACGCCCTGGGTGTGGATATTCTGCAGCAGACCGAAGTCACCGGCTTCAAGATCCGCGATGGGCGCATCCTCGGGGTGCATACCAACCGTGGTGACATCGAGGCCACCACCGTAGGCTGCGTGACCGCGGGCAACTCGGGTGTCCTGGCCGGTCTGTCCGGCCTGCGCTTGCCGCTGGAAAGCCATCCGCTGCAGGCGCTGGTGTCCGAGCCACTCAAGCCGGTGCTGGACACTGTGGTCATGTCGAACCACGTGCATGGCTACATCAGCCAGTCCGACAAGGGGGACCTGGTCATCGGCGCCGGGATCGACGGCTACAACGGCTATGGACAGCGCGGCAGCTACTCCACCATCGAACACACCTTGCAGGCCATCGTCGAGATGTTCCCGATCTTCTCAAGGGTGCGCATGAACCGGCAGTGGGGGGGGATCGTCGATACCTGTCCGGATGCCTGTCCGATCTTGTCGAAGACCCCCATCAAGGGACTCTACTTCAACTGTGGCTGGGGTACCGGCGGCTTCAAGGCCACGCCGGGGTCTGGGCATGTGTTTGCCGCCAGTCTGGCCAAGGGCGAGATGCATCCGTTGGCCGCACCGTTTTCCATCGACCGTTTCCACAGTGGTGCCCTGATCGATGAGCACGGCGCCGCGGGTGTCGCCCACTGAGTCCAGGAGGTTTGCATGTTTTACATCCATTGCCCCCACTGCAATGAGTGGCGCGAGGAAGAAGAGTTTCACCCCAAGGGACAGGCCCATATTCAGCGGCCCGAGGATCCTGCCCAGTGCTCGGATGAAGCCTGGGGGGACTATCTGTTCTTTCGTGACAATCCGCGGGGCATTCATCACGAGCTGTGGGTTCATGCGGTCGGCTGTCGCAAGTTCTTCAACATGACGCGTCACACCCAGACCTACGAGATTCTCGAGACCTACCGCATCGGAGAGGCGCCGCGATTCACCCAGGCCAATCCTGACGGCAAGACGGCACCAGCTGACGCCGGTGATGACGGCCAAGGCGGCGCGGGCCGTGCCACGTCCCAGCTCTCGTCTCACGCTTCATCCCACGACGCGTCCCACGATTCTTCCTATACCCGGGAGGTGCGCGCATGAGCCAGCTCAACCGCCTCGAGACAGGGGGGCTGATCGATCGCAGCGTGCCCCTGCGTTTTACCTTCAACGGCAAGTCATACACCGGCTATCAGGGCGATACGCTGGCGTCGGCGCTACTGGCTAACGGGGTCGATGTTGTCAATCGTAGCTTCAAGTACGCGCGGCCCCGCGGCATCGTTGCGGCCGGAGCCGAGGAGCCCAATGCCGTGGTCCAGCTTGGCCAGCATGAGGCCGAGCAGGTGCCCAATGTGCGGGCTACCCAGCAGGCCCTGTTCGATGGCCTCTACGCTCGCTCCACCAATGGCTGGCCAAGCGTCCAGCGGGACCTGATGGGCATGCTGGGCAAGGTCGGTGGCAAGCTGATGCCCCCTGGCTTCTATTACAAGACGTTCATGGCACCGGCCTCGCTGTGGATGACCTATGAACGCTATATCCGCAAGAGTGCGGGCCTGGGGCGTAGCCCCATGGAAGCCGATCCGGATATCTATGACCACATCAACCGTCATTGCGAGGTGCTGGTGATTGGGGCGGGCCCTGCTGGTCTTGCCGCCGCCCTGGAGGCTGCCCGCTCGGGGGCTCGGGTCATCCTGTGTGACGAGCAGGAATCCTTCGGTGGTTCGCTGCTGGATTGCCGTGAGCGACTCAATGATGGCCCGGCCAGCGCCTGGGTCGAGGAGGCCGTAGCAGAGCTCGCCGCCTGTGCTGATGTGACCCTGTTGCCCCGCACCACGGCCAATGGCTACCACGACCATCATTTCGTCACGCTGCATGAGCGGCGCACTGAACATCTTGGGCACTGTGCTCCTCGAATCGAGGGGCGGCGCCAGGCGCGCTCACGCCTGCATCGCGTGCGTGCCGCTCGGGTGGTGCTGGCCACAGGAGCCCACGAACGACCGCTGGTGTATGCCGGTAATGACGTGCCAGGCAATATGCTGTGCTCGGCGGTGTCGACCTATATTCGTCGCTATGGCGTAGTGCCGGGACAGCGCCTGGTGGTGTCCACCAGTAACGATGACGGCTATCGTGCGGTGCTTGACTGGCTCGACGCTGGCCGCGAGGTGGTCGCGGTGGCGGACGCCCGCTCTGCTCCTGACGGAGAGCTGGTCGAGCAGGCCAGAGCACGAGGTGTCCGCATCCTGCCAGGCTCGGCAGTGATCGAGGCACGCGGCGAGCAGCGCGTTGCCTCGGTGCGGGTGGCGGCCATCGATATCGACGGCTTCGGCCTCGCCGGAAGCGCTGAGACCCTGGCCTGCGACACGCTGGCGACGTCCGGCGGATTCAGCCCGGTGATTCACCTGGCGTCGCATACCGGGGCACGGCCGAGCTGGCGCGACGACCTGATCGCCTTCGTGCCCAGCTTGCCCCAGGGCATGCTGGTGGCGGGCAGTGCCGGTGGCACCTTTACCCTGGCGGCCACCCTGGCCGAGGGGCAGGAGGCGGGTCGCCAGGCGGCGGCAGAGGCGAACCTGGATGTCGGCGGTCAGGGTACGACGCTTAATGATACTGACAGCAACGGTACTGACAGCCACAGTTCTGACAACCACAGTTCTGACAGCGACGGCACTGACGGCAATGACAGCCACGCTGGCTCGCAAGGCCGGCTTCCCAGAGTGACGGAAGTGCGCCAGGGCGAGGCGGTGGCGCTGTTCCAGGTGCCCCACGATAAACCGACCTTGCGTGCCCCCAAGCAGTTTGTGGATCTGCAGAACGATGTCACCGCTGCCGGCATCGAGCTGGCCACCCGTGAAGGCTTTGAATCCATCGAGCACGTCAAGCGCTATACCGCTATGGGCTTCGGCACCGATCAGGGCAAACTGGGCAACATCAATGGCATGGCCATCGCCGCTCGCTGCCTGGGTCGTTCGATTCCCGAGGTCGGTACCACGGTATTCAGGCCCAACTATACGCCGGTCACTTTCGGCGCGGTGGTGGGGCGCCACTGTGGAGCATTGTTTGATCCTGAGCGCTACAGTGCGCTGCACTCCTGGCACGTGGAGCGAGGGGCCGAGTTCGAGGATGTCGGACAGTGGAAGCGCCCCTGGTACTTTCCACGGCGCCACAATGGCCAGCCTGAAACGATGCATGAGGCGGTGAAGCGTGAATGCCTGGCGGTCCGCGAGGGCGTCGGGATCCTCGATGCCTCGACCCTGGGCAAGATCGACATCCAGGGCCCCGATGCCCGCGAGTTCCTCGGCCGCATCTACACCAACAAGTGGGCCAAGCTGGGCGTGGGCAAGGTGCGTTACGGGCTGATGTGCAAGGACGACGGCATGGTCATGGATGACGGTACGACCAGCTGTCTGGCCGACAACCATTTCCTGATGACCACCACAACCGGCGGTGCCGCTGGCGTTCTCGAATGGTTGGAGCTGTGGCACCAGACCGAGTGGCAGGATCTCGACGTGACCTTCAGCTCGGTTACGGATCACTGGGCGACCATGACCGTGACGGGACCGAAGGCGCGTGAGCTGATGAGCGAAGTGGTCGAGGATATCGACCTGGATCGCGAGGCGTTCAAGTTCATGGAGTGGCGAGAGGGCCGGGTGGCCGGGGTGCCAGCGCGCATCTTCCGAATCTCCTTCACCGGTGAACTGGCCTTCGAGATCAACGTGCAGGCCCACGCCGCCCTGCATGTGTGGAAGACGCTGTTTGCCCATGGCGAAAAGTATGACCTCACCCCCTACGGTACCGAGACCATGCACGTGCTGCGGGCGGAGAAAGGCTTCATCATCGCCGGCCAGGATACCGATGGCTCGGTGACGCCGGAAGATCTCGGCATGCAGTGGGCGATAGGCTATGACAAGCCGTTCTCCTGGGTCGGACAGCGCGCCCTGAGCCGCACTGATACCGCGCGGCAAGATCGCAAGCAACTGGTAGGGCTGCGCCCCGTCGACCCCGAGGTGGTGCTGGAAGAGGGCGCGCAGATTGTGCTCGACCCCCAGCATCCGGTGCCGATGCCCATGGTGGGCCACGTCACCTCAAGCTACTACAGCCCGACCCTCGAGACCGGCTTCGCCCTGGCGGTGGTCAAGGGAGGTCATCAGCGCCTGGGCGAGACCGTCTATCTTCCCTGTGTGGATGGCAAGACTCACGAGGCGCGCATCGTCTCTACCGTGTTCCTCGATCCGAAGGGAGAGCGCCAGAATGTCTGAAGTGATGCCTACTGTGCATGTCTTTGATGCCTATCCCCACAGCAGATCGGTCATGACGTCTCCGTTGGCCTGGTCCTATCAGCATGTCGGTGTCCCGGCACCATCGACGGCGTCTCGCGTCGTGATGCGAGAACGCCGGCACGACCACCTCATTCTGCGGGGTGGGGCCATCTTGCTGGATGAAGCCGTGCGCAGCGTGCTGGGGCTGGCGCTGCCGGCGCGTCCCCACGAACTGGTGCAGGGTGACGCGGCGTCTTTGCAATGGCTGTCGCCGGATGAATGGCTGGCGATACTGCCCCCGGGTGATGCCCATCGGGTCGAGCTCGGTCTGCGCGCGGTGCTGGGGGATGCCAGCGTCGCCTTCACCGATGTCAGTGCAGGACAGACGGTGATCGCCTTGAGCGGGGATGACGACGCCATGCGCGAGCTACTGATGAAATCGGTCGTCTACGACGTTCACCCGCGTCACTTTCCCCCTGGCAAGGGGGTGACGACGGTGTTCGCCAAGTCCAGCGTGATCCTCAGGCGGCCTGACGACAAAGGCTGGGAGCTGGTGGTTCGGGCGAGCTTCGTCGACTACGTTTATCGGTGGCTGCTGGATGCTGGTGAGGAGTTTGCCATCGGCGTCGAGCGTGACGTCGATGATGCCGTTGATGGGGAGCGTTCATGAGCACTGACCGCCCGACGGGCCTTGCCAACTGGATTCTGACCGCCCAGTGCCCAAGCCGCCTTGGCACCGTGGACGTGGTGACCCGCTTCCTGCGCGAGCAAGGGTGCTATATCACTGAGCAGCAGTCCTTTGATGATGCCAGCTCCAGCCGGTTCTTCATTCGCACCGAGTTTCGCCCCCCGGGTGGGGGCGGGCCATCCAGCACCGGCTCGGCTGACGGGGGCTTTTCGGCCACGGATTTTGAGCAACGTTTTTCCGAGCGTGCCGCCGAGTTTGCCATGACCTTCGAGCTGACGGCCCCTGATCGACGGACGCCGGTGGTCATCATGGTGTCGAAGGCAGATCATTGTCTCAATGACTTGCTCTATCGCTATCGTACCGGACAGCTGCCGGTCGAGATCAAGGCCATCGTGTCCAATCACCCGGACCTCGCGCCCTTGGCCGAATGGCACGGGCTGCCTTACCACCATTGCCCGATCAGCGCGGACACCAAGTCCGAGCAGGAAGCGAAGGTGTGGCAGATTATCGAGGATAGCGGTGCTGAGCTGGTGATCCTGGCGCGTTACATGCAGGTACTGTCCAGCGACATGAGTGAGCGTCTGGCCGGCCGAGCAATCAATATTCATCACTCGCTGTTGCCAGGGTTCAAGGGGGCCAGGCCATATCACCAGGCCTTCGAGAAAGGGGTCAAGCTGGTCGGTGCCACGGCGCACTACATTAATGACGACCTGGATGAGGGGCCGATCATCAGCCAGGGCGTCGAGCCGGTCACCCACGCCGATACAGCGGATGACCTGGTCGCCCGAGGGCGTGACATCGAATGTCTGACGCTCGCACGAGCGGTTGCCCTGCATCTGCAGAGGCGGGTGTTTCTCAACGGCAACCGCACGGTGGTGTTTCAGCGATGATAAATGCTGTTCTACGGACAGCTGGGCGGTGAGGCCGAGGCGCTCATTTCAAGGCCGGTAAACCAGGCGGTGGCATCACCGCCTGCGTTGTCGCCATCGCTCATCAGGGCAAGCCCATCGATACTGTCGGGCTGAGTGCCGAACAGCCTGCGATAGTCGGCGGCCACGTCGCGGACTTCTGCCACCCATTGACCCACCTTCTCGTCACCGCCCTGCAAGGCCAGCAGGATGGCTCTATCGGTAAAGGCATTGGGCCAACTGTTACCACGGGGCTGGTTCGATGACCACACGTAGTTGACCGACTCTACCTGCCAGGGAAGCAGTCCGGTCTTTCTGGCGACATAGACGCGGGCAGGGTAGTCGTCGCCTGCCTTGCTGCGCTCATTGACGTTGGCATAGACCCCCGAGACGCGCCAGCACCAGCGCAGATAAGGTGTCTCCTTCAGGTCGATCTCACGCTCCAGGTACTTGGCCGACGCCTGTCCCTTGGCACGTGCTTCAAGTGCCTGGGTGCCCTCTAGCGCTGTTACGCGATACGACGTCTCGCCTTCGAAGGATCGGGTTGGCCAGGAGAGCAAGACCTGGGGCGAAAAGCTTGCTGACTGGAGCGTCGAAGCGAACGAGAGGGCGCCACAGGCGGTCAATAGCAGCGTGATAGAGGCACGGCGGTGGGATATAGGCATAGATGGCGGGCTCCATAGCGACGGTAGGGCAAACATGGCTAGCCAAAAGCCTACTTTCTCTGCAGTGTTGGTAGGCTTTGCAGAGTCGGTTGGCACTCCGCGATCCTTACACGACCACGCAGCGTCATTGGCATATGTCGACTTGTCGGGCGGCACTTATTTTGTCCATGCTTACCTCGTCCATGCTTACGTTGATCAAGCTTGCGTCGTCCACGCTGGCAATGGGCAAGCTCACAGTGTCACTCGTTGAACAAGGAAACCATCGTATGAGGCAGCGTCACTACAGCAGGAAGTGGGTCGGGGGCCTGATCATGGGTCTGGTATTGGCCGGATCAGGAAGTGTAGCGGCAGAGTCCCAGATCGATGAGTCGGGTGTGGCCAGCCTGACGTCACAGGACAGCGTAGAAGATGTCGATGCGCGCTTCAGGCAGGGTCTGGAGAAGCGTGGCATGGGCTTGATGGCGATGGTAGACCACCAGGCTAATGCGGAGGGTGTAGGCCTTGAACTGCCGCCGACGCGCACCTACATCTTCGGCAAGCCCGAGGTAGGGACACGCCTGATGCAGTGTCACGGCAGCACGGCACTGGATCTGCCCCAGAAAATGGTGGTTCGCCAGCAGGACGATCACCTGGTGCTCGAGTGGAATGACCCGCATTACCTGGCAAAGCGGCATGGGCTAGGTGACTGTGAACTGCCCATCGACCAGATCGCAGAAGCCTTGTCGGGGCTGGCACAGGAAGCGGCGGGTGACTAGCCAGCAGTCGCCGGCGCGCAGATCCGTGCGGTTGATTGCTGGCGGTACGCGTGATGCGGAATACCGCCGTCAGGCTGTCTCGGTAGCAGGTAGGAGAGATAGCCTGTAGGCGGGGTTCACAAGAGTGTGACAAACGGGGCTGATACCGTAGTCGTCGAAGCTTCTGCTGTAGTTCATTGAAGCTTTCTCTGTAGCCGTCGAAGCTCGAGCGCTACGCGATCCGCCGGGGGATAGGCTGGCGATTATCCCTGGCGGCGTTCTTCCGCCTGGGCAATCGCTTCCTGAACCTTCTTCATGTCCTCTTCGCTAGCCATGCAGTGGTGTTCAGCCTTGTCAGCGGAGGCCCCCCCATAGGCTCGTCCCGCCTTTCTTAACATCTCGAATTGCTTGTCACATCGACGGCAGACCGAACAGAGCATCAGGTGAAAACGAAGCGAGAACTTCTCTCGCGTCGTCAGGGGCGCATCCAGCTGCTTCGACATCAGCTTGGTAGCGGCCTTGCACATCATCATGCCGCATCCTCCTTCCAACCTTTTTCAATACAAGCGCGAAGCTTGAGGCGAGCCCGGTGCAGGATCACCCATGCGTTGTTTTCTTTGATGCCCACTTCCTTACAGATATCTTCGGTAGAAAGGCCCATTAATTCGCGCAGAGTGAATACCCGTGCCACGTTGTCAGGAAGGCCCAGCATACAGGCGTCAAATACTTTCCAGAAATGCTCGTTCTCGAATGCCTGCTCTGGCGTGTCCCAGGCCTGGGGCTTGGCCTCGTGAGTCCAATGCCCGTCCTGCTGGAACATGCGATCAATGGCATCATCCGTCGTTTCTTCGTCAAAGGGTTCCCAGCGACCGTGACGTTTCTGCTGGCGCATCTGATCCAGCAGTTTGTACTTGAGGATGCCGAAGACCCAGGTCTCGTAGCCGGAGCGTCCTGAAAAGCTGTCGTTTTTCTCGATGGCAGCGATCATCGCTTCCTGCACCGCATCCTCGGCGGCGGCATGGTCGCGCAGGTGCATGCGTGCAAAGGACAGCAAGCGAGGGCGAACCGCGGCAAGCTTCTTGTGTCGGTCAGTGAGTGTGTCTTCGGTCACGGCATAATCTCCAGCGAGAGGGCTTCCATGTCGGCTAGTCGAGCCAGGTCCTGGGGGGTATCCAGATCCCAGACCGTGCTTGGACACTCAAATGTCCAAGAAAGCTCCGCCAGACGTGCACGCGTCTGGGACATGACCCCGGACGTGCCCCAGTCGACTCCCTCAAAGAGCCGTGGGTCATGTCGGCGAACTCCAACCAGAGCATAGCCGCCGTCCTCCGCGGGAAGAAAGACGCTGTCTACCTGTTTGAGTCGTTTCTGACAAGTTTTCAGTAATTTCTTATCCATTAACGGGCAATCTGTGCCGATTAATAGGCTTGGGGCGTCAGTCGCGGCCAGTGCCGCATACATCCTCGCTCCTAGGTCGCCGTCGGGCTGGCGGGCAAGGCGAATACCGTAGCGATCCTGCGCCTGCAAAAAGCAGGGATGTTGATGATCCAGTGCTGTCCATAGGGTAATCCGACTTGCAGAAGTCGCCTCCAGTGCCACTTTCAACGTGTGCTCGATCAATCGATGCTGGAGGCGCGCCGCCCCCTCTGGGCCTAGTGCAGGGATCATGCGTGTCTTGGCCAGTCCTGCCAGTGGGGCCTTGGCAAGAATCGAGATGACAGGCAGGTCGCCATCGGTGGTGCCCGGCCCCTGACAGTGCGCGCTGTCATCGCACATGGTGATACTCCTTGGCGAGATCTACAGCACTGGCGCCACGCCAGTAGCGAAAGCGCAGCCGCCACATCAGCCAGATCGTCGCAGCGATGCCTCTTTTTTCCCAGCGACGTCCATCGGTGGTGGCTTTTAGCCTGAGGCAAGCGGGACGGGAGGAACGCTTGAGTCGCCTGGACATTTCGATGTCTTCCATGAGGGGCTGGTCCGGGAAGCCGCCCAGGTCGACAAAGGTGGCGCGTTGCATGAACAGGGCCTGATCTCCGGTGGCGATGCCCGTCAGTCGTGAGCGCAGGTTCATGCAGGCGGCCACTATCGGCAGCATCGGCGAGTGGCCGCGTATGCGAACGTCAAAGCGTCCCCAGGCACGGGCTTCAACGGCCTTCAACACCGCTGGCATGGCGTCGGGCGGCAATTGAGTGTCCGCGTGGAGAAACAGAAGTACCGACGAGCGAGCCGAGGCGGCGCCTGCATTCATCTGCCGGGCTCGCCCCGCAGCGGCGGAGATCACCCGGTCTGCCTGTGATGTCGCCAGCGCACAGGTGCCATCGCTGCTGCCACCATCGACGACGATGATCTCGGCCCCTGCGCGGCGCCAGCCATCCAGTCGGTCAAGGCTAGCGGTGATGATGTTGGCCTCATTCAGGGTGGGGATGATGACGGTGAGTTGCGGCGTCGTGGCAAGTGCCTCAGCGTCGGGCATGCTGTGCGCTCCGCCATGTGCTGGTGGTCTGTCCCGTGCTGGCACTCGACAGCTCAATGATCGGTCCTGCGGCGGCCTCGGCGTCGGCCCGGTCGTGGGTGACCAGCAGTGCAGGCAGTCCGTATTCCCGTATGCGGCCAAAGACCAGTTCGCGCATCTCCTGGCGCAGGGTGGCATCCAGCTTCGAGAATGGCTCGTCCAGTAGCATGGCCTGGGGGCGCGACAGCAGCGTACGCATCAGGGCGACGCGAGCACGCTGGCCCCCCGAGAGGGTGGCGGGGTCGCGCTCGCCGAAACCTTCCAGGCCGATGTCCGACAGGGCTTGATCGATGACCTCTCGGCGCTGGCGGCGATGTCGAGACGGAGGCATGCCAAAGGCGAGATTGCCAGCAACGCTAAGGTGGGGAAAGAGCAGGGCATCCTGAAACAGCAAGCCAAGTCGACGAGCGGACGTCGGCAGTGACGTGATCGACTGATCGCCCAGGCGAACGTCCCCGCTGGCGTGAAAGGCCGGAGCGAGGAAGCCCGCGGCAAACGCCAGCAGGGTGGACTTTCCCACACCAGAAGGCCCCATCACGCTGACGACCTCTCCGGCGTCGATGCGCGCCGACAGAGAGACGAGCGGTGTCTCCTGCAGGCTGATGCTGACGCCGTCAAAGATCAACGGGCGGCGCGACGTACCAGCGGTGTCTCGTAGTTCGGGCATAGCGGTCTCGCGGGTTGTGTGGAGTCAGGTCAACAGGGCTCGCCGCCGTCGATGCAACAGACGAGGCAGGCCAATGGCCAAGGCAAAGCCAATGGCGGGTAGTGCCAATTGAGCCAGGGCATAGATAGCGGTCAGCCGGCGGTCGCCGCCGGACGCCAGAGAAACCGCCTCCGTGGTCAGCGTGGTCAGTCTGCCCGCGCCCAACAGCAAGGTCGGCAGGTACTGGCCGATGCTGACGGCCAGACCCACCGCCATGGCGGTCGCCATCGGCGCGAGCAGCAGGGGCAAGCGTACCCTCAGGAAGATGCTGGCGTGGCTCTTGCCAAGGCTGGCAGCGACCTGGCTCCAGCGGGGATCCAGGCGGCGGTAGCTCTCGGCCAGGGACAGAAACACATATGGCAATACGAACAGGCTGTGGCCGACCACGACCAGGACAAATCCTGGCATCAGAAACAGCTGAGCCTGGAGCTGAACGAGGCCGTAGAGAAAGGCCACGGGCGGTACCAGCAGTGGCAGGTAGAGCACCAGGGTGGCGCCCTTGCCCATGCTGCGCTGATGCAGGGATTCGCTTTCGAGGCAGCCAACGACCAGTATCGTCGACAGTAGGGTTGCAGCCACTGCCAGGGCCAGCGTAGTACCTGCAGCGGGCAGGAGTCCCGGCAGTGCAGCGCGCCAGTTGGCCAGGGTCAGCGGGGTTGGCCAGCTGGCAGGAAACGGCCAGTAGGCGGCCAGAGACCACAGCACCAGCCCCAGCAAGCTGGCACACAGCAGGCCCGCACTGAGCCAGGTCAGTCCACCGCCAAGCACCACTCCCAAACGCTGGCCAAGGTGGCGCTGACCATCGGTCAAGCAGGGTGTGGCCAGCAGGCGAATAGCGTGCTCGATGCACCACCATATGCCGAGCGCCATCAGCGTGACCGCCAGCTGGGTGAGCGCTGCCGCGGATGCCATGAAACGCATGGAAAGGTCCGGGTCCCCTAGCCAGCGGACAACGCTGACGGCCAGGGGTGGCGGAGTCGAAGGGCCCAGAATCATGGCGACATCGACGTTGGACGAAGCAAAGGCGATCACCGCATAGACCGGCAACCGAATCAATGGATACAGGCTCGGCAAGACGCCCTTGAGAAAGGCGGTGACGGGAGAGTAGCCCAGCGACAGGGCCAGATGGCGGCGATGATGGGCCTGGCATTGAGGCAACGCCGCCAGGCTCATCAGCAGCAGGAAGGGGACTTCCTTGACCACCAGCCCAGCGATCAGGGCAATGCCGTGAGGATCACCGGGGAACAGGTAGTCCGGCGGCACCTGTTGACCGCTCAAACCGGGCGAAACGAGCCGCATGGCCAGTCCCGACGGGGCGAGCAGAAAGGCCAGGCCAATGGCCGCTGCCGCGTGAGGCACGGCCAGCAGTGGCGATAGCAGGCGCTTGAGCCAGACAAAGGCCGCGCTGTCGGCGAAGGCCCCGAGAAACAGGGTGACGATGATCAGCGCCACCGCCGTGCTGATCAAGCCCGTGGAAAGGCTCATCGTGATCATCTCGCCCAGGCCTGGGGTGTGCCACAGCGCGACCCAAGGCGCCAGGCTGAGGCTTTCCCCGCCCAGCGCAGGCAGCCAGCCAAAGGCTGGCGCCGTGACGCCAGCAACGCCCACCATGACCGGCACGACAAGCAGTAACACGGTGAGTAGAGGCGCCCAGCGTGTCAATCTCACAAACCAGGAGTCGGCGGCCAGGATACGCTGGTCAACGCGTGCCATATCGCTCCAGCCAGCCGGCCTCGACGGCTTCCATCCAGCTCGGATGGGGTTCAGGCAAGGTGTTTTGCAGCTCGGCAACGGGCAGGCGCGCAGGCTGGTCATCCATGGGCGTCAGGGCATCCCGCTGGTCGCTGTCCAGGCGCTTGAGGTCGAGGACCGTGGGGTCGCCCCACACATCCAGCTGTTGCTTGCGCGCCTGAGCTTCCGGGGACAGCAGGAAGTTGGCGGTGACCATGGCGCCGGCCACATGGCTGGCGTTGAACGGAATCGTCACGAAATGAACGTTGCCAATGGTGCCCCCTTCCAGCACGTAGCTGCGGATCGAAGGGGGCAGCTGGTAGGAGCTGACCGCCGCCGCGGGTTCCGCCGGGTTGAAGGTGAACGCCAGTGACAGCTCGCCATCACCCATCAGGCTGCGCATGGCAGGCCCGGAGGCGGGGAAGTCACGTCCCTGACGCCACAGCTGCGGGTGCAAGGCATCGAGATAGTCCCACAGTGGCGTCATGACCGCCTCGGCATCAACCTCGCTGGCTTGGCGGGAGAGCACGGCGGGATCGTCGACCAATGCGAGAAGCGCCTGCTTGAGGAACGTGGAGCCATGGAAATCCGGGACCAGCGGATAGGTGAAGCGGCCTGGATGTTGATGACTCCATTGCATTAGTGCATCAAGAGACTGCGGGGGGGAGTCGACACGGTCACTGTCGTAGTAGAACGTCAGTTGTGCTTTTCCCCAAGGCGACTCGTAGCCGTCAGTCGGCACGGTGAAATCCGTGGTCATTTCGGGATTCGCGTCGGGGGAGGTCAGCGCAAAGTTGGGCAGGCGCTGGGCAAAGGGGCCCAGCAGTAGCCCATTTTCCTTCATGGCAGAAAAGTTCTCGCCATTGATCCAGATGAGGTCAATGGCTCCCTGGTCGACGTTGCCTGCGGACTTTTCCGCCAACACGCGGGATACGGCGGCGGCAGTGTCCTCCAGCTTGACGTGCACCAGCTCCACGTCGTATCGCTGATCGAGTTGACCTGCCACCCAATCGAGATAGCCATTGACGTTGGGATCGCCTCCCCAGGCGTTGAAGTAGACGGTCTGACCCTCAGCCTGCTGCTCGACGTCGCTCCAGTCTTGCTGGAGCAGCGGGTGTGGTGGCGGTGAGCTCTGGGCAAGAGTGCCTGGTGCTTGAGTCTCTTGGGCCAGAGTGGCCTGGACCGGAGCCAGCGCCAGCATGGTGACGGCGAGTCGACGGACAACGGCGGATAGGGGTGTGCGTGACGCAAAGCGGGTCATGATCGCATCCTTGTGCAATGAGCGGGCGAAAACGCTGGAGTCGAGTCAGCCCGCATCGGCCAGCTCCGCCAGCTCGTCGGTGACTCGTTGGATGATGGGGGCGGACAGGTAGTGATCCACGCGGTCGGCCACGTGATCGACCAGCGCGGCTTGGCTGAGCTGAGCGGACCAGTCTTCACCGCGATGGCGACGATCTATCTGCTGATGCTGCTGCGCGCGCCACTTGGCACACCAGGTCAGTGACCACAGCCACATGGCATGGCGACAGGCCATCAGGTTGCGCCAATGCGTGTCGCGCCCGCTTTCGGTCATGCGCGCCCGCCAGCGCTGGTAGAGCGCCACCAGATCTTCGATGAACAGCACCGCGCGACTGTGCAGGTCCCAGGTGGTAGAGGTATACAGACTCATGTGCGCGAGGTCGAATCCCGGCAGTGAGTAGCGGCACTTTTCCAGATCCACCAGCACTGCCCGGCCCTCTGGCGTGATCAGGAAATTGCCGGGGTGGGCGTCGAAGCTGATGAGGCTCACGGCGGCATTGGCGACGGGGAGTTGCGAGGGCAGCTGTGACAGGGCCTTTTCGATCAGCGGCAGGCTGTGGCGGCTCAGGTTGGCGTCGGGCAGGTGCCGAGCTTGGGCCCGCACATCATCGAGCATATCCCGCCAGGGGTCGGCAGGTGATATCAACGGTGATCGTTGCTCAAGGGCAGGCAGCGGCAGGCTGTGCAAGCTGGCCAGGGCGGTGGTCATGGCGGGCAGGTCGCTGGGTAACCTGGCCGAACGGCCGTCAATGGCTTCCACTACCAGGCCACCCCTGGGCAACAGCTCGTCGCAGGGTAGCCAGTCGTTGAGTCTTGGGGTATGGCCACTGGCTTGCGCCCGGGTGAAGCAGGCCACCTGGTAGTTGAGGTTGCTGGCGGCATCCAGACCCAGCTGACTCTGCTTGGGCAGTCGTGCCAGCCAGGCGCCGTCTTCGCTGCTGTGGGGCAATCGAACGTGCCAATGTGCCAGACCGGTATCGGCTAGCGGTTGCAGCAGTGAGTCCGTGCATGCAGGGGGCTGGGGCAAGGGCCAACCGTGCCTCGACAAGCTCTGCTTGAGCGCAGCCAGGGGAGGGCCATCACGCTCGCTAGGCTTGGGCGGGGCGCACTTTTCCATGTCGCGTTCCTTGGACGTTTTGTCATAAGTCGAACCACCTGCTCGATCCTTACAGGTTTTTTTCGCCGCTGGCCAATGGGCGATGCCGTGCAGGTCAGGCCTTGCAGCGTGCCTGGCGTCGCCTTGCGGGTGTGCTTCTGGTAGACTGCGCCACTTCCCGTCAGACACGATCAGCGAGCGCCAGGCACCATGCCTAGAGCGCTGCTTCCTCGTGGAGAAGCGGCTGGCGCCGGCTGACCGCGGCCTCATTTCACACTCATCCCCTGGACCGCCTCATGATGCGATCGATCACACAAGACTGGTTCTCCAATATTCGGGGCGACGTGCTGTCCGGCATCGTCGTCGCGCTGGCGCTGATTCCCGAAGCCATCGCCTTTTCCATCATCGCTGGCGTCGATCCCAAGATCGGCCTGTATGCCTCCTTCTCCATGGCCGTCATCATTGCCTTTGCCGGCGGTCGGCCGGGCATGATTTCCGCGGCGACCGGCGCGATGGCGCTGCTGATGGTGACCCTGGTGAAAGAGCATGGCCTGCAATATCTGCTGGCGGCCACTCTGCTGACCGGGGTACTGCAGATCGTGGCGGGCTACCTGCGACTGGCTGACTTGATGCGCTTTGTGTCGCGCTCTGTGGTCACCGGCTTCGTCAACGCCCTGGCCATTCTCATCTTCATGGCGCAACTGCCCGAGCTGACCAACGTCACCTGGCATGTCTACGCGATGACGGCAGCGGGGCTCGGCATCATTTACCTGTTTCCTTACGTTCCGCGCATCGGCAAGCTGCTGCCGTCTCCGCTGGTGTGCATTTTGGTACTGACCGCCGTGTATCTGCTCAGCGGCATGGATATCCGCACGGTCGGCGACATGGGCGAGTTGCCGGATACCTTGCCGGTGTTCCTGTGGCCAGACGTACCGCTGAACCTGGAGACCCTGGGCATCATCTTCCCCTACGCGATCATGCTGACCGTGGTGGGCCTGCTCGAGTCGATGATGACCGCCACCATCGTCGATGATTTGACCGACACCCCCAGCGACAAGAATCGTGAGTGCAAGGGCCAGGGCATGGCAAACATCGGCACAGGCCTGTTGGGTGGCATGGCAGGCTGCGCGATGATCGGCCAGTCGGTCATCAACATCAAGTCAGGCGGTCGCGGTCGCCTGTCGACCTTTCTGGCAGGCATCTTCCTGCTGCTGATGGTGGTGTTCCTGTCCGACTGGGTGTCGCGTATCCCCATGGCCGCCCTGGTCGCTGTCATGATCATGGTGTCCATCGGTACCTTCAGCTGGAGTTCTCTGCGCGACCTCAAGAAACACCCCATGTCGACCAATGTTGTCATGATCGCGACAGTGGCCGTGGTGGTGTGGACCCACAACCTGGCCATTGGGGTCTTCGTAGGAGTGTTGATCGCTGCGCTCAACTTCGCCAACAAGGTGGGCAACTTCCTCTACGTTGCCAGTGAGGAACTCGAAGGTGACGAGCGTCAGGGGCGCCGGTACCGGGTCATTGGACAGGTCTTCTTCGCCTCTTCCCAGCGCTTCTCCGCTGCCTTCGACTTCAAGGAAAGTGTCGAGAAAGTGGTGATTGATCTATCTCGCGCTCACTTCTGGGATATCACGGCGGTGCAGGCATTGGATATGGTGGTCATCAAGTTCCGTCGTGAGGGCACCGAGGTGGAGTTGATCGGTCTCAATGAAGCCAGCGCGACCATCGTTGATCGCTATGCCATCCACGATAATCCCGCAGCGGTGGAAAAGCTGATGGGCGGACACTGATCACGGTGACAGGTGCTGCACGATAGGTGGGGCACCGAGACACAAGGACGTGTGGCATGAGAGAGTGACGAGACGGGTCGCGCTGCCACGCGGCATCATGCAAGGACATCGGGGCGCCTCGCCGTCTTTCGGGGCCCTTTATCCATCAACGCCAGGCAGGATGAGAATCATGACAGAACAGGTGATGGCTGCCATCGATGGGTCGCAGTTTGCCGAAAGCGTGTGCGACGTAGCCGCCTGGGCCAGTCAGGCCCTGGGTGCGCCGCTGACCTTCCTTCATGTGGTGGACAATCACCCTCAGACAGCAGAGGCAGACCTGTCTGGAAATCTGGGACTGGGTGCCCGCGAACACCTGCTGGAAGAGTTGGCGAGCCTGGACGAGCGGCGTGCCAAGGTGGCCCAGGAGCATGGCCGGCTGATGCTGAAGGCGGCCAAGGATCGCGTCATGGCGGCCGGCATCTCCGAGCCCCACTGTCGCCAGCGTAATGGCACCCTGGTCGAGACAGTGCTCGAGCTTGAGAATGAGATTCGTCTGCTGGTGATCGGCAAGCGCGGCGAGAGCGCCCAACAGGCCAGCGAACACCTTGGGTCGAATCTGGAGCGGGTAGTTCGCGGACTGCACCGGCCGATCCTGATGGTGCCTGAGTCGTTCAGCGTGCCCAAGCGAGTGATGATCGCGTTCGACGGCAGCAATACCACCCGCAAGGGGGTTGAGTTGCTGGCGCGTAGCCCGCTGTTCAATGGCATTGACTGCCATGTGGTGATGGTGGGAGCCGATACCGGCGACCATCGCAGTCAGCTGGAGTGGGCCTTGACGACCCTGCGAGAGGCCGGTCATGAGGCCGAAGGTGGCATCTACGCGGGCGACGTCGAAGAGGCCCTGTGCGACTACCAGCAGCAACATGCTATCGACATGGTGGTGATGGGTGCCTACGGCCACTCGCGTATTCGGCACCTGCTGGTGGGCAGCACCACGACCAGCGTACTGAGACGTACCAGCTTGCCGGTGCTATTGCTGCGCTGACTTCTGCACTTAAAGCTGCGCTGTGTTCTGCACCAAGAGCTGCGCTGCGTTCTGGGACGAGAGCCGCGCTAGGCCGCTACGTATCTAGAGAAGTTCCCAGAAGGAAGCCGGGAGCAGTCTTGTTGTTGAAGGCTGCTCCCGTCGTTCGTCTTGCCGTCTCCCTCCGTTCTGTCTCCTTCCAGCCTGTCTCCTGCCGACCCGTCTTCTTGGCATCAGTGGCTGACGCTACGGCTGCCCGCTCTCCGGCCGCTTGCACAGCTGTCGGCACAGCAGCGTATCCAGCGAGAGTCGCCCCGCCCCGCGTAGCACCAGGGTGGCCAGACTGGCAGCCCATAGCCCGTGAGTGACCCAGGCTTCTGGGTAGACGAAGGTCTGGATGACCAGCGTCATGATCAGCAGTCCCGTGGCCGCAAGCCGCGTAGCAAGTCCCGCCCATAGCAGCAGCGACAGGGAAAACTCTGCCAGTGTCGCCAGATAGGCGGCCAGCACGGGAGAGATCAGTGGCAGCGCGTATTCGTGCTCGAACAGGAAGAACGTGCTGTCGGCAAGGCCAACACCGTCCACCTTGGTCAGGGCGGACTGAAAGAAGACGGTGCCGACAACCAGTCGCATGAGGACCAGAACAAGATCAAGCGAACGATGGTCCAGCCATCGCGAGGCCTGTCCGTAGGTGGTCAGCAGGGTGGTATGAATGCTCATGGCGATCCTCATTGGCGGTCGAGAAAGACGCTGTCAGCGACACCTGAACGTCGGCTGGCTCAGACGAGTGGCGGTGTTGCACCGGCGTTGTGTGACGCTTCCTTGGGTGGTTGAGCCTCAGCGGGTTGATGGAGAGCCTCAGCGGTTTTATGAAAAGCCTCAGCGGGTTGATGGAGAGCCTCAGCGGTTTTGTGAAACGCCTCAGCGGGCTTGCATAGCGCCCCCTGACCCACCAGTGTGCCGAGGGCACGCCCCAGCAGGTCGTCCAGTGAGTCGCTGGCACGTAGCCCCCCGGCCAGCTCCTGCTCCATTTCGCCGAGGGCCTGGGCCAGTGACGTCGTCCCATCAAGCCGCCGGTGGAGGTTTGCGGTCACGTCATCGATGGGGGCCATCTGGACGCGTTGGCCGTGGCGCACCAGCAGCCAATGTCTGGGTCCCTGTGACCCTAGCGGAGCGCTGCCTTCTCCTCTTTCCAGGGCCTGCCATAGCCCTTCCACATCGTGCTCGCAAGAGACGCACCGACTGGCGGGCAAGGCCTGTACCAGACAGCTGTCGCTGTCGAGACAGGCGCCCAGTTCACAGGCTTCCAGTGGGACACTGTCGGCGGCATGGCTGACCCTGAGTCGGGCATGCTCAAGACCCGCGATATCGGCAACGAAGCGATAGCGCGACACGTCAGGTGACTGCCTGAGCGCAGTGACGAAGTCACCGCCGTAGTGGGCCAGACGAGGGTCCCTGGGAGGATGATGGGCGACGAAGCGTGAGGCCTCACCGACGAAGCAGCGCTCTCCCAGCAGGGTCAGTGCGTGGGGAAAGGTGTCCTTGAGCGCCTCGATCAGACTCGAGCGAATGTTATTGCGATAGACATCGAGGCCTGGGGTATCGGCTATCGGCGAGGAAGGGCGGTGGGGTTGGCGCACAGCGTCGATGAAGTGGCGCTGCCAGTCCTGTAGGCGGCTCATGGCAAGGCTCCGCTAGCGGGTAAAGGCCTCGCCTGTTGCGAGGGTGGAGCATCCTGGGCGCTGGCATGATGGCGTCGTGCCAGGGCCACTTCTTCCAGCCAACGAGATAGCGGTGGCACTCTGTTGTCCCATTCCACCAGGGTGGGAAGTTCCGGGCGCAGGCGGGCCACCTGCCGATAACGTTGCCATACCGGGTCTGCCACCGGGCTGCCGTGGTCGTCGATATAGAGGTCGCTGGTGCTGTCCTGGGTATGGCCGGCCAGGTGCCATTCACCTACCGCGTGCCAGGGCACTTCCTGCAGATAGCTGTCCAGGTCACGATTCAGGTTGGCGGCGCTGATAAAGGCATTGTTGACGTCGAACAACAGCCCGCAGCCAGTCGCCTCCACCAGGGCCTGCAGAAACTGTGTCTCGCTCATGGTCTGATCCAGCCTGACATACAGACTCGGATTCTCTACCAGCAGCTGGCGCCCCAGGCTGTCCTGGGTGCGTGCCACGTTGTCGCGCATCACCCTGAGAGACTCCTGGTTCAGAGGCACGGGCAGTAGATCGTTGTAACTGTGCCCATCCAGGCGGCTCCAGGCCAGGTGCTCGGATACCAGTGCCGGTTTGAGCTGCTCGACCAGCGTTGTCAGGCGCTTGAGGTGCTCCGGGTCGATGCCTTCAGCGCTTCCCAGGGATAACCCCACACCATGCACCGATAGCGGATAGCGACGCGACAGCACCGCCAGCTGTTCCTGTACCGGGCCTCCCGCATTCATGTAGTTTTCTGCGTGGAGCTCGAGAAAGTCAGGCCCGCTCTCCAGCGCGGCAAGTTCCTGTAGATGCTGAAACTTCAGGCCGATGCCCATGGCAGCCCGTGGCAGCGGCAATCCGGTGGTCGCCGCTGGCGCGCTCGCCTTGGCGGCCAGTGCCGTCGCCCGGGACGACCCTGGCGGCGTCCAGGCCGACGACACCGAGTCTGTGAGCGAGGATGTCTTGGCGGGGGGCGTGGAGGGTGTCGTCATGATGAACTCCGCGTTGGCGGCGTTTGCCGCCTGCATGGCGCCAGCTGTCGATGACGGTCGGCACCTTACGGCGAGCTGAGGTCTTCAGCCACGTGGCTTCTGGCCTCAAGCGGAAGAAGTCCGCGGGGTCATGTCCGACTGGCCCCGCGGTGGTCGAAGGTCTGACTCGACGTCAGGGGCGTTCGACTTCGCTCAGGCTGCCATTGCCGTGGGGGGTCTCGATGCCGGTACAGGTCCCCTCGGGAACCAGCGTCCAGGCATTGCCCTGGTAGTCGACGGTAGAGGTGCCCGCACAGGTGGTTCCTGGGCCTGCCTTGCAGTCGTTTTCGCCTGCCAGTGAGATGCCGTAGCACTTTTCCATGTCGCCGTCGGCGGCCTGGGCGGTAGCGATCACTCCTGCTTGTGCCATGGCGGTCGACAGCACTGCTGCCATCATGATGGAACGCTTCATTGGTAAACCCTCATGTTTTAGACAAGGTGACAGCCGGGCTGTCATCACTCAGTCGTCCTCATGAGAGAGACCTGACACTGTTGTGCCGCCAAAAACGCCCGATCGGGCTATCTCGTGCAGGCGAAAGTTGGCTATATTGAACGCCGGCCCAAGGCAGCCGGCGAGACTACCGGGAAGACCTCGGATGAAACATCTTCCTTGTTGCTAATTTACAGTCGATATCACTTTTTTTGGAGAGCGCGATGAGCATTCAGCGTCATGACACCAAGACCCGCATGAGCCGTGGTGTCATTCATCAGGGAGTGGCCTACCTGTGTGGCCAGGTAGCCGGCCCCGAAGCGCGTGAGGGCGATATCACCGCCCAGACCACCAGCATGCTTGAGCGCGTGGACGAGCTGCTGGCCGAAGTCGGCAGTGATCGCGAGCACCTGCTGACCGCGACCATCTACCTGAAAGAAGGCGAGGATTTCGCGGCCATGAATGCGGTCTGGGACGCCTGGGTACCGGAAGGTCACGCTCCGGCTCGCACCTGCGTCTGTGCGCCGATGCCGGCGGGCGAGTTGAAGGTCGAGATTACCGTGACCGCTGCCATCAAGGGGTGAGCCATCCTGCGGTGAACGGCTGAGCTCGACACTGGTTCAGCCCGTTGTGCAGCAGATCGTGAGCCACGACGCCGACCCTTGGGTCGGCGTCGTCGTTTCCAGCATGAGGTCAGCGTAGGCAGGGATCGTCGATGGGCGGCTCGCAGGGACGCAGACGCCTCGCCAGGGCGTCGACCAGGATATTGAGCAGTGCCGTCACCACCAGCAGGGCGAAGGCCACGTCGAACATCAGCATCTGGAAGGCATCGTCGATGATGTCACCCAGGGTGGCCACCCCGAGCATGCCCAGCAGCGCGCTCTCCCGCAGAATCACTTCGGCCCGGTAGTAGACCAGGGCCAGCATGCCTGGGTAGACCCGGGGCAGTAGCTCGTAGGCCAGCCGTCCTGATGCCGGCAGCCCTGCCATGCCGGGCTCGATGGCATGGGCGTGGCGGCTGACCAGAAAGGCAATCAATGCGCCATTGTGCAGTGCCAGTGCCAGCCAGGCGGGCAGCAACGACGGACCCAGCAGCAGCAAAAAGATGAAGGCCAGCATCAGCTCTGGGGTAGAGCGCAGCAGGATCAGAATGCCCCGTCCTGCGCCCCGTGTCAGCGGGTTGCCGAAGTGACGTGAAGCCAGCGGCCACAGCGCCAGTGCGATCAGCAGAGCGCCCACCGTGCCGAGCAAGCCCAGCAGCAGGGTATTGGCGACCGCTGTCACCAGGGCAGGCAAGCTCATCAGCCAGTCGACAAGGCCGCTGATATCTCCCGTCAGCAGGGCACGAGGCCAGATATCCTGGCTGACGAAGCGCCACAGCAGCCCTCCATCGATCTCCGGCCATGGTCCCAGCAGGGTGACACTGGCGATACCCAGCGGCAGCAGCAGGCGGCGATGGGCCCACCAGGGCAAGGTGGCGATCAAGGCGTAGAACAGCCACAGCAGGGCCCCTGCCTCGTGATACCGGCCTTCGCGAAAGGCGCTCTCGAGCTGATAGCCAAGCGTCGGCAAGCCGACGAAGCCCAGTAGGACACTGGCACGCAGCGCGCACTCGAAGCGGTAGCGGGTATAGGCGGCCAACTGGGCGAATGCCAGCGGCAGTTCGGTATAGGCCAGCCTGGCCAGCCGGCTTGTGCCCTCCGGCAGGGCCTCTTGGGCGGCCCGCGGGGTCTGCTCCAGAATCTCCGCGTAGACCTTGGCGAAGATGCCAGCATAGGGGATCGCCAGTGCCGCCAGGGCAGTCAGCGCCGACAGGCCAAACACCTGCAGGAACAGCAGGGCCCAGAACAACTCGTGCACCGCGCGCACACCCGCCGAGGCAGCGCGTACCCAGCGCGAGCGCGAGTAGACCAATGCCAGTGGCAAGCCGAGCACGACACCGCTCAAGGTTCCCCAGAACGCCACCGCGACGGTCAGGCCGATGGCCTGGAGTGGCGTTTCGATGGCACCGAGATCCGGCAGCGCCAGGCCCAGCGCCATGCGTCCCAGCTCCGCCCAGGGGTTACGGCTGAGAATCTCGAGGTCCGCCAGCGGAATGGCGATCAGGGCCAGCGCGATCAGCCACAGGCTATGCCGGGTCAGCCGAGCGCCGATGCCGTCGCCGGCGAGCAGACCGGGACGGGAGTCACCGCCGGCCATCATGGGGTCACGGACTCATGGGCAGCGGTGGTCGCACCAGGTGTGGTCGTCGCACTAGGGTACAGGGCGTCCAGGTCTGCAAGGCTCAGGGTCTGACTGGGGGCGTCCAGCACGAGTTGTCCGTCAGCCAAGCCCCAGACTCGGTCAAAGTGGCTCAGGGCCAGTTCCCGCTGGTGCAGCGCCATGACCGTCGTGGTGTGCTGGGCGTCAATCCGGTCGAGCAGGGACATGGCTTGATGGGGGTCGACGCTGGCGACGGGCTCGTCACCAATGAACACCGGCCGCTGCTGGTAGAGGGCCCGGGCGATGGCCACGCGCTGGCGCTGGCCGCCGGAAAGGCGGCCCACCGGTCTTCGGGCGAGTCCGTCGAGGCCTAGCGCTTGGCACAGCGCGGTGATGTCCTTCCAGCAGCTGGCCAGTGGCCGCACCAGGTTCCACAGGTTCGCCAGCGCCGAGTGGTGCTCCAGTCGTCCCATATAGACGTTGTGGTAGACCGAGAGCTGGGGCACCAGACCATGGTGTTGTGGACACCAGGCAGCGTGCGCTCCCAGACGCTGACGCAAGGTGGCCAGCAGGGTGGACTTGCCGGCGCCGCTCTCCCCGAGCAGCGCCACTCGTTGGCCTGGCTCCAATCGCAGCCGGACATCCCTTAACACGATCTGCTGTCCGTGACCGAGATCCTCGCCGTCAAGGCTCAGGCCAGTGAAGTCCACTGCCTCGGACATCGCGGCAGTGTCTTTGGGGCCTTGTGACATCAGCGCAGCAGGCCGAGGTTCTCGGCGACGCTCTCGATGGGGGCGTACATGTCGTTGTCGGCAGGAATAAAGCCTGAGCGCGGGAAACTCTCGAGCAGCTCGGGATCATCCATGCTCAGCAGTGCCTGGCGCACTCTGTCGGTGAAGCCTGCGCCAAAGGTCTCATCGGCGTCGCCACGCAGGGTCCACTGGTAGTCCGGGTAGCTGGGTGTGGACCAGATCACGTCGACCTTGTCCGTATCCACGTCGCCGTTGGCCAGCGCCGCGTCCCAGACCTTGAAATTGACCGCACCGATGTCGTAGGTGCCAGCTTCTACCAGCGCAATCGTGCGCGAATGGTCACCGGAGAAGCCCACCCGGGTAAACAGCTCTTCCGGGGCGGCATCAAAGCGCTCGCGCAGGTAGTGCTCGGGCATCAGGCGGCCTGACGTGGACGTCTTGGCGCCGAAGGTGAAGGTCTTGCCTTCGATGCTGTCCGGGAGCGTATCAGCGGGTTCCAGGCCGGTGCTGGCGTGGGCCAGAAAATAGGTTTCGAAGGCCGCGTCTTCGACGCCCTGGGCCAGGGCCTGGGAGCCAGGTACCAGGCGTCGTGCCTGTACCCCGGAAAGTCCGCCGAACCAGGCCAGCTGCACCTGATCGTTGCGGAAGGCTGTGACGGCGGCGCCGTAGGACTTGACGGGCACATACTCCACGTCCACCTCAAGGGTGTCGGAGAGATAGTCGGCTACCTTGGAAAAACGCTCAACCAGGCGCGACTCGTCTTCGTCGGGAATGGCGGTAAAGCGGAAGGTGTCCGCGGCGGCGACGGAGGGCAGGCCAATCAGGCCGGCGGTGGCGATAGCCAGCAACGACGTCAGCGAAGCAAGTGAGCGCATGGGGCAGCCTTTGAGCAATGAGGTGCATGGTCAGCCATCGCGAGGGCATTCCCGCGGGGCAGGGCGCCTATTGTTGTGCCAATACCCCTTTGAGGCAAGCCGCATGCCGCGACAGCGGCTCGACTCAGTCGTCCACGCTGTAGCGAGTGCCGCGCAGACTGTCCTTGATCTTCTTGAGGTGGTGAAGGAAGTCCTCGCCGCGTCGCAGTGTGACCCCGGTGGCGAGGACGTCGATCAGGGCGAGCTGCACCATCCGCGACGTCATGGGCATGTAATGATCGGTGTCTTCCGGGGCGCTGACCGTCAGGGTTTCGGTGCACTGGCGAGCCAGGGGGGAATCCGGGGCGGTGATGCCCAGCACCACGGCACCATGTTCCCGCGCGATGGCGGCGATATCGACCAGTTCTCGCGTTCGTCCCGTGTAGGAGAGTACCACCACGACGTCCCCGGTGTGGCAGGCCGAGGCCACCATACGCTGCATCAGCACATCGACGTAGGCGCTGACCGGGAGGTTGAAGCGGAAGAACTTGTGCTGAGCATCCTGGGCGACGGCTCCGGAGGCGCCAAGGCCGAAGAAATGGATTTGCTTGGCCTGGATCAGATAGTCGACCATGCGGTCGATACGTTCGGGCGAGACCTCGCGGCTGGCGAGATCGAGTGCGGCGATGGTGGCACCGAAAATCTTGCCGGTGTAGGCCTCGGCGCTGTCATCGGGTTCCACTGCCTGGCTGACATAGGGGGTGCCCCCTGCCAGACTCTGGGCCAGCTGAATCTTGAAGTCCGGGTAGCCCTTGGCGTCGAAGTTGCGACAGAAGCGATTGACGGTAGGCTCGCTGACCGATGCGGCTTGAGCCAAACTGGCGATACTCATGCCGGTCGCGGCGGCAGGGTCGGCCAGAATGACATCGGCGACCTTGCGTTCGGAGCGATTCAGCTCGTCCAGGCGGGCGCGGATGCGTTCGATAAGATCGTGGCGAACCATGGTCGGCAGTGGCTCCGTAGCGGCGTGGGTGAATGGGACGGTGGGGTGAAGGGGTAGCCAGGGCGACTCCCTCAGGGGATGTGGTGATTTAACTACACAATGCCAGCTATCCTAGCTGTCTCGCCGACGACATCCAATCCACATTCGATGTCCCCGCAATGTACACCGAATGTATAAGCGCAGCGAGCTCAAATTTTGTGTAAGTTTACAAAATATTGTGTGTACTCGCCGCGGAATTTCGACTATTTTTTTGTAAACTTAGATATTCCTGCGGCGAGTCACTCAGCCATTAGATGCCTTGGCACCGCCCGTCAGGAGTCTACCAGCACACGAGGACGGTTATGACACGACACTCCCGCTCCAGTGACGCCGGGCGCACCGACATTGATCTGGCGCTGTTTGGCGCCTTGGGCGACCTGTCTCGCCGCAAGCTGTTTCCCGCGCTCTACCAGCTCGATCGTGAAGGTCTGCTGCATCCGGATACCCGGCTGCTGGGACTGGCACGCCAGGATATCGATCTCGACGCCTTCCGGGAGCGCATTCATGCGTCGCTCAAGGAGTACGTCAAGGCCAGCGAGCTGGATGACAAGGTGGTGTCGCGCTTCCTGGACCGCCTGTCCTTCTTGACCGTCGACTTCACCACGGTGGAGGGCTACACGGCGATTGCCGACTGGCGCAAGCAGCAGGCCCAGCAGCGCCCGCTGGTGGTCTATCTTGCCGTGGGTGCCAGCCTGTACGGAGATATCTGTCGACATCTCGAGGCCAGTGGCAGCCTGGATGACGAGAGCCGCGTGGTGGTGGAAAAGCCCATCGGCTACGACCTGGAGTCCTCCTGTGAGGTCAATGATGCGGTGGGAGCGGTATTCCCGGAGTCGCGCATCTATCGAATCGATCACTACCTCGGCAAGGAGACCGTGCAGAACCTGATTGCACTGCGCTTTGCCAACCCGTTGTTCGGTACCCAGTGGAACCAGAACCATATTTCTCACGTCGAGATTACCGTGGCCGAGAAGGTCGGGATCGAAGGGCGCTGGGGCTATTTCGACCAGGCCGGACAGCTCCGCGACATGGTCCAGAACCACCTGCTGCAGCTGGTCTGCCTGATCGCCATGGACCCGCCAGCCAACCTGGACGCGGATGCCATTCGTGACGAGAAGGTCAAGGTACTCAAGGCATTGAAGCCGTTTACCGATGACATGATTGGTCGCGACGTGGTGCGGGGCCAGTACACGGCGGGCACCAGCAACGGCCAGGGTGTGCCGGGGTATCTCGAGGAAGAGGGCGCCAATACCCAAAGCTACACCGAGACCTTCGTGGCCATGAAGACCGAAGTGGCCAACTGGCGCTGGGCGGGCGTGCCCTTCTATCTGCGCACCGGGAAGCGCATGCCGGAGAAGCTGTCGCAGATCGTGATCCACTTCCGTCAGCAACCGCACTACATCTTTGACCCGGATCAGCGCGCGATCGCCGCCAACAAGCTGATCATCCGGCTGCAGCCTGAGGAAGGCATTCGCCTGGAGGTGCTGACCAAGGACAGCGGCCTCGACAAGGGCATGCGCTTGCGCCGGGGGCCCCTGCATCTGGATTTCAACAGCGCCTTCCCCAAGGCCCGTATTCCGGATGCTTACGAGCGGCTGTTGCTCGAGGTGATGAAGGGGCAGCAGTACCTGTTCGTGCGGCGTGACGAAGTCGAGCATGCCTGGCGCTGGTGCGACGAGCTGATCGCCACCTGGGAAGACCGCAATGAACCGCCGCGTCGCTATCCTGCGGGCTCCTGGGGGCCGGTGGCCTCGATCGCCATGATCACCCAGGATGGTCGCAGCTGGTACGAGGACTACTGATATGAGTGCACAAGGTTCCGAGTTGTCGCCGCGCGAGCAACTGGCCCATCAGCTGGCCGAAAGTGTGGCGGCGGCGTTGCGTGAAGACCTGGCGGTGCAGCAGCGGGCTCTGCTGGTGGTCTCCGGGGGCTCGACTCCGGTGCCCTTCTTTCATGCGCTGTCGCGACAGTCGCTGGAGTGGCAACGAGTGGACGTGACGCTGGCTGATGAACGTTGGGTCGCGGCTGATGCAGATGACGCCAATGCCCGTCTGGTGCGTGAACATCTGCTGGTCAATCACGCTCAAAGCGCCAACTTCGTGTCGCTGACGACAGACCATGCCACCCCGGAGCAGGGCGCTGAAGAGGTGGCCGAGCGGCTGGCCGGTCTGTCCTGGCCGGCGTCGGTGGTCATCCTCGGCATGGGCGGTGATGGGCACACCGCGTCGCTGTTCCCCGATAGCCGCGAGCTGGACCTGGCCCTGAGCACCGATGCACTGACCGTGGCGGTGCGCACCCCCAGTCAGCCTCAGGCTCGCATCACCCTCAGTGCCGAGCGACTGCACCATGCACGTCGCCACGTGCTGCATCTTACCGGCGACGACAAGCGTTCGGTGCTGGCCTCCGCCATGGCCGGAGACGACGTGCGGGAACTGCCCATCCGCGCCTTCCTGAGCTGCCCGCTGGCCGTCTACTGGGCACCCTGAATTCTGGAGTCACTCATGACCATTGAAAAACAGCTTCCCTCCACTCGTACCACTGAACTGGACAGCATCTGCCTCAAGGCAGAGGTCATTCCCGTCATCGTCATCGACCGCATCGAGGATGCTGTGCCGATGGGGCGTGCGTTGGTGGAAGGCGGTCTCAGCGTGCTGGAAGTCACCCTGCGCACGGATTGCGCCATCGAGGCCATCGCGCGCCTCAAGAAGGCACTGCCTCAGGCCAGCATCGCCGCCGGAACGGTGTTGACCCCGGCCCAGTATCGTCAGGTCGAGCAGGCCGGTGCGGATTTTGTGGTCACCCCCGGCGCCACGGATGCACTGTATCGCTATGGCGTGGAAAGCCCGGTGCCCATGCTGCCCGGTGTCGCCACCATCTCCGAGCTGATGACCGGCTGGCAGTATGGCTACCGTCGTTTCAAGTTCTTTCCGGCGGAGGCCAGCGGAGGCGTCAAGGCGCTCAAGGCCTTCGGTGGCCCGATCGGCGAAGCGCGCTTCTGTCCTACCGGCGGCATCAATCTGGGCAATGCCTCCGAGTATCTGGCACTGCCGAATGTGATGTGCGTTGGCGGTTCCTGGCTGACGCCGAAGTCGCTGGTCGATGCCGGTGACTGGGATGCCATTCGCGCCCTGGCCAAGGAAGCCGCTGACCGCTTCCACCACTGAGCTCTCTGCACTGGATGATGATCCATGTGCTCTCTCTCGACAGCTGGTGCTGTCCTTGATCCGGCCTCTGGCCGGATTTTTTTTGCTTCGTCGTGAGCTCGTCCACACAATGTCGCTATAGCCACGGATATGGCTTCGGATATCGTCCCGGCATGGCAAGATGCAGGGCATTCTCAACGCGGCGGAGGCGGCGACATGAAGGTGCTGTTACTGGGAGCGACGGGACTGGTGGGGCAGGAGGTGCTGAGCAGGCTGCTGGATCATCCGCAGGTCAGTGCCGTGGTAGCGCCGGTGCGTAGACCGCTGCAGCGCGAGCACTCCTGCCTGACGAGTCCTGTCGTGGACTTTGCCCAGCTCGAACAAGGCGGTGAACGGTGGCACGTCGACGCCGTCATCTGCGCCCTGGGTACCACCCTCAAGGCGGCAGGATCTCGCGACGCCTTTCGCTGGGTCGATCTGGAACTACCGCTGTGGTTCGCCCGCCAGGCGCGAGCTGGAGGGGCCCAGCGTTTCTCTCTGAATTCGGCGTTGGGCGCCAGCCCCCACTCACGCTTCTTCTATTCCCGGGTCAAGGGTGAGCTGGAAGACGCGCTAGGGGGACTCGACTTCAATAGCCTGACGATAGTGCGGCCTGGCTTGATCGATGGCCAGCGCCTCGAGGTACGTCGCGGCGAGCGCCTGGGCCTGGCCGCGTCGCGTCTGCTGCGGCCGCTGCTGCCCAGGCAGTGGCGCCCGAGTCCGGTATCAAGGATTGCCCAGGCGCTGGTCGACGGTGCCGTCCTGGCCCCGGCTGGGCGTCACCTTGTCGAGGCCAGGGATCTGGCCTGAGCAAACACTGCATCTGCATCCATGCGCTGACGTGACACTACGCTGCGCGCATGGAACATCAGGCGACGGCCCCGGAGTCGGGCAGTCACCGTAGCGGATCGCTTCAGTCGATCACATCTTCTCGCCGGGGCAGCGCCGAGTACGCACCGGGGCGCGTCACGGCATGGGCGCCGCAGCGACATGCCAGGGTCAGGGCGCGCTCAAGAAAGGCGCCGTCCTGGGCCCAGTCGGGCTGCTGCCAGTCGTGGTCGGCAAGGGCCGCCAGCAGGCCGCCGATAAAGGCATCGCCGCCAGCGGTGGTGTCAACCGCCGTCACCGCTGGCGGTGTCATGTGAGTCACGCCGCGAATCGTATGGGCTGCCACCGAGCCGGGACCATCAGTGATCACGATCAGGCGTGCTCCGGCCGCCAGTCGTTCGGCCAACCAGTCTTCCCGGGGGTGATCGCCACGCAGGGCGTCGAGTTCGTCGGTCGACAGCTTGATCAGGTCCGCCTGGTCCAGCAGGCGGGTGACCAGGCCTATGTCGATCTGATGATTTGGCCACAGATTATGGCGCAGGTTGGCGTCCACACTGACCAGGCAGCCTGCTCGCGCGGCCATCTCGGTGATGGCCAGCGAGGTCTCGGCGATGTCCTCATCCGTCAGGCTGTTGCTGCAGAGGTGCACGATGGCAGGCTCTGCAAAGACGCCCTGGGGCAGGTGTTCCGTGCGGTAGAGCAGGTCAGCGGCAGGCGGCCGATAGAAGTCGAAGGTGCGCTCACCCTGGTCATCACGTGAGACGAAGGCCAGGGCGGTGCGGGCCTCTTTCGTGCGCGCAACGCCGCTGACATCGACACCGTGGTGCTGAAGCTCGGCAGCGATGAAGTCACCGAAGTGGTCGTCTCCCAGCATGCCCAGAAAACGACTGGTGAGACCCAGGCGGGCGCAGGCCACCGAGACGTTGGCCGGTGCGCCACCGGCGTAGGGCGTGAAGGTCTCTGGACCTTGCGTGCTGCTGCCCAGCCGGCTGGACAGCATATCCACGAGCGCTTCTCCGAAGGCGATCACAGGGGTCATGGGAGGCTCCTCGGCGATCAGTCGTTGGCCAATGATAGGGTGGTGCCGAGCATGTGCTGGCCTCCAGGTACCAGCCACACCGGGTCAAGGCGGGTGTTGGCGGATTCCACACACAGGAAGCGACGTGCGGCGTCGAGGGGAGTGTCCGGGTTGGGAGACTCGCCCGGGTTCCACACCACCACGGAGTCGCTGTTCTGACGAGCGATGCGCAGGCGCCGGTGGCCGTCATCCAGCACCACCTCGGCGTTGGAGTGGTAGATCCGGTCAATGCCCTCGCGCACGCCTAGCTCGCCGATCTGCTCGCTCTCGGCAAAGCCCTTGAGCTTGTCCAGGTAGCGGGCGCCAGCCAGTCCTTCGACGCGGCAGGCAAAGACCTGATCCACGGCCAGATAGCTATGCAGCGCGGCAGTCATCTTGACCGGGGTTTCCCCCAGGTGCTCGGTGATCAGCTCGACATGCAGGCGCTGGGCGTTGGCCTGGACCACGGCGCGGGGATGAAGCTGGCTGTGCAGTCGCTGAGGCAGCGACAGATGCACCTCGACGCCGTCCTCGTGCTCATCCACCGCATCCAGCTGCCAGTCAGCCTTGCGCGCCGGACCGTGCATCGGCCCAGAACGATCGGCAGACTCGTCCGCCGTGTTCTCGTCGGCAAACCATGGCCAGCACAGCGGAATCCCGCCGCGAATGGCACCCGGCACCTGCTGGGGTGTCGGCGTTACCCACAGCCAACCCCCGGGCACTAGCGCGTCATCCGCGCCGCTATCGACACCGCCGTCAGCGGCTGACGCGGGGCCGGACGCGGAAGAAGAAGCGCCTGCGGCTCGCGCGGGGTCGGGCGCGGGTAGATAGTGCAGTACCTGGGCCCCCTGGAGCGAGATCGCCAGCTGCCCCCAGGACTCGTTGGCCACCCAGACCTCACGACCGGCCCAGTGGATACGGCCCTGGCCTTGCACGTCATTGATCAAACTCTGCAGCGTTGCCGGAATCATTCGACCTCCTCGTTGTGGAGCGCCTCGGCGGCGCCCAGCAAGCCCGTCCAGGGGGCCTTGACCACCTGTATGGAGATGGCTTCGTTGTAGGGGCGCATACGGCCCTTGCTGCTGAAAGCGCTGAGAAAACCACTGTGGGGTAGCCAGTCCACCAGTCTCGGCACGATACCTCCGCACAGATAGACGCCCCCTCTGGCTCCCAGGGTCAGGGCGGCATCGCCTGACACATCACCGAGGATCTTGAGAAAGCGCAGGATGGTATCACGCCCCAGAGGGTCACCGCTGTTGGCCGCGCTGGTCACCTCCGCCGGAGATGACGCCAGTGCCGGCTGGCCGTCCATGTCGGCCAGCACGCGGTACAGGTCCAGCAGACCCTGGCCGCACAGGATGCGCTCCACGCTGACCCGCCCGTAGCGGCGGTGAAAGTGGCGATAGATGTCCAGCTCCAGCTCATCCGTGGGGGCAAAGCTTGCGTGTCCGCCCTCATTGGGCAAGGGCACCCAGGCACGCCGCGCCGGGAACACACCCGCCATGCCAAGGCCAGTGCCCGGGCCGATCACCAGGCGCGCGGCATGCTCGACCTCGTCACCCGTCTGAATGCTGACCAGCTCATGGGCAGCGACATGGGGGACGCCCAGGGCCTGTGCCATGAAGTCGTTGATGACCTTGAAGTTATCGAGCCCCAGCTCGCGTCGTACATCACTCTTGAGAAAATCCCAGTGATTGTTCGACATGCTGACCCGTTCGGCGTGTACCGGACAGGCGAAGGCCAGACAGGCTTCCTTCGGCGCATCCTGGCCGCTGGCACCTGCCTGGCTCAGGTAGTCCTGAACGGCCTCGACCACTCCCGGATAGTCGGCGCAGGGAAGCGTCATGATGTGGTGGGGGGCAGGGTGGTCCGGCGACACCAGCGCAAAGCGCGCGTTGGTGCCGCCGATATCCCCGATCAGCGCTTGACGTGTCATGGCGTGGTCAGGCGTCCTCGTCGTGAATCTGTTGCTGCTGGCGCACCAGGTCGTCGGCCTCGAAACCGCCAAATACGCCAGCACCTTCCTCTGCGCCCATGGCCAGATGACGGAAACCGCCGAACAGTTCACGTCCCAGGCCCACATGATAGTGGTCCAGTTCGGCCACGCGCTTCGGACGATCCTGCCACTCGGCATTATCGAGCTGCACGGACAGTTCGCCCTTGTCAGCGTCAAGGCGGACGATATCGCCATCGCGCAGTTTCGCCAGGGGGCCACCGTCCAGTGCTTCCGGTGTCATGTGAATCGCTGCCGGCACTTTACCTGATGCACCCGACATACGGCCATCGGTGACCAGTGCCACTTTGTAGCCGCGGTCCTGGAGCACGCCGAGGTAGGGGGTCAGCTTGTGCAGCTCGGGCATGCCGTTGGCCTTTGGCCCCTGGAAGCGCACCACCACGATCACGTCCCGGTCCAGCTCCCCCGCATCGAAGGCCGCCTTCAGGTCATTCTGCTCCTCGAAGACCTTGACCGGGGCTTCCACGATGCGGTGCTGGGGCTCCACTGCCGAGACCTTGATGACGCCGCGGCCCAGGTTGCCCTGCAGCACATTCAGGCCTCCGGTGGGGGCAAAGGCATTGGCCACCGGACGCAGCACATCCGTGTCGAGGCTTTCCAATGGGCCTTCACGCCACACCAGCTTGCCGTCTTCCAGGAAGGGTTCCTGGGTGTAGGCGGTGAGGTCGTCGCCGAACACGGTGGGAATGTCGCCGTGGATCAGGCCCGCGCCAAGCAGCTCGCGAATCAACAGACTCATGCCGCCTGCGGCCTGGAAGTGGTTGATGTCGGCCTGGCCGTTGGGGTAGACCCGCGTCAGGCTGGGTACCGCCGAGGACAGCTCCGAGAAGTCGTCCCAGGTGATCGTGATGCCAGCGGCAGCCGCCATGGCGACCAGGTGCATGGTGTGGTTGGTGGAGCCACCGGAAGCCAGTAGCCCGACCATCGCATTGACGATGGCGCGTTCATCGATCTGCCGATAGAAGGGGCGGTAGTTGCCGCCGGGCTCGGTGTTACGGATGGTCTGTTCGGTGGCAAACCGCGTCAGCGCCTCGCGCATCTGGGTGCCGGGGTTGACGAAGGAAGCCCCGGGCAGGTGCAGCCCCATGAATTCCATCATCAGCTGGTTGGAGTTGGCGGTGCCATAGAACGTGCAGGTGCCCGGACTGTGATAGCTCTCGGACTCGGCCTCCAGCAGTTCGTCGCGACCCACCTTGCCCTCGGCGTACAGCTGGCGGACCCGCGCCTTTTCCTTGTTGGGCAGGCCACTTGGCATGGGGCCGGCGGGAACGAAGGTGGTGGGCAGATGGCCGAAGCGCGCAGCGCCGATAAACAGGCCCGGCACGATCTTGTCACACACCCCGAGGTAGAGTGCGGCATCGAACATGTTGTGGGACAGGCCGACGGCGGCCGCCATGGCAATCACGTCACGGGAGAACAGTGATAACTCCATGCCTGGCTGGCCTTGCGTGACCCCGTCGCACATGGCGGGCACGCCGCCGGCGAATTGTGCGGTGGACCCCATCTGGCGAGCGCTCTCCCGAATGGTCTCGGGAAAGGTTTCGAACGGCTGGTGGGCGGACAGCATGTCGTTGTAGGACGAAATGATTCCCAGGTTGGCGCTGTTCATCAGTTTCAGCTGATTCTTGTCCTCGCTACCGCAGGCCGCGAAGCCATGAGCAAGGTTGCCGCAGGACAGTTCCGCACGATGAACTCCGCGACGATGCTGGGCCTCCATGCGCTCCACGTAGAGCGCACGTCTCTCACGAGAGCGTTCGCGGATGCGTTCGGTAACGCGGGCAACAGTGGGATCGAGCGAAGAAGCTTGCTGGCTAGCCATGGTCAACCTCAGACGTGTTGATGCGGGTCAGGTACGTAACTTTACCAAACATTTGACCGCATTCCTCCCTTTTAACCGAATGCTTTGGTCGAATATGTAGTTATTTTACGGGAGTGAAGGGTGGGTTTCTCACCTTTACCGGTGAGCAGCGGCGTCCTGCCGTAAAGTCTGGCACTCTGTGGCGCAATCGCAAAGCGCTAGGAGGCAGTTGTGATGCCAATACCCCCTCTGGCCAACAGCAACGATCAGGAACCGGCGCTGGAGCTGCGCCGACTGACGGCCATGGCGGAGATACCGGCCCACCGCTGGAACGCCGTCGTCGGGCCGGACTATCCCTTTGCGCGCCATGAGTTTCTGCATGCGCTGGAGGCGACTGCGGCGGTGGGAGAGGGAACGGGGTGGCTGCCCGCGCACCTGACCCTGTGGCGAGGAGATCGTCTCGTCGGGGCGTTGCCCTGGTATTACAAGGAGCATTCCTGGGGCGAGTATGTGTTCGACTGGGCCTGGGCCGATGCCTGGGAGCGAGCAGGAGGTCGCTACTATCCGAAAGCGATCAGCGCCATACCTTTCACCCCAGCTCCTGGGCCGAGGCTAGCCCTGGCCGAAGGCGAAGACCCTGGTGCCGCCATAAGGCTGTTGGCCAGCCAGTGGGAGGCCGACGATAGCCTATCAAGCTGGCATCTGCTGTTCGCCGAAGACGATGAAATCGCTCATTGGCAACAGGCCTGCCCTGAGCTCATCCCGAGGAAGGGACAGCAGTTTCAATGGCGCGACCGGGGATTTGGCGACTTCGATGGCTATCTTGCTGCCATGACCTCAAGGCGCCGCAAGGAAGTGCGGCGAGAACGGCGTCGGGTCGCCGATCAGGGCATACGCATGCGCCGGCTTCAGGGTCGCGACATCGATGAGACCGCGATGCACCATTTCTATCGCTGCTACCGCATCACCTATCTGGAGCGAGGCAGCGCCGGTTATCTCAGTGAACCCTTCTTCCAGCAGCTACGGCGCAATATGCCGGACAGCTTGGTGTTGATTCAGGCGCTGGTTGACGAACGCCCGGTCGCCGCAGCGCTGTGCCTGCAAGGTGGCAACACCTTGTATGGCCGCTACTGGGGCAGTGAGGTCATGGCAGACTGCCTGCACTTTGAGACCTGCTACTACCAGGGGATCGAACATTGCCTGGAGCAAGGTCTGACGTGTTTCGATCCCGGTACCCAGGGCGAGCACAAGGTGGCTCGCGGCTTCGCCCCCAGGCGTTTGACCTCCCTGCATCACATCGCCGACCCGCGCCTTGCTGACGCGGTGCAGCGCTTTTGTCGAGAAGAGGCCCTGCATGTGGACGGCTACGTCAAGGCTGCCGAGCGTGGATTACCGTTTCGAGGCAGCGAGTGATACGGTGCTATGATTCAACCGATAAGAATGTAAGACAACGACGACATACCGACGAAGCGTATCCAGGCAACCCAGTGGCCATCTTGGCCGTCACTTACCGGACGGCAGTACCGACCCGGCGTGATGTCGCAAGGTAACGAGCGTGATGTCCATGGGGCTGGTGCCGGCGCAGCGTGTCAAGGTTGTGCCGATTGGGCCATGGATCGCGCGATTGCCGTGATCATGGCCTGCTGGGCGAGGCGTCGGGTTCAGGGGACACACGATGGATGTGATGCCGCGGTGCAGTTGGTGGATCGGCAATCCAGAGGGGGACGCCGGTCATCTGCTGAAAGGCTTGCAGAGCAGTGGATGGCAGATGCATCCCCTGATCACCCCCTTGTCCGATTGCCGGTTACAGGTAGATGATCCTTGCCAGGTAGGAGTGATGGTGCTGGGGGATCTGTCCAGCCATGATCTCAGGCACCTGGAGCCGCTGATTCTCAAGAGCGAAAGGCCCTGGATTGCGGTGGGCTCGGAAGAACAGATAGGCGATGCCGACAAGCGCCGTATCATGGCCCATCTCAGCCATTCGCTGGTGTCACCCCAGGTCGATATCTTGCGTCTGTCGATTCTTCTGGAGCATGCGTCAGAGCTGGCGCGCCTGCAGCAGCGCGATCGAGAAGAGCAGAGCATGTCGACCAGCGCAGAAGATTCCGAATACGAGTTTGTCGGCACGACCCCGGTCATGTGGAATCTGTTCAAGACCATCCGCAAGGTCGCGGTGGTCGATGCGCCTGTCTTTATCAGCGGGGAATCCGGCACCGGCAAGGAGCTGACCGCCCAGGCCATCCACGAGCGCTCGGCCAGGTCACGAGAAGCGTTCCATGCGATCAACTGTGGAGCCCTGCCCGAGCATTTGATTCAGTCTGAGCTGTTCGGTCACGAAAAGGGCGCATTCACGGGGGCCACCCAGCGCAAGATTGGACGCATCGAGGCCGCTGACGGGGGCACCCTGTTTCTCGATGAGATTGGCGACTTGCCCTTGGAGCTGCAGGTCAACTTGTTGAGATTTCTGGAGATGCGTTGCATCCAGCGTGTCGGGGGACTCGACGATATCCCCGTGGATGTGCGCATCGTGGCGGCGACCCATGTCAATCTGGACCTGGCGGTCAAGGAGGGGCGCTTTCGCGAGGACCTCTACCACCGTCTTAACGTGCTCCAGGTCAAGGTGCCTGCGCTGCGGGAGCACTCCGAAGATATCGAGATCCTGGCGCGGTTCTTCTTCGAACGCTTTTCCAGCGAAAAGGCCTCCTGTCTGAAAGGCTTTTCCCGCGAGGCGCTGTCGGTGATGCAGCGCTACCACTGGCCGGGCAATGTGCGTGAGCTGATCAACCGGGTGCGGCGGGCCATGGTGATGTGCGAAAACCGGCTGATTCAGCCGGAAGACCTCGGGATCGAACGTCGTGGCCTGAACAGGCACCAGATGACCCTGGAAGAGGTGCGTGAAGAAGCCGAGCGGGATGCCCTGCTCTCGGCGCTGGGGCGCAACAAGTACCGGGTCAATGCCGCGGCCAAGGAGCTGGGAGTCTCTCGAGTGACGATCTATCGCCTGCTCGACAAGCACGGTATTTCCCGATCCCCGCCCCAGGAGGCCGCCTTCTCTTAGGGAGGCGGTGCCCCTTTTCTCGCCTGAAGCTGTCGATTCCTTAACCCCATGTCGGTGGACAGTGAGGCCACACAGGCGCTGTCTAGCCGTTTTCCCATGCCCCGCGCCGACATGACTGTCCCGGCGTTCAAGGGTGACACTGGCTCAGGGCCGATACCCTGCAAGGCCCCGCGATGGCGGGGCCTTTGCGTGTCTGGCAAGCCACTTTCTCCCGAGGTTGACCTGCTGATACCGCCCCCCAGGTGGAGGTCGCGAAGTGAAGGCCGTCCAATGGCGGCCATGTAGTGAAAGCCAGGTAGTGAAAACCTGCTAGTGAAAGCCAGGTAGTGAAAGCCATGCAGTGAGCTGAAGTGAGCCTGAAGGGGCTCGAAACAGAAACTGTATCGTGAGTGAAACAGCATAATTGCATCCCGCCTCATGTCCTTCGATTCTTTTTTTATCCAATAAAAACAGTTACCTGTCGATGGCTTTTGGTTCTCGGAAGGCATTGGACAGCATATCGGCTGCCCATGAGTACACCCTTGCTGACGCGGGGGCGACGTTGGCGTAACGCATGCCAACAGCCTGTTCACCGGTGTGTCGATTTTTTTTCCTGTGCGCTGAAACCTACGATTTGTGCGGGTTCGCGTGCACTCCCTTCCTGTTCAGCTCCTGGCGTTTGGCCTCGGCGAGCTCGGTCACGCCCAAGGCTGTACCAGTCCTGTTACTTATCCCTTAAATCCATTTAAAAACAATGGATTAAATCTCATTTTGTGCAGGTCCTTCAGGTGGTGTCTCGGCTCGTTGTATCAGCCAGTTAACAGTTTCCGACAGCGTGGAATATAAAAGTTATTAAATATCAATGGTTTAAAAGTTGGCACGCCATTTGCTCTGTACTTGGCGAGGAGCAAAGGGGCGCAGGGATCAACATCCGCAGGAGATGCCGACATGAACCAGATGATCGCGAAAGGCCGAATTCAGTTTCGCTGCGTAGCCAGCGCGATCATTGCGACCGCTGCGCTAGCCGCGGCAGGTCAGGCCCAGTCCGACAACTCGCTGACGGATGCGACCCAGGTATTCGCCACTCCGATAGAACAGCACATCGTCAATGACGGAGCGCTGGACCAGATTCGCGGACGCTTTGTTCCCGACACAGCAATAGACGCTGACGGCGTCATTCTTTGGGACGAGCGTCCAGGGCGCGGCGCAGGGGGCGGTGGCGGCGATAGCAGCCATCGTGTCGCCAACGGCCTGAACAACCGGCAGAGCGCCACCGTCACTACGCAACGGGACTGGTGATCACCATGGGACACCTGAAAATCAACGAAGGGCAGGGGATGGAAGCAGGGCAAGGGGGCGGCGTGGCCGTGGCCTGCCAGTGGCGTGTGATGCTGGCAGCTGCAGCAGTGGCGGCTCTGACCGGTGTGGGGACCGGTCAGAGTCAGGCTGCCGAGCTACGCCCTGGGGTCCAGCCGGGTGAAATCATCGTGCTGCGAGAAGTCGAGACAGCACCCTTCGGATACGTCAATCGCGACAGCGGCCCTATCCGAGCGCGGGCTGACCTGATGCGCAGCAGCAATATGGCGCGCAGCGCGACCGGTAGCGTCCACAGCCGTATGGGAGGCGTCACCGCCATCGTTCTCGACGATACCCGGGCCGCGAGCATCAGTGCCGGCGTCGGGCAAGGCATGAACCAGATGCACCGCGCCCTAGGCACCGGCACCCATCTTGGCAGTGGTGGCGTCGGCTCGAGCAATCGAGTGGCGACATCCGTAGGCGGCGGATCCACCGGTGGCAGCGTGATCGGAGCCACCTCAGGTATCGCCAACACCGTCACCGGGGCGCTGGCGCCCCTGACCGGCGGGAGGCGCTGAGCATGCTGACTCAACAACTAAAGCCTGCGATGGACGCCTCAGCCGAGATGTCAGAGTTGTCCTCCATACCGCTGCGGCTGACACGGGTGGTGATGTTCGCCACGGCCCTGGGCCTGGTGATGGTCAGCCCGGATTCGGCCAGGGGGCAAGACCTGGGGGTGCTGAGAAACAGCAGCGTCATCAGTGGACAGGCGCTCAGCGGTGTCAGCGGTGTGACGTCGGCCAATCTGGCCGCCGGTAGTCAGAATCTTCAATCCAGCAGCGGCTCACTGGCAACCGGTGACGCTGCCACGATCAACAATCGTCTGGTGCAGCAGGTGCGCATCGACGAGCGACTCGCCGACATGGAGGTAGGGACGGCCATCAGAGAAGGGGCCTTTGGGCAATCTTCCGGATGGATGTCCGTCAACCAGACGGCGGGAGTAGGCAACCTTCAGAGCAACAGCTTCGGCATGGCTCTGGGGAGCACGGTCAGCGGCCTGAGCGACGACAGTCTGCAACAGGTGCTGGCTCCAAGGCAGGGGCTGAACGGGGGGGACGGCAGTGACTCCAACGGCGTGACCCGCAATCTCGACATTGACGAGAGCAGTTTTGCGGGGGCCAGAGGAGTGATTCAAGTCAACCAGTCAGCCGGCACGGGGAACGCCACTCGCAATAGCTTCAGCTTTCGCTTCAACCAATAGCGTCAAGATACGAAGCAAAGGGTGACGTCAATAACAGCAGTGAATAGGCAGTACGGTTCATTCAGGAGAACGACCATGAAAACTTTCCAAAAAGCTCCGCTCGCTCTGGCCATCTCTGCACTTCTGGCCGCGCCCGCGGCAATGGCGGAAAACCGTTTCGACACCGATTCCTACATGGATTCCGACGTCAACAACCGCTACGACGTTCATATCAAGAACGACTCCCACACCTACAAGCGCCTGGGCGCCCTGGGCGGGTCGATCTTCTATGATCCCAACTACTCTGGCGCGACTGTGGATAGCAAGCAGTTCAGCGACGACAACGAAGCCTCTCAGAGCCTGACCAAGAACAATGCCACCCTGGGCAGCGGTGCCCTCCAGGGCGCCTCGGGTAACGTCGGCGTCAACGTGGCGGCCGGTGACAACAACCAGCAGGCCAACGATGCCGCGCTGTCATCTTCTGACGCCGCCACCGTGTTCGGCCAGTCTGCGTCGTTCTCCTTCCAGTCCGCCTCCAACAACACTACCGACATCAGCGCTAGCCCGAACAATGCACGCATGGGCACCAACGCGCTGCGTAATGCCAGCGGTAATGTGGGTGTCAACGTGGCCGCCGGTATCGGCAACGCCCAGCACAACAGTCTGGCCGCGTCGGTCAACACTGCCAGCGGCAGCGCCGATGCCACATCCGGCGGCGTCCAGGCCAGCTTTGGCAACACCTCTATGACAGGCGGCGAAGTCGTGACTCTGACCAACACCTCTGCCTATCTCGAGAAGACCGCACTGCGCGGTGGCTATGTGGGTGGCGGTCGCGGCTCCTACGAAGGTGACTGGGCACAGACCAACGACGTCTATCCGGAAATCTGGCAGGGCGGCGCTGGACACTCTGGTGGCGAGGTGCTGTGGGGCCACATCGACTTCGACGACAATGGTCCGACCATTGGCGGCCTGAAGAACGAAGGCAAGTTCGAGGGTGAGGAAAGCGGCACTCTGAGCTTCCGCGAGCGCGGCCGGATCAGCCTGGGTGGCGTCTCCGCTGGCTTCAGCATCGATACACGCCAGCGCCTGGTCTACCAGGAAAACAACGCCTCTCTCGGCACCAACGCCCTGGCCGGGGCCACCGGCAACATCGGCGTCAACATCGCCGCTGGCGGCGGCAACATGCAGCGCAACTCGCTGTCCATTGCCTCCAGCATGGGTGGCACCTCCATGGGTGGTGGCGGTGGCGAGAACTAAGCCAACATCACTCGCGTGATACTCCCCGGCCCTTGCGGGCCGGGGTTCTTTCACCACGACGTTCAGCACGAAGGGAGACCGACCATGACGCTGCCACGCTGGTCGCTGGCCACGGCAATCGCCCTTGGCCTGGCACTGCCCGCCCTCGACGGGCACGCCGCCACCATCCGCCTGGGCGGCATTGTGCCGGGGACGGTGATCAACAAGGACGTCCAGTCCATCCGTGAACGTCGCTACGAGAACCTGGTGGAGCAGCGCACCGACTTTTCCTGTGGTGCCGCGTCACTGGCCACGCTTCTCAAGTACGCCTACCAGATGTCCGATACCACCGAGCACGATGTCCTGGCGGGCATGCTCGAGGTGGCCGATCTGGAGCTGGTGCAGCAGCAGGGCTTCTCTCTGCTGGATCTCAAGAACTATGTCGAGACGCTGGGTCTCAGGGGCCGCGGCTATGAAGTCGATGGCGACACCCTGGACCAGGTATCGATACCGGTGATCGTCCTTTTGGACCTCAACGGATACAGACACTTCGTGGTCATGAAGAAGGCCAGCGGGGATCGCGTCTACATCGGCGATCCGGCGTTGGGCAATCGGGTAATGACCCGTGACGACTTCCTGGCCGCCTGGAACAACATCATTTTCGCGGTGGTGGGAGACGGTTTCGACCGCTATACCGCCTTGCTGGATCCGCGCCAGCCGTTGACGGCGCATCGTATGAAGGACGTGTTTTCTCCCGTATCACGCGAACAGATGATCGACTTCGGTTTCCGTCACGCCGAGCTGTTCTGACAACAACGATCACAAAGCGGCAAGGCTCTGCGGCGTGGTGAGGCGCCGTCGATCAGGGGGCACGAACATGATGGGACAGGACAAGGGAACAGGGGCAGGCAGGGGCGCCATGCTGTTGGCGCTGGCGTTGTCCCTGTCGATACCGGCGGCACAGGCCGCCACCACCGATTTCACCACCTTTGAAGGCTTCGCCAGTGCACGCCAGCTTTCGGATAACGAGCTTGGCGTGCAGCGAGGCCGTTTTGCCGACAAGGGGCGGCTGATGTTCTTTGGCGTGCAGATGGTCAGTGAGTGGCGCACCGCCGCCGGTGACCAGCTGGCCGCGGGCGCTCGCATGTTGGGGGATCTCAGCCGGCAGCAGCCCAGTGTCAGCTTTGAACCCACGATCACCGTCGTGGAAAGCCGAGCGGGTCTGGCGCGACTTGGCAATGGCGCCCGGGTGGTCGACCAGGGGACCGCCAATGCCTCCGGGGTCGTGCAGTCGATCCAGGCCGGCGGTGACTTCAACGTGGCCGCCAATGACCTGGTGATCGATGTGCTGGATGCCTCCAGCTTCAGCACCAGCAGCGCGAGTGGGGGAGGTACCCGAACCCGCCAGGTCGCTGGCAGCACCATCGCGGTGTCCGCGGTGGGCAACGACATGAGCGTGTCCATCGACATGCCGGGCATGGGCAACATTCGTCAGGCCATCGTGCCAGGCAGTGGGCTTAGTCAGGCGATTCAGCTGTCCAGCAGCCTGCAGCAGGTGCGAAACCTCACCCGGCTGCAGCTGTATATGGGCAATCAGTCCGGCGTGGGGGATCGTGCGACGCCCGGCATGCTGAGTGGAATCAAGGCGGCAGCCGCCTTGCGTTGACAATAAATGCCCGAATCGCGGTATTTAAGACTCTTTTAACGTACACATTAACTACGCTTGAGCAGGGGTGACAGGGAACTCCTGCCGGGAGAGGAGCACGGGAGGCACGCTGGTACTGGCATGCAGGTGGGCCAGGCCTCCCCCTGACGGGCGCGCCAGACGACCGGTTGCAGGTAGCCCCTCGAGAAAGAGTGAAGAACGACAAGCGACCATTTCGGGGACAAGGAGAACGACGTGAATATCGTCATCAACAGGACGCTCTGCCCGCCCCTGGCGGGCCTTTTGCTTGCCGGTGCCGCGACACCGGTTTTCGCCCAGCAGACCGTGGGTGCCGAGCAGCAGCAGGCGCTGGAGTCTCAGGAAGCCTCGCGCAGCGTGCAGGATATCTTCCGTGAGGAACACGCGCTGTTCTCGGACCGACTGACCATCGAGCCGGGCATCACCTATACCTACTCTGATCGCGACAGCCTGGCCCTACGCGGCTTTCTGGCCCTCGATGCGATCTTCCTCGGCGAGCTCAATCTGGATAATGTCGAGACCCATATCACCACGCTGGATATCAACACCCGCTATGGTTTGACCGACAGGCTGGAGGCCAGCATCAACGTGCCCTTCGTCTATCGGACGACCACCATCCAGTCCATCGGTGGCGAGTTTTCCACCGAACAGAATGTCGAGGAGGATGTCGACGAGGCCGGATTGGGTGACATCTCGGCGAGTCTGTCCTATCGCCTGCTGCCCGAGACCACGGAGCGGCCCGACGTGGTGGTGAGTCTCGGAGTGCGCGCACCGACCGGCAAGGACCCCTACGGGATCGAGATCGAGCAGGTCGACTCGGCGGGTAACCTCTCGGTGCCCAAGGAGTTGCCTACCGGTAACGGGGTCTGGGGCGTGACGGCTGGGGTCTCGGTGTTGAAGACCCTGGATCCCGCCATCGTCTTTGCCAACCTGGGGTACACCTACAATATCGAGGAAGAGTTCGACGACATTTCGGCAGGCGAGGGAGACCAGAAGGCCGAAGTGGACCTGGGGGACAGCATCAGCGCGGGCTTTGGTACGGCGTTTGCCTTGAACGAGCGCTTGAGCCTTGCGCTGTCGTATTCACATGAGTACATCCGCAAGACCGAGATCACCCCGGATGGCGGTCGCAAGACCGACGTCATCGGCAGTGATGCCAACATCGGTGTGTTCAATATTGGTGGTACCTACGCCATGTCCGACTCCACCTCGGTGGTCACCAACCTGGGCATCGGCATGACCGATGACGCCTCGGACATCAGCTTGACCTTCCGCATGCCGTTCCAGCTGTAACGGTAGTCGGATGCAACAGTAGTCGGACCCGTGACCCAGCGGCCGCCATGATATGGCGGCCGCTGTCGTATCGGCACCCTGGCATATCGACTCCCTGTCATATCCGTCTGCTGCGGTAGCGAGTGGCTATGGCCGCGGTGTGTTGTGGCGACATCGAACCTAGGATAGCCGCCGCACGCTCCGGATGGCCCTGCGGCTCGCCCCGGATGGGCGGGCGATGGCATACTAGGCGCCGAATCGAATGTCGACGGTACCCTCATGCTCAAGACCTTGGCGATAGTGCTGCTGGCACTGCTCGCCCTGCTTCAGTATCGACTGTGGCTGGGCCAGGGTGGTGTCATGGAAATGAATGAAGTCAGCGGGCGTGTGGAAGCACTGGAAGCCCAGAATCAGCCGCTGCGTGACCGTAACTCGCGGCTGAGCGCCGAGGTGGTGGACCTCAAGACCGGTCTGGATGCCATCGAGGAGCGTGCGCGCAGCGATGTCGGGATGGTGCGCACCGACGAGCAGTTCTTCTGGGTGCCCGGGGTCGAGACGGACGTCGCGCCGTCTCCCCAGCCTGAGCCAGGCAGCGGGCAGGGAGCGAGTAGCCAATGAGTGCTGCCGCTCCACGACTGTGGTTGATCGTGCCAGCCGCCGGCGTCGGGCGTCGAGTCGGGGGCGATATGCCCAAGCAATACCGGGAGGTGGCCGGGCGTCCGGTAATGGCGCATACCCTTGAACGCCTGTATCAGGCCTTTCCCGATGCCCACCTGTGTCTTTGCCTGTCGCCGGAGGATGCCTGGTTCGACCCAGCGCTGGTGCCGTTTCCACACTGGCAGCGTGTCCCAGGCGGTGCCGAGCGGGTGCACAGCGTGGTCAATGCGCTGGCAGCGATCCAGACCCAGTGCCAACCGGATGACCTGGTGATGGTGCATGACGTGGCCCGTCCCTGTGTCAGCAGCGAGGACCTGAAGCATCTGTATCAGGCGGCACTGGAGGCTACGGAGGGTGCCCTGCTGGCCTCGCCGGTGGCGGATACCATCAAGCGTGACAACGGTCAGGGGCACATCGCCGGCACCGAAGATCGTCGCGGCCTGTGGCAGGCCCAGACGCCGCAGGCCTTTCGTTTTGCGCTGTTGCAGCGCGCGCTGGGGCAGGCGCTGTCCGCCGATGGCATCGGCGTTGCGCGCATCACCGATGAGGCCTCCGCGGTGGAAGCGCTGGGCCTCTCGCCCCGGCTGGTGTCAGGACGCCGCGACAACATCAAGATCACCCATCCCGAGGACCTGCGTCTGGCAGAGCTGTTGCTCTCCAGCGCGGGCGCGCCGCGGGAAACGTAAGAGACTCATCGACTATGCTACTGCCTTTGCGGATAGGCCACGGATTTGACGTACATCGCTTTGGCGACGGCGACCATCTGATGATCGGCGGCGTGCGCCTGCCGTTTATCTACGGCTTTGTTGCTCACTCCGATGGGGACGTGCTACTCCATGCCGTCAGTGATGCGCTGCTCGGAGCCTGTGCGCTGGGAGATATTGGCCACCTGTTTCCCGATACCGATCCGGCCTGGAAGGGTGCCGACAGTCGCGACCTGCTCCGGCGCGTGATGCAGGAAGTGACCGCAGCGGGATATCAGGTGGCCAACCTGGATGCCACCTTGATGGCTCAGGCGCCCAAGATGGCGCCTCATCTCCTGGCCATGCGGGGGCACTTGGCGGAAGACCTGGGAATCGATCTCGCCGCCGTCAACGTCAAGGCCACCACGACAGAGCGCCTTGGCTTTACCGGCCGGGGCGAGGGCATCGCCGCCGAGGCGGTGGTGCTGCTGTCCGCAATCGAGGCGGTCGGTATCGACCAGCAGGGAGAGCGGGAGCGGGCTCAGGGACAGGAGCGTCCATGACCGACGCCATTGTCTGGCCGCCAGAGTGGCCTCGTTATCTGGATGATCGCCTGGGTGCACCCCAGCCGGGTGAGTACCGGCAGACGCCGGACGACTTCTTGGTCGAGGAGGACCTGGGCTTCGCGCCGGAAGGGCAGGGGGAACATCTCTGGCTGTGGATCGCCAAGCGTGATGCCACCACCTCCCGGGTCGCCTCGTCCCTGGCCCATCTATGCGGCGTCACTCGCCGTGACGTGGGGTATGCCGGCATGAAGGACCGGGTGGCGGTGACGCGCCAGTGGTTCTCGGTGCACCTGCCCGGCAAGGAGGCTCCCGCCGACCTGGAAGCGCGCCTGGCCGCCGAGGGCTACCAGGTGGAAGCGCGCGCCCGTCACCCGCGCAAGCTCAAGCGTGGCGTGCATCGCGGCAACCGGTTTCGACTGAAGGTGACGGGGCCGGTGGTGCAGGATACACAGCTGGCGGCGCGCTTTGACGCGGTCATCAAGGATGGCGTGCCTAACTACTTTGGCCCGCAGCGCTTTGGTCCAGAGGGACGTAACCTCAGCCGCGCCGTGGCGGTGCTGGCGCGAGGCTGGCGCAAGCGTGATGATCGCGATGGCATGCTGCTGTCCGCCGCGCGCAGCTACCTGTTCAACGCCCAGCTCGCCGAACGACTGCGCCGGGGAGAGTGGCGTCAGGTTCTCTCGGGTGACGTGATGATGCTGGAAGGCAGCCGCAGTCTGTTCGAGGTCGGCGCCAGCGAGGCGCTCGCAGCCACTTCAGCAGACAGCGCGCCAGCAGGCAGCCACGCAGCGAGCGCCGACTCAGGTAGTGGCGAGGGGCCGTCGGATGATGACCTGTCCCTGCGGCTCGCCCAGGGTGACATTCATCCTACTGCAGTGCTGTGGGGCCGCGGCGGAAGCCGCGCCCGGGCCGATGCCGGCGCGTGGGAGAAGGACGTGCTTGGCGCCGCCCCCGCACTGTGTCAGGGCCTGGAGAAGGCGGGCGTGCAGGCATCGCGCAGGGCCTTGCGGGTGATGCTTGGTGAGGCCAGCCTGGTGCGGGAAGGGGAGGCCGTGTGGTTGAGCTTTCGGCTACCCGCCGGTGCCTTTGCCACCGCCGTGTTGCGCGAGTTGATGACCCACCCGAGCCTGCAGTTTCGCACTGCGTCAGAGGCCACCGCAGGTGGGCGGAACATCGCTGACGAACAAGGAGATACCCCATGAGGCGACTGCTGCTATCGAACGATGACGGCGTCCATGCGCCTGGCCTTAAGGCGCTGCATGACGCGCTGGTGCCCTGCGCCAGGCTCAGGGTCGTGGCCCCTGACCGTGATCGCAGTGGAGCCAGCAACTCGCTGACGCTGTCGCGGCCGCTGTCGCTGACCCCGACCCATGATGGGTTCTACAGTGTCGATGGGACCCCCGCCGACTGCGTCTATCTTGGCGCCAATGGGGTGTGGGACGAGACGCCGGATCTGGTCATTTCCGGCATCAATCATGGCGGAAACCTTGGCGATGACGTGCTCTACTCGGGCACGGTGGCTGCCGCCATGGAAGGCAGAAACCTCGGCATGACGGCGATTGCCATGTCACTGGTCGGCGAGCACCACTTTGCCACTGCGGGAAGGGTCGCGGCGAGCCTGGTGGGAGGGCTCGAGCAACTGTCTCTGCCGCCGCGCAGCTTGCTTAATGTCAATGTGCCTGATCTCCCTTGGGAGGAGATCAAGGGCTTCCGGGTAACCCGCATGGGCTATCGTGGACCCGCCGAGCGTCCCATTGAGGCGCGAGACCCCCGCGGCCGCGTGCGCTACTGGATTGCTCCTGTCGGGGACAACGCAGACGATGCCGATGACACCGACTTTGCTGCCGTGGCGCAGGGCTACGTGTCCATTACCCCGCTGCAGACCGACCTGACGCGCCACGCCGCGCGCAACGATGTGCAGGATTGGCTTGATGCGCTCACCTGATCTCAAAGGCGTCGGCATGACCTCCCAGCGAACGCGGGACCGGATGGTCCAGCGGCTTCGCGATCAAGGGGTGTGTGCATCCCAGGTGCTGGAGGTGATGGCTAGCGAGCCGCGCCATCTTTTCCTTGATGAAGCGCTGTCGCACCGCGCCTACGAGGACACGGCGCTGCCCATCGGTCACGGTCAGACCCTGTCCCAGCCATGGATAGTCGGGCGCATGAGCGAGCTGGTGCTGCAGGAGTCTCCCCGGCGGGTGCTCGAGGTAGGTACCGGGTCGGGATACCAGACCTTGATCCTGGCGCGCCTTGTCGAGGAACTCTGGTCGGTGGAGAGGATCAATGCTCTGCATCGCGTGGCGGCATCTCGACTGCGCCTGCTGAAAGCCCACAACGCCAGGCTGCGGTTGGCCGACGGTGGGCATGGCTGGCCGGAAGCGGCCCCTTTTGATGTCATCCTGTTGACCGCCTGTGCCAGCGAATTGCCGGAGCCCTTGCTGTCACAGCTGGTCGATCAGGGGGTACTGATCGCTCCGTTGGAGGGGCAGGACGGACAGCAGTGGCTGACGCGGGTGCGCCGCCATGGAGAACGCTATGAATACGAACGGTTGGAGCCGGTGCGCTTCGTGCCCTTATTGGAAGGAGTGATTCGTTGAAACATTCGCTTGGCCTGTTCCTGCGAGGGGCGGGAATGGGGGCGGCAGATGCCGTACCGGGAGTCTCGGGGGGCACGATTGCCTTCGTCACCGGTATTTATGAAGAACTGATCCACACCATCAAGCGTTTCGGCCCGAGCGCTTTCGGTGCGCTGCGTAGCGGTGGCCTCAAGGGGCTGGTGGTTCATCTCAACCTGAGCTTCCTGCTTCCGCTGATGGCGGGCATCCTGGCCAGCCTGATCACGGTGGCCCACCTGGTGGTATGGCTGCTGGACGCGCACCCGCTGTTGCTTAATGGCTTCTTCTTTGGCTTGGTCGCGGCCTCCGCGCTGGTGGTGGGCAAGCACCCTGCCGACTGGCGCTGGTGGCACATCTTGCCGCTGGCGCTCGGGCTGGTGTTGGCCCAGGCTCTGCCGTCGCTGATGCCGCTGGTCAATGCCTTGGGCACGCCGGCGCTGGTGCTGATCGTGGGCGGTGCCATCGCCATCAGCGCCATGCTGTTACCCGGGGTTTCCGGCAGCTTCCTGCTGCTGAGCATGGGCCTCTACGATGTCGTGATGCAGGGGATACGCGGATTCGACATTCCGCTGCTGGGACTGTTCGCATTGGGCTGTCTGATTGGCCTGTTCACCTTTTCCCGGGTCCTGTCCTGGCTGCTGCAACGTCATCACACGGCCACGCTGCAACTGCTGGTAGGATTTATCGTGGGTTCACTGCCGATTCTGTGGCCGTGGCGCGAGCTGACCCGCTATCAGCTGGGATCCGATGGCCAGGTCATACCGCTGGACTACCGCTATCTGGCGCCCTGGGATTATTCTGCGGTTACCGGAGACTCCGCGCAGTTGGTGGGGGTGACCGCGCTGGCTATCTTCGGCATGCTGCTGGTGATCATCGTCGCCAGGGTCGGAGACACCTCAGCCACTCGCAAAGACACTATCGCCGGCCGCCACTAGCGGACTGCCGACAAGGAGACATCACACGATGCACAAGATTTTCGTCATCTCCAGCCTGGCTTTGGCCCTGGCAGGCTGTGCCAATCAGCAGGGCGCCAGTCAACCGGTTCAGGTCCAGGACCTGTCCTCGGCCAGAGCGGCCCAGGTGCCGGCTCAGTACACCGTGCAGTCCGGCGACACGCTCTACGGTATCGCCTGGCGGCATGACATGGATTTTCGTGAGCTGGCACGTCTCAATAACATCACACCGCCCTATCGGATCGACGTCGGCCAGACGCTGCGCCTGTCCGCCGATGGCTCCCAGGCAGGAGGCATGGCGGCCACCGGTGCTGTCGCCAGCGCCAACGAGGGCGCCGTGGCCACGCCATTGGGCCAATCCACTCCGGCCAGCCAGCCCTCTGGTGAAGATCTCGAATGGCTGTTGCCGGACGGCAGCACGGAAACGGTCAGCAATGGCGCTGAGCAGGTATCGTCAGCGGCCGTGCAGGGCGCTGCCGGTGTGGCGGGAGCCAGCGCTGGCAGCCCGGGTCCTGTTTATGACTATGACAGCCCCGGAGCCGAAGGCCTGAGCGACAGTGACCAGGCCGAGCGGGCCAGACGCGAGGCCGAGGAGTCGGTGGTGGCCGCCGCCGATGAAGAGGCGCGTGAGATGTCTGAAAATAGCGAATCTGCACAATCTGGCTCGGCCAGTGAAGCGGATTCCAGCACTGCTCAAGCCGCCTCCGAGGAAGCGTCCAGCAGCGGCTCCGGTAGCGCTTCAGCCAGCACCACGCGTACCTACACGCCAGTGGACGAGGTGCCCTGGCAGTGGCCTGCCGATGGCCAGGTGGTCAGCCAATTTGGCGAAAGTTCAAGCATCACCGCTGGCATTGATATCGGCGGTCAAAAGGGGCAACCTGTCAGAGCGGCGGGTCCAGGCAAGGTGGTCTACGCGGGCAGCGGTGTAAGGGGCTATGGAAAGCTCATCCTGCTCAAGCACAACGACGAATATCTCAGTGCTTACGCCCATAACGACAGCCTGAAGGTCAGCGAGAATGACGTCGTCGAGGCCGGTCAGGTGATCGCCACGATGGGAGACAGCGACGCCGAGGATGTTCGCCTGCACTTTGAAGTGCGCAAGGATGGCCAACCACAGGATCCGACGAAATATCTTCCTTCCCGTTGAGAAACTCCACGTTTCTCCCGGATGAGCGTCACACAATAATAATCTTTGGCGTTGATCGTGGAGGTTCACGACAACGCCGGGTCGCAACCACGGGGTAGTTATACGATGAGCATGCTTGAACGGGACCTTCAGGATGTGAACCTCGATACCGTAGACGAGGCCGATGATGACGCTGTCGAGGATGTGACAGACGAGGCCGATGACATCGAGGACGCCGATGACGATTCCGAGGCCTTCGAGAAGGCTCTGGGCCGTGAGGATCGCTACGCGCGCCAGAGTCTGGATGCCACCCAGATCTATCTGAACGAGATCGGGTTCTCCCCGCTGCTGACGCCCGAGGAAGAGGTCTATTTCGGGCGATTGGCGCGCAAGGGAGACCCCCAGGGGCGGGCTCGCATGATCGAGTCCAACCTGCGCCTGGTCGTCAAGATCGCGCGCCGCTACCTCAACCGTGGGCTGACGCTGCTCGACCTGATCGAAGAGGGCAACCTCGGCCTGATTCGCGCTGTCGAAAAGTTTGACCCCGAGCGCGGCTTCCGTTTCTCGACCTATGCCACCTGGTGGATTCGCCAGACCATCGAGCGGGCACTGATGAACCAGACCCGCACGATTCGCTTGCCCATCCACGTGGTCAAGGAACTCAATATCTACCTGCGCGCGGCCCGTGAGCTGACCCAGAAGCTGGATCACGAGGCGACCGCCGAAGAGATCGCCGAGCATCTGGACAAGCCGGTGGATACGGTCAAGAAGATGATGGGGCTTAACGAGCGCGTATCCTCGGTCGACTACCCGATGGGCGGCGAGAGCGACAAGCCCTTGATCGAGACCCTGACCGATGACAACGATCAGGGGCCCGAGTCGACGCTGGTGGATGGCGACGTCAAGGCCCACGTCGATCATTGGCTGGCCGAGCTGACCGAGAAACAGTGCGAGGTCGTGGTACGTCGCTTTGGCCTGCGCGGGCACGAGGCGGCAACCCTGGAGCAGGTCGGTGAAGAGATTGGCCTGACCCGGGAGCGAGTGCGCCAGATTCAGGTCGAGGCACTCAAGAAGCTGCGTCGCATGCTCGACAAGCAGGGCCTGTCCCTGGACGCCATCTTCGAGTAAGCCGAGTCGCTTGACGCCGCCGGATGGACGGCGGTTGAGCGAAGAGATCGCTCAGTGAACGCCAGTGCGGCGTGGAAACATCAACCGACTTGCTCAAGCGCCGGGCGCTGCTCTGGATCACTCCAGATGCACTCCCGGCGTTTTTTATGGGATTTTTCTAAAGAGCTCTATTTGTTGAGAAAGAACAGCTAGGCACACAGGATTTAATGGCGTTTAATGCCATGAAATGGCTCCGAGTATCGAGCATAATGTGGTGGCGAACCATCCCTGAATCCTGTCATCGGAGCCCCCATGTCCCGCCCGCTCATCGCCCATATCGACCTGGACGCCTTGCGTCATAACTACCGTTTGGCGGCCGGGCTTGCTCCCGACAGCCTGAGTGTGGCGGTGCTCAAGGCGGATGCCTATGGTCACGGGGCGGTGACCTGTGCCAAGGCGCTGGCGGGCCTGGCGCCGATGTTCGCTGTGGCGGCGATCGAGGAGGCCATGGCACTGCGTGAGGCCGGAATTCGCGAGCCTATCGTGCTGCTCGAGGGAATCTTCAGCGCCGATGAGCTGGCGCTGGTGGAGTCGCTGGAGCTGGGTATGGCCATTCACAGTGACTGGCAGCTCGAAGCGGTGCTGGCCTGGCGGCCGGCCAGGCCGGTCATGACCTGGCTGAAGGTGGACTCCGGCATGCATCGGCTCGGCTTTTCTCCCGACCGCGCCGCCGCCGTGTGGAAGGCGCTCAAGGCGGCACCTGAAGTGGTGAGGGACTTGCATCTGATGAGTCACTTTGCCACCGCCGATAGTCGCGACGACCGCTACTTCGCGCAGCAGCGAGAGATCATCATGGCGCTCGCGGAACAGCTTGATGCTCCGCTGTGCGTGGCCAACTCTCCCAGCATTCTGGCCCACGTCGAGGCCCACGGGGCGATCAACCGGCCCGGGGTGATGCTGTATGGTTCCGATCCCCTCGAACAGGCCAATGACGCCAGCCAGCAGCTGTCTCCGGTCATGACGCTGCGCAGCGAGATCATCGCGGTGCGCGAACTTGGCGCAGGTGAACCGGTTGGCTACGGCGGCCGCTTTGTCACTTCTGCGCCGACTCGCATCGGTGTGGTGGCCTGCGGCTACGGTGATGGCTACGACCGACACGCGGTAGATGGCACCCCTGTGCTGGTCGATGGTCAGCGCTGTCGTCTGGCGGGCAAGGTATCCATGGACATGATGACGGTGGACCTCACCGACATGCCTCAGGCCGATATCGGCAGCGAGGTGGTGCTGTGGGGGCGCAGCCAGGCGGGTACTGTGCTCTCCGTGGATGAGGTCGCGACCTACTGCGATACCATCAGCTATACCTTGCTGACCGGGGTGCTGCCCAGGGTGCCCAGGCGTTACAATGGCGGCCATATCGACTGACGGCCTGCCTCCGTTGGTCGCCTGGACCGACCGACGAGGGATCGCATGTCAGAGGACACATCGACCAAGCCACGCTACTGGACCCAGCCCCGCTACTGGCCGACTTACCTGGCGATTGCCGGCATGCGTGTCAGTGCCTGGCTGCCTTGGCGGGTCAAGCTCGGGCTTGGGCGCCTGACGGGGCTTGCCGCCTGGCGCTTTGCCAAGCGCCGTCGCCAGATCACCGAGACCAATATTCGTCTGTGCTTTCCCGAGCTGGACGAGGCGGCCCAGGCCCGCCTGGTCAAGGACAGCTTCATGGCCAACGGTATCGGCATCTTCGAGACCGCGACGGGCTGGTGTCGCGATCCCGAGCACCTGCGCCACCGCGTGACGTTCAAGGGCCAGCAGCATATGGCTCGGGTCGAGGAGGCGGGGAAGGGCGCGCTGATCATCGGCATTCACTTTTCCACGCTGGATCTTGGCGGTGCCCTGCACTCGCTGTTTTTCCCCGCCGATGTGGTCTACCGTCCCCATGACAACCCGGTATTCGAACGCTTCATGACCCGGGCGCGCAACGGCATCTTTGGCACCGCCATCGACCGCCATGACTTGCGTGGCGTGGTGCGTCGGATCAAGACGGGGCACCACGTCTGGTACAGCCCTGATCAGGATTTCGGCCGCGATGCCAGCGTGTTTGCTCCCTTCTTTGGCGTCGAGGCGGCGTCGATCAAGTTGACCGCCAAGATCGCCAAGATGACCGGGGCGCCGGTGATGCCGCTGATCTTCCATCGCAATCCCGACGAGCGGACCTACAGTCTGGAATACCTGCCACCGCTGGATAACTTTCCCAGCGGAGATGAAGTTGCCGATGCGGCCCGGATCAATCAGGTGATCGAACAGGCGATTCGCCGTCACCCGGAGCAATATCTGTGGATGCATCGACGTTTCAAGACCAGGCCCAGGGGCGAGGCCAAGATCTACTGATTCGATAGGCTTTGTCCGAAAAGTCGACGAGCGAAGGTTAGACAAGGCAAAAATCGGTGAGAAAGCGCAGTTTACGAGGTGTAAATGAGCATTTTGATGCGATTTTTAACGCCGGATCACCAAGCGCAGGCACTTTTCGTAGAAGCCCTAGGCAGGCTAGCCAGGACAGTGCCCCTGGCCGGCAGCCCTCGCCTCACGCAATCTCATGCAGTCGCGCCGTCAACTGGTCCCGAACCGGGGCCATGTCGAGGCGGTGGGCCCCTTGATCCAGCCGCTCGAGAACGAACGTCAGGTCCATGCGGTGGGCGCTGTCATGAGCCAGCGCCTGGCCAACTCTTTGTGTCATCAGTTGCAGGGTCTCGAGATGATGAGGTTCTGCAAACAGCGATAGCGACTTCAATGACTTGAGCAGCCCCAGGAGAATGCTCTGGTCGTTTGCTCCGTAGTGCAGCAGGGGCACGAAGAGGCGATGCAGCAGGCTATCGAAGCGTTCCACCGGCCAGCAGACCCTGCGCCTGCCCTGGGCATCGACCAAGGTGTTGGCGGGTTGCCAGGACATGTAGCGGCATAGCAGATCCGTCATCCTATGCAGGCAGAGCCTGGCGGTCCCAGGGTCATTGATACCCGGTGACAGCGCCTTGATGGCGACCTCCATCATCTGGGTCATGCCGTGCACGAAGTGCTCATCAATGGATTCGCCGTCGAGGTAGGTCAGCGTGGCAAGCACCTCGCTGCACCACTCCTCGTTGGGCGCATCGTCGCATTCCAGAATCATGATCGGCGTGCCTTCCACCACGTAGTCGCCAAAGCGAAAATCGAGGTGCAGGGTGCCACCGATGCTCTCCGCCAGCGCTGCCAGGCGCTCGAGATTGGCGTTCTGCACGTAGCCGGTCATCTGGGCCCTGAGGGGATGCCACGACCCCTGAGCGGGGGCGCTGGCGGGCAGATACCGCCAGGGGTCTGAGGCTTCGGTCTGACGCTTGCGCTCCATGCTGCGCTGGGTGGCGGCATGCAGGCCGGAGATCACCGCGTCGACCTGGATCGACTGCGAGGCGTTATGGATGAAGTAGACGAACAGTGCCAGGCAATGCAGGACCATGGCGCAGGCCAGGTACAGAGCCAGTGATCGCCAGGCGGCCTCGCCTTCATCGACCTCCGGGACGATCAGCAGAATCAGGATGAACAGGATGGTGCCGAGATAGTGGCCAAGCACCCACTGATTGGCGCGCTCGGTCACCAGGCCGAAGACCAGCTTGTGGGAGAAATTTCCGCCGGCCTGGGAGAGCACGGACATGACCATCGAAAAACTGAATACCATCAGCGAGATCATGCCCCCCAGCAGCGCAGCCAGCAGCGATTGAGCACTTCCTGGCGCGGTCAGGCTCAAGCGCTGAATGACGTCGGGCAAGGAGGTATCGCTGATGGGCGGCATCAATGCCAGCAGGCCGAGTGCGCCATAGATCAAGGCAGATAGTGTCGGCAGATAGGCGATGCTGGTGTAGAAGGCACGCAACAGGCGCACTGGATTCAGACTGACAGATGACATGGAAGCGTCCCGGCGGATCCTTGGTATCACCTCGGCGTCAGGACGAGGCAATGATGCATTTACCCTGACGTTTATGGCGCCGGAAGGGGGGAGCTGGCAAGCGCTATCTGTTTCAGGGGGAGTGAGCGCTCAAGGCAGGGGGCGTTGCAGAGGCCGTGAGCCGGTCACAAACAGCGACGCCACCGGAGCTACCGGTGGCGTCGAGGTGTCAGGTCAACAACCTGTCAGATCAAGCGTCGATGCGCTTGTACTTCATGCGGTGCGGGGTGTCGTCGCCGACACGTTTCTTGTGGTCCGCCTCGTACTCGGTGTAGTTGCCATCGAAGAATTCAACGTGCGAGTCGCCCTCGAAGGCCAGGATATGCGTCGCGATGCGGTCCAGGAACCAGCGATCGTGCGAGATCACCATGGCGCAGCCAGGGAAGGCCAGCAGGGCTTCTTCCAGGGCGCGAAGGGTCTCGATATCCAGGTCGTTGGACGGTTCGTCAAGCAGCAGCACGTTGGCGCCCTGCTTGAGTGTCTGCGCCAGCTGCAGACGGCCACGCTCACCGCCGGACAGGTCACGCAGGAACTTCTGCTGATCGTTGCCCTTGAAGTTGAAGCGACCGACGTAGGCGCGAGAAGACACCTCGTAACCGTTGATGTTGAGGATGTCCTGTCCGTCGGACACCGCCTCCCACACGGTCTGCTTGTCGTCGAGGGCATCACGCATCTGCTCGACGTAGGCGATATCGACGGTGTCACCCTTGACCACTTCGCCAGCGTCCGGTGACTCGCTGCCCTGAATCAGCTTGAACAGGGTGGACTTGCCGGCACCGTTGCCGCCGACGATACCGACGATGGCACCCTGGGGGATGGTGAAGCTCAGGTCTTCGTAGAGCAGCTTGTCGTCGAAGCGCTTGGTTACATTGTGGAATTCGATGACCTTGTCGCCGAGGCGCGGGCCAGGCGGAATATAGATCTCGTTGGTCTCGTTGCGCTTCTGGAAATCGCCAGACTGCATTTCCTCGAAACGGTTAAGACGCGCCTTGCTCTTGGCCTGGCGGCCTTTGGCATTGGAGCGCACCCACTCGAGCTCGTGCTTGATCGCCTTCTGGCGAGAGGCCTCGGCCTTGGCTTCCTGTTCGAGGCGCTTTTCCTTGGCTTCCAGCCACTGGGAGTAGTTGCCTTCGAAGGGGATGCCCTGGCCACGGTCCAGCTCCAGGATCCAGCCGGCCACGTTGTCGAGGAAGTAACGGTCGTGGGTGATGGCCACCACGGTGCCGGAATAGTCGTGGAGAAAGCGCTCCAGCCAGGCCACGGACTCGGCATCCAGGTGGTTGGTCGGCTCATCCAGCAGCAGCATGTCTGGGCTTGACAGCAGCAGGCGACACAGCGCTACGCGGCGGCGTTCACCTCCAGACAGGTGCCCGACGTTGGCCTCCCAGGGTGGAAGCCTGAGAGCGTCGGCGGCCACTTCCAGCTTGCGCTCGAGGTTGTGGGCGTCGGCGGCTTCGATCAGGTTTTCCAGCTTGGCCTGCTCGGCGGCCAGAGCGTCGAAGTCGGCATCCGGTTCAGCATAGGCAGCGTAGACGGCGTCCAGTTTAGTCTGAGCGTCCTTGATCTCGCCCAGTGCCTCTTCGACGGTCTCGCGCACGTTCTTGCTGTCGTCGAGCTCGGGTTCCTGCGGCAGATAGCCAACGTTGAGGCCGGGCATCGGACGAGCCTCGCCTTCGATCTCGGTATCCACGCCGGCCATGATGCGCAGCAGGGTGGATTTACCGGCACCGTTCAGGCCGAGCACGCCGATCTTTGCCCCCGGGAAGAAGGACAGAGAGATGTCCTTGAGGATCTGCTTCTTGGGGGGCACGACCTTGCCCACCCGGTTCATGGTGTAGACGTATTGCGCCATGGGAACTCGCTAAAGTTGGGAAGCGGTGCCATGCAGGGCTGTCGGCGTACCTGGACGTCGTCAGCGCTCATGTTGTCCGGCTTCCTCAGTTGGGTTCGCGGAAAAAATGCTGGCCACAGATGATAGAGCCGGAGCACAGCGAACGCCAGCCACCAACCAAGATTCACCGCCTGCCGGCAGCGGAAGGGCTTATGCAAGCCCCACCGAGAGAGACGCAAGAGCAGTACGCGCAAGCCCGATCGGCATCCCTATGGCCTCGGTGGCTCGTTTGGCAACTTGCGCGTCAGAGACTTGCCCTATTCTTCCTCGTCGTAGTCCCAGTCATCGTCGATGGCCTGGCGCAATCGGCGTTCTTCCAGCAGGGCTTCGACTCGTCGCCTGGCGCGCAGGGTATCACTGCGGCTTGAGGATCGACTGCGTGAGTAGTCTTCGTCGTTGACCGCGTCCTGATCGGACAGGTCGAGATAGGCATCATCGAGAAGGGAATCGCGGCTCATGTGGAGTCTCCCATGGCCAGAGCGCCGGGGCGCGTCATATCACTCCATGCTTCCGGTACCCGGAAAGCGCCAACAGAATCCTTGGATTCTGTTGGCTATATAAGCGCGAATCGAGAAAAGTGCAAGAGGGGAAGAGCAATGGGCTGTCAGGCGCTGCTGGCGGCTGAACGTAGGCGTCCCAGCTCCTCGTGATCTGCAACGCGCTCCGAGACGTCCTTCTGGACCCCGATGAAGTAGACCAGTTCGTCGCTTTCATCGAAGACGGGGGTCAATGAGAGTTCGTTATAGAAGAGGGTGCCATCCTTCTTGTAGTTGCGCAGGACTTCCCGGCAGGGGCGCAGCTCGCGCAGCGCCTCGCGGACCGCATCGAGGCCAGGCTGGTCGGTATCGTCATTCTGCAGGAAGCGGCAGTCGCGGTAGAGAATCTCGTCTGCGCTGTAGCCGGTAAGACGCTCAAAGCCCTGATTGACGTAGATCAGGATGTGTTCGTCGCCTTCCTTTTCGGCCACCACGATCCCGTCCTCAGAGGCATTGATGATGCGTTCAAGCAGTTCCGGGTCGATCATGCTGGGTCGTTTCATGGGACGTCCTGTTAAAGGCTGCACGGGGGCTTCACCCGGAAGGCCGAGGGAAGTGGTGTCACTTTCAGCATAGTTGGGTCCCTAGCATGGGGATGCATGTCATTTAAATCAATGTCTGTCGAAGACATCTTGTGGGTCACCCAGAGCAAAGCAACCCCTCGTCACTCCTCGACTTCAGGGAGCCTGCGTGCACTTAACGCCGCAAGGCCTGCCGTGGCTGCCAGTACCAGCATCAATGGCCCCGTGCCGAGCCACTGGGCAAGGCCGCCGATGAACGCACCGACGGCCAGCATCAGAACACCGGTGATGGTGTTGGAGAGTGCCATGTACAGTGCCCGGTCATCGGCGCCAGCCATGTCTACCACGTAGGTCTTGCGGCCGAGCCGAATACCGGAGTGGACGATGACCAGCAGTCCGTAGACCAGGGCATAGGGCCAGGTACTGGCGGCAACGGCCGCCGGCGCCCAGGCCAGCCCCGCGCCCAGCAGACAGCAGAGTGTGGTGCCGATGGCGCCATCGCGCATCACTGTTCTGCTGGAAGCGTCGGATCGCTTGCCCCAGATGGGGCTCGCGACCATGCCGGCGACACCGGATACCAGGATCAGCAGGCCCAGGCCACCCAGCTCGGCGCTGCCATTGTTCTGGGCCATGAGCGCGACATAGGGCAGTGCCAGGGCGCTGGACAGCAGCAATGCCCGAGTCAGGTTGAAGTGCCGGAAGGCGACGTCGTCACGCATCAGCGCTACCCCGGTCTTGATCGAGTGCCAGACGCTGTCGCCGCCGTCGGTGGCCCCTTCGGCTTCCTCGATGGCCGCCGCGCACAAGGCGTTGAGCGTCCAGCCAAGTGCAGCGACGCTGAGCAGAATGGCCAGGGCCAGCTGACCTGGCCGGTCATCGAACAGGACCAGCACCGCACCCGCTGCCAGTGTCACTGCGCCCGCTACGCTTCCGCTCCAGCCCATCAACGTGCCGCGCCGCTGCTTGGAAATGGTCTTGCCCAGCACATCCTTGGTAGCGATGGAGGAGAGCCCCCTGGCCAGCGACAGCACGATCAGGGTCAGCAGCACCAGACTGCCGCCCAGGCTGCCGGACCCCCACAGTGCCAGTCCCGCGAGGACGGCGGCGGCGATCGCCTGCAGCAAGCCCCCGACCACCCACACCCATTTGCGCTGGGGCTTGAGGCGAATGAAGCCAGCCACAAACAGTTGGGGCAGCAGGGCGCCCGCTTCGCGGATGGGCACCAGCAGGCCGACCATCCAGGTCGGCGCGCCAATCGCGCCCAGCAGCCAGGGCAGTACCAGACGTGCGCTGGACAGCTCGTCGGCCAGCTTGTTGCCGAGAGCGGCGAACAGGTGCAGGAAGAAGTTGCGGGGCTGTTCGTTGCAGGCGCTGTCGGGGATGTCCTTGCACAGCCGGCTGTCCTCGTCGCCGGTCAGCCATTCGTAGAGTCGGGTCTGGGTCTCGCCTATGGCCATGTGAGGGTTCCTGGCTGATAAGATGCTAAAGGTATCCACGTGCTTGAACAGGGAGACTGAACTTGGCACGAATCCGAATTATCTACTGTACGCAATGTCAGTGGCTTTTGCGTAGCGGCTGGTACGCTCAGGAGTTGTTGTCCACCTTTGGCGAGGAGTTGGCAGAAGTCACCCTGGTGCCGTCTCATGGGGGGCAGTTCGAGATCCATGTTGATGACGAGGTAATCTGGGAGCGCAAGCAAGATGGCGGCTTCCCGGATATCAAGTCGCTGAAACAGCGTGTTCGGGATGCCATCGCCCCAGGGCGCGACCTGGGACATATCGACCGCTAGCAGGGGGGCGCGGGTGCGCCCCGCCTAATCACCGAAGGCCATGGGAAACCGGCCTGCTGCTGTGAATGCAGTGCGATCAGCGTGGTCCGCGTGTGGTCTCGCGTGTGATCTTGCGTAGCCCCGCTGTCGCTGCCACTGCTGCGCCATGATGCAAGGAACTGCAATGACTTCTGATCGACAGGCGATGGCCTTTGGGCTGGGCGCCGTAGCGCTGTGGTCCACCGTGGCCACTGCCTTCAAGCTGGCCCTGACGCACATGAGCCCGCTGGAATTGATGTGGCTGGCGGCGCTGGTGTCCTGGGCGCTGATGGGGGGGCTGGTGATCTATCGCGGTCAGCTTCGCCACGCGCTGAAGAGGGGCTGGAAGACGGCGCTTTGGGCAGGACTGATGAACCCGGTGGCCTATTACCTGGTGCTGTTCGCCGCCTATGACCGACTGCCCGGCCAGGAAGCCATGGCGCTCAACTACACCTGGGCGCTGGCCATGGCGCTGCTGGCGGTGCCGATCCTCAAGCAGCGCCTGACCCGCATGGACATGGTAGCCGGACTCGTGGCCTACGCCGGCGTGTGGGTGATTGCCACCCGCGGCCAGGTATTCAATGTGGATTTTGCCGACCCCCTGGGGGTCGCGCTGGCGCTGGCCTCAACCCTGCTCTGGGCCCTTTACTGGCTGCTCAATGCTCGCGATCAGCGTCCTCCGCTGGTGGCGCAATGGCAGAACTTCAGTGTTGGGGTGCCGGTGCTGACCGTGCTGCTGGTGCTGGGACCAGGGATGGAATGGCATGGCACGGTGTCCTTCGCCGCCGGCATCTACGTGGGCCTGTTCGAGATGGGGATTGCCTTCGTCCTGTGGCAGGCGGCCATACAGCGGGTCTCGCGCACGGCCAAGGTGTCCAACTTGATCTTTCTGTCGCCGCCGGTATCGCTGATGCTGCTGTACCTGGTGGTCGGAGAGCCTATCCAGGCGTCGACCCTGTTGGGGCTGGTGCTGATTCTGGGAGGGCTCGGCCTGCAGCAGTGGCAGAAGGCGCCAGCGGTCGCTACTGCCAATGAGTGAGGCAAGACAGCGAATGAGGCAAGGCAGCGATTCGCCTGCGCTGGCGTTGATGCCGGACTGGCCTATGAGGTCTCCGCTGACGCCGGGTCTCCCGCTTCGCTGGTCGTGGCGGCGCCATCCAGCAACGGTGACAGGGCCGGCCAGACGTTGTCGAGCATGATGGGCTGCGCCTCTGCGGTGGGGTGAATGCCGTCGTCCTGCATCAGTTCCGGTGTCAGCGCCACCCCCTCGAGCAGGAATGGGACCAGAGGCACCTGATGACGCTGCGACAGCTCTCTGAACACACCGGTAAAGGCCTCACGATAGGCATCACCGTAGTTGGGGGGAATGTCGATACCCAGCAGCAGGACCTCGGCCCCAGACTGTTGGCTACGTTCAATCATGCTCTCGAGATTGGCGGACATCTGGGCCGGGGGCAGGCCTCGCAGGCCGTCGTTGCCGCCCAGCTCCAGCAGAACCAAATCCGGGTCATGCTGTCGCAGAAGTTCGGGCAGACGCGTGGCGCCACCGCTGGTGGTCTCGCCGCTGATACTGGCATTGACGACATCGGCGCGCTGATCGAGGCGTTGTGCCAGCAAGGCCACCCAGCCTTGTTCGCGCTCTATGCCGTAGGCGGCGCTAAGGCTGTCGCCGACCACCAGCAGAGTCGGTGGTGCTGTGTCAGACTGGGCCCATAGTGCCCCCGACAGGGGCAGCGCCAGCACAAGTCCCGACAAGACCGGCAGCCACCTACGCCTGGTGGCCCTCACGCAAGAGCCGGCGAACGACGCTCCTATTCTTGCCATCGTCCGAGGAATTGCTATCACCATGTCGCTGTCTCCCACGTGTGAATCCGTCAACTCTGCTGCTGCTCCGGTCCTTCTGGCGCGTGGCCTGTCCAAGCATGTCGCCAGCGGCAGTCGCGAACTGACTATCCTGCGCGACCTGGAGCTTGAGGTACAGTCCGGGGAAAGCCTGGCCATTCTCGGGCAAAGCGGTGCCGGCAAGTCGACGCTGCTGGCGCTGCTCGCCGGTCTCGATACGCCCAGTGCTGGCGAGCTCGACATGTTCGGTACGTCACTGACCGCGCTCGATGAAGACGGCCGAGCGGCGCTGCGCAACGGCCGGGTCGGTTTCGTGTTCCAGAACTTTCAGCTGTTGCCGACCCTGACCGCGCTGGAAAACGTGTTGCTGCCTACCGAGCTAACCCCGCTGGATCGCCCCGAGCAGCGTGCCCGCCAGTGGCTCGAGCGGGTTGGCCTGGGTGAGCGGCTTGCTCACCTGCCCAAGCAGCTGTCCGGTGGCGAGCAGCAGCGTGTCGCCCTGGCGCGCGCCTTTGTGACTGGGCCCGAGCTGGTCTTTGCGGACGAGCCCACGGGAAATCTGGACCCCGAGACCGGGGAGCGCATCATTCAGACCCTGTTTGAGCTCAACCGTTCCGAGCGAACCACGCTGGTGCTGGTCACCCATGACCATGCCCTGGCACGGCGCTGCGATCGCTGCCTGCAGCTGGCCTCCGGCAAGCTGGTCGACATGCCCCTGTCGCAGCTGGGTCCCGCCGCGGAGGTGTCGTCATGAGCGCAGGCTCCCACCAGCCAAGCAGCACAGCATCGGCGTCAGCCGCCGAGGGGATGGGAAGCCGTCATGCCCGGGTGTTCATGCGGCAGTGTCTGATGGCACTGCGCTCGCTGCGGCGTGATCTGCGGGCCGGGGACGTGCGCGCGCTGCTGGTGGCACTCACCCTGGCGGTGGCTGCCTCCACCATGATGGGCTTCTTTCTCGATCGTCTCGAGCGAGGCCTGACCCGCCAGGCCAGCCAGATGATGGGCGGGGACGTGGTGCTGGAGCAGTCCGATCCCTTTACCGCTGAGGTGCGTCAGCGCCTCGAAACGGCAGGAATGACGCTGAGCGACCAGGTCGACCTGGTCTCCATGGCCAGTCGTGACGGTGCCTTTCAACCCGTCAGTATCAAGGCCGTTGATCAGGATTACCCCCTCTACGGGGCGTCACGGGTCGACCTGGGCCAGGGTACCGAGGAACTGACCACGGGCCCGGCTCCAGGAGAGGTGTGGCTGGCCCCCAGGCTCGAAACCCTGCTCGATATCGAACTTGGCGATCAGCTGGACCTGGGGCAGGGGAGCTTTCGCGTATCTGGCTGGATCGAACGCGAGGCCGACCAGTCCGCCGGGTTCGGCAGTTTCAATCCCCGGGTGATGATGCACGTCGATGACGTCGAGTCCACCGGCCTGATTCAGCCAGGCTCACGTATCGAGTACGAAATGCTGGCGGCCGGTTCGCCTGATGCAGTGGCCTCCCTGTCCGGTTGGCTGGCGCAGCTTCGCGCCGAAGGTGTCGAGGTGCGCGATGTGCGTGTGGATCGACCGCGTCTTGGCTCGGCCCTGGAGCGGGCGGAGACCTACCTCAGCCTGGCCGGCCTTGCTGCTGTCCTGCTGGCTGGCGTGGCGGTTGCCATGGCAACCCGTCGCTATGTGGACCGACACCTGGATACCGCCGCGTTGCTGCGCTGCTTCGGCGCGTCGCAGCAGGACCTGACCCGTGTCTTTGCGCTGCAGCTGGCGGGCTTGGCTGTTGTCGCCAGTACGTTGGGAGCAGCGTTGGGGTTGGCAGGCCAGGCGGCGCTACTCGCCTTGATGCAACGCTTTCTGCCGCTGGAGCTGCCGCCTCCTGGCATCTTGCCGCTATGGCTTGGCATCTTGACCGCCGTCGCGGTGCTGGCGGGCTTCGCCGGGCCGACGCTGCTGCGATTGAAGCGTGTCAGTGCACTCAAGGTCCTGCGGCGTGAGCTTGACCCCTTGCCGGCCTCCGGCTGGACCCTGCTGGGGGCGGCAGCGCTGGCCTTTGGCGGATTGCTGTGGCTGTATTCTGGCAGTCTGGGACTGGCGGCAGGACTGCTGGTGGGCGGAATGCTGGCACTGGCGCTGCTGTGGGGGCTGGCCGGGCTGATACTTGACGGAGTGCTGAAGCTCGTCTCCCGGTGGCAACATGGCCGACCTGACAGCGTCGCCAATGCCCTGCGTCTCGGCGCCCGCCAGCTGGCCCGTCGCCGCACCGCGAGTCTTGGACAGATGCTCGCCTTCGCGGTCACCTTCTTTGCCATGACCATGATTGCTCTGGTGCGAGGGGATCTGCTGACCACCTGGCAGGCCCAACTGCCCGACGACACGCCCAACCACTTTGCGATCAATATCCAGCCGACCGAGCGAGATGCCTTCGAACGACAGCTTGGTGATATTGCCCAGACCACCAGTGACCTCTATCCCATGGTCAGAGGAAGAATCACGGCGATCAATGGCGAGCCCCCGCGGCAGGCCGTCCCCGCCGACGCTCAGGGAGAGAATGCGCTGCGCCGGGAGCTTAACCTGACCTGGCGAGCGTCACTGCCAAGCGGCAATCGGCTGGTGGCTGGTGAGTGGTTCGCCGCGTCAGCCAACGCAGATGACTGGCTGTCGCAGGTGGACGCGGAGCCAGCCGCGTCGTCTCCCGAGACAGTGACAGCCCCCATTTCTGTGGAACGTGAGCTGGCAGAGCGCCTGGGGCTAACGCTTGGGGATCGACTCAGCTTCAGTATCGGGGCCGACACCCTGGTCGGAGAAATCACCAGCCTTCGTGATCTCGATTGGGACAGCTTCAAGCCCAACTTCTATGTGATCTTCCCGCCGGGAGTGCTGGAGCGTTTCGGACACAGCTTCATCACCGCCTTCTATCTGGAGGCGGATCGCAAGGCTGACCTGGGGCAGCTGGTGGCGTCCTTTCCCGGCGTGACCTTGCTGGATGTGGATGCGCTGCTGGGCCAGGTGCGCGACGTGCTGGGACAGGTGACTCGCGCCGTCGAGGTGGTATTGGCGTTCGTGCTGCTGGCGGGGGTTAGCGTGCTCTATGCCGCTCTGATTGCCAGTCAGCCGGTAAGGGCCCACGAAAGTGGACTACTGCGCGTGTTTGGCGCGGGACGACGGCTGCTGGACCGCGTGCAGTGGTCCGAGTTTGCCGTTCTGGGCTTGGCCAGTGGACTGATGGCCGCACTGCTGGCCGAGGTCGCCACTGCGGCGTTATACCTGCTGTGGTTGGACCTTCCTCCCCGCTTTCATCTATGGATCTGGTTGGTGGTGCCGTTGTCTGGCGCGTTGATCCTGGGGGCGGTAGGGCACCTGTTGTCTCGAGGCCTGCGGCGCCAAGCGCCTGCGGCAAGCCTTGGGCTGTTGGGAAGCGCTGAGTAGCTGTCGAGCAGGGCAGGGCGCACAGTGGTTCCTGGGCAAGCGACATCAGCGCAGCGGTCGCGACCGCCGCGAAGGAGTGAACATGGGCAAGTCTGCGCAGGGAACGACCGAGAAGGGAGCCAGTGGCGATGGTATGCAGAGCGCTTCAGGGGCGAGCGTAAAGCGCAAGCGCGCCAAGCCGGACAAACGACAGGCCAGCAACAAGATGTCGGCCGAAGAGCGGCTGCGCTTCGGCCTGCTGTCTGCGCAACTGACCCTGGCTCAGCAGGCGGATCGGGCGGTGTTAGTACTGGTTGCGGGACATGCGGCGACCGGCAAGGGCGAGCTGATCAATCAGCTCAACCACTGGCTGGAGAACCGGCTGACGGAGGTGCACGCCCTGGCGCCAGGAGACGAGGAGCGCTGTCGTCCCTACTGGTGGCGCTTCTGGCATCGCCTGCCGACGCGCGGACGGCTGGGAGTGTTCGTGCACGGCTGGGTTGGCGACGCGGTCCTCGCGCGGGCTTCCAGGGCGCTGGGCGAAGGCGCTTACAGTGACCGTATCGAGCAGATGCGCCAGTTCGAAGCCGAGCTCGCGGCCGATGGGGTGCAGCTGGTCAAGCTGTGGCTGCAGATCGACGCCGAGAGTCAACGCCGACGGCTCGAGATGCTGGCGGCAGACCCGGCCACTCGCTGGCAGGTCACCGAAGACAAGTGGCGGCGACATGCTCAGCACGGGCTGCTGGATGAATTGGCGCGGGACCTGCGCAAGCGCACCCACCGCCGCCACAGCCCCTGGATAGAGCTGGATGCCAGTTCTGGCGGCTCGCTGCTGCCCCAGGTGGCCAAGCTTCTCGAGAACGTCATGACAACGCCTCCTCCCGCCCTGGAAGTGGAGCCATCACCGGCGCTGGAGGCGGTTCAGCCTCCCTCCCTGGCGGCGCTGGTGCAGCGAGAAGCACCTGCGCGGCTAAAGAAGCGCGACTATGTTGAACGCCTGTCCGAGTCTCAGGCCCGCCTGGCGGAACTGGCCCGCAGCGCCGCGCGCCAGCGAGTCCCGCTGGTGGTCATGTTTGAAGGCCACGATGCGGCGGGCAAGGGCGGTGGCATTCACCGCCTGACGTCTGCCCTGGATGCCCGGCTCTATCAGGTGCACCAGATCGCGGCACCGACCGAGGAAGAGTTGCTGCATCCCTGGCAATGGCGCTTCTGGCAGCGACTCCCCAGGGATGGCAGGGTCGCGGTGTTCGACCGCTCCTGGTACGGCCGCGTGCTGGTCGAGCGGGTGGAGGGCCTGGCCGTGGAAGATGACTGGCGTAGAGGCTACGAAGAAATACGCCAGTTCGAGGCGCGTCTGCTGGAGCACGGGGCGGTAGTGGTCAAGCTGTTCCTTGCCATCGACAAGGATGAGCAACTGGCCCGCTTCGAGGCTCGCGCCGCCACGCCCCACAAGCGCCACAAGTTGACCGATGAGGACTGGCGTAACCGCGAGCGGTGGGACGATTACCAGCAGGCGATCGACGAGATGTTCAGCCAGACTCATGTGCCCGGTGCCGAGTGGACGCTGATCGACGCCAATGACAAGCGCAGGGCGCGGCTGGAGGTGATCCAGGAAGTCAGTCGGCGGCTTGCCGCCAGGCTGCCCTTGGCATGATTATCCCTTCGGGTCTACCGGGTACCACAGCGACGGTGCCTGAGTCGGTCGAGAGGTGTCGTCGAGAGGTGTAAGAGTGGTGTGATAGCAGTGTGGCGTCAGGGTTGGCGTCATAACAAGGCTGTCGGCGGTCATGACGACAGGCTACAGTGATTCACTCAGGCCCATCTTGCTGGCGACCGGACGGATGGACCGGTCGGACGACACAGACGTTGCGACAGCCAATTGTTGAGATGGCTGAAAGGCTGATAACCGAATTCACAGGGGAGGTGAACCTCGATGAAGTATCTGATTCAACCGCGCCATGGGGCGCCACTTGCGCTGCTGCTGGCGCTGGGGTCCGGTATGGCGCAGGCCGATGCCGAGCGTCTTGAGGCGGACCTTAAGACGATGCTGGGAGGCGAGGGCACGCTGGAGATCGGTGACGTGTCCGATGAACTCTTCGGCAGCACCACCAGCGCCGAGGATCTGGTGTTGACGGGCCCTGATGGAGAGCGGCTCAGTGTTGCTCGCTATCTGGTCGAAGGTGACTACGAGTCGCCCGACGAAGTCGTGCTGGAAGAGGTGGAACTGATTGACCGTGGCGCGAGCATGACCCTCACCCGGTTAAGCTTCGAGGAGCCCGGTCAGGCGGTTCTGGACCTGCGTGAACTGCCCTGGGGCCAGGACAATCCCCTGGCGGGGCTACGTCTGGAAGGCCTGGTCATGGACCAGAGCGAAGGATCGGTGGGCGCGGACCTGCCCTGGGGCGAGTTTCCCGGACAGATCAATATCGACAGCCTGGAAGCGACTGAACTCAGCCAGGATGCCATCGGTAGTCTGGTGCTGTCGGGCCTGACGGGGGCGTTCCAGGGGGACGAAGACCTGGGCACCGGGACCTTTGCCCTGCCGTCGCTGAGCCTGACCGGCTTGAAGGGAATGGAAGGCGATTCGCCGACCGTCGACGCGCTTGAGCTGTCCGACTTCTCGCTGGATTCCGATCGTGTGGTGGCCTCCTTGGCCAGCCTGGTGGCGGATGGCGACATGACGGATGGGGCCTACAGCGGTCGCATGGAAGGACTGGCCCTGGACCTGGCGAAGATGATCGAGCTGGCGCCGGCGGATGAGCGCACCCAGCTGCGCATGGTCGCCAATGTGCTGACCGGAGGCACCGGGCAGTTGACCCTGGATGCCGACATGGACGGCACCTGGGAAGCACAGGGATCCAATGGCCAGGTGGCCAGTCGCTTTACCATGACGGCCCGTGACGCCCTGCGTATCGGTTTCGATAGCGACCTGCCCGTCAATCTTCCCAAGGGCCAGGACCCCGCGACCTATTTCGCGGGCCTGAACGACTGGACCGAGCTGGATCTGCAGGGCGGCGATGTGTCGCTCGATATCGGCGATCTCGGCGTCTTCGGACGGATTGCCCCGGTGATCGCGGCGACCCAGGGAGTCTCGGAGGACGCGCTGCTTGAGCAGTTCCGGACCCAGGCGGAAGGCTTCGGCATCATGATGGGGCCCCAGATCGGGGCGGTGCTCAGCGGTATCGTCAAGATGATGGCGGGCGAAGCCAGCAGCATGCAGATCACCACCGAGCTTCCGCCCAGCCAGCATATTCAGAAACTGGCCAAGGAAGACCCGATGGGTCTGCCGGACGCGCTGTCGATGCAGGTCACGGTGGAGTAATCGCGGTAAAGCGGCGCATCGCAAGGGAAGGATGAGTCGCTGCGCCGACGGCGGCCACGTCGTCGGCGTACAAATAACCGGCCTGTTCAGGCGTGGTTCAGTAAAACTAACCCCAAGATGAGAAATCATGGAACAGCTCATGACGGTCTTTCATGTGAAAGCGGTCATGGGCTGCGCTATTATGGCGGCCCGATTTATACGATTCTCTGTCGTCTTTCCCCTGCCGCGAGGTTATGCCGCCGATGTTCAGCCGTGATATGCAGATTGCCGGTTTCGATGATGCCCTGTTCGATGCCATGCAAAAGGAAGTGGCTCGTCAGGAAGCCCACATCGAACTGATCGCCTCCGAGAACTATGCCAGCCCCCGCGTGATGGAGGCTCAGGGTAGCCAGCTGACCAACAAGTACGCGGAAGGCTATCCCGGCAAGCGCTACTACGGTGGCTGCGAGTACGTCGACATTGTCGAGCAGCTGGCCATCGACTACGCCAAGGAGCTGTTTGGTGCCAGCTACGCCAACGTTCAGCCGCACTCCGGCTCCCAGGCCAACGGCGCGGTCTTCCAGGCGCTGGTCAAGCCGGGTGATACCGTCCTCGGCATGAGCCTGGACGCTGGGGGCCACCTGACCCACGGCGCACGTCCCAACTTCTCCGGCAAGCATTACAATGCCGTCCAGTACGGCATCGACGAGTCCGGACGTATCGACTACGAGGAAGTGGCACGTCTGGCCCGCGAGCACCAGCCGAAGATGATCATCGCAGGCTTCTCTGCCTACTCCCAGATCATCGACTGGGCTCAGTTCCGCAAGATCGCTGACGAAGTGGGCGCCTACCTGCTGGTCGACATGGCCCACGTGGCGGGTCTGGTGGCGGCGGGTGTCTACCCGACTCCGCTGCCCCACGCCCATGTGGTCACCACGACTACCCACAAGACGCTGCGCGGACCCCGCGGTGGCCTGATTCTGTCCGCCGAGAACGATGCCGACATCGAGAAGAAGCTGCAGTCCGCCGTCTTCCCTGGTGGCCAGGGTGGGCCGCTCGAGCACGTGATCGCGGCCAAGGCGCTCTGCTTCAAGGAAGCCATGGCGCCCGAGTTCAAGACCTACCAGCAGCAGGTGGTCAAGAACGCCCAGGTGATGGCCAAGGTGTTTATCGAGCGCGGCTACGATGTGGTGTCCGGTGGCACCGAAGATCACCTGTTCCTGCTCTCCCTGATCAAGCAAGGCCTGACCGGCAAGGATGCGGATGCCGCTCTGGGTCGCGCTCATATCACGGTCAACAAGAACGCCGTGCCTGGCGATCCCCAGAGCCCGTTCGTGACCTCTGGCCTGCGTATCGGCACCCCGGCGGTGACCACTCGCGGCTTTGGCGAGGCCGAGTGCGGCGACCTGGCCGGCTGGATCTGCGACATTCTCGACGTCATGGCCAGCGGTGAGTCCAGCGAAGCCGTTGAAGCGGACGTGAAAGCCAAGGTCGAGGCAGTCTGCGCTCGTCTTCCGGTCTACGCCTGATAGCGGCAGGGTAAGCACCATCAGGAACAGTAGCCTGATGACGTAGCCTGCACGACGGAATGCCCCCATGAGCCCTGCTCGTGGGGGCATTTTTATGCTGGCGGCAGGCTCATCCAGGGGCTGGCCAAGCCTGCCGGCTGCTGCTGCACCATGTTGGTGCCTGGGTGTGCACCTGTCCTGACCTCGGTGGATGCTTCGTTGTGCACATGTTTTTGCATGTGACTGTTTTATTTATCTTCCTTAACGCGGTGGCGTACCCCTTGCTATGAGTCAAGGTGAACTCTTTTGATGCGAAGGCCCTGCCATGCACGCCACTGCCACGCCCTGCCTGGGCGACAGCGCTGAACCCCGCCTTCTGTTTACCGATCTGGATGGCTCTCTACTTGACCACCATGACTACGATTGGGCGCCTGCCCAGCCGTGGCTCGAGACGCTGCGCAAGGCCGGTGTCGGGGTGATTCCGGTGACCAGCAAGACGCGCAGTGAGCTGCTTGGCTTGCGCCAGGCGCTGGGACTTGCTGATCAGCCCTTTATTGCCGAGAACGGAGCGGTCATCGCCCTGCCCGAAAGCTGGTGCCATGCCAGGCGCGAGGGGCCAGTGGGCCCCGATGGCCTGGTCATTCGCACCCTGGGTGTCGATATCGGACTGATTCGTCGGCGCGTGGCGATCTGGCGGGAGCGTCTGTCGGCGCGCTTTCTGACCATGAGTGAAATGGCGTTGGAGGACGTCGTGGCGTTCACCGGCCTGGATGAACAGGAGGCACGCCTGGCGCGCCTGCGCGAAGGCAGCGAGCCGCTGCTGTGGGAGGACGACGATGCGCTGTTGCAACGCTTTCGCGAAGGTCTGGCAGGCGATGGCCTGCGCATGACCCGTGGCGGACGCTTCTGGCATGTGCTGGGGGACACAGACAAGGGCCAGGCGGTGCGTTGGCTGTGTGCGCGCTACGAAGCGTTGAAGGGCAAGCGACCGACCACCCTGTCCCTGGGCGACGGCCCCAATGACGTGGCCATGCTGGAGGCAACCGACGCCGCGGTGGTCATTCGCGGCCAGCATGGTCTGGATGTCCGGCCGGATCAGCCAAACCTCTACCGCAGTGAAGCGATGGGGCCACGGGGCTGGGCCGAAGGGGTAGCCCATTGCTGGGGAGCGAACCCTCAGGCCCTCGAGGCAGCGGCCAGGGGAGACCAGGGCGTGCAGACAGACGATCAGCATCACCATCTTGGCGGAAAAGAGGACGACGCATGAGCGATTTCCATCAGAACGGCATCATTACCGATTTTCACAACCTGACGCGTCGTTCTGCCGAAGAGCTTGAGGCGGACCTTGAGCAGTTCGCCAGACAGCGGCCGCTGGGGCTGATCCTGCCGTCGCTCTATTCTGAACTGGAAGGGCCGGCACTGGATGCGATCGTCGAGACCTTGTCGAGTGCCGACTACTTGTCCGAGATTGTCATCGGCCTGGATCGTGCCGACCGCGATCAGTTTCTGCGTGCTCGGGAATTCTTCTCCCGCCTGCCCCAGCACCACCGCATCCTGTGGAATGATGGACCTCGCCTGCGCGAGCTCGACGCCGACCTGTCTGCCGAGGGGCTTGCCCCACAGCAGCCGGGCAAGGGGCGCAACGTCTGGTTCTGTGCGGGCTATGTCCAGGCATCGGGGCGCACAGCAGCGGTGGGACTGCACGATTGCGATATTCTGACCTACGACCGCTCGCTGCTGGCCAGACTGATGTACCCCGTGGCGCATCCACGCTTCAACTACGCGTTCTGCAAGGGCTACTACTCGCGCATCGCCGAAGGCAAGCTGAACGGACGGGTGTCCCGGCTACTGGTCACGCCGCTGCTGCGGGCGCTGAAGATCATGCACGGGCCGCTGCCTTATCTGGACTATCTCGATAGCTATCGCTACCCGCTGTCAGGCGAGTTTTCCATGCGCACGGAGGTGCTCGACAACCTGCGCATACCCGCCGACTGGGGACTGGAGATCGGGGTGCTGTCCGAGGTGCACCGTGACCATTCGACCAACCGTCTGTGTCAGGTCGACATTGCCGATGTCTACGATCATAAGCATCAGCCGGTCTCTGCCGATGATGCCAGTGCGGGGCTCAACCGCATGAGTCTGGATATTGCCAAGGCGCTGTATCGCAAGCTGGCAACGCAGGGGGTGGGGTTCTCCTCCGAGGGTTTTCGCACGCTGAAGGCGACCTACTACCGACTCGCTCTGGATTTGATCGAGTCCTACGACCACGATGCCACCATGAATGGCCTGAGTCTCGATCGCCACGCCGAAGAGCAGGCCGTAGAGCTGTTTGCGGCGAATCTGATCGAGGCGGGAAATGCTTTCCTCGACAACCCCCGGGAGAAGCCCTTCATTCCCAGTTGGAACAGGGTAAGAGCGGCGCTGCCGGATCTTCCACAGCGCCTTTATCAGGCGGTGGAAGCCGACAACGCCGGAGATGTCTAGGAGGGAGAGTGACTGTCACGGGGCCTCGCCATGGCAAGGCCCCGGTGATGACAGAGCTGATCCGCTTTGGTGCCAGCCCCTCAAGGGCTGGCGCTTCCCATGATGGTCTCGAACAGGGCCTGTCCCGGCAGTCCCTGAGTCATTTCGACCTTGCCATCATGGCGATAGACCATGCCTGGGGTGGCCACCATGCCGAAGCCTCGGAACAGCTCATGATTGCTCTGTAGACGCTGTTCCAGGTCGCGGGGTAGCTGGCGCATCGGCGTAATCGGATCACCCCCTTCGTGAGCGGCCAGGGCGGCAGAGGGGTCGTCCGCGGCCAGCATGGTGACCGCCTGGCGTGGGCTCGCTGGATCCAGTATGCCCACCATGACGTGGCGTAGCTGGACCTCTCCGCTCTCCACGAAGGGGCGGGTCATCTGCCACAGGCGGGTGCAGTATGGGCAGTTGGGATCGGTGAAGACGTACACCGTGCGCGGCGCGTCCGGGTCGCCATCAGCGATCCAGGCGCTGTCAGCCAGGTCCTGCCACACCGCTTCATCCTGAGGTCCTTGCACCAGTCGCTCCAGCGGCTCTTCCGACAGGTTGTTGGCCTCACCGTCAATCAGGTTGCCGACAATGGCGTGCTCGCCATCGGCAGTCACGAAGATTGTCATGGGCTGGCCTCGGTGGCTGGCAGCGTAGCCCTCCAGGCCTCCAGGGGCATCAAATTCTCCATGCACTTCCAGGCCTTCTTTCTCTAGGGCCTCGATAGGCGCGGGGTAATCCTTGGCTTCGACGCTGGATAGCGGCAGCAGACCGAAGGCCACCGCAGCAAGGGTCATGAAGGATCGCGGGTAACGCGGGCGCGATGGGGCATCGGGGCGGCGGGGGGTGTCCTGACTCATCGGTGTTCGGGCTCGCATGTCGTTGTCGGAGGGGCGCGCAGAGGTGACCTGATCATCCCGGTGGTAGGGCGGCCAGTGCTGTGACACCAGCTGGGACAACAGGATGAGAGGTCAGTTCGGTGGCCGGCCCGGTTGGTGGGGTTACGGATAAAGGAAACGCTGCAGTCATCAGCCGAGCAGCGCCAGGCGCCTGCAGCGCAGACGCCGGAGCCTTTGCGCTACAGGTGAGGCGTTCGAGGGGCGCGCAACGCAGCGAATCGTTGGTGCAGGCAGTGATGCAGTGTTTCCTGAACGCTCAATCATGACGCACCAGCCATAGAGAGCGATAGGGCGCCAGGGTATCGCAATGGCGCCATTCGCCGCCCTCCAGCAGGTCCTCCCAGCCAGGACGTTCGAGTTCCGCCATGGCCAGAGGTTGCGGGCGGTCGGTAACATTATGGATCGCCAGCAGGCGACGGCCGCTGGCAATCGGCCCACGCTGAATGGCCAGCAATTGTGGCGCGGTTGGCACCACCGTCTGAGCGGCGTCGGGGTGGAAGCAAGGCTCTCGGCGGCGCAGTTCAAGGCGACGCGTGAGGGCTACGAATACCTCACGGGTCGGCGTGTGCCGGCTGTCAAGCAGCATCCCCAGTTCCTGGCGCTGCCAGCGCTTGCGGTTGATGGAGCGCAGGCGCCCGCTGCGCTCGACGCCATCATGGTCATTCTGGGTAGCCGTCAGACAGTGAATGTAGACCCCGGGTATGCCCTTCAGGACCAGCATCAGGTGCTGACTCAACAAGAAGCGCTCGACCTGCCAGGGGTCGGGGCCTCGGCGGGTGCCGCTCATGGCATCGAACCAGGTGATGTTCAGTTCGTAGGGACTGTCACTGCCGTCGCTCTGGCGGCGCATGCTGACAAAGCCGCCGAAGCGCTGCATCAAGCCAACCAGAGCATCGATTTCGTGTTGCTCGAGCCAGCCTTCCAGCGGTCGTACCCCGATGCCGTCGTGGCTGGCGGTGAAGTTGAGATAGCTGCAGCCCTCTGGAAGCTCGGGCAGCGTGTTCAGCCAACGGGCGATGGTGCCGGCCTCACCGCTGGTCAGGGTATGCAGCAGCAGTGGGGGCAGCGGGAACTGATAGACCAGATGGGCTTCATCCGGTGGTGTGTGCTCACGCTCCAGGCCAAAGTAGCTGATGTTCTCGGCGTGAGGCACGTTGGTCTCGGTGATGATCAAGGTGCCGGGAGCCACATGATCGACGATGGCGCGAAGCAGACGCACCACAGCGTGGGTTTCGGGAAGGTGAATGCAACGGGTGCCGGGCCGTTTCCACAGGAAGGCGACGGCGTCCAGGCGCACGATCCGCGCGCCCTGCTGAAGATAGAACAGCAGTATGCCGATGAATTCGATCAGCACGTCGGGGTTGGCAAAGTTCAGGTCGATCTGGTCCTCCGAGAAGGTGGCCCACAGATGGCGTACCCCCCGACGGGTACTGACCGGCACCAGCAGTGGAGAACTGCGTGGCCGGACGACGTCGCTGAGATCCGTTTCCGGGTCCATCTCGATGAAGTAGTCGCGACCGGGCAGGTTGCCGCCCAGGTAGTCGGCAAACCACAGCGACTCCCTTGAGACATGATTCAAGACTAGATCCACCATCAGGTCGTGGCGGCTGGCCAGCCGCCTGATGTCTCGCCACTCGCCCAGGGCCGGGTCGACCTCGCGGTAGTGAATGACCGAGAAGCCATCGTCGCTGCTCCAGGGAAAGAAGGGCAGCACGTGAACCCCGCTGAACACGCCAGCCAGTCGGCTGTGAAGAAAGTCATCGAGCACGGCCAGGGGAGGTTTGGGCGACGTCTCCTGACCGCTGTCCGAGCGTGATTCGTGCTCATCGATCAGCGAATCACCGTACAGAATCAGCCATTGATCCTTTTCACTCCACAGTTCGTTTCTTGCACCATGACGGTGCGAAAGACGGGCGCCCTGCGCTTCGATCAGGCGCAGCAGGCGGCGCAGCACTTCCTCGCTACGTTCTCCATACAGAGGTGTCAGCAAGGCTTTGGCATGCTGCTGGAAGCGGTCTGCGTCCATCGCTGTGAGGGGTGGGGCCATGGCGTCCTCCTTGGGCGGGCGAGGCGGGAGGTTGCGCCTGTGCCCGACGTCTTATTGGCAGGATAATGCACAACATCAAGCACAGGGCGTGCCAACTGGCATCGCGCAAAGGGCTTGGCGGACGGTTGCGCTGGGCGAAAAAGGCCGCAACCGTTACACTATGGCGACATTTTCTCCTGCCGGACTGCCCGCTATGCATTGCCCTTTCTGTGGCGCTCAAGAGACTCGTGTGACCGATTCCCGGCTGGTTGCCGAAGGCGACCAGGTGCGTCGACGTCGGCAGTGCGCGGGATGCGGGGAGCGCTTCACTACCTATGAGACCGCCGAACTGGTGATGCCGCGGATCGTCAAGGCCGATGGCTCCCGTGAGGTGTTTGACGAGAGCAAGCTGCGAGCGGGCATGCTGAGGGCTCTGGAAAAACGCCCGGTCAGTGCGGAATCCATCGAAGCGGCGGTGGAGCGCATACGCCAGAACCTGAGGGCCCGAGGGGAGCGTGAGGTCCAAGCGCGGGTCGTGGGTGAGGAAGTGATGAACGCGCTCAAGCGCCTGGACCAGGTGGCTTACATTCGCTTCGCCTCGGTGTACCGCAGATTTCAGGACATCGACGAGTTTCGTGCCGAGATTGACCGGTTGGCTCAGGAGCCGAACTTCACCCCCGACAATGAGGAGCCGTCATGAGCCGCGACGATGCACCTCCGGCGTCAGCCCCTGGCCATGATGCCCACTGGATGGCGAGAGCGCTTCGCCTGGCTGAGCATGGCCGCTACACCAGCATGCCGAATCCGCGTGTCGGTTGCGTGCTGGTCAAGGACGGCGAGTGGCTGGCCGAGGGCTTTCATGAGCGTGCCGGTGAGCCCCATGCGGAAATCCATGCGCTGAACGGCGCCGGTGAGCGCTCCCGTGGCGCAACCGCCTATGTGACGCTGGAGCCATGCTCTCATCATGGTCGCACCGGCCCCTGCTGCGATGCCTTGATCCAGGCGGGCGTCGCCCGGGTCGTGGTGGCCATGCAGGACCCCAACCCACAGGTCGCTGGGCGCGGCATCCAGAGGCTGCGTGAGGCAGGTATCGAGGTGCTGGTCGGTTGTCTTGAGGACGATGCGCTGACCTTGAATGCGGGCTTCGTATCGCGCATGACCAAGGGGCGCCCGCGGGTGCGCCTGAAGCTGGCCATGAGCCTCGATGGGCGTACCGCCATGGCCTCCGGCGAGTCCCAGTGGATCACCGGCCCTGCGGCACGCCGCGATGTGCAGCGCCTGCGTGCCCAGAGCTGCGCGATTCTGACTGGCGTCGACTCCATCATCTTCGATAACTCGCGACTGACGGTGCGAGCCGAGCAACTGGGGCTCGATCAGGCTGACACCATTGCCCGTCGCCAGCCGCTGCGCGTGGTGGTCGATTCGCGTCTGCGCATGCCGTTGGCGGCTGCCTGTCTGAGCGAGCCCGGTCAGACCCTGGTGGTCTGCGTCGAAGGCGTCGAATCTCCTCGCCGGGAAGCGCTGGAGCGCAGCGGGGCCCGAGTACTGGAAATGCCGGCCGGCGAGGACGGTCGCGTAGATCTGCCGACGCTGCTCGACTGGCTGGGGCGTGAAGAAGGATGCAACGAGCTGCTGGTCGAAACCGGTGCGACCCTTGCCGGTGCCATGATGGATGCCTGTCTGGTGGATGAGCTGCGCCTCTACATGGCGCCGACGCTGCTTGGACCCGAGGCTCGTGGACTGATGTCGTTGAGCGGGATTGACCAGATGGCTCATCAGCGACCGCTCGAGATCATCGATATTCGCGCCTTGGGCCAGGACTGGCGAATTTTGGCTCGCCCCGCGCTGCCTGCCTGCACAGGGCGCTGAGCTAACGCCCTGGTAATGACAGAGCCCTGATAACCTAGAGCCCTGATGACCTAGAGCCCTGATTATTCTAGCGCCCTGATACGGGGCCGGGTGCAGGTGCCCGCGTGGATACGTGGTTCTCCGCATACCCTCTCATTCGCCGCCACTGGCGCCCAGGCGCGTCCCACGGTACCCTGACGGCCGTTTCTGGCCGCCGTCGCCGTGTGGCCACTTCAGATCCAGGGAGCACACATGTCGCAGTCTTCCAGCGGGGGCCTGGCCCCTATTGCCGAACTCGTCGAGGATATCCGTCAAGGCCGCATGGTCATCTTGATGGATGATGAGGATCGGGAAAACGAAGGTGACATCATCATGGCGGCCGAGAAGGTGGAGGCCAGCCATATCAATTTCATGGCGGTTCACGCTCGCGGCCTGATCTGCATGCCGATGACCCGCGAGCGTTGCGAGCAGCTCAAGCTTCCGCTGATGGTGCAGGATAACGGTTCTGGTTACGGCACCAAGTTCACCCTGTCCATCGAGGCCGCCGAGGGCGTCAGCACCGGCATCTCTGCAGCGGATCGCGCACGCACCGTGCAGGCGGCCAGCGCTCGCAATGCGCGCCCCGAGGATATCGTTCAGCCGGGCCATATCTTTCCGCTGATGGCGGAGCCGGGTGGCGTGCTGCGGCGTGCCGGCCACACCGAGGCGGCCTGTGATCTGGCGGCGCTTGCCGGGTGCGACCCCAGCGGTGTGATCTGTGAAATCATGAACGAAGATGGCACCATGGCCCGCCGGCCGGAGCTCGAGCGCTTTGCCGAGACCCATGGCATCAAGATGGGCACCATCGCCGACCTGATCCACTACCGCATCCATAACGAGCAGACGGTGGAGGAGGTAGAGCGGTTGCCGGTCAGCACTGCCTATGGCGAGCTGACGGCCCACGTCTTTGCCGACCGCATCCACAAGGTGCACCATCTGGCGCTGGTCAAGGGACACCCGACACCGGATGGCGTGACCACGGTGCGCGTCCATCTGGCCAACGAGATGCGTGACCTGATGTGCCTGGTCAAGGGTGAAGAAGCATCCTGGCGTGCGCATCAGGCCCTGGAAGAGGTGGCGCGAGCCGAGCACGGCGTGTTTGTGCTACTCGATGACATGCGCTCCCGCCAGGACCTCAACGACCTGCTGCAGGTCTTTCTCGAGCGCCGCCGCACTGCCCGCGGCAGTGAGTCGGACGGGTCGGGCAACTACCTGACCATCGGCACCGGCTCCCAGGTCCTGCGCGAGCTTGGAGTGGGCAAGATGCGCCTGCTTAGCTCCCCCTGGAAGTTTTCGGCGCTGTCAGGCTTTGACCTGGAAGTGGTGGACATCGTGTCGCCCACTGATCTAGACGCATGATGATTCCCAGGCGATGCCCCAAGGCATCACCTGGGGATTCGGCTATCCATTAGGGGATTATCCCCGACTGCCGGCCAGGTGCCGGCGAATTCAGGAAATTTCAAGATGCAACCTATCTCCCAAGTCGAAGGCAGCTTTGTCGAGGTTCAGGGCCGCTACGTGATCGTCGTGGGCCGCTTCAACCACCATGTGGTGGACTCTCTGGTGGAAGGCGCTGTGGACAGCCTGGTGCGCCATGGCGTGGACATGGAGATGATCGATATCGTTCATGTTCCTGGCGCCTGGGAACTGCCTCTGGCCGTCAAGCGGGTGTTGCAGGTGGCCAAGCCCGACGCGGTGATCGCCCTGGGCGCCGTCATCCGCGGTGGCACGCCTCACTTCGAGCACGTGGCCGGCGAGTGCAACTCGGCCCTGTCGCGTCTTCAGCTCGACTTTGACACGCCGGTGGCGAATGGCGTGCTGACCGTGAACTCCATCGAGCAGGCCATCGAGCGTGCCGGTACCAAGGCAGGCAACAAGGGAACCGAAGCGGCCATGGCCGCCATGGAAATGGTCTCCCTGCTGCGCCACTTTGGTGACGATGGCGAGGAGACCTCCGCATGAGCCGTGAACAGCGTGCGCCGACCAAGGCTCAGCAATCCCGTCGTGCCGCCCGCGAGCTGGCGGTGCAGGGACTCTACCAGTGGCAGATGACCGAGAAATCGATCAGCGCGGTGGAAGCCGAGTTCCGCAGCCAGGTGCCGGATGATGACCTGGAAACCCATGAGAACTGGCTCAAGGTGATGGAAATCGCCGACCTGGCGCTGTTCCATGAGCTGCTGCACAACGTCGCTCGCTATCGCAAGGAGCTCGACGCGGACATCGCTCCCTTGCTCGACCGTCGTCTCGAGGACATCGATCCGATCGAGCTGGCCATCTTGCGTCTCGGTGCCTACGAGCTGTCACGGCGCCTGGAAGTGCCGTACCGTGCGGTCATCAACGAAGGGGTCGAGCTGGCCAAGTCGTTCGGTGCGACGGATGGGCACAAGTACATCAACAGCATTCTCGACAAGCTGGCGATCAAGCTGAGAAGTGCCGAGGTCAGTGCCCGTCGCCGCTGAAGGTCGCTGCTGATGTACGGAGAATTCGAACTCATCCAGCGCTGGCTGGCACCGGCGAGACGCGGGGCTGCTGACGCGTTCGGCGTAAGCCTGGGCGTCGGTGACGATGCCAGCCTGATGCAGCCCACCCCGGGCCATGAGCTGGTGGTCAGCGTCGACACGTCGGTCGAGGGGCAGCACTTTCCGCCTGGTGCGCCCGCCGCTGCGCTGGGGCATCGAGCCGTGGCTGTCAGTCTCAGTGATCTGGCGGCCATGGGCGCCAGACCACGCTGGTGTCTGATGGCATTGACCCTGCCTGACGCCAACGACGACTGGGTGGCAGAATTCGCTCGTGGCTTCCATGCTGTGTGCGATAGCGCCGGTATGGCGCTGGTCGGCGGAGATGTGACCCGCGGTCAGCGCGCCATCAGTGTCACCGTCATGGGCGAGGTGCCGACCGGGCAGGCACTGCGCCGTGATGGGGCCAAGGCCGGTGACGTGCTGGCGGTGACCGGAGCCCTCGGCGGAGGCGCCGGCGGTCTTGCCGCATGGCAAGGCGGAGCGCGAGATATGGAGCAGCCTCTGCTGAAGCGTTACTTGCTGCCCGAAGCGCGCTGGCAGGCCGGTGAAGTCCTGCGCGGGTTGGCGAATGCGGCCATCGACGTGTCCGATGGCTTGCTGGCTGACCTGGATCACGTGCTCAGCGCCTCGGGCGTCGGTGCTGTCCTGGACAGCGCGTCGCTGCCTCTGGCCGACGGTCTGGCCGCGAGGCTGGGCCAGGATGCCGCCATTGAGGCGGCGCTATGCGGCGGGGATGACTATGAGTTGCTGGTCTCCTTGCCCCCGTCACGGGTCGCCCAGGCGAAGGCTGCGCTGCTGGCTCTGGGCATCGAGCTGACGCCGATCGGTCATTTGACCGAGACGCCGGGCATACAGGGCGTGAAGATCCCATCCAGGGCTGGCTGGCAACATTTCCACGGAGGGACATCGTGAACAAAGCACCGGCTAGCGTCTGGCACCGGCCGACCCACTTTCTTGCCTTCGGGCTTGGCAGTGGGGCGGCGCCCTTTGCTCCAGGTACCTTCGGCACCCTGGCGGCCATTCCGTTCTACTGGCTATTGTCAGAACTGACCCTCGGTTGGTACCTGGTGATGATCGCCATCACCTTCGTGTGGGGCGTCTGGTTATGCGACAAGACCTCCCGCGACCTGGGTGTCCACGACCACTCCGGCATCGTCTGGGATGAGTTCGTCGGCTACTGGTTGACCATGGCGGCGGTGCCCTTCTCATGGGAGGCGGCACTGTGGGGCTTTGTTGTCTTCCGGGTCTTCGACGTCATCAAGCCCTGGCCGATTCGCTGGGCGGATCGGCGTGTTGCCGGCGGCTTTGGCATCATGGTCGATGACGTCTTGGCGGGGGTCTACTCCTGGTGCACCATGCACCTGTGGTTCTGGTTGCACTGAGCGAGCGGTGCGTCAGAGGAAGACGTTCGCTGGCTGAGAGGAAGGAACATGCGCAAGGAACGATGGATCGTACCCGTAGTGGTGGTGCTGGCGGTGGCCTGGGCCGTGGCTCAGTACCTCGCCAGCCTGCTGTTCGAGCGTGAGCTTGCGCGTGCGCTGGCCGACTTGGAAGCCAGGGGCGACCTGCGCATCTCGCGCAGCGATGTCCGGCAAGGCTGGCTGAGCTCTTCCGGCGTACTGCATATCGCCCCCCTCATCGGCCACGCCTGGCACCTGTCGCTGCCCTACGATGCGCGCCACGGCGTCCTCGATACCAGTGTCATCGGTACTGTGGAGCTGCATGTCGGCGAGGCCGACGAGCGGCTGTTTGGCGATGCCATTCCCGCTGCCCCGCCGCGCTGGGAAGCCCACTATCGTACCCTGGGCGGTACCCTCCAGGGTGAGCTGGCGCTGGCGCCCTTCATTGTCAGCCAGTCGCCCCCTCGCAGCGGCCCCCGCTCGCTGCATTTCTCGGGTGCGCGGATCGCCTTCGATGGCATCTACGGTGACTGGCGAACCCGTATGACCGTCGATTCCGTACAGTTGCGTGATGGTGAGGCCCGACTCGAGGTCGGTCCGCTTCAGTATCAGAGCCGCTATGCCTACACCCCAGGGGCGCTTCACTTCAATCAGCAGGACAGTCTGACCATCGAGGCGCTGAGCCTGCGTCATCCGCAGGTCAATCTGGACGGCACCTCGATCGTGCTGCAGACCGACACCCAGTTGGATGACAGTGAACTCAGGCTGAAGAGCAATCTGACGCTTGGCGAAATTCGCTCCGGCAACGACATGCTGGTGGATGGCGAGCTGAGCATCGAGCTGTCCCGGATCAATGCCGACGCGCTGCGCTCTGTCGTTGAGCTGGCGCGCCACAAGACGGCATTGGGCACGGTGTCGTTGGACGACGCCGCGGCGGATTCGGCCATGGATCGGGCGCTGGCTCAGCTGCTCAAGGACTCCCCGCGACTGGACCTGGTCGACGTCAATCTGGATAGCCCCATGCTCGGGCTGAGCCTGCATGGGGATGGCGTTGTCGTGTTTGATCCGCGTGAGCTGGATCAGTTGAGTCCCCTGGCGCTGGATGATCCCTCGATGCGCGCCAAGTTCCGGGAGCGCCTGGACGGCGATTTCGAGTGGCGTGAACCCCCTGCCGTAGTGGCGCTGTGGCTGAGATTGCCGCTGGATACGTCGATGCTGGGCATCGATGTGGTCAAGGGCCAGCTGCGCATCAATGGACGCCCGCTGCCGCCGCTGCTGGGCCGCTGACGCCAGATGGTGGCTCCCCGCGTTGTCGCACCGGCACGCACTAACGCGCTTGGTTGTCACCCCACGCCTTGAACTTGGCGTCGATCGCCCACATTCCTGAGTAGCATATGGGCAAGGCCCCAACTTCAGGATGAGGTGACCATGAGCGATGATCGTGATTCCCGGTCTGATGAGCTGGACTGGATTCCCCTTGGCGGTGCTGCTGACGACGGTCAGAACGATGACGATGACAGTCAGTCCCAGCTTGAAAGCCATGCGGTGATTCCTGCCAGTGCGAGTCTGCCGGAGCGGTTGTACCTGCTGCCGATCCATAATCGTCCCTTCTTTCCGGCCCAGGTTCAGCCGTTGGTGATCAACCGCGAGCGCTGGTCCGAGACCATCGAGAGGGTGGCCAATACCCCCCACGACACCGTAGGCCTTGCGTTTGTCGGGGAAGCGGGCGTGGAAGAGCTGTCCTCCGAAGACTTCCCTACCATCGGCACGGCGGTGAAAGCGCACAAGCTGCAGGGTGAGGATCAGCAGATCCAGTTCATCGCCCAGGGCGTCCGGCGCTTCAAGATCGAGCGCTGGCTGTCGCGCAAGCCGCCATTTCTGGTCGAGGTGTCGTATCCCCGCGAGCCGGTGGATACCGAGGACGACGAGACCCGTGCCTACGCCATGGCATTGATCAATGGCATCAAGGAGCTGCTGCCGATCAATCCCCTCTACGGCGAAGAGCTCAAGCACTATCTCAATCGCTTCAGCCCCCACGAGCCTGGACCGCTGACGGACTTTGCGGCGGCCATCACCTCGGCGCAGGGGGGGGAGCTGCAGGACGTGCTGGCGACGCTGCCAGTGGTTCCGCGCATGCAAAAAGTGCTGCCGCTGTTGCGCAAGGAGATTGAAGTCGCGCAACTGCAGAGCGAGATCAGTGAGCAGGTCAACGCCCAGATGCAGGAGCGTCAGCGTGAGTTCTTCCTGCGTGAGCAGTTGAAGGTGATCCAGCGCGAGCTGGGCATCTCCAAGGACGATCGCGAGAACGATGTGGATACCTTCCGGGCTCGCCTGGAAGGGCGCGAGGTGCCGGAGCGGGTTCAAGAGCGTATCGATGACGAACTGGGCAAGCTGTCGGTGCTGGAAACCGGCTCCCCCGAGTACGGCACCACGCGCAACTATCTGGACTGGCTGACGGCCATGCCCTGGGGCCAGCAGAGCCAGGATCAGCTTGATCTGGCCCATGCCCGCAAGGTCCTCGACCGCGATCATGACGGACTGACCGACGTGAAAGAGCGGATCGTGGAGTTTCTTGCCGAAGGTACGTTCAAGGGCGATGTCGGGGGCTCTATCGTGCTGCTGGTCGGCCCACCCGGGGTCGGCAAGACCTCTATCGGGCGCTCCATCGCCGAGGCACTCGGTCGCGAGTTCTACCGCTTCTCGGTCGGCGGGATGCGTGACGAGGCCGAGATCAAGGGCCATCGCCGGACCTACGTGGGGGCCATGCCGGGCAAGCTGGTACAGGCACTCAAGGAGGTCGAGGTCGAGAACCCGGTGATCATGCTCGACGAGATCGACAAGATGGGTCAGTCGTTCCAGGGTGACCCTGCCTCGGCACTGCTGGAGGTGCTGGACCCTGAGCAGAACGTCGACTTCCTCGATCACTATCTGGACGTGCGCCTCGACCTGTCCAAGGTGCTGTTCGTGTGCACCGCGAATACGCTGGATTCGATTCCGCCGGCGCTGCTGGACCGGATGGAGCAGATTCGGCTGTCTGGCTATATCGCTGAGGAAAAGCAGGCGATTGCCCGCCATCATCTGTGGCCCAAGCTGCTGAAGCGGGACAACATCCCGAAGAAGCGCATCAACCTGACAGCGGCGGCGCTGCGCCAGGTGGTCGAGGGCTATGCCCGTGAAGCGGGAGTACGCCAGCTGGAGAAGCAGCTTCACCGCATTGTGCGCAAGGCTGCGGTAAAGCTGCTCGAGAATGACCAGGAAACCGTCAAGGTATCGCTCAAGAACCTGGAGGAATTTCTCGGTGCGCCGCTGTTCCGTAAGGAAAAGGTGATGAAGGGGCAGGGCGTTGTGACGGGACTGGCCTGGACGTCCATGGGCGGCGCCACTCTATCCATCGAAGCGGGCAAGGTGCATGGGCTGGATCGCGGCTTCAAGCTGACCGGCCAGCTTGGGGACGTGATGAAGGAGTCCGCCAACATTGCCTACAGCTACGTGCAGGGGCACCTGAGCGAATACGGTGCGGATGCCGGATTCTTTGACGCCAGCTTCGTGCACATGCACGTGCCCGAGGGGGCGACCCCGAAGGATGGTCCCTCGGCTGGGGTGACCATGACTACCGCGCTGCTGTCGCTGGCCCGCCAGCAGCCGATTGACCGCAATCTGGCGATGACCGGTGAACTGACCCTGACGGGGCAGGTGCTACCGGTGGGGGGTATTCGGGAGAAGGTCATCGCCGCTCGACGCAGCGAGATCTTCGAAGTCATTCTGCCCGAGGCCAATCGGCGTGATTATGACGAGCTGCCCGACTATCTGAAGGAGGGCATGACCGTACACTTTGCCGGCCGCTATCAGGACGTGGCCAAGGTCGTGTTCGGTTGATGGACTGAGCGAGGACGCTGGGGCTCTGTCTGACAGGCCCCAGCGCCTTCGTAGCCAGCGCTTGTCCGGTGTCGAGGACGATCAACGGCACGTCAATCACTTTGCTGCTTCCAGCATGTCTACTCGCCCCCGGTGTCTTGCCGGGGGCGACGCGTTGTATCCGCGCAAGGCTTTCCAGTGCTGCCCCGGCGTGACAGAATCGATGGTCTGGACACGAGACACCGCCTGGCGGCCAAGGGCCCCACAGGTGGACAAAAAATGACGAGGATTCCATGCCAGAGTATCGCTCCCGAACCACTACCGCCGGTCGCAACATGGCCGGCGCCCGCGCCCTGTGGCGCGCCACCGGCATGAAGGATGACGACTTTCACAAGCCGATCATCGCTGTGGCCAATTCGTTCACCCAGTTCGTCCCGGGCCACGTACACCTCAAGGACATGGGGCAGCTGGTCGCCCGCGAGATCGAGAAAGCCGGCGGCGTGGCCAAGGAATTCAACACCATCGCCGTGGATGATGGCATCGCCATGGGCCACGACGGCATGCTGTATTCACTGCCCAGCCGTGACCTGATCGCAGACAGTGTCGAGTATATGGTCAATGCCCACTGCGCCGATGCGCTGGTGTGCATCTCCAACTGCGACAAGATCACCCCGGGAATGCTGATGGCCGCCATGCGCCTCAACATCCCGGTGATCTTTGTTTCCGGCGGTCCGATGGAAGCCGGCAAGACCAAGCTGCTGGATCACGGTCTCGACCTGGTCGATGCCATGGTCATGGCCGCCGACGACTCGGTGGACGAGGAAACCCTGAACGAGGTCGAGCGCAGCGCCTGCCCCACCTGCGGCAGCTGCTCCGGCATGTTCACCGCCAACTCCATGAACTGCCTGACAGAAGCGCTAGGTCTTGCGCTGCCCGGCAACGGTACGGTGCTGGCAACCCACGCGGATCGCCGTCGTCTGTTCGAGACCGCGGGCGAGCGCATCGTGGAATTGGCCAAGCGCTATTACGAAGGTGACGAGGCGCACCTGCTGCCCCGCGCCATCGGCTCCAAGGCGGCGTTCAAGAATGCCATGACCCTGGACATCGCCATGGGCGGCTCGACCAACACCATTCTGCACCTGCTGGCCGCGGCCCAGGAAGCAGGCGTCGACTTCAACATGCCGGATATCGATCGTCTGAGCCGTGAAGTGCCCCAGTTGTGCAAGGTGGCGCCCAACACCCAGAAGTACCACATCGAAGACGTCCATCGTGCCGGCGGTATCATGGCGATTCTCGGCGAGCTTGACCGGGCTGGCGTGCTCGATACGTCCGTGCCCACCGTGTATGGCGACAGCCTGCTCGAGGCACTGGACGAGTGGGACATCATGCGCAATCCCTCGGCGGAAGTGGTCAACTTCTTCAAGGCCGGGCCCGGCGGCATCCCGACCCAGACGGCATTCTCCCAGAGCGCGCGCTGGCCGAGTCTCGATGGCGACCGCGCTACCGGTTGTATTCGTGACTACGCCCATGCCTTCTCCAAGGAAGGCGGTCTGGCCGTGCTGCACGGAAACATCGCCGAAAGCGGCTGTGTGGTGAAGACTGCCGGTGTCGACGACAGCATTCTGGTCTTTGAAGGGCCGGCCCACGTCGTGGAGTCCCAGGATCAGGCGGTCGAGCACATCCTTGGCGGTGAAGTGAAGGAAGGCGACGTCGTGGTCATCCGCTACGAAGGACCCAAGGGCGGTCCCGGCATGCAGGAAATGCTGTATCCGACCTCGTACCTGAAGTCCAAGGGGCTGGGCAAGGCCTGTGCCTTGCTGACGGACGGCCGCTTCTCAGGGGGCACTTCGGGACTGTCGATCGGCCACGTATCGCCAGAAGCGGCGGCAGGTGGCGCGATCGGTCTGGTCGAAAATGGCGATTTGATCCGCATCGATATTCCCAGCCGTACCATCAACGTGCTGCTGGATGATGCGGAGCTTGCCGCCCGCCGCCAGCGTCAGGATGAGCGTGGCAAGGAGGCCTGGACGCCTCGTATCACGCGACTGCGCAAGGTGACACCGGCACTCAAGGCCTACGCGCTGCTGGCGACGTCGGCCGACAAGGGCGCGGTTCGCGACCTCGAGAAGCTGGACGCCTGATCCAGACCGCTGGCAAGTATTCGAGGTGATCGAAGGCCGGCTGATGCCGGCCTTCAACGTTACTGAGCCTTCTACCCCAGTGGGCTGCCTCGGAGGGTGGCGACCGGCGTCCTGCGTTCGCCCGGGGGCTAGCGTGAGTGCTGGAACTCGATTAATTCCGAGGATTTGGTCATGCTGGGAGCAATAGATATCGACGGATCAATAAAGCCCTCGACAAGACGGGCGCAACGCGGGCACAGGGGCCGAACATGAAGACACAGACGCTTAACGTGGGGCTGGTGGGGTACGGGATGGCGTCACGGACGTTCCATGCGCCCTTGATCCAGGCTGCGCCTGGACTTGAGTTGACGGCGGTGGTGAGCTCCGATGCGTCCAAGGTGTTGAACGACCTGCCGGATGTCACGGTGCATGGCAAGCTCAGCGAGTTGCTCGATGTGCGCCACGTGGACCTGGTGGTGATTGCGACGCCCAATGAACAGCATTACGCCATGGCCAAGGCGGCGCTGGCGGCTGGCAAGCACGTGGTAGTGGACAAGCCTGTGACCGTTTCAGCTTCTGAAGCGCGTCAGCTGCGGGCCCAGGCCGACCGGTCGGAACTTCTGCTCAGTGTCTTTCACAATCGTCGCTGGGACTGTGACTTTCTGACGGTGCGTCAGTTGCTGGAGGAAGGACGGCTTGGGCGGGTGACGTCGTTCACGTCCCGCTTTGATCGCTATCGCCCGGCGGTGTCCAACCGCTGGCGCGATCATCACAAGCCGGGAGGCGGCATCTGGTACGACCTTGGCCCCCACCTGCTGGACCAGGCCAGGGAGCTGTTCGGAATGCCTCGTGCGATCCTGCTGGAGCTGGCGACGGCGCGAGAGGGTGCAGAGGTCGATGATGACTTTCTTGCGCTGCTCGAGTACGACCGCTTGAGGGTGACGCTGCAGGCCAGCTCCCTGGTGGCCGAGGCGAGCCCGCGCTTCGTGGTGCACGGCACCGAGGGCAGCTATTCGGTCTACGGGCTGGATCCCCAGGAGGGCTGGCTGAAGCAGGGGATGGCGCCAAGCGACAACTGGGGTGTCGACGACTCTCCGGGTCAGCTGACGCTGAACCGCGGCAGTGCCGAGGAACCTGAGTTGATCAGCGAATCCTGTCCGTCGGTGCCCGGCAACTACCCTGCTTTCTACGCCGGCATTGCTCAGACCCTGCTGCATGGCGACCCGCCCCCCGTCACCGGAGAGCAGGCGGTGGATGTCATGACGCTGCTTGAGGCGGGGCTCGACAGCTATCGTCAAGGGCGCTGGGTACGTCTGAAAGAGGGCAACAGCAACTTGAGGCGTCTGCACGCCAGGCGCTGAGGTTGCCTCCAGCAGCGTTCACCAGAGCCGGTTGTCAGGCTGATCGCCGCGCAGCCGGTCCCGTGCAATGTAGAGTGCGGCGATGGCACGCGCCTCATGGAAGTCTTCCCGGGCCAGCAGGGCGGGAAGACTGTCCAGGGCATGGGTTTCGACGATCAGCGGCTCCGGTTCGTCTCCCTCGAGGCGCTGGGGGTAGAGGTCGCTGGCCAGCATGACCTGGATGCGCTGTCGCATGTAGTTGGGTGACAGTGACAGCTCGATCAGCGGTTCGATGCGTCTCGCGCCGACGCCGCACTCCTCCATCAGCTCCCGATTGGCCGCGGTGACGATGTCCTCACCTGGGTCGACGACGCCCTTGGGCAGGGTCAGCACGTAGTCCTCGAACCCTGCAGCGTACTCGCGAATCAGCAGGACATGTTCAGGGTCGGGCATGGCCACGATCATCACCGCGCCAATCCCCTGTCCATTACCCAGCAGTCGTTCGAAGCGTCGTTCGGCGCCATTGGAAAAGCGCAGGTCGAGCTCCTCCACGCGAAACAGGCGGCTTTCGGCGACGGTCTTGCGCGACAGAATGTGGGGTTTCTCCCGGGTACGGTCTTCCATGGCTTCTCCTGGCGTCAATGGGAAGGCGGGGGCTCTCGTGCTGGCCGAGTCGATCGTCCTGGCCTTGGCCACAGGGTCCGGCCTGCGCCGGAGCGCATGCGAGCCCGAATGCCTTTGAGGTACACTAACACGTTACGCTGACGGTCTTCCGGGAAGCCTTTTGCCTGGCGGTATCGACCGGGTCACGGCAACCGGGCGGCACACGAGCTGGAGAGACGTAATGATCGATTGGGACACCATCGATACCGTATTGCTGGATATGGACGGCACCCTGCTGGACCTGCATTTCGACAGCCATTTCTGGCTCGAGCACCTGCCGCGTCGTTATGTGGAACTGCATAAGCTGGATGAAGCGACTCAGGACGTCGTGCGCGAGCGCATTATCCGCGAGCAGGGCACGCTCAACTGGTACAGCCTGTCTTACTGGAGTCGCGAGCTTGATGTGGATATCGTCGCGCTCAAGCGAGAGGTACAGCATCTTATCGGCCTGCGTGGCGATGCGCTGGATTTTCTTGGCTGGCTCAAGAGTGCCCACCCGCGGGTGGTGCTGGCCACCAATGCAGACCGCGAGAGTCTGGCGCTCAAGCTGCCGCTGACCGGCCTCGACGAGTATCTTGATGCCATCGTGTCGTCTGCCGATATTGGCGAACCCAAGGAAGAGCAAGCCTTCTGGCATGCGCTGAACGAGATCGAACCCTTCGACCGTCAACGCACGCTGTTCATCGACGACAACGCTCACGTGTTGGAAAGTGCACGTGAGTACGGCATCCGTCATCTGCTGGGGATTCGTCAGCCGGACAGCCGCCGGCCCGAGAAGACGCTCAAGGATTTCGTGGCGCTTGGTCGTTTTGCCGAGATCATGCCTGAGGTCCCGGGAGGCGTTTCTCGTGGATAGCGTTCGACTCGACAAATGGCTGTGGGCGGCACGCTTCTTCAAGACCCGCGCGCTGGCCAAGAAGGCCATTGAGGGCGGCAAGGTGGAAGTCGATGGGGCCAAGGCCAAGACCAGCAAGCTGGTGAGTCCCGGGATGCGCATTCGTGCGCCCCAGGGGTGGGATGTCTGGGAGGTCGAGGTGGTTCAGGTCAGTGAGCAGCGTCGTGGCGCACCCGAGGCCAGGCTGTTGTATCAGGAGACCGAGCAGAGCTGTGAGCGCAGAGAGCGCGAGGCCGAGCAGCGCCGCCAGGCCAACGAGGTCTTTCAGCATCCCCACAAGCGGCCGGACAAACGCGCCCGCAGAGACATCAAGCGCTTTCAGCGCGAAGGCGGGTCCTGAGCCTGCCCCGTCGAGCGTCAGCTCGAAATGTCCGAACGCACGGTCCATCCTTCTTTTTCTAAGCGCGTCCTGTGAGGCGCGCCTACCGAGACGCTTTACATGATTGATCAGATTCAGCGATTCATCATCGATAACACCAATGTGCGCGGCGAGGTGACTCGCCTGGAACAGGCTTACGCCGATGTACTGGCACGGCACGAGTATCCCGCTGCCATCAATCGTCAGCTCGGCGAGCTGCTGGCTGCCGTCGCGCTGCTGACCGACACCGTCAAGCTCGACGGCACCATGACCATCGAAGTGCGTGGCAGCGGTGACGTTTCCCTGCTCATGGCCGAGTCCAACCCCGGTGGTGAGCTTCGGGCCATCGCTCGCCTGGCAGAGGGGGCGGCCCTGCCTGGAGACCAGGAGGGCTTTCGTTCGCTGGTAGGCGACGGCCAGATCGTGATCACCCTGGACCCTCGTGAGGGGCGCCGCTATCAGGGCATCGTCGGCATTGAGCACGCCAGCCTGGCGGGATGCCTGGAAGCCTACTTCACCCAGTCGGAGCAGCTGCCTACCCGTCTGTGGCTGGCAGCGGACGGGGTCAACGCCGGCGGTATGCTGCTGCAGCGGTTGCCCGATGAATCATTGAATCAGGATGATGACGCCTGGGATCGCGCCTGCCATCTGGGCGAAACGCTCAAGGACGAGGAACTGCTGTCCCTGGAGGCATCGACGCTGCTGACACGGCTGTTCCATGAGGAATCTCTGCGCGTCTTCGACGCCAAGGCGTTGCGCTTCGGCTGTACCTGCTCAAGGGCACGTATTGCCGGGGGGCTGCTGTCCCTCGGGGAAGACGAGTTGCGACACGTCGTCGCGGAGCAGGGCGACATCGAGACCCAATGTCACTTCTGTCACACCCGCTACGTGTTCACTGCTGCCGATGTGGAGTCGCTGCTGGAGAATCCCGACGCGGATACTGCCACGGTGCACTGAGGCTGTGGCCTTGGGGGGCGGCACCGGGCACGGCTGCTCGTAGCGGAACAGGGCGTGTAGTCAAATGACAGGAAATGCCCGAAAAGCTTCATGATGTTGTAGTTAAACTACAATAACGTCTTGAAAAATGGGCATTTCCTGCGCTGAAGTTTTTTGTCATAATCGCCGCCGATCCTGCCCGTGTCGTTGCTCGGACGATGCCACGTCATCGCAGAAGACGGTTTAACCGCGTAGCCGACGCGCCGGATCCAACGCATCGCTCCTCTGACCAGGCGGTGCCAGTCCACGAGAGAGAAGCCGAAGGCCCAGGAATCCTATGACCACCACCCAGCAGTCTCCCGTCGTTCACGTCAACCTCAGTACTGCCGAACTCATCGAGCGCGCGGTGGCCAATGGCGAAGGCCGTCTGGCCTCCCACGGAGCCCTCGTGGTCAAGACCGGCGAACGCACTGGTCGCTCGCCCAAGGACCGCTTTATCGTCGATGAGCCGTCCACCAGCGCCAAGATCGACTGGGGCAACGTCAACCGTCCCTTCGACGCCGAGCGCTTCGATGCCCTGTGGACGCGAGTGGAAGGCTATCTGGGTGAGCAGGACAGCTACGTCAGCGAGCTGCACGTGGGCAGCGACCCGACTCACTACCTGCCGGTGCGGGTGACCACGGAGACGGCATGGCACAACCTGTTCGGCCGTACCATGTTCGTGCGTCCCGAGGCCTATAACCCTTCGCGCAAGGACGAGTGGGCCATTCTCAACGCACCGCACTTTGTGTGTGACCCAAGCCGTGACGGCACCAACTCCGACGGCTGCGTGATCATCAACTTCGCCAAGCGCCGGGTGTTGATCGCCGGCATGCGTTACGCCGGTGAAATGAAGAAGGCCATGTTCTCGGTGCAGAACTTCCTGCTGCCCGAGCTCGACGTGCTGCCGATGCACTGCAGCGCCAACGTTGGCGAGGACGGTGAGACCACGTTGTTCTTCGGTCTGTCCGGCACCGGCAAGACCACCCTGTCGGCGGATCCGGGGCGTTTCCTGATCGGTGACGACGAGCATGGTTGGGGCGTAGGTACCGTGTTCAACTTTGAAGGTGGGTGCTACGCCAAGTGCATCGACCTGTCTGAGAAGAATGAGCCGGTCATCTGGAATGCCATCAAGTTCGGCACCGTGCTGGAAAACGTGGTGCTCAACGACCGTCGTGAGCCCAACTACGCCGACGACAGCCTGACCCAGAATTCCCGGGCGGCGTATCCGCTGGAGCACGTGGAAAAGCGTGTGGCGGAAAACCGTGCCGGCGAGCCAAGCGCCATCGTCTTCCTGACCTGCGACATGAGCGGCGTCCTGCCGCCGGTATCCGTGCTGTCCAAGGAAGCTGCTGCCTATCACTTCCTGTCCGGCTATACCGCCAAGGTAGGGTCGACTGAAATGGGCTCTTCCAGCGGCCTTGAGGCGACGTTCTCCACCTGCTTCGGTGCGCCGTTCTTCCCGCGCCCTGCGCGCGAGTATGCCGACCTGCTGATCAAGCGCGTCGAAGAGAAGGATGCCCAGGTCTACCTGGTCAACACCGGCTGGACCGGTGGTGCCTATGGTGAAGGCGGTTCGCGCTTCTCCATTCCCACGACACGCGCCATCATCCACGCCATTCAATCCGGCGTACTGCGCGACGTCGAAACTCGCCAGATCGACGGCCTCAACCTGTCTGTACCCACGGCGGTGCCCGGCGTCGAGTCGCGTCTGCTGGATCCCCGTCAGACCTGGGAAGACCTCGCGGCCTACGACCGCAAGCGCGACGAGCTGGCGGCCAAGTTTGTCGAGAACTTCAAGAAGTTCGACGGCGTCAGCGACGCCATCGTCAAGGCCGGGCCGAGCCTGGTCTAGACGCTGCACCGGCGCAGCCAGCAGGAACCTTGCCAGAGAGGAACCTTGGGTAAGCGGCGCGGTCGAGAGAGGAGAAGGCGAAGGCCTTCTCCTTTTTTTGTGAGTCGATAATGACAACGGCATGACCGTGCGGCTGTAAGGTCGAGTGATATCGGTGCGACTGAGCAGCGACCCTGACGCAGGAGACAGCACAATGAAACGACGCAACTTCTTGGCGCTTATCGGGCTTGGCGGCCTGGCCAGTATGGTGCCAGCCGTGGCTAACGCTCGCCCTGAGCTGGATTTGACGCGTAGCCCGGATATCGAGCCGCTGGAGCTGAGCGAGGACGAATGGCGCGAGCGCCTGACGCCGGCACAATATGACGTGATGCGCGAGGAGGGCACTGAACCTGCAGGCTCAAGCCCTCTGGACAATGAGAAGCGTGAGGGAGAATTCCGCTGTGCCGGCTGCGACCTGCTGCTGTTCACCAGCGCGATGAAGTATGACTCCGGTACCGGCTGGCCAAGCTTCTTTGACCATGTGCAGGGGCATTTGCTGACCAGCGCGGACTACAAGATTCTCTGGCCGCGCACCGAATATCACTGTGCCCGCTGTGGTAGTCATCATGGTCACGTCTTTGAGGACGGCCCGGATCCTACCGGTCTGCGCTGGTGCAACAATGGCGTCGCGCTGAAGTTCGTGCCCGCCTGACCTCCCATCGAGGCGACTGGGCGCATGCCAGGGAGGCTGCCGGGGTGTACCGGATAGCCATTGGCGGCATGCCCCGGCGCCCGTTTCATCAGGGTTTCTGTCCTTGATCCTCGGCAGTGGGTAGCGGCGGCGTCGACAGTCGCTTTGTGATACCTTGGCGGGATCATTGACGTCGTATTGCCAAGGATTTCATGGACGCTAACGCCAAGATCATTGCCCGCCTGGCCGAAGAGCTCGCGGTCAAGGCATCTCAGATCTCTGCTACCGTCGAGCTGCTGGATGGCGGCGCGACGGTGCCTTTCATCGCACGTTACCGCAAGGAAGTCACCGGCGGACTGGACGACACTCAGCTGCGCACGCTGGAAGAACGGCTAGGTTACCTGCGTGAGCTCGAGGAGCGCCGGGAAGCGGTGCTCGCCGCCATCGACGAGCAGGGCAAGCTGACCGACGCGCTGGCCGCCAGCATTCGCTCGGCCGACACCAAGCAGCGCCTGGAAGATTTGTACCTTCCCTATCGCAAGAAGCGTCGGACCAAGGCCCAGATTGCCCGTGAGGCTGGCCTTGAGCCACTGGCTGACGCCCTGCTGGCGGATCCTACCCTGGACCCCGAGCACGAGGCTCAGGCCTACCTGCGTCCGGCGGAAGGCGAGACGCCCGCCATCGAGGATGCCAAGGCAGCCCTGGATGGCGCCAAGCAGATCCTGATGGAGCGCTTTGCCGAGGACCCGGAACTGGTGGGTCGCCTGCGTGAGCGCCTGTGGAGCGAAGGCGAGCTGTCCAGCAGGGTGATTGCCGGCAAGGAGCAGGAAGGCGCGAAGTTCTCCGATTACTTCGAGCATGATGAAGCTCTGGCCAAGGTGCCTTCTCACCGGGCCCTGGCCATGTTCCGCGGCCGCAACGAGGGCGTGCTGGCGCTGTCCTTGCGCTTGCCAGGAGAGGACGAGGCACCGGTGCATCCTGCGCAGGTAGCCATCGCCAAGCATGTCAGCATCACCGATGAGGGCCGCAAGGCGGATCGCTGGCTTGCCGAAGTCGTGCGCTGGACGTGGCGAGTGAAGCTGTATACCCACCTCGAGACAGAGCTGATGGGGCGCCTGCGCGAACGTGCCGAAGGCGAGGCCATCGATGTCTTTGCCGCCAACCTGAAGGACCTGCTGCTGGCCGCGCCGGCGGGGCCCAAGTCGACCCTGGCCATCGACCCGGGTCTGCGTACCGGCTGCAAGGTGGCGGTGGTCGATGCGACGGGGCAGTTCCTCGAGCAGGCGACCATCTTCCCTCACGCACCGCGCAATCAGTGGGACGCCTCTCTGGCCGAACTGGCAAAGCTGGTCAAGAAGCACGATGTGGCGTTGATCGCGGTAGGCAATGGCACCGCCAGCCGGGAGACCGACCGCCTGGCCGGCGACCTGCTGAAGGCGATGAAGGATCCTGGCCTGTCCAAGGTGATGGTGTCCGAGGCCGGGGCTTCGGTCTATTCCGCGTCGGAATATGCCGCCCGAGAGCTGCCGGATCTCGATGTGACCATTCGTGGTGCGGTGTCGATTGCCCGTCGTCTGCAGGATCCGCTGGCGGAACTGGTCAAGATTGAGCCGAAATCCATCGGTGTCGGCCAGTACCAGCATGACGTGTCCCAGGTGCAGCTGTCCCGCAGTCTGGAAGCGGTTATCGAAGACTGTGTCAACGCGGTCGGGGTGGACCTCAATACCGCGTCGTCGGCGCTGCTGTCACGGGTGGCGGGCCTCAATCCGGGGCTGGCCGAGAACATCGTGCTGCAGCGAAATGCCAAGGGTGTCTTCCGCGATCGTCGCGACCTGCTGGACGTGTCCCGGCTGGGGCCCAAGACCTTCGAGCAGTGTGCCGGCTTTCTGCGCATCATGAACGGCAGCAACCCGCTGGATGCCAGCGCGGTTCACCCGGAAGCCTATCCGCTGGTCGAACGCATTGCCGCTGGCAGTGGTCGAGAGGTGGCTGGACTGATCGGTGACAGCACGACGCTGAAGTCGCTGAAACCCGCCGACTACGCCGATGAGCGCTTCGGTGTGCCCACCGTCAGCGACATCATCTCGGAACTCGACAAGCCGGGTCGCGACCCGCGTCCGGAGTTTCGTGCGGCGCAGTTCCGTGAAGGCGTCGAAACGCTGAAGGATCTGGAGCCAGGCATGGTGCTGGAAGGCACCGTGACCAACGTCACCCACTTCGGGGCCTTTGTCGACATCGGCGTCCATCAGGACGGCCTTGTGCACATTTCGGCACTGTCCGACCGCTTCGTCGAAGATCCCCGCAGCGTGGTCAAGGCCGGGGATATCGTCAAGGTCAAGGTGATGAACGTCGACCTGCCGCGCGCTCGCATTGGACTGTCGATGCGTTTGGATGACACCCCGGACGCCGAGGCAGGCGACTCCAGGCAGGCACCTCGTCGTCGCGAAGGCGGTGGCAAGAGCCACCCTGGACAGGGGCGCCGCCAGCGGGGCAACGGTGGCGGCAAGGAGGACGCTTCCGCTGCGCCGATGGGCGCACTGGGGGCCGCCTTGCTCAAGGCCAAGCAGGGGCGTTCTTGAATCCTGTCGACGGATCGCCATAATCTGGCGACCACAAGGGCGGGCGCAGTAGCGCCCGCTGCCGTCGCCGCCACACGAAGCAGGCCCCCGGGCCCTTCCATGACACGGGGTGTTCACCTTGTCCACTCAGCTTTCCTCGCTCCTCGAACGACTGCGCGGCCCCGCGGCTGCGCGACGCTTCGGCCGTCTGCGCCGAGGCATCGAAAAAGAGGGGCTAAGGGTCGATGACCGCGGTCGTATCGCGGCGACCTTTCACCCACGGGCGCTGGGTTCGAAACTGACCCATCCGCATATCACCACGGACTACTCCGAATCGCTGCTGGAGTACATCACGCCGGTCTATAGCCGTCCGGATGAGGCCCTGGAATTTCTGGCCGACCTCCATCGCTATACCTATCGCCAGCTCGATGGGGAGTGGATCTGGCCTGCCAGCATGCCGTCCCGGCTGGAAGGCAATGACAGCGTGCCGATCGCTGACTACGGCACGTCCAATGTCGGCACCATGAAGCACGTCTACCGGCGTGGCTTGGACGCCCGCTATGGACGCATCATGCAGTCGATCGCCGGGATTCACTACAATGTGTCCCTGCCGGATGACCTGTGGACTCTGCTCAAGACGCTGGACGAGCAGGAAGCCATGTCGATGGGCGAGTACCGTTCGGCGCGCTATTTCGGTCTGATTCGTAATTTCCGCCGCCATAGCTGGTTGCTGCTGTACCTGTTTGGGGCCTCGCCGGCGCTCGATACCAGTTTCCTGCCCGATGGCAGCGTGCCGAAAGGTCTAGAGCGACTGGGTGAGAACACCCTGGTATCGCGCTATGCCACCAGCCTGCGGATGTCGGATCTGGGCTATCAGAACAAGGTCCAGGATCAGCTGAAGATCTGCTTCAACTCGCTGTCGAACTACGTCAACACGCTGCGTCACGCGATCTCCACCGCCTGGCCAGACTACGCCGCCCTTGGTGTCCGTGACGGGGAACGCTGGAACCAGCTGAACGCCAATATCCTGCAGATCGAAAACGAGTATTACAGCGATATTCGGCCCAAGCGGGTGACGCGCCACGACGAAACCCCGAGCCAGGCGCTCGAGGCCAGGGGCGTCGAGTACATCGAGGTGCGCTGCCTGGATATCGATCCCTTCGCGACCCTGGGAATCGATGCGCAGCAGACGCGCTTCCTCGATACCTTCCTGGTCTGGTGCCTGCTGTCGGACAGCCCGTGGATTTCAGATGAGGAGTGCGATCACCTGGACGACAATCGTCGTCTGGTGGTGGAGCAGGGGCGCAAGCCGGGACTTGAACTCAATGACCGAGGGCAGGTCCGAGAAATGGCCGAGTGGAGCCATGGGATCATCGCCGACATGCGTGAGGTCGCCAGGCTGCTCGACCAGCTGGAGGAGGGCAGTCCTCACCTGGATGCCGTCGATGCCTTTGCGCCGCGCATTGACGACCCTTCGCTGACGCCGTCAGCGCGTCTGCTGTCCCGTCTGGAAGAGACCGGCGAGGAGTTCGTCGATGCCATGCTGGCGATCGCTCGAGAGCAGGCCGAGACGCTGGCGAGCACACCGCTCAATCGCTCGCGCCAGGGAATGCTGGACGAGCTGGTCGAGACCTCGCATCAGCAGCAGCGTGACATCGAGGCGGACGACAGCACGGCCTTTGCCGATTTTCTGGAAGATTACTTTGCACGGGCTCGAGAAACCCGTGCCCTGACCCCGATGGACATGACGCCACCGACTGGAGAACGTCTTAAATGAGCGAATGGAGTCTGCGGCAGTGGAGCCTTGTGGGGCTGGGGTTCTGCGTGATGATGATGGCGGTAGCGCTGGTGCTGGAGCACGTGGTGGGACTCGAGCCGTGTCCGCTGTGTGTGTTCCAGCGAGTGGCGGTCATCGCGGCGGGGGTCGTGTTTGCCATTGCTGCGCTGCATGGGCCCGAGGGGCGTCTTGCTGGGGCTGTCTACAGCATCGTGGCGGCCATCGCGGTACTGTCGGGGGCGGGGCTGGCCATGCGCCATCTGTGGCTGCAATCGTTGCCCGCTGATCAGGTGCCCAGCTGTGGGCCTGGCCTCGATTACATGGTGGAGATCCTGCCGCTTTCCCAGGTGGTGTCCATGGTCCTGACCGGTTCTGGTGAGTGCGCTGAAGTGGGTGGGCGGCTGCTGGGCTTGTCGCTGCCCGGTTGGACGCTGATCGGCTTTGTCGTATTGCTGGTGGTGCCGATTGCCATGCTGACGACCCTTCGCAGAAGCTCTACCGGCTATCGCTGGAACGGTTGACAGCGCTCGTCGCCCGGTCCCCTTGAGGAGAAGTTGAGCGGCGCTGTTGTGCCGAGCAGGGGGAATCGGCAACGGCCAATCAGGTACTTGGCATGCATGCGTTGACAGGGCGGTCTTCTGGAGTGAGTCTGTTGATCCGCGCATTTTCGTGGTGAGGCAGCGCTAGGGAGGCCGCCATGTTGGAAGATTGTAAGTCTGCCAGCGAACGCTGGGGAGGAGTCCATCAGCTGATCGATCGCTGGCTTGAGCAGCGCGAGCATCTGCTGGAGGTGCTGAGCGAGCTCGAACAGTCCTGTGATGCAGATCTCGAGACCATCACCAAGGAGCGTATCGACAGTTTCAGCGAGACGTTGATGGACTACATCAGCGCGGGGCATTTCGAGGTCTATCCGCAGCTGCGGGAAGAGGCCCGTGCCTTCGATGACACCGCTGCCCTCAATCTCGCGGATCGTCTGCTGGAACGGCTCGAAATGTCCACCGAACTGGTGCTGTCGTTTGACGAGGATTACTCTACCCCGGTGCGCTGTCAGCGGTTCCTGCCGCGCCTGCCGGCCTGGCTCGAGCGCCTGAAGAAGGGCCTATCCGAGCGCTTTGGCCTGGAAGATCAGTTGATATCGCGCCTGCACGACGCTCACGCGCCTGCCGAGGGTGTTTCCTGACCCCATGAAGCGTGGCCATGGCGTGGCCGCCGGTCACGCCCCGCTGCCATTGGCGGCGTCATGCTGCCGGTCAAGTCGGGGTGTTTGTGGTCCATTCGTACCGGGTCGATTGAGTTTTGTGCACTGCAGGCATAAGATTTTCCGCGTCCTGAACGCCGCCTGGGCAGTCAGGGCATCTACCGCAGTGACCGTCAGCAGCCTTTGCCGCCGGTGACGGCCGAGAGATGTCCCTGTCGATCCCGGGCCTTCCACGGCGACAATCCCAAGGAGCCAAAATGAAAGACCCCGTCCGTATTGCCATCACCGGCGCCGCCGGTCAGATCAGCTACTCTCTCGCTTTCCGTATTGCCGCCGGCGACATGCTCGGCCCGGATCAGCCGGTCATCCTGCAGCTGCTCGAGATCACTCCGGCCATGGAAGCGCTGAATGGCGTCGTGATGGAACTCAATGACTGTGCCTTCCCGCTGGTTCAGGACATCGTTGCCACCGACGATGCCAACGTGGCCTTCAAGGACGCTGATTTTGCTCTGCTGGTCGGCGCTCGTCCGCGCGGACCGGGCATGGAGCGCAAGGATCTGCTCGAAGCCAACGCGGCCATCTTCTCGGCCCAGGGCAAGGCCATCAATGACAGCGCCAGCCGTGACATCCGCGTGCTGGTGGTGGGCAACCCGGCCAACACCAACGCACTGATCGCATCCTGCAACGCACCGGACCTCGATCCGGGTCAGTTCACCGCGATGATGCGTCTTGACCACAACCGTGCCAAGACCCAGCTGGCCCAGAAAGCGGGCAAGCACGTCACCGACGTCGACAGCATGATCGTGTGGGGCAACCACAGCGCCACTCAGTATCCCGACCTGTCCCACTGCAAGGTGGATGGCAAGCCGGCATTCGATCTGGTCGAGCGTGACTGGTACGAGAACGACTTCATCCCCACCGTACAGCAGCGCGGTGCGGCCATCATCAAGGCCCGTGGCGCGTCTTCTGCTGCCTCTGCAGCGTCTGCCGCCATCGACCACATGCGCGACTGGGCGCTGGGCAGCGACGGCATCGTCAGCATGGGTATCCCCGCTGACGGCAGCTACGGCGTCGAGCCGGGCATCATGTATTCCTACCCGGTGGTGTGCAAGGACGGCAAGTACGAGATCGTCCAGGGTCTGGAAGTCGACGAGTTCAGCCGTGGCAAGATGAAGGCTACCGAAGACGAGCTGCGCGAGGAGCGCGCTGCTGTCGAGCACCTGCTGGGCTGATCAGCCCCAGGCGGTGCCCGTCAGCCATGCACTGTCTTGGATGCACTGTCTGATACGCAAAAGCCCCATCGCATCGCGATGGGGCTTTTTTTTGCCTGAAGGGCGTGCCTGTCGGCGGAAACCAGAAACCAGGAACCAGAGCGGCAGGGGGCGGAGACAGGGGCCCTGACACAGGGCTCCTGAGACAGCCCCCCTGAGATAAAGGCCCGGTCGGTTCAGTCTCTCAGGCTGATGATCTTCCAGCCGCGGGCCTCGGCGACTTCGCGCAGGGCCGGGTCCGGGTCCACCGCCACAGGATGGTCGATCATTTCCAGCAGCGGCAGGTCATTGTGGGAGTCGCTGTAGAACCAGGCACCGTCCAGGGTGTCGTCGCGGGTATCGAGCCACTGCTGCAACCGGGTGACCTTGCCTTGCTGAAAGCTGGGCGTGCCGCTGACCCGACCGGTGTAGCGGCCATCCTGGATTTCTGGCTCGACGGCGATCAGCTCGTCGATGCCAAGGCGCTCGGCGATGGGAGCCGTGATGAAGCGATTGGTGGCGGTGATGATCAACAGAGTGTCACCGCGGGTGCGATGACGGGCGATCAGCTCCTCCGCCAGGGGCAGGATGTTGGGCTCGATCTTGCTGACCATGAACTGCTGGTGCCAGGCGGCCAGCTGCTCCATGGAATTGTCCGCCAGTGGCTTCAGTGCCACCTCGAGAAACGCCATCATGTCCAGGCGTCCGGCATCGTAGTCCGCCTTGAAGCGATCATTTGCCTCGCGGTAAGCCACCGGGTCCACGGCGCCCTGTTCGAGCAAAAACTCGCCCCAGGCATGATCGCTGTCGATCGACAGCAGGGTATTATCCAAATCGAAGATCGCCAGACTCACTCGGTGTCTCCCAGCGCATGCGTGACATGGCCTCCTGCCCCGGCATTGTGGGTGGATCCGCCCGCGACGATAGCGCTCAAGGGACCCATGGCCGTGTGGTTCGGGGAGGCCGCAAAAGGGGCGATTATGTCAGAAGGTCGCCAGGGGTTCGAGATGTCGTATTGATGCGCTTCAAGCCATTGTGGAAGAATGCAGTCAATACCGATTAAAAAGGTGAAGCCCGTGATCGACGCAGACGGCTTTCGCCCCAACGTTGGCATCATCATCGTCAACGACCTGGGGCAGCTGCTTTGGGCGCGTCGGGTAGGGCAGAACGCGTGGCAATTTCCCCAGGGAGGCATCAAGTCTGATGAGACGCCACAGCAGGCCTTGTTCAGAGAGCTTCATGAAGAGATCGGCCTGACCGCCGAGGACGTGGAGATTCTGGCCTGCACCAGGGGGTGGCTGCGCTACCGCCTGCCGCGACGCATGGTTCGCACACACTCGCGCCCAGTGTGCATTGGACAGAAGCAGAAGTGGTTCCTGTTGCGTATCCGCTGTCAGGAAAACCGCATCTGTGTAGATGGCACCGCCAAGCCGGAGTTCGACGGCTGGCGTTGGGTCAGCTACTGGTATCCGCTAGGACAGGTAGTGCCGTTCAAGAGGGAGGTCTACCGCAGGGCGTTACGGGAACTGTTACCCCGTGCCCAGAGCCTGGTGCTGGAGAAAGGATGATCCGGCGCGTGTGGCGATCTTGTCCGGCGAGCCCGCTGACCTGGCAAGATGGTCCCCAATCATTGTTCGGTCGCCCCTTGACCGGACCAGTACAAGAACAGGGGTGAGGCCTTTCATGCTCAAGGTCCTTCAACGCATCATTCAAGAGGTCAACAGCGCGCGCAGCCTGGACGCTGCGCTGGCGACCCTCGTTCGGCGCACGCGCAAGGCGATGCAGACCGATGTCTGCTCGTTCTATCTCTACGACAGCGAACGTGAAGCCCTGGTCCTGATGGAGACCATCGGCCTGCGTACCCAGGCCGTGGGCCAGGTGGCGCTTCCGGTGGGCGAGGGGCTGGTGGGTACCGTTGCACGCAGGGAAGAGCCTCTCAACCTGGAAGATGCCCAGGCGCATCCCAGCTTCCGCTATTTCGAGGCCACCGGCGAAGAGCGCTACTCCAGTTTCCTTGGCGTTCCCATCATTCACCAGCGGCGCATGCTCGGCGTACTGGTGGTGCAGCAGACCGAACGACGACGCTATGACGAATCCGATGAGGCCTTTCTGGTCACCATGGGCGCTCAGCTGGCGGGTGTGCTGGCCCATGCGCTGGCCACCGGTGGTCTGACCTGTCCGGCCTTTCCCGGTGTCCAGGCAACCTTTGTCGGGGTGGCGGCATCCCCGGGAATGGCCATCGGTGAAGCGGTGGTGCTGTCACCCCCGGCGGATCTGGATAGCGTGCCTGACCTGATTCCCACCGATGTGGAGTACGAGATCGCTCGCCTCAAGGAGGCCATCGCGCGGGTGCGTGACGAGATTCGCGCGGCCGGCGAGCGCCTCGCCAATCGTATCTCTACCCAGGAGCTGGCGCTGTTCGATGTGTACCAGCAGATGCTGGGAGAGGCGGCGTTATCCCAGGAAGTCGAAAAGCGCATCCGCGAGGGGCAATGGGCGCCCGGGGCGCTGGCCGACGTGGTCCGCCGTCACGTGCAGTACCTGGAGCGCGTGGATGACGACTACCTGCGGGAGCGCGCGGCGGATGTGCGTGACCTGGGGCGGCGCGTGCTGGCGCACCTCCAGGAGGAATCCCCACGCCTGCCGGAGCACTATCCCAAGGGCGCCATTCTTATCGGTGACGAGATCAGCGTTGCCCTGCTGGGCGAGGTCCCGCGGGAGCGCCTCGGTGGGTTGATTTCGGTGCGGGGTTCCAGCAACTCCCATGTGGCCATCATTGCCCGTGCAATGGGCATTCCGCTGGTGTCGGGGATGGTCGACCTGCCGCTGCCTCGCCTGGACGGTGCCCCACTTGTCATGGACGGCCACCGCGGGCGTGTGTTCGTGCGGCCCGGGCCGGAGCTGGTGGCCCATTACCAGAGCCTGATCAACGAGGAGAAGGCCCTGGCGGCCATGCTCGAGCACGAGCAGGACCTGCCCAGCGTGACGCCGGATGCCCATGCCATGACCCTGATGGTCAACACCGGCCTGACGGTCGATACCGTGGCGTCATTGAAGACGCGCATCGGCGGGGTGGGGCTGTATCGCACGGAAGTGCCTTTCATGATCACCGAGCGCTTCCCCGGCGAACAGGAACAGACACGCCTCTACCGCGAGCAGTTGGAGAGCTTTTCCCCTCTGCCCGTGGTCATGCGCACGCTGGACATCGGTGGCGACAAGGATCTGCCCTATTTCCCGATCGAGGAAGCCAATCCGTTCCTGGGCTGGCGCGGTATCCGCGTGACCCTGGATCACCCCGAAGTGTTGATGGTGCAGCTGCGGGCCATGTTGAGAGCCTCACAAGGCCTCGACAACCTGGAGCTGCTGCTGCCGATGGTGACCAACGTCAACGAGGTGGACGACACCCTGAGGTTGATCGAGCGCGCCATCGTCGAGCTGGGCGAAGAAGGCGTCGATGTGCGTCGTCCGCGCCTGGGGGTGATGCTGGAAGTGCCGGCGACCCTGTATCAGCTCAAGGCACTGGCAGCTCGGGTCGACTTCTTCTCGGTGGGCAGCAACGACCTGACCCAGTACCTGCTGGCGGTGGATCGCAACAATCCACGCGTGGCGGACCTCTATGACTCCTGCCATCCGGCGGTGCTGTCGGCACTGTATCGTCTGGCAGCAGAAAGTGACGAGCTGGGTGTGCCAACGTCGGTGTGCGGCGAGTTGGCCGGTGATCCTGCGGGAGCACTGCTGCTGATGGGAATGGGATTCAGGGTGCTGTCCATGAACGGCCCGAACCTGCCCAGGGTGCGTGCTGCCATCCGTCGCGTGACCCGTCAGGACGCGGCAGAGCTGGTCACGCAGACGCTGGCCTTGGATACCCCGGCCCAGGTGCGTGCCCACCTGACGCAGCGAATGGAAGATTGGCAGCTGGCCCATCTGCTGCCGCCACGGGATTGAGGCCGCCACGGGATCGAGATACTTAGGCGCAGTGCCGGGTACCTGCTGGCTTGCGCTGGGTTAGCGGCGGCTGATGGGCAATGTCAGCCGCGTTTCCCCGAGGAAGCTGCCACCAGGGCCAAAACGTTGTTCGTGGATGACAAAGTGCTCATCGACGCCGTTGTTCACATCGCCCCGCACGAGCACCACGCTGGTGGTCGCCCTGGTGCCGTAGTCATCGCCAACGATAAAGGCAGGTGACAGGAAGCGCTCAAGGTCGAGCCCGACGCCGGTGTCGGGCAGTCGCTCGTCCTCCGGGCGCCGCTGGTCACTGAACCCTCGACGGGCCTGAGGAAGTGTCCCGACCCGTTGGTGGATGACATCGTCAGTCAGGGCCTGCGTCACTTTCTCGAGTTTTGGCCATGGCGTATCCAGTGACGCATTGGACAGCCCATGGGTGCCTGGCGTGACCCGGTCAAGGGTGGCGCCATGACGATCCCGGCGCAGATGCCAGAGATGTTCCCCATCACCGACCAGCAGGTTGAAACCGGCATATGCCAGGGCATGGTCGCACTGTTGACGGTGCAGCCAGTGTTCTAGGTCGTCGGTTTCCAGTGCTTGTCGCACCAGTAGGCCGCGGCTCGCCACCGGAGGCTCGGGGATAAAGTCGGGGTCGCGGACGTTGGTGATGGCGGCAAAGCGCCCGCGGCGGTGCACCCCAAGCCAGGTGCCTCCGGCCTCCAGGTCACGTCCTGCGACCAGACCGGGAGCGTCGTCCCAGGCCGCCAGCGGGGCGGTCGGGCGAGCGTGTAGCTCATCGCGATTGGCGATGAGAACAACAGCGTGCCGGCTATCGGGGACGCTGTCAGCTGGGGCGTGGTGCAGGGCGATAAGACACATCAATGCAGGGTAGCGGCATATGTCGCCGATGGGAATCCGCGAGGACAGCGTTTATGTCGTCGTCTGTGCCACCATGACAGTCGGCAGCTGGCGACGTAAACTCGTGGTTCCTTCACATAACGGTAGGGATGATGCTAGGCGACGACGGCAAGGAACGCTTGTGGCGCAGGCTGGTCATTCCCATCCTGTGGCCAGTGGCAGCTGCCCAGGGGGTACTGCTGGCGCTATGCCTGGTGCTGGCGCTATCGCTGCACTGGCTGATGCCGGCGGCATCCAGCTGGAGCACGACGCTGTGGATGATCACGGGGCTGCTGGTGGGCACCGCGCTCAATATCATGGTGTTCCTGGTGCTGCTCAAGCATCGACTAGCCGAGGTGGAGCGGGATCTTGGCGGGCTGCTCGACAGAGTCGAGGCATGCCTGCATCAGGTACTCAAGACGAGGACAGGAAAGCCCGCTGAGGCTGCCGGCGCTCCCGTTGACCGAGTCGAAACGCTGCTGGATGCCTTCGAGTCCAGCGCTCCTCCCGTGGCGGAAGCTCCGCCCCCTGTGATTGGCCTGGGGCCGATCATTCATGCCGATCAAGTCAGCAATTGGCAGCAGGAAAGCCGCCGGCTGGAAGCTGCACTATCCCGTGCTCGCGAGGAATCGCGCTTGAAGTCGAGCTATCTGAGCCACCTGAGCAAGGCATTGGCGCCGCTGGTGGTCGAGCTGGAATCACTGATGCAAGCAGATAGCACCCCTTCACCGCAGGCGCAGGCCGACTGTCAGCAGGAAAGCCGTCAGGCAGCCGACACTGAGACCGTCGATGGCGTGGCAAGGCCCTCCGGCGAGCTGCTGCGCCGCTTGGGCGATATACGCCTGCTGCTGGACAATCTGGAGGCGGGCGACGAGGAAGAGAGAAGCGCCGCTCGGGATTCATCCCCGCGACACCAGGCACCGAAAGTTCTGATCGTCGACGATGGCCCGGTCAATTTGATGCTGGCACGCGAAGTGCTGGAACGCCGTGGGGTGGACGTGGTTACCGCAACCCGCGGCGAAGAGGCCCTGGAGTGGCTAGATGCCCATGTGGTGGACCTGGTGCTGATGGATATCGTGCTGCCTGATATCGACGGTATCGAGACTTCTCGTCGCTTGCGCGCTGTCGAGGCCGCTCACCCGGAACGCCCTCGTGCGGTAGTGATCGCGCTGACGGCCAATGCCAGCGATGAAGACCAACAGCGCTTCAAGGAGGTCGGCATGGATGCCTTCCTGGCCAAGCCGTATCGTCCCCAGGCATTGCTCGAATTGCTCGACACCTGGCTGCCTCAATCCGCGAGGCTGTCCTGATGCTCATGGCCATCATGTCCTATCTGGCGCTCGGGGCGGTCGCTGGGGCGCTTGCCGGCTTGTATGGCGTGGGCGGAGGACTGATCATCGTTCCCAGCCTGATGGCCGTGTTTGCACTGCAGCAAGTGCCTGTGGAGATTTCCATGCACCTGGCCGTAGGCACCTCCCTGGCAAGTATCGTCATCACCGGTTCTTCCTCGGCCCTGGGACACTATCGGCGCGGCAGCATTCGCCGCGACTGGCTGGTAGCCCTGCTTCCAGGGCTGGTGCTGGGGGCCATCGCAGGGGTCTTCGTGGCGGGAGCCCTGTCCGGCGGCATGCTGGGAACGCTGTTTGGGGTGTTCCTGCTGCTGGTTGCGCTGAAGCTGGTACTGGGGCGCTCACCCAAGGCCGGCAGCAGCGCGCCGGGGCGGCGCAGCATGATCGTCGCTGGCGGCGTCATCGGGGGGATTTCTGCACTGTTCGGTATCGGCGGGGGCACTCTGAGCGTACCCTGGCTGATTCGGTGTGGCGCCACCATGACCCAGGCGGTGGGCACCTCGGCTGCCTGTGGCCTGCCGATTGCGCTGGTCGGGGCCCTGACCTTTGTCGCGGTGGGCTGGGGCGATCCTCGGCTACCTCAGGGGGCGGTAGGCTTTCTCATGCTGCCTGCCCTGTTCGGCATTGCCCTGACCAGCGTCCCCTGCGCCAGGCTGGGTGTGCGCCTGGCCCACCGGCTGCCGGCACGGGTGCTCAAACTGTCATTCGCACTGCTGCTGACGGTAGTCGGACTCGGCTTCCTGCTGTAGCGAACCCGAGCAGGGTTTCGCGGTCACATGAGTCTTCCGCCATATCGATTTCACTCTCTTACTGATCAGGGACATAACCGAGCATGCTGTCATACCCTCAAATCGACCCGGTGGCCATCGCGCTGGGTCCCTTCAAGGTCCACTGGTATGGACTGATGTATGTCGTCGGCTTTGTCGCGGCATGGTGGCTGGGCTGTCGCCGAGCGCATCGGATCGGTTTGACCCGTGACGATGTGGGCGACCTGCTGTTCTACGCCGCCATCGGTGTCGTGGCAGGGGGACGACTGGGGTACGCGCTGTTTTACGGACTGGACCAGTGGCTGGCGGATCCGCTGTGGATCGTCAAGGTGTGGGATGGTGGCATGAGCTTCCACGGCGGCCTGATCGGGGTGCTGCTGGCAGCCTTGCTGTTTGCCCGTCGCAAGCAGCTGGCGTTTTTCACGCTGACCGATTTCGTCGCGCCGCTGGTACCGATCGGCCTTGGGGCAGGACGTATCGGTAACTTCATCAATCACGAGCTGCCGGGGCGCGTCACTGACCTGCCCTGGGGCATGCCGTTTCCCGGCTATGGCCCTGAACCGCGCCATCCGTCGTCGCTGTACGAAGCCTTGTTGGAAGGCGTGGTGCTGTTTGTGGTGCTGTGGTGGGTGTCGGCCACGCCCAGACGTCGGGGCCTGGTATCGGGTCTGTTCCTGCTGGGCTACGGCGCCTTCCGCTTCTCGGTGGAGTTCGTGCGCAGACCCGACCCCCAGCTAGGCTTCATTGCCTTCGACTGGGTCACCATGGGCATGCTGCTCAGCCTGCCGATGATCGTTTTTGGTGTGCTGCTGGTGGCCTGGTCCCGTCGTCAGCCAGTGGATGCCAGGCTTAGCCCGAGCGCCGGATGAGGGCGCGCCTGTTGCTTGACGATCGGCGCTGACGAATCGCTTTCGGGACGAGCGCTGCCGCTTCTGGTATCACGGCTGGCCGGTCAGTAGAATGACCGGCCAGCTTCGTCTTGAAACGTTCCAACGAGTGATTGCCCATGTCTGTCGTCGCCCCTGAAACCGCCTCTCTGCCCGCCTTGGAACAGCCGTACCTGGATCTGATGCGCGCCGTGCTGGACAACGGCGTCGAGCGGGAAGACCGCACCGGCGTGGGCACCCGCTCGATCTTTGGTCACCAGATGCGTTTTGACCTGTCCCGTGGTTTTCCGCTGGTGACGACCAAGAAACTTCACCTGCGCTCGATCATTCACGAGCTGCTGTGGTTTCTGAAGGGGGATACCAATATTGCCTACCTGAAGGAACACGGTGTCCGTATCTGGGATGAGTGGGCGGATGAGGATGGCGACCTCGGGCCTGTGTATGGCTATCAGTGGCGCAGCTGGCCCGACCCGCGGGGCGGCCATGTGGACCAGATCGAAACGCTGCTGGAACAGATCGCCACGAATCCCGGATCCCGTCGCCTGATTGTCTCTGCCTGGAACCCTGCCCTGGTGGATGAGATGGCGCTGCCTCCTTGCCACTGCCTGTTCCAGTTCTATGTGGCTGACGGCAAGCTGTCGTGCCAGCTCTACCAGCGCAGCGCCGATATCTTTCTGGGCGTGCCGTTCAATATCGCCAGCTATGCACTACTGACGCAGATGATTGCCCAGGTGGTTGGGCTCAAGCCCGGCGACTTCGTGCATACCCTGGGAGATGCCCACCTTTACCTCAATCATCTGGAGCAGGCCGAGCTGCAGCTGAGTCGTCAGCCGACGTCCGCACCCAGGCTGGTGCTGGACCCGAGCGTCGACAACCTGTTCGATTTCCGCTTCGAACACATTGCCATCGAAGACTATGAACCACATCCCCATATCAAGGCAGAGGTGGCGGTATGACCCAGGCGCCTACGACGGAACAGTCTCATCCTGACCGTGATGCCCAGCGGATCGCGGAGCTCGACACCTTTGTGCCGGTGGCCATGATCGCCGCCATGTCGCGCAACCGAGTGATCGGTGTGGATAACCAGCTGCCCTGGTACCTGCCGGAGGATCTCAAGTTCTTCAAGCGCATGACCCAGGCCAAGCCCCTGGTGATGGGGCGCAAGACCTTCGAGTCCATTGGCCGCCCGCTGCCCAATCGTCTCAACATCGTGGTGACGCGGGACAAGACCTTCGCCCATGACGGCGTCAGGGTATGTCACGATCTGGCCAGCGCCATTGCCTTGGCAGACCAGCAGGCCACCATCGAGGCCGCTGAGGAAATCATGGTGATGGGGGGCGCTCAGATTTATGCCCAGGCCATGCCGCTGGCGTCGCGACTGTATCTGACCGAGGTCGATATCGAGATCGAGGGGGATGCCTTCTTCCCGGCTCTTGATGACGATTGGACCGAACAGGCAAGCGACGCCGGTACGCCCGCCGAAGGCCAGCCCCACTATCGTTTTGTGCGCTACGAGCGGTCCCGCTCGCAAGACGGCATGTCAGCCTGAACGTCCGGTAAATAGAGTGGGTGCCGATCGTCGCAGACAGGCGACAATTGCCACATCGCCGGGCCTGGCACAGACTGTGTCGATAATCCCGACAATAGCGGGCGCTGACATCAGCGGCCCCGTCATCGCAGTAACCTGGTGAGCCTGGAGGAGTCGACGTGAGCGAGACACGCGCAGAACACCCGTTGGAGGCGCTTGAGCAACGAACGGCGTCGCTGTTGGACGGACTGCGTGAAGGTCGCCTGCGCGAGCGGCAGCTGTCCAGCGACCAGCGCCAGCTGCTGGATGACAAGCAGCGCCTGGCCAGCGAATTGAACGCTGCACGGGAGCGCCTGGGTGATCTGGAAGCACAGCTCGACACCCTGCGGCAAGCGCAGCAGACCCTGGAAACCGAGCATCGTGCCCTGGCGTCCCAGCGTGAGTCGCTACTTGAGGAGCGCTCGTCGTTGATCGAGGAACGCGCGTCGCTGATTGAGGAGCGCGCGTCGTTGATCCAAGAGCGCACCGCGCTGTTCGAGGAAAATAGCGAGCTCAAGGAAGAAAACCGCGAACTCGATGAGCAGAATCGCGAGCTTGAGGCGCACAATGCCCGACTGCGTGACCGCGTCGAGCACCCGGATCACGAACCTGACATTACTGCCTTCCGTCCCCCCCAGCGCCGAGCCCAGGGGTTGGCTGCCCTGATGCAGCATCGTCCACGTCCTGTCGGCGATAGCCCTGTTATCGATAGCCCTGCCATAGATAGCCCTGCCATAGATAGCCCTGCACGCGATGAACGAGAGCAGGGCGCTTCGTCCAGCGCGCCGACGATCGCGTCCCAGCCCGGCCAGGACAGCCCGGCCTCTTTGGGCCATGGCAGCGAGCCGGTGAAAGATGAAAGGGCACAGGAGTCGACTGCTGCCGAGGTGACTGCTACCGAGAACCCCCCAACGGCGATGGCCGACACGGCTGCGCTGTCCAGTCACAGCGATGACCAGGTCGCAGAAAAGCCTGATACAGAGGTGGGAGTGCAGGGCGACCTCGCCTTTGACAAGGCGCCGTCTCCCCAGGCACTGCTGGGTGATTGGTATCGTCGTTATGACCAGACCTTCTTCAAGGGCCACACCCGGCCACTTAAGGTGGGCATCCACGAGGAGCTGGCCGCCCGGGAACCCTGGCCGGAAAAGCTCGTCCGCCGGGCCTTGGCCTGCTATGTGAACCTGCCTCGCTACCTCAAGTCCGTGCGTGAAGGGGCGGAGCGGATTGGCCTGGACGGCGAACTGGTCGGCCAGGTCGATGCCCAGGCGGCGGAGCATGCCAAACGCAAGCTGGACCGACTGCAGGCGGAGCAGCGTGGGCGCGGCACAATGTCGCGCCGTCGGCGCAACAAGGGGCACGGCAACGACAAGCCCTCAGGCTCCGACAACCACTCAGACTCCGACAAGGGTTCCGATTCCGGCAAGCCTTCAGGCACCGGCAACAGCGACACCTCCGCATCCGCCAAGGCGTCGACTCACGCTGGCCACCGGGACACTGACAGTGTGAGCGCCAAGCCCGCTCGTCCTGCAGACAGCGATATACCTGCCGTCACTCCGGATCGTCAGGGGGATGGCGAGGAAACGCGCCTTCAGCGAAAGCTGGATGAACTGCTGGCGCGTCACAACAGCAGCCGCTAAAGAAGCGCTGACGGCAGCCGTCGAGCAATGCCTGACCCCTGCCGCCCAGCACCAGCCTATCCGTGAAGCACAAACACAGCACAACACAACGCAACGCAGTGACGCGCCGGTGCTGGCGTCGCTGCGATGGTAGCCCAATGCCGTTGATAGCAGGACCGGCTGTTCAACCCGTTTGCTCTCTCATTGACTTGAAAGCGTCACATCAGCGGGGCATGATGTTAGCGCTACGCCCGATGCAGCTTTCTATGCAGAATCGGTAAACAGTTGGCGAACATTGTTCGTTAACTGCCTTTTGCAGTTTCTGCTCGGGTAGCATTTTCGCAGGGATCGGTGTCGAAGCGATGGGCAGCTGGAACGAAAACAGTGTTTTTTTCTTGTTGCGCTCCTGAGAAACCCGGTATATGGTTGCCCTTGCGAGCATTGGACTATAACAAGGCTTCGCCGCTGTCAGGCTCGCTGTTCAGGTTCCCTGCCAGGAACCCGTCAGGACAGAAATACGAGCCGGCAATGACCGGCAAGCCAAGGCTGCCAAGCGCAGCAACGATCGAAACAGCAAGCTAGTCAAAAGGAACTCAGCAATGAAAAAGACACTGTTAGCGACTGCCATCGCTGGTGCTGCTGCCTTCACCGCCGTTGGCGCCCAGGCTGCTACCGTCTACAACCAAGACGGCACCAAGCTCGACATCTACGGTAACGTCCAGCTGGTTTACGCCGGCGTTAAAGACGAAGACGGCGAGACTCGTGACGAAATCGCCGACAACGGTTCTACCTTCGGTTTCGCCGCTGAGCACGTCATCTACAACGGTCTGATCGGTTACGCCAAGATCGAAATCGACGACTTCAAGGCCGACGAGATGAAAGTTGCTGGCCGTGATGCAGGCGACACCGCCTACATCGGCTTGAAGGGCAACTTCGGTGACGCTCGCGTCGGTTCCTACGACTCCCTGCTGGATGACTGGATCCAGGATCCGATCACCAACAACGAATACTTCGACGCTTCTGACTCCAACACCTTCAAGGGTGCTCCGGGTGAAGATGCTGACGACGCCGACGTTGTTGCTGGCGATCCCGAAGGCGACAAGATCACCTACACCTCTCCGGTCTGGGGCGGTTTCCAGTTCGCGGTCGGTAGCCAGTACAAGGGCGACGCCGAGAACGAAAACCTGTCTGACGGCGGCGAAGCTTCCTTCTTCGGTGGTCTGAAGTACACCTACGGTGGCTTCTCTATCGCTGGTGTGTACGACGATCTGGGCATCTACGACATCGAAGACCAGACCGTCACCTACAACACTACTACTGTTGCAGCTGACAACACCGTCACTACCACTCAGAACACCGTCACCATCGATGACGAAGATCTGGGCGACCAGTACGGTGTGACCATGCAGTACCAGTGGGATAGCCTGCGCGTTGCCCTCAAGTACGAGCGTTTCGAGTCTGACAACGACTTCCTGAAGGACGCTGACTACTACGCCATCGGTGCCCGCTACGGCTACGGCAACGGCATGGGCGATGTCTACGGCGCCTACCAGTACATCGACTTCGGCGGCAGCGGCTTCAGCGACCTGGCCAGCGCCAACGATGACGAGAACGACGACGACAACTTCAACGAAGTGGTTGGCGGCGTGACTTACAACATCTCCGACGCCATGTACACCTACGTGGAAGGCGCCTGGCGTGACCGTGACAACGACCAGGGTGACGGCTACGCCGTGGGTCTGACCTACCTGTTCTAATCCAACAGGTTTGACCCCCCTAGCGTTGTGACGCTATAAACGAAAGCCGATCCTCCGGGATCGGCTTTTTTCTGCACTCTACCGCAAGCATGTGAGGATCCATGAAAGACGTCACCCTACCCGCGGCGCTGCTGGCGCTTGGCGTTGCTCTGGCCAGCTCCACCGTCCAGGCATCCGATAGCGTCATGACCGAGCGCTTCCGCGAGGAGAATCGTCAGCTCGACCTGACCGGCTTCTTCAAGCCGGAAAGCGACGCGCGCAGCCAGACCTTTCTGTTCGGAACTCCTCACGCGCATGATTTCGAGGTAGAGGAAGAGGGTGTCTACCGTTTCGAAAGCCGCGTCAGCGCCGGCTACGAGGATACCTACCAGATTGAAGCCGTACTGCAAGACGATGCCGGTAATGTGATCGCTCGTGGTCAGGGCTACGGCCAGGAAGGCGGGCTGCAGCTCGAAAGCCGCCTAACTCCTGGCAAGTATGAACTGCAGGTCAAGGGCACCCGCTTTGGCCGTCGCGGCCGCGCCGGCGATGGCTACAGCATTGCCGTGGTGGGCCTGGATAGCCAGGGTAACCGGATCGAAGTCGATGATGGAGTCGGGCTGCAGTTCGTGGGGGCTGATCGTGACGGCAATCAGAGCGCCTTTGTCACCAGCCGTGACGCCGTGGTGACCCTGGGTGGCGAATCTGCCGCTGCGACTTCTGCCTCCGCGACGGCGAGCGGTGCGTCGGCTGCATCGTCAAGCGCGACGGCTTCCAGCGCGGCTGCCTCCAGTGCTGGCGCCACCAGTGCAGCGGCCGGCGGTGCTGCGGTGGCCGGTACGGCGGCGGTTGCCGGGGCCTCCGAAAGCGTCAGCGGCAGTGAAGCACGCAGCAATAACCCTGACGAACGTCAGGTACAGAGTGTCAAGACCGACGTCAAGATTCGTGCCCGTGGTGAGGTGCTGTCCTTCAACGTGGCCGAGCCAAGCCAGGTGCGCATCACCACCTCCACCTTCCCGCCGGGAGATGAAGACACCTATCGTCTGACCATGGAAGTGGCAGATGGCTCCGGTCGCATTGTTGCCGAAGGCGCTGGTGAAGGCTTTAACGGTAACGTGGACCTGTCCACCCAGCTGGATCCGGGCACCTACCACATCCGCGTCACTGGACAGAAGTTCGGCAGTTCGATGGATGGCCCCAACAACTACGAGCTGAAGGTTGTGCTCGACAACTGAGCCCCGATGGGCCGGTTGTGGCAAAGAGTAATAAAAGGACGGGCCCCTCGGGGCCCGTCCTTTTAGTGGTGAATGCGTCGTCAGGACTGTTGATCAGTCCCCGATTCTGCCAATAGCCTCGCGTACGCCAGCAGCATACTCCGGGTGACACTTCTCGAAGTGGCCCAGCTGGCGTTCCTTGATCTCGCTTGGAACCCCCTGCATATGACGGGCGATGTTGCCAAACAGACGCTGCTTCTGGCCGTCGCTCATCAGCTCGAACAGGGCCCGCGGCTGGCTGTAGTCGTCGTTGCCGTCACGATGGTTGTGGCGCCAGGCGTCACCGTCCAGCGGCAGCGGCGGCTCGACTGCGCTGGGGTCTTCCTGAGGGCCTCCGAAAGAGTTGGGCTCGTAGTAGGCGTCCGGATTTTCCTCGCCATTGGCGAAGAAGCGCATCGGGCCATCCTTGTGGTAGTGGTGGACCGGGCATTTCGGCTGGTTCACCGGCAGCGCCTCGTAGTGGGTGCCGAGACGATAGCGGTGGGCGTCTGCATAGGAGAAGACCCTGGCCTGCAGCATCTTGTCCGGTGAGAAGCCGATGCCCGGCACCTTGTTGGACGGTGAGAAGGCGGCCTGCTCGATTTCGGCGAAGTAGTTATCGGCGTTGCGGTTGAGCTCGAAGTGACCCACCTCGATCAGCGGATAGTCGCCGTGGGGCCATACCTTGGTCAGGTCGAACGGGTTGAAGGGGCAGCGCTTGGCCTCGTCTTCTGTCATCACCTGAATGAAGACGTTCCAGCGCGGGTAATCACCGTTCTCGAGTGCGTTGTAGAGATCTTCCTGAGTCGTTTCACGGCTCTTGCCGACCACTTCCTCCGCCTCGGCATCGGTAAAGTGCTGGTGGCCCTGGGCGGTGCGGAAATGGAACTTGCACCACACGCGCTCGCCGTCAGCATTAATCAATGAATAGGTGTGCGAGCCGTAACCATTGATATGACGCACATCGGTGGGCAGACCGCGGTCCGACATCAGCATGGTGACCTGATGAAGTGACTCAGGCGACAGTGACCAGAAGTCCCAGGCTGCCGTGGCGGAGCGCATGTTGGTGCGGGGATGGCGCTTCTGGGTGTGGATGAAGTCCGGGAACTTGTACGGGTCGCGGATAAAGAAGACCGGCGTATTGTTGCCGACCAGGTCCCAGTTGCCTTCCTCGGTGTAGAACTTGAGCGCAAAGCCGCGAACGTCGCGCTCGGCATCGGCAGCGCCTTGCTCACCGGCAACGGTCGAGAAACGCGCCAGCATCGGCGTCTGGCTGCCCGGAGTGAAGACCTTGGCCTTGGAATAGCGAGTGATGTCACCGGTAATGGTCAGGGTGCCGTGGGCGCCCCAGCCCTTGGCGTGGACGGTACGCTCGGGGATGCGCTCGCGGTTCTGGTGGGCGAGCTTCTCCAGCAGTTGGTAGTCCTCAAGCAGCAAGGGCCCACGCGGACCGGCCGTCAGGCTGTTCTGGTTGTCGCCGATGGGAGCTCCGGCGCTGGTGGTCATGGTCTTGCGGGTCATGAGGCGTCTCCATTGTTCACTGATCACGGTCTACGTCTTAAAGATAGAGACTGATGTCTCATGGGAACAATGATTCCTTTCTATTTCGGTTATAGGAAATGAGTGTTTAGGAGTAGTATTTATGTTATTCACGACGGATGTGATAACTCGCTGACATATCCTGAGGACCAACCTTCGTGGCCAAGCTGTTCAGTGTCGTGGCAACGCTGTCACTACAAGTGAGAATGTTGATCGGTCTAGCAGCCACCTGGCTGGTAGTGATCACGATTCTGCTGGTCTGGGGCTGGTACACCGGGAAGGATCTGGTTCGCGAGGTCAACTTTTCCCACCTGCGTTACGAAACCCGACTGATCGCCGATGAGGTGACCGAGGAAATTGATACCCGGCTCGATATGCTCGGTCGACTGGCAGCGCTGCGTAATAACCGGGCTCTGCTGGACGCCTCCAGTGAGGCGCTTCGCGATAGTGGGGCCCTGCTCGAGCTGTTCGATGCTCTGGTCGTGATGGACGCAACCGGCAAGGTGGCCGCCGACTGGCCGCCTACGCCAGGGCGCCAGGGCCTTGATATCAGTGACCGGGAGTACTTCAGCTTTATGCGCGAGGTGCGCCGCCCCTACGTCAGTGAGCCCATCTATGGACGCGTCATCGGGCTGCCGCTGGTTCTGCTCATGGTACCGCTGGTGTCCGACGATGGGCGTTTCGAGGGCGCTCTGGCGGGGGTGGTGGAAGTCAACGCTGGAGGCATCTTTCGCCGCCTGAGTCGAGTCAGAATCGGCAATGACGGCTACGCTGCGGTATTCTCCGCCGCCGGTCAGGTGCTCTACCACCCGGACCAACGCCAGGTAATGGGGGAATTGGGGCGCGAGGGTGATCTCAATCATAATCCGGCCCTCGACCTTGCTTTGTATGGTTGGCAGGGAGAGCGCTACGGTCCCGCTTTCAGTGGTGAGATGACCTTCCAGTCCTATCGTCAGGTGTGGCCTGCCAACTGGGTGGTGGGAGTCTTCCTGCCGGAAAACCAGGTACTCGCGCCGCTACGAGGACTACTCGAGCGCTTGGGAGCGGTGGGCATCGGGATTGCCTTGCTACTGCTGCCGTTGCTGGGATGGATGGTCTGGCTGCTGCTGCGACCGCTGTATCAGTTGCAGTCGCAGATCGCCCAGGTGGGCAAGGGCACCCGCGGTCGCGTGGTGCTGGATACCCAGATGAAGGAACTGGTCCAGCTGGCCTCGGCCTTCAATGCCGTCGAGGTGGAACGCGAAAAGGCGCTGGCCGACCTGCGCGGTCGTGAAGCCTTTCTGGATGGGGTGTTGGCGTCTTCCCCCATCGGCATGTTCGTGACGGATACCCAGGGCCGTATCACCTATGTGAACGATGCCCTGGTGCAGCTGACCGGGCGTTCGCCGGATGACATGGACCGTTCGGCCTGGGTTCAGGCCATACATGCAGAAGATCGCGAGTCCGCCATCGAGCTGTGGCGCTACAGCCTGATGTCTGGTCAGACCTTCCTGCGTCAGTATCGCTACTGGCGTGAAGACGGAGAACTGCTGTGGCTTGAGGTGCATGCCAGCCAGGTGGCGATTGACGACGATATCTTCGGTTTCGTGGGTACCGTCAAGGACATCACGGCTCGCCGCCAGCAGGAGGCCATGAGTCAATGGGAGGCCGAGCATGACCCGCTGACCGGACTACTCAATCGGCGTGGCTTCGAGCGGCGCCTGGAGGAGGCCATGGTGGACTGGCGCAAGACGTCGACGCCCTCTGCGCTGATCCTGTTCGACCTGGATCGCTTCAAGCCGATCAACGATGAAGGCGGCCACCCCCTGGGCGACGAGATGCTCAAGCGTATCGCCAGGGAAGTGTCGGGCTGTGTGCGCAGCAGTGATCATGTTGCCCGTCAGGGGGGAGACGAGTTCGCGGTGCTTCTGCCAAGCTGTTCCCTGGCTCAGGCCAGACGCATCGGCGAGGCCATCCTTTCTGCCATTCACGGGACCTGTGTGGTGCATGAAGGCCACGAGTATCGGGTGACGTCCAGTCTCGGTATCACCGAGTTTCGCCCTGGTGATGTCGATGTCGCGGCGCTGGTCGAGCGAGCCGATGCGGCCAGCTATACCGCCAAGCGGGAAGGCCGCAACCGACTGGTGGTCGATGCCAGCAGCGCCTGAGGCGCGTGCCAAGGCGGCGGAGTATGTCGTCTCCGCTCGCCTTTTTCGCTCACCCTGTTCGCTCGCTTTGTTCGCTCATGAGGTCTGTCGACGCCTGACCGTCAGTTGGCCCTTAGCTGGCGCTCCAGCTGGCCAAGCCGGGGGTCGTCAGGTCGCAGCCTTCGCAACTCCGCCAGTGCGGCCAAGGCCTCGGGGATTCGGCCGCTGGTAGCGTTGACGTAGACCAGCGCGTACAGCAGGTCGGCATCGCCGGGAGCCTGGCGAAGCCCTTGCATCAGCGCATCCCGGGCCTCGTCCTTCCTGCCCAGACGGTCCAGCATAAGGCCGCGGTTGTAGTGGGTTCTGGCGTGTCCCGGGCGCCATTCGGCGGCTTTCTCCAGCCACTCCACCGCCTCTTCCATATTGCCGCTCTCCGACAACGACAGGGCCAGCAGGTAGGCCAGATGACCACGGTCCGGCGCGGGCATGGCGTCTCTATCGATGCCATCGCGCAGCACCGCCTGGGCGTCCTCTCGCCGGCCCTCAGCGCTGAGCTGAGTCACCAGATTGGCACGGGCCGGCAGGAAGTAGGGGTCCATCTCCAGCGCCGCCCGATACTGCGCTTCGGCCTCGTCTTCACGGGCGGTACGTGCCAGCAGCACCGCCAGGTTGAGGCGATTGCCGGGCAGGTCCGCGTTTTCGCGCAGGCGTCGCTCATAGTCCCGTCGCGCCTCGAGGAAGGCGTCGCGCCGGTCTTCGGGCATGACCATCAACGAGGTCCCTGCCAGGGCCTTGACGGCTTCATCGCGAACCGCCAGGCGGGGGTCGTCGACCAGCGGCAGCAGCAGTTCGACCCGAGCATGTTCTGGCGCCTGGGCGAACACCGGGATGGCGGCAGCCCGGACCTGAGCACTGTCATCGCTGAGTGCTTGTTCAAGGGTGGGCAGCGCTTCGCTGGCAAATGGCGCCAGTTCGTCGACGGCGGTGGCCCTGACAATGTCAGGGGTATCGCTGTCATCTATCAGCGCCTTGAGGTAGTCCGGGGCTTCGGGACGCCCCTGGCGGGCCGATTGCAGCGCCACGCCATAGTGGGATTCGCTGGCGGCCCGACGCTGGTCACCGAACCAGTCGCGAATCTGGTCGGCTGCCTGTTCCGGGGAAAGGTCCTCATGGCAGCGGGTACAGGCATCGGGACTGTCCGTGGCGGCGGCCAGGTCCGGGCGCGGTACGCGGAAGCTGTGATCGCGCCTGGGGTCCACCACCATGTAGGTGGTTTCCGGCATGTGGCAGCTGACGCACTGAGCGCCGGGGCTGCCGGGCTCGTGATGGTGATGCTCCGGCGTATCGTAGTGAGCGGCCTTCATCGTCGGAAAGCGCGGCGGGGGTGACGGGTTGTGGCACTGCATGCACAGACCGTTGCCCTCGACCCTGACCTTGTTGGTGTGTGGGTCATGGCAGTCGACGCAGCTGACCCCTTCCTGATACATACGGCTTTGGGTGAAGGAGCCGTAGACATAGACCTCTCCCTCGATCTGGCCATCGGCGTGGTACATGCCGTCGCTCAGCAGGCTGGGCAGAGCGGCATCGGTCAGCGGAGCCCCGTGAACCGGCCCGGCGCCGAGCATCTGGCGACGGCTGTGGCAGCGTGCGCATTGCTCGACCAGCTCAGGCCCAGGCATCTCACTCAGTGATAGCGGCAGGCCCTTGTCGCCGTTATTAGCCGATGCTTGAGCTGCATCCAGTGCGTTGTCCTCCGCGCTCCACTGCTCGGCCCAATCCAGGTGTGACTGGGCGGGCCCATGGCAGCTCTGGCAGCCCACACTCTGCTCGTGCCAGGTGGTGGCGAAGCTGTCGCTCTCCAGATCGTAGTGCTTTTCCAGGTTGGTGGAATGGCAGTCGGCGCACATGGCATTCCAGTTCTGATAGCGCCCGCGCCAGTGCAGTGGGTCGTCCGGGGTGAAGGCCTGGCCGGGGTAGAGCGAGAACCAGCGCTGCCCGCCTTCGCTCTCGGGGCGTGAGTCCCAGGCGATGGTCAGCCCCTGCAAGCGTCCTCCCGGTTGAGCCACCAGGTACTGTTGCAGTGGGGAGAAGCCAAAGGTGTAGAGAATCTCGAAGGTCTCGGCGGGATCACCGGGACCTTCCAGGGTCGCCAGAAAGGTTTCGCCGTCACGCGTAAAGCGCGCTTTTACCTCGCCATCCTCGAATACCGCATCATCAAAGTCGCCAAGCACATTGGCCGGAGTGGCCTCGCGCATGGCCCAACCGTGGTCCGAGTCCTGCCACGCCTGGGTCTCGGCCTCGTGACAGGAGGCGCAGCTGCCTTCCGGGGCATAGCCCTGGGTGGCACTGGCGAGGGTGGGCAAGGTCCCCTGGGGTTGACTGGCCGCAGCTGTGGGGGGAAATCCCAGTCCTGACATTGCCACCAGTACCGTCAGCCCCACCAGCAGGCCGATAGAGCGCTGTTTCCAGCCGAGCAGAGCGACAATGAGGGGCGGGCGCGTCGAGAAATAGCCACGGGGTCTATGCATTACGTCGAGTCACTTCTGCCATCGGGTTCAAGGGCTTCATGGAAGCAGGGGAAAAGGGGGAGGCTCCCTGCGTGTGCCGTGCAAGCTCGCGCACGGGAGGGAGCGCCTGCTCAAGACGTTGCCAGTCCTCAGCCACGCCTGGGTCAGGGTCTGACGACGCCGTGGTATCCGGGCCCAGCTTTCGTCTGCACAGGCGATCCAGCGCATCATTCACCTGCTGGTGGGCGCGACTGTCGACCGGCAACTTGCTGCCAAGGGCTTGCCAGTGGCGCCGGCAGGCGACCAGGTCGCGGCCAGCGATTGCCTGCTTGAGTCGTTCACGGTCTGCATGACCGTTGGCTTCCCTGTGTGCCTGCTGACGGCGACGGCGCTGCTCCAGCAAGAGGCGTCCGCGGGGTCCCAGACGGCGATAGAGCCAGACGGCCAGTCCGAGCAGCACCGCTGCCAGCAGGCTCAGGCCGACCAGCAGGGGGGCACGGTTGTTGAGCTGGCTGCCGATCGCGGCGGAACCCGAAACGCTCACCGGGACCGACTCCAGGCTGGTGCTATCGAGCTCTTGCTCTATCGGGTTATACCAGCGAAGCGTGACGCCCGGCAGCTCTGTCTGTCCCCCGGCTTCGGCGACATAGGTCAGGGTGTCGGTGCGGCGACCGCCGCCTCGGCTTTCTTCCAGGCGCGGCGCCTGGGGATAGACGCCCAGGTTAGCGAAGCTGGCTGAATCATTGCTGTCTGGTGCCTCCAGCAGCGTGGGCAACAACAGGGCGCTGCCCCCTTCCAGGGTGGCGCTTACCGTGCGGCGGATGCTGTCCCCGGGGGCAAGCTCAAGGGGTGTGTCCGGGTCAATCTCATCCAGCGTCTCGCTATCGCCATCGGCACGGGTGATCTCGAGGGATTGCTCCAGGTCGATGCGCGTCGCCGCCAGGTAGGGCTCCAGCCCACGGGCGGCCTCGGGCAGGCTCGCGGTGAGGCTGATAGGCGGCAGGACCATCTGCTGAACCTTGGCCTGCTGGCTGCCTGGGGTGGCAACGCTGACATCCAGCGTGCCGCCGCCGAGCTCAAAGCGTCCCACACTCAGCGGCGTCAGTTGATAGCGGCGCGATACGCCAGACCAGGTCTTGCCGTCGACCTGTTGGCTGACGGGCGTGGTCGAGCGCTCGCCCAGGGTCACCCTCAGGCCAGGCTGGTCGAGGGTGGGGAATTCGACCGGTGTTGGCATCCAGGTGGGCACCAGCACGGTGATGCGCAGCTCGCTGCTTTCCCCGGGGGCGAGGCTGTCCTCGGACAGACTCGCCTCAACGCGGGGCTGCGTAGCGGCTGTCTGGCTGGCGTCCGCGCTGTCCGCTGCGGCGTCAGGGCTCGCTGATGCCGCCACTGGGTCTGCAGAAGGCTCAGGCGCCGCCAGGGCGGTCATGGCCAGGCTGCCAGAGGTGAGCAGTAGCGTCAGCAGCAGGGCGGAGGACACGCTTGAGCGTTGCGTGGCAGTCATGGCGTCGTCCTTGCCAGGTCCAGAAAGGGAGTATCGCTCGACATCTTCGCCTGGCCATCCTGCAACGCCTCAATAGCGAAGCGCTGGCGCAGGTAGTCGCTGGTGTCGCTGTCGAGAGTCTCGATCCACTGCTCGGCACTGATCTGGCCGCTGGGCTCATCGACGGGCGTCTGGGTTTCTTCACCGCGGGCTTCCTTGTTGTCGAAGACCACGTCGTCAGCGCCGATTCCCTGATCCTCGCCGGTGTCAGACTGTTCCCGGGTCTTTTCGACGTACTCGAGAATTTCCCTGGCGAGGGCCAGGTTGCGCTCACCCTCTGGGTAGTCGGGATCTCGTTCGAGCACGGTCTCGAAGGCGGTGATGGCGGGGCGATACTGACGATTCTTGATCAGCGCAAGACCCTGGGTGAAGGCGGCGTCGGCGCTGTCCTGGCGTCCCAGCCACTCGGCAGCAGCGTCGTACTGGCCGTCGCGATAGAGCGCATAGCCCTTCCATGCGGGATCCTGGAAGTGTTCGGCGGCGCGGCCGTAGTCGCCACGATCTGCCCACCAGCGGCCCTGCTGGTCCGGCGTCAGAAACGCATTGGCGACAGATTGCGCCGCGCGCTCCAGCGGCGTCGCCACATGCTGGTCCACCGCGCGGGAGGCCTCCTGGGCGAAGGCCTGCGGGACGGGACCCAACCACAGGCTCGGCAGTAGCACCAGGCCGGCCAGCGTCAGGTGCCAGCCACGCCGGAACCCGAGCAAGGCCAGCAGTGCCGCCGGCCAGGCCAGCCACACGCCGCGATCTTCCCAGGACAGTCGCTCGTCATTGTTGAGCGCCTGCTGGTACGTCGCATCCAGGCTGGCCACGATCTGGTCCAGATCGCTGTCGTCGGTGCTCAGGTTGACGCTTTGCACATCGGCGAACAGCGGGCCCGGCGCCATGTCGCCAAGGGACGGCGCACCGTTAGGCTGAACGGCCAGGGTGATCAGCTGGTTCAGCGAGTCTGGCGAAGGCGTGGACGTGCCCGCGCTGGGCGCGTCAGGCAGCGCATCGGTTACCAGCAACACCGAACCCGCCGCGCTGCCGTCGCCCTGCTGTGCCTTGGCGAGGATATCACTGGCAAGGGCTAATGCATCAGCGCCCGCATCGCCGCCACCGCTCGGCATGACATCTGTTGATAACCCTTCCAGGTAGGGCGCCATCAAGGTGGGGTCGTCGGTCAGGGGCACGACCTGATGGACGCTGCCTGCGTAGGCCACCAGGGCAGTGCGGGCACCATCCCTGCGCTTCAGCAGGTCCTGAATCTTGTGCTTGGCGCGCTCCAGACGGCTGGGCGGGACATCTGTTGCCTCCATGCTCGACGTCACCTTCAACACCACCACCAGGGGAGCGCTATGGGCCACCAGCGGATTTGGCAGGCGGGTCCAGGAAGGACCCGCGGCCGCCAGGATCAGCAGGCAGGCCAGCAGTGCCAGGGTATCTACCGGTGACAGGTGCTTGCGGCGATTACCGTCGGTGCGCAGCGCGTCGGCCAGGTGTGGCGCAACATGGCCGCCACCCAGCTGGTCGGCCGGTATGCGACGGCGCCACCACCACAGCGCGGCGACCACCGGCAACAGCAGACACCACAACGGACGCAGCAGGTGGAAGTCAGCGAGACCCGCCATCCAATCGTTCATGCGGCGTCCTCCTCTGGTCTTGCCGACGCGGGTTGCGCGGTCGTAGCAGGCGCGTGCGAACGACGATCCAGGGTCAGCATCAGCAGCGCCAGCAGGCCGGCAAGCGCCAGCGGCCAGTGACTGAGTGAGCGGTGTTCGCGGTAGCTATGGGTCGCCACCTTGCGCGGCGCCAGTTCATCGATGCGCTGGTACACCGCGGCCAGGGCCTGCTGGTCCGCGGCGGTGAAGAAGGCACCATCGGTGGTGTCGGCGATGACCTTGAGGGTGTCGGTATCGACCCGATTCTCGCCGCTGCCGTCAGGGTCACCGATCGCAATGGTGACCACCCGAACGTCACGCTGGGCGGCGATGTTGGCGGCATTGATCGGGCTCATCCTGCTGCCGGTGTCGGCACCATCAGAGAGCAATACCAACAGGCGCTGTTCCACCTCGCTGGCCTCGAATTGCCGAATCGCCAGACCCATGGCATCGCCCAAGGCGGTGTGGGGGCCGGCCATGCCCACCTCGGTCTGGTCGAGCAGCGCCGTGAGGGTGTCAAGATCCTCGGTCAGCGGGGCCTGAACGTAGGCGCGGGTGCCGAACACGATCAGCGCCAGACGCTCGCCCTCGCGGTCAGCAACAAAGTCGCGGATGACGTCCTTGACCGCCGCCAGGCGCTGGCGCGGCTGGTCTTCACTGTCGACCAGGTCACGTTCGTCCATGCTGCCGGAGATATCCACCGCCAGAATCAGGTCGCGGGCGGCACTCTGCCAGACAATGGGCTCGCTGAGTTTTTCCGGGCGCGCCAGCGCCACCACGATCAGCACCCAGATCGTGAGCTGCAAAAGACGGCTCAAGGGAGAGCGACGCTGTTCGCCCGCCTTCGTGCTGCCCGCCGCCTCCACCAGCTGATCAAAGAAGGGCAGACGCAGGGCGGCCAAGGGGCGGCGATAGGCGGGTAACCAGCGGACCAGCCATAGCAGGGGCAGCAGGGCGAAGGCCCAGGGATTGGCCAGCTCCATCATTGGTCGGCTCCCTGGTCGTCATGCGGCGTCGGGGCATCCGTGCGGTGCTTGCGTATCCATTGACGGGCAAGCTGCGTCAGTGCCGCGGACGGCGAAGCGGCGCTGTCGCGATAGGCTCCTGCCGACAGCTCCTGCCCCAGCGGACCATCAAAACGCCGAGAGGCGGGCGAGGGCGTCGTCGGCAGCGTCTGGTCCAGGAACTGCCACCAGCGGGCCCCGCTGAGCCCGGCGACCCGCTCCCGGGGATAGGCGCTCAGGGCGGTTCGCTTGAGCACCTCCGCCAAGACGGAGGTGCCTTCCTGGGAGAGGCGAAGATCCAGCTCCCGCAGCGCGTCTCGGCGATAGGCATTGGCCTGCCAGTGACGCCACCGGCGCACTCCGATAAACAGCAGCAGGGCCAGCAGCAGCACGGCCAGCAAAGCCCAGCCCCAGGTCTGAGGGACCCAGGCAATCGGCGCCGGTTCCGGCGCCGGTGACAGCTGATCGATCAAATCCGACAGCAGGGTAATGTCGTTTACGTCAGCGCTCGGCGTCATGTCCGCCTCTCCTTGCCCGAGGTCTGGCCGTCGTCCTGGGTCGGAGCGAGCCCCAACAGGCGGCGTAGTTGGGGCAGCGTCGGCGCACCGGCGGACAGTGACACCAGGCTGATGGCGAACTTGCGCGACCAGGCGTCCAGTGCGGCTCGGCGCCTCTGGGCGACACCTTCCAGCGCCTCACGCTGGGCCGCTTCTGCGGTGTCCAGGCGCGCGTGCTGGCGCCCATCGGTGGCCAGACAGCTCATGTCGTCTGGCAGGGCATCGGCCAGCGGGTCGCTGACCGCGACCAGGATGACATCGTTATGGCGCCGCAGCGCGCTGAGCATGGCCTCGGTGCGCGGCCCTGGCACGTCAAAGTCGCTCAATACAATGACCAGGTGATCGCGACTCGCCAGGCGTGACGCCGAGACCAGCACCTGATCGAGAGAAGTGGGCGAGGGGGCCGGACGACGGGCTTCCAGGCGCTGGTTGGCACTCGCCAAAGAGGTCAAGAAGCGCATGACCTGAGCACGCGAGCGGCGCGGCCTGAACTCCTCGACACCGTCATCGGTCACCACGATGCCTCCCAGTCGATCTCCCTGATGCAGCACCGCGAAGCTGAGCAGAGCGGCGGCTTCGGCGGCGACCACCGACTTCATCGCATGGCGGCTGCCGAAGAACATCGACATGCGCTGATCCACCACCAGCAGGGCAGGACGGTCACGCTCCTCGGTAAACACCCGAACGTAGGGGGAACCGGTGCGAGCGGTGACGCGCCAGTCGATGCTGCGCACGTCGTCTGACGGCTGGTAGTCACGCAGCTCGAGGAAGTCCAGGCCGCGACCGCGCAGGCGTGAGCCGTGGCGGCCATTGAGCACACTGCGCGCGGGTTGTCGCGGCAGCAGTGCCAGGCGGTTGCCGTGGGGCTCCAGGCCTGCCAGATGCTGCAGGTCGACGTGCACGCGCCGGTCAGAGCCGGGGCGATGGTCAGCCTTCCTGGCGGTGTGTGGGTTGCGCATGGTGACCTTCCTTGGACGGTTCAGGGCAGCGCGACGCAGCCCAGCAGGGTGGCGATGGCGTCATCGCTGGTCATGCCCTGTCCTTGGGCCTCGAAGCTCAGTGCAATTCGATGGCGCAGCACATCGGGAGCCACCTGCTGCACGTCCTGGGGATCCACATAGTCGCGCCCCTCGAGCCAGGCGTGGGTGCGCGCGCAGCGATCGAGGGCAAGTGACGCGCGTGGACTCGCACCCAGTTCAATGGCGCGGCCCAACTCCTCGCTGAAATCGGCGGGGTGGCGGGTGGCATCTACCAGCGTCGCCATGTACTGCTCCATGGCCTCGGCCACATGCAGCATGGCGATCTCGCGGCGCGCGGCGAAGATGGCTGACTGGGCCAGCGGCGCCGGCGTCGCCGCCACGGGGCGATCACCTTCCGCTGCGGCATCCCTGGCGGCCTTGGCCTGCTCTTCCTGGCGCACCAGCCGGATGACGTCGACTTCCTCCTCGCGGCTCGGGTAGTCCACCCGCACGTGCATCATGAAGCGATCCATCTGCGCTTCGGGCAGCGGGTAGGTGCCTTCCTGTTCGATGGGGTTCTGGGTCGCCAGCACCATGAACAGCTCCGGCATCAGGTGCGTCTTGCCCGCCACCGTCACCTGCCGCTCTTCCATGGCTTCCAGCAGGGCGGACTGCACCTTGGCTGGGGCCCGGTTGATCTCATCGGCCAGCACCAGGTTGGCGAACAGTGGCCCCGGCTGAAAGCGGAACACCGAGCCTTGCTCGCTCTGGTGATAGATCTCGCTGCCGGTCACGTCGGAGGGCAACAGGTCTGGCGTGAACTGAATACGGCTGAAGTCAGCCTCCAGGTTGCGCGCCATGGCCTTGACCGCGCGGGTCTTGGCCAGGCCTGGCAGTCCCTCGATCAGCAGGTTGCCCCCCGCCAGCAGGCCGATCAGCAGGCGTCGGATCACCTCGCGCTGGCCAACGATGGACTCTCCAACGGCGGCTTCGAGCCCCCGAATATCCTCAAGCAGACTCATGGAACCTCCGGGTAGATGGTTTGCCAGTCCGTGGCCATGTCGACCACTTGCCAATGGCGTGCAGCGGCCTCGTCGAGACCATGTTGTAGCGATGCCCGAACAGGCTTTGCCGAGCGCAGGCGATATCACCGTCTGCGCTTGTATGAAGAGGGTTCTGCCGCAGGTAACTGGCTGCGCCCATGTGCTCGTATCCTTGAGACAGTGGTCACGTTCCGCGACCACATCGATATGGCCACCGTGGATGCCGACACCGCTTGGCCTCGCGTGGCGATGATTACCGCACGTCAGAAAGTGCGTTATCAGCGAGCTTGAGGCTACTGTTCAGCTGTGTTGCTAACATCTCGTTTTATCGTCGTTATTGATCCCGGTGAGCGAAGCATCGCGACCTGAAGAATGATTCAGTATGCCTCGTGTCGGAACTATTGTCGGGACTATATTTACCCTGGTAACTACTATGACGCGTCATATCCTGTCGACTGCCTGTCGCAGTATAAGAGGGTCCGAGCTGACGTCATTACGTCAGAGGGGAGAGTTATCCGTGGCTCCTGCCGAGGGAGTTTTCGACATGTCGCACGTTGTCGCATGTTTATCGACACGTTCGCCGTGGTTATCTTCGATAGCGGTAAATAATGGGAATGTCTTTTTTGGTAGCAAAATGTAAGTTTTCTTGCTGTCACGGGCCGGGCTAGAGGCTCAAATGATGTACATCAATACTGGCGCGACGTTTCCGAGTTTTCTCGGCTTCCTCTCGGTGTTGTCTCGGTTCCCGTGGGGGCACGAGACAGAAGCAGGATAACGGTTAAGAGAAAGGTGCAGGAGAACGGTTCGGGAAAAGGTGCAGGAGAAAAGACGCAGGGCACGGCGCAGATGGCAGGAGGGATAAGGGAGCAGTAAATAAGGGAGAAGTAAAAAAGTGGCGCGCCCGGGAGGATTCGAACCTCCGACCACCTGATTCGTAGTCAGGTACTCTATCCAGCTGAGCTACGGGCGCACAGTCGTCACACGAGCGGTGACGTCAAGAGGGGGCGCATGTTAGAGCAAAGTGGTCGACGGCGCAAGACATAGGGACTGTGCATCACGTCATCCGTCGTTTGGTTGAACCGACGGATGACGTGTTTCATCGTGGAACTGGCACTCAGGGCGCTTGCGGATAGACCCGCTGCCAATCGCTGGCCATATCGATGAGCTGCCAGCTGCGGTCTTCTGCCTGGTCCAGGCCGTCGGCCAGGCGACCGATATGGCTGTCCCTGTCGTAGGCCACTTCGCGCTCGGCGTCGGTGTGGTGGACCAGCACGCCCATACGCGGACCATCTCCCTGGGTCGTCCAGATCAGCATCGGCACGTCGCCGTCGGAGTTGCCCACCGCCATGATCGGACGCTGGCCGATATGACGCTCGATCGACACGATTTTCAGAGGACCATCGTTGATCCAGGTATCACCCTCTTGCTTGTACAGGCTGGGGTCGCTGTCCAGATCCTTTACCTCCAGGCCCCCTGTGCTGCCGATGACATTCTGCGGGGGAACGCCGTAGACGTCCTCGGCGAAGGTGCGGATGAAGTGGAGTCCGCCGCCGGAGACGATATAGGTGGAGAAGCCGCTGTCACGCAGGTAGCTCAACAGTTCCAGCATGGGCTGGTAGATCATGTCGGCGTAGAAGCGACCGGTGTCCGGGTGGGTGGCGTTGGCCAGCCAGTCGGACACATCTTCCTCGAACTCGTCGAGGGAGACGTCTTGGTGGGACAAGGACAGCAGCGCTTGAATGCCTTCTTCGCCGGCTTCCAGAACGGTCTCGATATCGCCCTCGGCTGCGGCCTGGTGCAGCTCGCTGGTCAGCTGCTCCGGCTCTGCCTCGCTGGCGCGATCCAGCGCGTACATCAGCTGAAAGTAGGCGGGCTGTTCGCCCCATAGGGTGCCGTCGTTATCGAATACCGCAATGCGCTGTTGTTGCGGCACGAAGTCGTCGCTGGTGGGATCGCTGACGGCCTCGACAAAGTCGACGATAGCGCTCTTGTTGTGACCCGCATTCCAGGACGGCAGCGGATCCGCCTGAGCCAGTGCCGGAAGGGCGGCCACCAGCAAGGCAGGCAGCACGCGTGTGGTAATGAAGCTTTTCATGGCGAAGCATCCTCGATGAAGGGCAGGTCGCTGGTGCGATCGGTTGTCATGACGCAACAGGCCGCTCCCTGGGGAGCGGCCTGTATCCTGGCAATGCAGCGTTACTGAACGCTGGCGGGTTGCTCGAGGGCCTCCATGACCTGGTCGAGACTGAAGCTTGCCGCCTTCATGCGGGGCGGGAAGTCCTTGAAGGTCTCGAGGAAGGTGCCCACGTAGGCCTGGGCCGGCACCAGCAGGAAGGAGTGCTCCAGCAGCCAGTCATAGTAGGTGTTGGACGTCAGCTGTGAACGCTCATAGGGATCGCGGCGCAGGTTGAACATCAGCGGCACGCGCAGCGGTGTAAAGGGGTTGGCCCAGACTTCGAAGGTGCCCTCAACACGCTGCTCCATGAACACCAGCTTCCAGTCGTCGTAGCGCAGGGCGGTCAGGTCACCGTCGTCCGAGAAGTAGAACACCTCGTTACGTGGACCTTCTTCTGTCTCGCCGGTCAGCAGCGGCAGGAAGTTGTAGCCGTCCAGGTGAACGTTGTACTCCCGGCCGATGGCTTCGACGCCACCTTCCATCAGGTCTTCCTTGACGGTGTCGTTGCCGACCGCCGCCAGCAGGGTGGGCATCCAGTCCATGTGGTGCATGATTTCATTGGAAATCGCGCCCTCCTCGATGTGGCCCGGCCAGCGCACCATGGCCGGAACACGCCAGCCGCCTTCCCAGTTGGTGTTCTTCTCACCACGGAACGGGGTCATGCCCGCATCAGGCCAGGTGTTCATGTGCGGCCCGTTGTCGGTGGAGTAGAACACGATGGTGTTGTCGGCGATGTCCAGCTCGTCCAGTTTTTCGAGGAACTGGCCGATATGCATGTCGTGCTCGACCATGCCGTCGGCGTATTCGTTCTGGCCGGAGACGCCGCGCAGCTCGTCCTTGACGTGGGTACGGAAGTGCATGCGCGTGGCATTCCACCAGACGAACCACGGGGTGCCTTCAGCGGTCTTGCGCTCGATGAAGTCCAGTGCCGCAGCGGAGGTCTCGTCGTCGACGGTTTCCATACGCTCTTTGGTCAGCGGACCAGTGTCTTCGATCTGACCATCGGCGGTGGACTTGATCACGCCGCGGGGACCATAGGTCTCACGGAAGGTGCGACCGTCTGCCATTTCCAGATCGCCAGGATAGTCGGGATGTTCCGGCTCTTCCTCGGCATTCAGGTGGTAGAGGTTGCCGAAGAACTCATCAAAGCCGTGGTTGGTGGGCAGGTGCTCGTCGCGATCACCCAGGTGGTTCTTGCCGAACTGACCGGTGGCATAGCCTTCTGCCTTGAGCATGGCAGCGATGGTCGGATCTTCTTCGCTGATACCCTGTTCGGCACCCGGCAGGCCCACCTTGGACAGACCCGTGCGGAACACACTTTGCCCGGTGATGAACGAGGAGCGGCCGGCGGTACAGGACTGCTCACCGTAGTAGTCGGTGAACATCATGCCTTCGTCGGCAATGCGGTCGATGTTGGGGGTCTGGTAGCCCACCAGTCCGTGGGTAAAGGCGGAAATGTTGGACTGGCCAATGTCGTCACCCCACAGCACTAGAATGTTCGGCTTGCCCGAACTCTCGGAGTCCTGTTCCTGTGACGCACTGTCGTCCTGGGCGAGGGCAGAGGCCGACATGGACAGCGCCAGACTGGCTGTCAGCCAGTGGCACCAGTGGGCCGAGCCTGTTGGCAACTTAGGATTTTTGAACACCTTGACGTCTCCCTGACGATAGCGCTTGCTCTGAATCACGAAATCTAGCGATGGGTTCTTATTTGTTCCCAGGCCGAGTATAGATAACGTTCGCTGACTTTATGTGCTGAAAACCTCGGCTGAGCCAGATCTCCGCTACGGCCACAGGTGAGAATGACTCCGATTCGTTGATTAACCCTATTATTTCCCGGTATTTACTGACGAGATCGACGGCATTGTCACTTTGTAGGTTTATTGTAAATGCCGCTAATGCTTCGAATGCTCCTAGTGCCCCTAAGGACACCTGCATCTTGGAGACCAGATGTCGGAGAAGCGAGGCGCTGTAAGAGGCGCCACGGGAGAGAAAGAGGGGGAGAGAGAAAGAGGGGGGCAACAGCGCAAGAAAAAACGAGAGAGATGAAAAGCGTGAAGATCTGGCAAGACCAGGCAAAAGAAAAAAGTCAGTCGCGGTATCTTGAGGTGACAATTGTCACATATGGGCTAATCGCTCTGTCGATAGCCGCCTGTCGATAGCCGTCTATCAATACGCCAGGTTATCTCTGGTGCCTAGAGAAGCGCTGAATGAGAGAAGCGCTGAAGTCGTCGGGCGACGCCAGCGCAAACCCTTAAGTCTTTTCAGCTACAGATGCATCGTTCGCGTAACGTGCGGTGGAGCAAATCGTCGGTGTAGTGACTATTGCACTTACTCATTGAGTCCGCACTGTCCTGTTATTGCTTCGAATTTAAAAACCAAGATATAACATAGGGTTAAGTAATCAATTGATCTGCCAGTTGTGACAGGTTATCGGTGACATAGTCAGGCATCGGCACGTTCTGCGCCGGTAGCAGAGCGTTGTAGGGACGCAGGACCAGTGCCCCTTGCCAGCCGCATGCTTGGGCGCCAATGGTGTCCCACAAATGGCACGCTATCAGGCACAGTTCATGCCCTTCGGCCTGCATCTCCTGGGCGACTTGAGCATAGGTGGATGCGGCGGGCTTGAATTGCCTGACCGGCTCGACACTGAAGCTGCGCTCGAAATAGTCGCTCAGCCCGGCCCTTTCCAGTGGCGACGGTGAGGCGCCCGGGGCAGAGTTGGTCAGGGTCACCAGGCGGAAGCCTGCTGCCTTCAGCCGTTCAAGCGCTGGGGCCACATCCGGATGTGCGGGCATGGAGCCGATGCGAGATGCCAGCTCATCGATATCGCTTTGCTCAACGGCGATGTCATGGATATCGGCTGTCATCTGCAGCGCGCCAGCGCCGAGCTGTCCAAACGGGGTGTAGAGCCCCGACAGGGTCATGGTCTGTGAGTAAAGGATCAGCTGGGCAAACCACTCCCTCAGCATTCCAGGGTCGTCGAACAGCCGCTCGAACAGTGGTTCAAGGTGGGTCAGGTCGAGCAGCGTCTCGTTGACGTCGAAGACCAGCACCTTGGGAATTGCGTGATCACTCATATCACCTCCTTGCAATGGACGAGCTTGCCTTGACTCGCTATTCCTCAGCTGTCTCTTCTCTAAGCTATCGGTTTCAGGCGCGATCTGCATCATGGACGATCGGTCCTTGAGAGCAGCACAGATGGCGAGGAGGGCAGTGTGATGGGCAACGGGCCAAAGGGGGCATCGCAGGGTGGCCCGTTGCCTAGTCACGACTTACTTTGCCTTGTGCCAGTCAAACTTGGCGAAGGGTTCGTCTACTGGAGTGTCGGCCAGGTGGTTGGTGTAGTTGCTCATCACCTTCTGTGACAGTGCCAGCACGACCTCGAGTACCTGGCGCTTGGTGTAGCCGGCATCCAGGAAGGCCTGGACCGCATCGGCATCCACGAAACCGCGCTCGCGTACCATGCTCAGGGTGAAGGTGCGAAGGGCTTCGAGGCGCTCGTTGGGCAGCGGGGTCTCGTTGCGCAGGGCATCGCTGACCGCGTCGTCCACGCCCATTTGCTTGGCGATGGCGGTGTGTGCCGGCACACAGTAGTGGCAGTTGTGCTCCACGTTGATGGTTTGCCACACCACGGTGGTTTCGTCCGCATCGAAACTGGAGTCCAGGAACAGCTGGTGCAGCTGCTGGTAGCCTTCCAGCAGGCCCGGCGCCTCGGCCATGACCGCATGCAGGTTGGGGACCATGCCGAACGCCTTGACGGAGTTGTCGAGCAGTGCCTGGCTGTCGGCTGGGGCACTTTGCTTGTCATGGAGAGTGAAGCGAGTCATGTTGCCTCCTGTGTGATGGCGTCTGTGGTCAGGGCGCAGGCCGTGGCAGCCTAAAGCGTTGACGCGCCATTGAGTCCGTTTTGTTGAGCGATTGCTCAAAATTGGCCGCCAGCAGACCGTGCTGAAAGCCGTTCCGGCACACTCTAGCTATACCTGAGCGATCACTCAAGATAAAATTTGAGCGAACACTCAATTTTCTGAAGGTCAGCCACTGACCGGGAACATCGGATTCACCATGCCGCGAGCCACACTGCATAATCGCCAGGACTCACTGGAACGAGCGCTGCACCTGTTCTGGCAGAAAGGCTTTCATGCGACTTCGCTCAAGGATCTGGAACGGGTGCTCGACATGCGTCCTGGCAGCATCTACGCCACCTTTGGCAGCAAGGATGCGCTGTTTCAGGAAGCCCTTGAACGCTATGCCCGTCTGGCCCTGGTAGAGCTGGAACGCATCATGGCCGAGCACCCGTCACCGCTGTCCGGGCTTGCCGCCTATTTGCGCAAGCTGGGAGGCCTGCGTGACAGCGAAGTGCCCAGCCGCGCCTGCATGTTGATGAAGAGTCTGCTGGAGCTGGGCGAGCGTGAACAGGTGGCGTTGTCCAAGGCGGAGACCCTGCTGGTGGCGATGGAGCAGCGCTTTGTCGAACGTTTTGAAGCAGCGCGTGATGCCCAGGAGCTTCCCGCTGGGGCTGATCCGGTGCGCCTCGGCCGCCGGATGCAGGCCGAAGTGATGGGGCTGCGGGCCTTTGCTCAGCGTGATGTCGACAGCGCTGCGGTGCACGCCCTCGCCGAGGATATGGCCGATGCCATTGAAGCCCTGCGCCAGGATCGTCCGCACTGATCTATCCTTCCTGATTCAGTCTTCCTGAGCAGGTCTTCCTGATACATCCTTTGTGGGCCGCCTCGCCGAGGTGGCCGGCATGGGCTTTCGTGGGCGCGCCGCCAGTTCTGCGTTCCCCTTGTCCCAAGCCTTACCTGTTTACCGTTGGTCGGCGATGGACCAAAAAAGCCCCGGCTGGGGTAGGCCGGGGCAAGAGGGCTGTCATCGAAACAGCATTGGAACTCGTTGCAGTGCTCGCGCACTGCGCGCGGTCACTGATGAGGGGCATCGCCCTCCAGTGCGGGAGCGCTGGGGCTAGCGTTGGCTCGCTTGCGTTCCACCATGCGGCGCACGCCAACGTAGAACAGCGGGGTCAGCAGCAGGCCGAAGACGGTGACGCCAATCATCCCGTAGAACACCGCCACGCCCATGGCCTGACGCATCTCGCTGCCGGCGCCGCTAGCCAGCATCAGCGGGATAACACCCGCGGTGAAGGCCACCGAGGTCATCAGGATCGGACGAAGGCGCAGGCGGCAAGCGGTCAGCACGGCGTCGAGGCGCGACTGCCCCTGGTCCTGCTGTTCCCTGGCAAACTCCACCAGCAAAATCGCGTTCTTGCAGGCCAGCGCCACCAGCACGATGAGTCCGATACGGGTGAAGATGTTGTTGTCTCCCCCGGTCAGCCACACCCCGGCCATGGCAGACAGCAGTGTCATCGGCACGATCAGGATGATCGAGAAGGGCAGTGACCAGCTCTCGTACTGGGCCGCCAGCACTAGGAACACCAGCAGCACCACCAGCGGGAAGACGTAGATCATGGTGTTACCTGCCAGCACCTGCTGATAGGTCACCTCGGTCCACTCGTAGTCCACACCGGAAGGCAAGGTGTCGGCCAGCACTTCCTCGATGGCCTGCTTGGCCTGATCGCTGGACATGCCGGGCGCGGGTGAGCCGTTGATATCAGCGCTGACAAAGGTGTTGTAGTGCATCACCCGGTCAGGTCCCGTGGTGGGGCTGACGTCGACGAAGCTGCCCAGCGGGATCATCCGACCGTCGTTGCTGCGCACCTTGAGCTGACGAATGGCCTCGGCATCCAGGCGATATTCGGCATCGGCCTGGGCGCGTACCTGATAGGTGCGGCCAAAGCGGTTGATGTCATTGACGTAGAGCGAGCCCAGATAGATCTGCAGGGTGTCGAATACCGCATCCAGCGAGACATTCATCACCAACGCCTGCTCGCGGTCCACTTCCACGTCAAATTGCGGCACCTGTATCCGATAGCTGGAGTACACGCCGGCCAAGCGCGGGTCCTGGTTGGCCGCTGCCACGACTGCCTGGGTAGCGTCGAACAGGCCGGTGAACCCCACGTTGCCGCGGTCCTGCAGCTGCAACTTGAAGCCACCTGTGGTGCCAAGTCCCAGAATCGGCGGCGGCGGGAAGACCGCCACATAGGCCTCGTCGATCTGGCTGAACTGGGCGTTCAAGCGAGCCGCAATGGCGCTGGCAGACAGCTCCGGCGACTGGCGATCCTCGAACGCATCCAGCGGGGTGAACACGATGCCCGAATTCGAGGCATTGACGAAGCCGTTCACCGATAGCCCAGGGAAGGCCACGGTATGGGCGACACCCGGGGTCGACAGCGCAATCTCCTGCATTTCGCTGATGACCTCACTGGTGCGCTCAAGGCTTGCCGCGTCAGGCAGCTGGGCCATCGCCACCAGATACTGCTTGTCCTGGGAGGGGATAAAGCCGCCCGGCACTTCCTGGAACAGCTTGCCGGTGAGTCCCAGCAGCGCCAGATAACCGAGGCCGACGATCAGACCGAAGCGCAGCAGGCGGCGAATCAGACCTGTATAGCCCCGCGACATGGCGGCAAAGGCACGGTTGAACGGGGCGAACAGCCAGCGTCCAAACAGGCCATCGATCACCCGGGTCAGCCAGTCCGGCTTCGCCCCATGCGGCTTGAGCAACAGGGCCGACAGCGCCGGTGACAGGGTCAACGAGTTGAAGGCCGAGATCAGCGTCGAGATGGTGATGGTCAGGGCGAACTGCTGGTAGAACTGGCCCGTCAGACCGCTGATGAACGCGGTCGGCACGAACACGGCGGTCAGTACCAGGGCGATGGCAATGATCGGACCGGTCACTTCACGCATGGCGATCTGAGTCGCCTCGTAGGGGGAGTGGCCGAGCTCGATGTTACGCTCCACGTTCTCCACCACGACGATGGCGTCATCCACCACGATGCCAATGGCAAGCACCAGTCCGAACAGCGACAGGGTATTGATCGATACCCCGATCAACTGCATCACCGCAAAGGTGCCGATCAGCGAGACCGGTACCGCGATCAACGGGATCAGGGAGGCGCGCCAGGTCTGCAGGAACAGCACGACCACGACCACCACCAGCAGCACCGCCTCGAGCAGGGTGTGGACCACCGCCTCGATGGAGCCGCGCACGAAGACGGTGGGGTCATAGACGATGTCGTAACCCACGCCATCGGGGAAGGCCTTGGCCGCCTCGGACATGTAGTCGCGCACGCCATCGGACAGCGCTATGGCATTGGAGCCGGGGCGCTGGAAGACCGGCATGGCGACCGCGTCCTTGCCATCGAGCTGAGCGCGCAGGGCATACTGGTCAGCCCCCAGCTCGACCCGCGCCACGTCACCCAGGCGCGTAATGCGGCCATCGTCGTCCACGCGAATCACGATGTCGCGAAATTCCTCCGGTGACGACAGCCGTCCCTTGACGTTGAGCAGGCGCTGGAACTGGCTCTCGCTGGGCGCCGGTTGTGCGCCCAGGCTACCCGCCGCGACCTGCTGGTTCTGCTCGCGTAGGGCGGCCACCACATCGCTGGCGCTGAGGCCACGGGAAGCCACCGCGTCAGGATCCAGCCACACCCGCATGGCATATTCGCCGGCACCGAACAGTTGCACATCACCGACACCATCGAGGCGAGCGATATCGTCCTGCAGGTTCAGCCGCGCGAAGTTCGATAGCCACAGCTGATCGTAGCGACCGTCGGGTGAGGTCAGATGGACCACCATCGTCAGGTTGGGAGATGACTTCTCGGTCGTCACGCCCAGGGCCTGAACCTCCTGGGGCAGGCGGGGAGTGGCGCGGGCAACACGGTTCTGGACGTTGACCTGGGCCTGGTCCAGGTCGGTGCCGAGGGCGAAGGTCACGGTCAGCGTCAGGTTGCCATCGGCGGTGGACTGGGAATCCATGTACAGCATTCCCTCCACCCCGGTGATCTCCTGCTCCAGAGGAGTCGCCACGGTCTTGGCGATGACTTCAGGGTTAGCGCCTGGATAGTTGGCCTTGACCACGACCGTGGGCGGCACCACCTCGGGATACTCCGAGATCGGCAGTTTGACCAGCGCCAGGCTTCCGGCCACCACGATCAGTATCGACAGGACCGCCGCGAACACCGGACGGCGAATGAAGAAACTCGACAGATTCATGAACGCTCCTGTGCTTCATCGCCGCCCGCGGCACTGTCCGCGGCAAGCGCGTCAGCAGGGCCCTCGTCGCTCGGCGCTGGCTGTGTGTCCGCAATCTCGCCGGACGAACCGCCCAGCCGCTGGGCCAGGCGCTCGGTGCGCTGGCGCAGCTGTTGCAGCGTGGAGCGGTCCGGCCCGTCGATGACCTGGGGAGACACCGCCATGCCGGGGCCAAACTTCGACGGTCCTGCCGCGACCACCGGCTCGCCACCCTCCAGGCCTTCGGTGATCTCGCGCCAGGCGCCGAAACGCGCACCGGTGGTCACCTTGCGGTAGGCAAGGGTGCCGTCATCGCCAGCCACCAGCACAAAGTTGGCGTCCAGGTCGGTGCCGATGGCACGGTCGGGCACCAGCACACCCTCGCGGTCACGTGCAGCGGCGAGTCTCACCCTGGCAAAGGCGCCGGGACGCAGGGACGGATGCGCCGCATCGAAGCGGGCACGCACTCGCAGGGTGCCGGTGGCTTCATCCACTTGGTTGTCGATGAAGTCGAGCTGGCCCTCGAAGGCAAACTCATCCTGGCCAGCGAGCTGCAGCTCCACCGGCCAGCCCTGGTCGGCTGTCACCGCCGCGAAGTCGCGATTCCAGGTGCGTTCGTCGATATCGAAGTAGGCGTCGACCTGGTCGGTGCTGACAATCGTGGTCAACACGCTTTGCCCGGCGCTGACCACGTTGCCCACGGTCAGGTCGGCACGCGAGACGCGCCCACTGATCGGCGCGGTGACCTCGGCGTGTGCCAGGTCCAGGCGCGCGCTGTCGAGCTGGGCCTGCAGGGACGCGACCTGTGCACCCTGGGCCTGGGCGCCTGCCCGGCGTGCTTCGGCTTCCTCGCGGGCCATCAGGTTGCGGCCAACCAGCTGATTGGCGCGATTGGCCTCGCCGTTGGCCCGGACCTGCTCTGCCTTGCCTCGGGCGAGCTGGGCTTCCAGCTCACGCACACGTGCCTCGAAGGGTGCCAGGTCCAGGCGCACCAAGGGCTGTGCCTGTTCGACCAGGCTGCCTTCCTCGAACAGAATGTCGGCGACCTGGCCGGTCACCCGGGGACGCAGGGTGACCCGCTCCGGTGCCTCGAGGCGCGTGGTGTAGCGATACCAGTTCGAGACCGGCTGGCGCACGGCCTCGACGACCTCGACGGCGGGGGCCTCGCTGGCCGCGCCTGAGGCATTCTGGTTCGACTGGCCCTCGCTGGGCTGGCAAGCCGCCAGCAACAGGCCAAGGCTGGCCATCCCCAGCACCCCGAGAAACAGACGGCCAGCAGAGGGAATGCTGGCACTGGGCAGGGTGCGAGAGGGAGATTGCGACGCCACCTGGGGGTCGCGCGGGGGGCTGAGATGTGACATCTGGCGACTCCTCGAAAAAAGGTTGGCCAGTGTAATCGTTGATTGGGGGTTGTATTAGACCGGTTGGTCGCACATTATTGTTGCCACATATGCACGGTTTTATGCTGAATCAATCGCCCCCACAGTCTCAGGCCGAGATCCCAGCCCCGAGATCCCTGCTCCCAACCCCCACACGAGGAAAGACACGATGGACCAACCCAGCCGACTGCTGCTGCTGGTAGACGTAGCGGAACTTGGCAGTTTCTCTGAGGCGGCAAAGCGGCGTGAGCTGGATCGGTCCGTCGTGTCCAAGCATATCGCGAGGCTCGAGCAGGAGCTGGGCGTCCGCCTGCTCAATCGTTCTACCCGCTCGCTGTCGTTGACCCAGGCCGGCTTCGCCATGGTGCAGCAGGGCCGCGAGCTGCGGGAATGGATGTATAACACCCAGGCGCTGGCAGAGAACCTGCAGCAGGCACCCAGCGGCAGGTTGAAGATCAGTGCTCCCGGCATTCTTGGTCGCTGCCTGGGCTTCGAGGCCATGCGTCGCTTTCGCGAACACTATCCTGACGTCGAAGTGGACCTGCAGCTGGAGGAGCGTCGGGTCGACGTGATCGGGGAGGGCTACGACCTGGTCCTGCGGGTGGGGGATATTCAGGACTCGACGCTGGTATCCTCGCCGCTGGCACCGAACCATCTGCTGATTGGTGCAAGCCCGGAATTTATCGAGCGCCATGGAGAGCCCCGCGATCTCGCCACACTGTCGCGGCTACCCGCGTTGACCTTCAGCTCCCTCGAGTTTCAGGTGGACTACCTGCCCTATCTGGACGAACAGGGACGAGAGCAGAAGCTGCCGCTCAACAGCCAGATGCGTACCAGTGAGGCGGAAGTGGTGAAACGGGGCGTGATGGCCGGGATGGGCATTGGCGTGCTGCCAGCCTTTGCCATGAATGATGAGGTCAAGGAGGGCAATATCGTGCCGCTGATGACCGACCTGCCGCTACCGGCCTTTGGCATCATCACCTTGCTGTATCCCCATCGCGAGATGCCGTTGCGGACCCGACGCTTTATCGAGATTCTGCGCGAGATGGTCGGCACGCCCCCCAAGTGGGAGGCGTATATCCCAGGCTTTGCCGAGATGTACGGCAAGGCGGCCGGACCCCTTGGCCCAGTGGCGGACCGCTCCGCCTGAACGTTCCCTCTGACCGCTCCGTCTGACCGCACCGTCTGAAAGGGGCGGGCGACGCTCTGTCGCCAGCCCTTGCGCCGCTAAGCCGTCTACTGCCTAGCCGTCTACACGGATGACCAGCTTGCCTGCCTGCCGCGGGCCGTGCTTGAGCTCGCTCAGGCGGGTCGGCAGCGCATCAAACTCATCCACCGCCACGTCGGACAGCGACAGGGCGCCTTCGGCCACCTGATTCAGCAGCGTCTCTCCAGCGTTGACCAGCGCCTGCCAGTCCTGGTCGGTGCCGGTCATGTGCAACGCGCCCAACGCCACCTCATGCTGGGACAGGGCGCGCTCGAACGGCGGCGCCACTGGGCCGTCCAAGCGGTCCTGTACACATACGACATGGCCATTGGCGCCCAGATGCTGTGACAGTTGGCGGGCGTGCTCGCCGTTCACGGTATCGATGACGGCGAAGAGCGGTGCCGTCAGCTGATGGGGTGAGCTGATGGCCTCATCGGCCCCCAGGGCGTACAGCAGTTCATGACGTTCGGGAGAGGACATGGCGATCACGTGGAAGCCACGCGCCTTGGCCAGCTGCACGATGATACGCCCCACACTGCCTGAGCCGCCGGACACCAGCAGGTGCGCACCGGTCGTGACGGGCAGCTTTTCGATGGCCTGCCAGGCGGTCAACACCGGGCACGGAAACGCCGCCGCGGTGATGAAGTCGATACCATCCGGAAGCCGCATGACCGCACGGGCGGGCAGCCTGAGTCGGGTGGCAAAGGTGCCGGGCCCGGCCAGAGAGGTGTGTACCGCAATACGGTCGCCAGGTGCCAGGTGGTCGACGCCAGGGCCGGCGTCAATCACCACGCCGGCCGCATCGACACCGGGAATCTGACCGGGCTGCCACAGGCGACTTTCCATGGCGATGAATTTCCAGTCGACCGGGTTCAGGCCGATGGCCCTGGTATCGACGATGACCTCACCGCCCTCGGCGGGGCGCATCTCGTGATCTTCCAGGGTGAGGGACCGCGGCTCCCCTGGCTCGTGCCAAGTCCAGGCCATGAAGGTGTCATGCTGGGGCATGGGTAACATCCTGTTGCGTTGTAGAAGACGACGACGCCTCAGCGTCCTGGTGAAAGGTGGGCAGTACCTCGGCAGCCAGGCGCTGCAGGGTATCCTCGATCGGGGCCTGGGTGCGCCGCAGGTTAAGCCCGATGTGGTTGACACCTGCAGCCTGCATGGCCGTCAGCTCTTGAATCAGGCCCTGGCTGCCGACCCGCAGGCCGAAGCGATGTCGGCGTGGCGGTTCCTCAGGGTTCTCGGCCAGGTCCAGGTGGATGAAGCTGACGTAGGGCTTGTCGCCGGCCACCCTGCGCCACAGGTCGACTCTTCGAACGTGGTCGTCGGGGGTGCCTGGGTAGGCCAGCCAGCCGTCCATGTGCTGCCCGACCCAGTCGGGGCGCTGCTGAGCCAGACCGGCGACCAGCAATGGTGGCTGCTCTGCCTCCGGCAGCAGGGCCTGTCCCGCGTCAAGGCGCTGGTCGGCGTCGCCCTTGAGCACCGCTACCGCATCGCGAAAGGCCTCACCTCGCTGCTCGAACGGCACACCGAACAAGGGGTATTCCACCGGGCGGTCTCCGCTGGCGACGCCCAGCAGCAGGCGGTTGTGGCTGAGGTGTTGCACGCTGGCGGCGGCCTTCCTTACCAGCCACGGCATGCGCAGCGGCAACACGGCTGCCGCGGTACCCAGCAGGGTCTGCCGGGTAGATGCCGCGAGATACCCCAGGTACGTGAACAGCTCGAACACCTGGCCGGCGTCACCGAAGCTGGGGTCGTAGAGCGGAACATCGCGCAGCCACAGCGCGCGAAAGCCAAGTTGGTCCGCCAGCTGGGCGCGCTCCAGGTGAGCGCTCAGATCCGGTACGCCGAAGGGGCGATCGTCCCGTCGTCTCGACGCCTCGCCCGGCTGGCTCCAGTCGTTATCCAGGGGGAGCTCAAGACCAATGGTGAGAGGCCCCTGGGTCAAACGTTGCAAGCTCATTGTGGCTCCTGCCTTATGTAAGGCATCAACAGAAGGGTCATGGCACGAGTGTGCTGTCGCAAGCTGACGGGAAAAAGGCACCTGGGGCCGAAACACTTTTTCGTTTGCGACAACAATCTATCCGGGGTTAAAGAAGATCGCGCTATGCTGGCGTCATACTGGACCCCAGGTAATGGATGAGCCCTGGGCGGACGCAGATCGATGCCAGTGCCCGCCCAGCAGACCCATTGAAGTCGCCGCGGCAGTCCTGCTTCACTAAGCAAGCGCTGCATACCTTAGCCGAGCGGTGCCCGGCGCCCGCGGTGCAGACCCCGCAGCCCATGCGGTGCAGGTAAGGCATTCAATGGCGTGCTATCCAGCGACTCGTCCAGGCAGGCATTGACGCAGTGCTGGCTTGGCTCACGGAATGAGGCCAGGCTGCCGGTAGCTGATCAGGAGGTTGATGAGATGAATGACAACACCAGGCAAGAAGTGATCCTGGCCGATGAACCAGATCACGCGGAACACTATTCGGACGAACGTTTCTGGGCCAAGGTCAGCCGTTATGCCAAGGCCGCTGGCGAGGTCACCCTGTCACGGGCGTTGACGCTGTACTACGCCGCTCGCGACAAGGACACCCCGGTGTGGGCCAAGACCACCATCTATGGGGCGCTTGGCTACTTTATTTCTCCCATCGACGCGCTGCCGGATCTGACCCCGCTGATCGGCTACACCGACGACATGGGCATGCTGGCGGTGGCACTGATCACCGTGGCCTCCTACGTCAAGGAAGAGCATCGACAACTGGCGCGGGCCAAGCTGGCGCGGTGGTTTTCCTAGAGCAAGAGAGTGGAGCGGTGACAGGACAGGAGCCGGGGTTGGCCCCTGCGTATGCTGTACAGGTCGCCACTCGCGTTTGCCATAGACAAAGGGCTCGCCATCAGGCGAGCCCTTTGTCTTTCAGGACGCAATGATCGCGCGGTGGCCCAGGCATGGATGGCCGGGGCACCTGGCGAGGCGATCAGGCGTCGCTTTCGGCGTCCAGCTCTACCACCACCTTGCCCACGGCCTTGCCGGAGGTGAGATGAGCATACGCCTGGCCGACATCGCCAAGGCCAAAGCGGTGGTCATCGACCAATGGGGTCAGTGCACCGGCATCGATGATCTCTGCCAGGCGCGCCAGGATCGTGCCATGAACCTCGCGGCCGACATTGTGAATCATCGGAATCAGCATGAAGATCACGTGCAGCGATGCGCCCTTGAAGTGCGCCGCCGACATGTCCAGTTCTGCCAGAGACAGGGTAGTGGTCACCTGACCATTCAGCGCTACGGCATTGAAGGAGTTGAGCAGGTTGCTCCCCCCGACGGTGTCGAAGATGACATCGAAACCGGCGCCGTCGGTGTAACGCTGCACGTAGTCCTCGACGGACTGTTCCTTGAAGTCGATGGCGGTCGCGCCGAGGGCCTCGATCTGGGCCAGCTGGGCGGCGCCAGACCCGGTGGCGAAGACCTCGCAGCCGAAGTGCTTGGCCAGTTGCACTGCCACATGCCCAACACCACCGGCGCCGCCATGGACCAGCACCTTGTGGCCGTTACCTGCGCCTGACCGCGTCAGACCCTCGTAGGCAGTAATCGCCACCAACGGCAGTGCTGCTGCCTGGCGCATGGACAGGCGATCAGGCTTGCGGGCAATCAGCCGAGCATCTGCCAGCATGTAGTCCGCAAGGGTGCCTTGCAGATCACCCAGGCCGCCAGCGCAGCCGTAGACCTCATCCCCCGGTGCAACGTCGGTGACGCCTTCGCCGACCTCGACCACGGTACCGGCGAAGTCCATGCCGAGCACGGCGGGAAGGGCCGGCGCGATGGGCAGCTCTTCCTGGCCGAGCTGCCGGATCATGGTGTCGATAGTGTTGACGCTGGTGGCGCTGACGCGCACCAGCACGTGACCCGGTGTCACCGTGGGGCGCGGCAGGGTCGCCGGCTCAAAGGGTGCGTCGGGGCCGTAGCTGTTGAGGACCATGGCGTGCATGGTGCTGGTGGAGAGGGTGCTGGCGGAGAGGGTGCTGGCAGAGAGAGTAGTTGCGGGCATGGTGTGACTCCTGAGTCAGGGGGTGAGTTGCTGCTCAGGATGTCCGAATCGCCACGGCAGAAAAACGCCATGAGGCCGGAATCAGTTTCTTCCATTTCGCGAAGCTGGCCCGTGACGACATAGCCCGCGCCGTCGTTAGCGCTCCCAGACCGGCGGGTCGCCGATCTTTTCCAGCAGAAAATCGATAAACACCCGGACCTTGGCCGTGACCACGCTGGACTTTGGGTAGACCAGCCAGATGGCCGATCGATCGTCCACTTCGTAGTCCGGCAGCACGCGAATGAGATTGCCCTGGTCGAGGTTGTGGCGAACGCTCCAGAGCGCATGCATGGTGATGCCGACTCCCGCCAGCGCGGCGTATCTCATGCTGGCGCCGTCATCGCAGTACACCCGCGGCTTGATACCGGCGGGGGGAAAGGTGTGGGGGGTTCTGACGCCATGCTTGGCCAGCGCGCGGGGCGCCCCGTCCTGGAATACCAACAGGCTATGTTCGGCCAGTTGCTGGGGGGACGTGGGAATCCCGTAGCGCTCCAGATAACCGGGGGAGGCGCACAGAATACGGCGATCGTCGGCCAGCTTGCGCGCCTTGAGACTGCTGTCCTCGATGGGATAGTTGCGCAGGGCCAGGTCATAACCGCCCTCGATCAGGTTCATCTGGGTATCGGAGAGCCGGAGATCGACGCTGATGCCCGGATAACGTTCCAGAAACTCCGGGAGGATAGGAGCAATGTACTGCTGGGCGAAGGTGCTGGAGGCGGCAAAACGCAGTCGGCCGACCACGTCTTCGCTGTCCTTGCCAAGCACCTCAAGCCCGGCATCTGCCTGGGCCAGCATTTCCCTGGCAAAAGGCAGAAAGGCGGCACCTTCCGGTGAGAGCGAGACCTTGCGGGTCGAGCGGTGCAGCAGGTCGGCCCCCACCTGGGTTTCCAGCTTCGACAGTCGAGCACTGGCTACGGCGGGGGCGATTCCCAGCTGACGTCCGGCTGCGCTGATATTCAGCGTTTCTGCCGCCAGGACAAACAGGCGCAAGCCGTCGGTATCCATGCGCTGACTCCTGAAAGATGAGGGGGAGGGTATTATCGCGCGGCTTCAAGCGTTTACATCAAGTGCTCTGGCATTATATAGAAAATCTAAATTCTGAAAGCGGAAAGTAGCTATTCTGCTTGGACCAACGGCGCGCTAAGTTGGCTTAGACAACGACGACAACAGAACAGTATCGCTAAGCCAACATCGCCAAGCGACCATGCCAGCGGAGACACCCCATGCGCTACCAGAAGCTTGCCACCCTAGATGTTCAGATCGACGACGCCATCGCCTGGATCAGCTTCAGCGATGCGCCCACCGAACACTCCAGTGAGCTGGCACTGGAAGAGTTGACCACAGTGGTACAGCAGCTGGAACTGGACGTCACTATCAGCGTCGTGGTGTTTCAGTCGCGTCATCCCGATATTTTCAACGCCCAGATTGGTGGCAGCAGCTGCCAGCAGCTGGATGGAAAGTTCAACGTCCGCAATGAATACGCCTATCAGGACTTCAAGGCACTGTTGACCCGTATTGGTCAACTGCCCCAGGTGACCATCGCCCGGGTAGAAGGGATTGCCCGTTACGGTGGTCACGAGCTGGCCATGGCCTGTGACAGTTGTATCGCTGCCCGAGGCAAAGCCCGCTTCATGCCGATGGAAACCGCCATGGCGGGTCTCCAACAGAGTGACGCGCGCGATTCATTGGCATCGATCTATCTCGGCGCCTTCGGCCGTGACTACGGCGTCGGCCAGGTAGCCCTGGGCAACCGTGACTATGGTGCCGATCAGGCCGAGTACCTGGGAATGGTGCAGCGTGCGCTGGACCCGCACGAGATGGGACCCTACGTCGAGGAAACCGCGACACGCATGGCGCAGTCCCACTCCGCCAAGGTGGCCTCCATGCTGAGCCACGTCATCGCTCCAGCAGGTGCCGCCGCCGTCAGCCTGGCATAAGCAGGCCCTGAGTAGCCCCTGAGCAGCCCCTGAGAAGGCCCAGAGAAGGCCCAGAGAAGGCGCGGTCGAGCTAGCAGTGTGATCCTGCCGAACACGGTGTTCACAGTGTCTTAGGGAAACGCTGAATACATGTCTCGAGCGATGACAGGTCGGTCGCTTCCGGAGCGGAAAGACCGGAGTTTACATGCGGTAAAATAAGGATCTTGAGCACCGCCAGCAGTCGAGATGCCGAGCGCCGTAAGTTATGCAGTGTGTCCTTGGCGTTGATAGGATACTGAGCTTCACTTATCGACAGGATGGATCCATGTCACGTCACCTTCTGCTTGCGACACTGCTCGTTGCCGTATCATCCACCGCCCTGGCTGCAGATCTCAAGCCGGGCCAGTGGGAGATCACTCAGAGCATGGAAGGCGCACAGCTGCCCGCCGAGATGACCGAAGAAAGAACCACTACCCAGTGCATGACCGCAGAAGAGTCCGATGACCTGGCCGCCACCATGCGCAAGGACTGGACCGAATCTGGCTGTGAGGGCATCACCATCGACCGTGATGGCAACGCCATCGACGCCCAGGCCTCATGCACCGCGGGTGCACGCAGCACCAGCTTCGATGCGGACATCACCCTCCACAGCGACGAGCACTTCGCCAGCGTGATCGACATGGATAACGGCCAGCAGGTCACCATCCATCAGGAAGGCCGCTGGTTGGGCGAAAGCTGCGAAGGCTGATTTGCGCTAAGCGTTGATCAACTGGAGCCGTAGAAGAATCGCAGTGAAAGGCGTGCCGAGGGGCGCGCCTTTATCGTTTGCTTGGACGTAGTGCGGGAGTTATCTCGAGGGTAGTCCCGCTCGACTGACTCCCAGGTGTACTTTTCATCCTTGGACCCGGGTTCTCCCCATATCGAAGAGATAGCCCAGGGGGAGGGAATTGTCCGCCTCAATGTTGCGTGTCTGACTCCCTAATGCTCTTTGGATGCCGTCCTGCGAACCACCGCCGCATTGATTTCTTCCACTTCCTGGTCAATGCGCTGGTGATACTCATCGCCGGGATGCAACCAGTCCTTTATGCGCCGAAGTATGATGGGGTCCTTTGATGCGAAATCTCTTGCGCGCTCAAATGCCCGTTCTTGCAGCTCTTCAGGCGGTGATAGCTCTGCGACGAGCCCCCACTGATACGCCTCTTCACCTGTGAAGGCCTCTCCACCGAAGATCAAACGCTTGGCACGCGGAAGCCCTATGGCGCGCTGAAGCAGCATAGAGCTTGCCGCCTCGGGAGCGATGCCCAGGGCAACAAAGGGTAGCTTGAACGTCGTTTCAGCGCTTGTGACGACCCAGTCAGCATGCAGAAGCCAGGTGACGCCTATCCCCGCAGCAGAGCCATGCGCAGCGATGACTAGCGGCTTGCGCACGTTGGCGATGGCATGCAAAAAACATGGCACCGGGTCTTCGGGCTGTTGAGGCCACTCCTCGAAGGCTTTCAAGTCATGTCCTGCGCAGAAGCTCTCACCATTGCCTGTTACCACAATGCAGAGCACATCATCCCGTTGTTCGGCATCCTTCAGGGCTGCGGTAAGTGAAGTGAACATCGGCATGGTGATCGCATTGCGTTTTTCAGGCCGGTCAATACGTATGTGCATGATGCTGTCCTGGACACTGCACTGAATGGCTTCGCTTCGCTCCATGAGGAAGGGTCCTGTTCCGGTAGATGGGATACGACGGTGGTCATCGACATTGGACAGGCCTATGGCATCCACATACAGTGTGTAAAATGACATAAAGTATGCGATTTACGACATCCTATGCCCCACGCAGCCATTCTCACTCTTGATCAGTGCTATGCATCGACTGCGGCGGGCTTTGCCGACATCCTGAATGTGGCAAATTCCCATCTGCGTCTTGCTCAGGCGCCGGTGTCGGCTTACTTTCACTGGGACTTTGTCTCAGCCGCGGGAGGCCCCGTCACCGCGAGCAATGGCCTGCCTTTGCAAACGTATCCGCTGGACACACGGCAGCATTATGATCTGGTGTTCGTGCCTAGCGTTTTTTACGGCGGTTCGCGTGAGTTCGATCACTTCCTCGCACAGCAAGCGGGGGCAAGTGAGTGGCTGTTGCAGCAATGGAAAGCAGGGGCCTGGGTGGCAGCCAATTGCACCGGTACGTTTGTTCTTGCACAAACAGGCCTGCTGAATGAGCGAGTGGCCACTACCACATGGTGGCTTGAGCGCCAGTTTCGTGAGAGGTTCCCAGAGGTGGACCTTCAGCTTCAGTCCGTAGTGACGGAAGAAGATCGCCTGATGTGCGCAGGCGCCTCAGCGTCGTACTTGATTCAGACGATACGTGTTATCGAGCGCTGTGCCGGACCTGTTATCGCATCGCAATGTGCGAAGACCATGCTGATAGATGTGAGTCAGGTGAGTCAGATTCCCTACCTCCCCTTGCTGGCGAGGAAGCAGCACTCAGATGCTCTGGTAAGCCGGGCTCAGCAGTGGCTGCAACGCCATATGTCGAAACGTGTGCGGATGACGGATCTTGCAAAAGCACTTGCTGTCAGCGATAGAACGCTGATCAGGCGCTTTCGCGCCGTCATGAACCAGACACCGCTGGTCTACCTGCAGGAGTTGCGGCTGGAAACAGCCCGTGCGCTCCTCGATAGCAGCTCCCATAGTGTTGAGGAAATTGTGGTTCAGGTTGGCTATAGCGACGTGAGCTCATTTACGAGGCTGTTTCGCCAACGCGTAGGACTTAGCCCTGGGGTCTATCGAGAGCGCTTTCATATGAAAACAGAGGGTTGAAGGTGGGGGCATTATCCGTTTTGCGTCGATGTCTTACGAGCTTAAGGAGCAAAATGACTAATGTCGGAGCGTTACTTTTCCCTGTAGAAGATTTTATTTTGAAAAGTAGCTTTTGCTGAAGCAGGACTGGCTATCCAGATTTTTCTTTTATCATCGATGATAGACCAATCAATGTAGACAGAACTAAGGTAGATATTACGTCTCAAATATTCAAGGGTGCTGTGTCGGTTACGGTACCGTTAATAGATAGTACGACACGGACCCGCCGAGCACACCAACAAAAAGTCCGCCAAGGTTCCAATAAGCCAACATTACCGTAACGCTTAATGAAAACAGTGCGGGACCGATGGCGATCTGCATCTCCTGCAAAAAAATGTACGCAATGAAGTTAAGGAAAATAGCCGAAGGAAGAATCGTCTCTAGCCAATTCACTACCCCATCAGAGAATCTGAAGTTGTAGGTGGCTGGCAGCACTCGTACCAGCAAACTGGTGAGAAATAGGGCCGCGATGGCCATGATGACCGCGTCATTCATGTTTTTTCCATTTGTTCAAGATAACAGCTGTCATGATGACGCTAGGGACCCAGAAATAGGTTGGCCCTAACCACCAGTAGCAGGTGCCAGCTAATAACATGCAGGTTGCCACCATCACCAGCTGCATGGAGTAAATACCATATGCCCGCATCCGTATTTGTGAAACTGATAGGTAGACAAGCACAACGCTGGCTGGAAATCCTAAGTGGATATCGGCACTTAGCCACGCGTTAGGAATGGCCTTTCCAATTATCGCACCGATCACACCGGAGGACACCCAGAATACGAAGATCGTTAACCTGATAATCAGGGTTTCTTTAATACTATCGGTGCTTCTCTCGGTAGCGTAGGCTTCATCACCAAGCATGTGTGAAACAAATGCTCTGAGGAATGGTCTTTTTGGTAACCTGTTGGTCGTGGTGAAGGCAATTGGAAAGTAACGACTGTTAATCGATGCACAGATAATCAGCATGGTCACGAAGCTGGCATTGGACTCTGCCAGCGGTAATACGGCAAACTGCCCGCTACCCGTAAAACCGAGAAAACTGGCGGCAAAAACCTCAAGCATGCTCCAGTCTGCCCGATAAGCGATCACACCGAAAAGCATACTCACCGGAATAATGGCAACAGCGGGGGCTAGGCTCCTGAGGAAAGGTTGTCTGTAAGACGACATCTTCCCTCGGGTCCGGTCGTTAGGTATGTCAAGATTGGGAGGATTATTCATATAGTCGTGCCAGTAATAAGCATTCGTGAGCGTGGTAGCGTAATAGTACCGCCAACGGTTCCACCAGCAGTCCACACTACGGGGTTAACGTTGCTTTTTAGTTTCATGGGATGTTCCTATAGCATGTTCAAATGTTGAAAGCCTTCGCCTTATCGGTATGACAAAAGGCCTTTCACTGACGCCTAAAATTTGACCAGGGCTTGCCTACATTCCATCTGGCTCTGGTTTAGGGGCCTGAGCGATTCTAGCGATTGGGATATGAAGTCGTCTTGTATGATCGTGCAGCTTTGTAGTGGCGCTGCAGCTAGTTGCGGAGAATAAGATCCGCCCACCGACCAGGGGGCAAGCCGTACGCTTTGGAAAAGTGGTGCGTCATATGGCTTTGGTCTGTGAAGCCGCAGGCTGCTGCGACATCGACCAAAGCCATTCCATCGCTGATCATGCTTCTGGCTCTATCGAGGCGTCGTAGAGTCACGAACCGATAGGGACTTGTTCCAAATAGAGCTCGGAAATCTCTCGACAGACTCCACCGGTCTGTCTCCGAGACGTGTTCAAGGCGTTCCATGGTCACATCTTCAGCGGAGGCTTCAAGCATGAATTGTCTGGCTAGATTGGCGGCCCGGTAATTGAGTTTCTTTCGCTGTGTTTTTTTTCCGGAGATGTCGTTGAGCGCCCAGACGATATCATAGATTCCATCATCTTCTTCCAGGCTATCTAATTGAGCGTCAAGATTGTTTAGCATCGAGGAAATAGCGGAGACGATCCGAGGGTCTGACGAAACGCCTCCGAGAATAAATGGTAGAGGCTTACCCTCTAGGACTTGCTGAATTGTCTCTGGCGAAATATATAGTATTTTGTAATGAAATCCCTCATCAGTGCCTGCCTCACCATCGTGTAACTCGTCAGGATGTATGACTACCGCGTTCCCTGGCATGCTATATCGCATGGACTTGCAGTAGCTAAAGCGGTGTATACCGCTAAGGGTCACTCCTAGAGCGTAGGTGTCATGTCTATGAGGAGTGAATCCATGGCTTGAAAAGAAAGCCTCCATTCTTTCAATTTTTGCAGTGGGTTTTGATACCTTAGTCCAATCCTTGGTGCGCTTCATGTCATCATCCTGATGTTACATCAAGTCTATGAAAATCTTGTTTCTCGGGAAAAGCTTTAACAGTAGTTTGTACGTCTTAGATATTCTTTTGTTGAGAGTAAGCTATCCTTTGATTGTCGCCCGGAGGTTTCTTCCTCGGTTCCTCCAGGACTGCGACTGTGAATATCAAACTTCATAAACCGGCGATAACAGTGCCAAAGGCCCGGGCAGAGATTCAGGCAGGTCTTGCCCATATCACTGTCACGACCTTGGCAGAGCGCTATGGTGTGGGCGACATGACGGTCCGGCGTCACCGGGATGACGTTTACGGTTGTCCGCAGTCTTGCCGCAACCTAAAAGCCTCGCTCCATAGCAATCAAGACGAGGCGCTCATCGCGGCACCAGCGTTCCTCCGCCTTGGACTAGACGACATTCTCGTGGTGGTGCGGGAACTCTTTCGTCCCACGCTATCACGAGCTGCACTACAGCGAATGTTGAAGCGTCGGCAGATGCTTGCCCTTGCACAACTGGCCTAATGGGACGGCAGCGGTTCGAAGCAGGCGCTTTAGACTTTTCGAAATGATCAGCCTGCTACCGGCATGTTGACATCAAGTATCTACCCTAGGTGCGCGCTGAGTCGGCATGGCATTAGCTCTACATTGCCTTTGCTCTTGTGACACCGTGGGTGTAACTGGACATGTGGATAGCGCGCCTGTGTGGCAGGTGGGATAAGTTCAAAAGGAGAGAGGCTCGAAGAGAATCTGCAAGGAAGGAGTGGGCCATTACACTGAATTATATAAGAATATATGGCTCGGCTATATAGTACCAATCATCGTGCATGCTGCATAACACGAGCGAGCGTGCCGACAGTATGTGCCGACACGGCCACTTAGGCACGATTGCAGCTTGTTGGCGCTACAGTTAAGAATACCTGTCGCATAGTATTAGGCAGCCGAGCTTTCACGCAATCGATTTGTTTCAAAGAATTCTTCTGCAACAATCGTTTTCTTGAAACCGACCTCTTCACCACCAATTTCTTCAACAGCATCCCGAATCGTATCAAGCCTTACGCGGAAGAATTCCTTGCGAAGATTAACAGCATTCACACGATGATTCCTGAATTTTCGATGAAGTGTTGTTTCCATTGCAGGTGCATCATCGGAATAGATAATTGCATGCACATCAAAAGGAAATGGGACACTAGCATCACCTAGTTCTTTTACCCTGTCCATCGGGTCCAGACGTCGAGTCATGCCGATCTTGTACACATTTTCACCAAAAGATCCTATATTACTGATGACATACACATGTCCACGGCGGGTTTGCTCGGCTAGACTCTTGGCCCGCTGCTCTTTAGCTTCAGCTTCGGCGAGACGCTGCTCAAGTTCAGAGATTTTTGCCTCGATAAGGGCTCGCTCTTCTGCAGAACTCTGAATTAGTTCCTCTTGAGCTTTCTCTAGAATATCACGGTAGAGTTTCTCTTCTTTCTGAGCCGCAGCTAAAGCATCACGGTATTCCTTTTCAGCACGGGCTTCCTCGCGCATCTGCTCGCGGATGAGCTTCTGCTCTTCCTGCTCGTCTTTTTTCTTGAGTGTGTATTGATATTGAATTCCACATTCTTCGTACTTTGAGGTGACGTAATCAATGCTGATGCCACACCGTAGGGAGGCTGCTAGCTTCTCTAGGTCATTAGCCAGCTTTTCGATTTGACCCAGAGTACGATCGAAATTTGAAGGGCTTACTTTCCCTATAAGCATGTCACATTCAATATTGAAGGCCCGGAGGATCATCTTCATTTGGCCATCGATGATCTTCTTGTCAACACGGTTATCTCCCGTGAGGCTGACTTCTCCTTCCTGAGTAAAGGCTGTGCCATTTTTTATCATGGCCTTTTGTTTTTCTCGAAGAATCTTAATCTCGGCGGAAAATCGCTCCCCCGTTTCAAATAGATACTCCGGCATTTCAAAGTGCCCGTATTCTACGTATTCATCCAAGCGGCTGTAGAGGTCTAATTTTGACATAAGACCATTAAGTAAAGCCTCTTTTGCATCTACAGTTTCCTGGCGCTGCGAAATTAGGGCTTCAATCTCATCTAAGGCTTTTTTATCTTTTTTCAGTTGGGCTGCAATGCTAGTTGCATCACTCCGGAGCGCTTGAAGGTCTTTAGTGTCGGCATCAATGATTTGCAGGGTTTTATTTGCCTTTTTTAGCCGTTCAAGAACATCCGTGAGTGTTTTTTCTACCTGCTGTTGCTCGATTGTGGCTGTGTTGATAGCTTCACTGATGCTCTTGTAGCGCTGAATTTTATTATTTGCTCGCTTTCTAGTCAGTAGATACACCATGCCCAATGAGGCGAAATATATAATTAGTGCCGAGCCAATGATGGTTACATCCATTTTTCACCTCATATATTCACTGATGATGTCTGCTTTTACGAGACGACGTTCCTCAGCCCGATCTTTAAAGCACTCCTTTGCGGTCTGAAATTCGTCTTTAATCGCTTGTGCTTCCGCCCTTGCTCTAGCACGAACTTCCTGCTCGGCACGGCGCTGTCGAGCTTTATATTCACGCTCAACTTCCCTGTTACGGCGCTGCCTATCCCGCTCTGCTTGTTTTGCCGCTCGGTCTATAGTTTTTGCTATCTTAACTACGGTTCTAAATCCGCTTGATTGTCTAGCCATTGCTATCCCTTGGTCTCATTGATTATGAGCTATGAGTCAGATCCGCGCTAAGAACCTTGGCATGACAAATGCGCCATCAGAAATGGCCTCTTTGGGTCGTAAGCAGGATCTGGACCAGTCAGGTCTGTGTGAAACCATACTGTTGCGAACTTGGCACAGATTTACCCTTTCCGCTACTGACGCTACTCCAACGCGTCGTATCCTCAGCATAAATTCGCATGATTCCGCATGAGTTCTGGTGAACCTCTATTACTGGCAGAGCTCAGTGGTGGTGCGTCTTGGCGGCCAGCGCATGAGTGCATTAAAACCGACGGGTTTAGCGCGCAGGCGGGGCGAGGTGTCGACAGCGCGCCAGGGTGGCGGACGGGGGAGGTGGGGGATGGTGGCAACTGGGCGCTGGTGAGCCAGGACAGCTGGTTACTCAAGGACGCCCAGGGCAGCGCTTTTGATAGGGCCCGGGTGCTTGGCAACTGCCCTTAGGCTGAAGCGCTTGCCAGAGTGGCCTCCAGCTCCTTCAGTCGTCTTTAGGTCATAACGTAGCGCTTTATTTATAGCGTCCATGTTGGCGTCCACGTACAGCTTCTATGTATGGAGAGCAGTCACCATACATGTGACCCTACAAGACTCGACGGGGTCGGAGCATTGGGTTCTGGCTTGGCTTGCAGGATAAATTCAGACGGAGCGGGGCGTTACGAGAATTTGCGAGGAAGGAGCGGGGGCGCGGGATGCAGTGGTGGCGCCCTCTGCAGGATTCGAACCTGCGACCTGCCGCTTAGGAGGCGGCTGCTCTATCCTGCTGAGCTAAGAGGGCGTTGGGGCGGCATTATAAGCGGCTGACTCCACAAGATAAACCCGCAGTTGCCCGGTGAAGGGCGTGGGTGGGTGCCAGCGCCTGCCATGCTCGGTAGAATGCGCCTTTTGTGCGATCTCACTGGTTTCTGTCGATGTCCCAACCGTCACACGGCCCCGCTGCTTCGCTTTCCGAGGCGACCTGCTCGTCGCCAGCGGTCGATACGCCCGCAGCGTCCTCTTCGCTGTCGCCCCGTGGCGACCGCCATTTCGATGGTCTGGCCGACAAGTTCTCGGCCTCACTTTACGGCCACCTGCGCGGTGAGCTTCGCCTGTCCCTGCTGGATCGTCTGCTGCCCGAGATGCTCGAGTTGGCGCAGCAGCCGGTGCTAGACGTCGGGGCTGGCCTTGGCCAGCAGGCGCAGTGGTTCCTGCAACGGGGCCATCAGGTAACGCTGGCTGAGCCCTCTGCCGAGATGTTGGAGCGGGCCCAGGCGGGAATCGAGCAGGCCGCAGCCGGTCGCGAGCTGGTGGCCGACAAGGCGAGCTATCAGCCGCTGCCGCTGCAGGAACTGGCCAGCGAGGTGCCGGGTCCCTGGCCCCTGGTGGTATGTCACGCGGTGCTGGAATGGTTGGGCAACCCTCGCGAGGCGATCTCTCACCTGGCCTCGTTGTTAGCCCCAGGCGGCCAGCTGTCACTGATGGTGTTCAATCGCGACGCGCTGAGGCTGTCCAATGTGGTCAAGGGCAACCTGGACAAGGCGCTGGAAGATCGCCTGGAAGGCAAGGGCCAACGCCAGCGGCTGACACCGATTTCTCCCCTGACCCATGCTCAGGTCACCGACTGGGCCGAGCAGGAAGGGCTTGTCTGTCAGGACGTGGCCGGTATCCGGGTGTTCCACGACTATCTACGTCGCCCCCCGCAGGACGATCGAGAGTTGGAAAAGCTGGTGGCGCTGGAACACCGCTATTGCCAGATGGATCCACACTGGCGCCTGGGGCGCTATCTGCTTTACACCTTTCGCCGCCCCTTGCCGGCAGACGCCAAGCGTCAGGAGATAACACCATGAGTGCCGACACTGCTGTATGCCAGCTGCTTGAGCGTCAAGACGCGGACTATCGTGGCTGGTGGTGGGTCGCGCCGCCGCGAGATAGCTGGCTGGAGGCCGGGGAGGGCTGTCTGGTCAGCGCTGACGTCTCGGTACGGGCTGCCTGGGAAGCGCGCCAGCGTTCGGCGCTGTCGCCCTTCAGTACGGAGCCTGCGTCACCCCCGGGGGCGGTACTGTTCTGGCCGAAGGCACACGCCTTGGGAGAATGGTGGCTGCTGTGGTTGTGCCGGACCCTGCCCGAGGGCACGCCGCTGCAGCTGGTGGGGGAGCACCAGGGGGGCATCAAGCGAGTGCTCAAGGTCCTGGCGGCGCTGGGCATGGGCTGTCGCAAGCTCGACAGTGCACGCCGCTGCTCGCTGTTCGAGACGCGCACCAGCGCACTGGCGCTGGACCCTGAAGCGGTCTGGACCTCGTTCGAGGCGGCGGGCCTGCAGCTGTCGAGTCATCCGGGGGTGTTTGGCCACGGCAAGTTTGATGAGGGCACGCAACTGCTGATCGAACAGCTGGAGCAGCAGCTACCCCAGGGCAAGGTGCTGGACATGGGCTGCGGTGACGGCATTCTGGCGGCCTGGATGGCGCAGCTGGGGCGTGATGTCACGGCGGTGGATGTCAGCGCCTTTGCGGCAGAAGCCACGCGGCGCACGCTCAAGGCCAATGGGCTGACGGGGGAGGTGCTGGAAAGCGATGTCTATTCGGCGCTGGACGGCCAGCGCTTCACAGCGATTGTCAGTAACCCGCCCTTTCACCAGGAGCGGTCCATCGACTACGGCCCGGCGGCCCGGTTGATTCAGCAGGCGCCGGACCATCTCGATGCTGGCGGCCAGCTGATCCTCGTGGCCAACGCCTTCTTGCCCTATGCAGACCCTCTTGAGCGGGCCTTCGGTAGCTTCGAGATCCTGGCCGACAACGGACGCTTTCGCGTGTACCGCGCGGTGCGTCGCTGAAGCGCCTGTGAGCTTCGGTCAGCGGCCGGCGGTCTTGCCTGGCGCGCGGTAGTGAATCTCGGTGATCAACCAGGTGGTCTCGCCGCCCGGCGCGGCCACCGTCACCTCGTCATCCAGTGACTTGCCCAGCAGGGCCTTGGCCAAGGGCGCATCTACGCTGATCCAGCGCTTGCTGGTATCGGTCTCGTCGTGGCCGACGATGCGCAGCGACATCTCTTCGCCGTCTTCGTCCTCCAGGGTGACGAAGGCACCGAAGAACACCCGGTCGGTGTCGGCGGGAAGTCGGTCGATGACCTGCAGCTCGTCCAGGCGCTTGGTCAGGTAGCGAATGCGCCCGATGACGCGGTTCAACTCCTTCTTGTTATAGGTGTAGTCGGCGTTTTCGCTGCGGTCCCCCAGCGCTGCCGCTTCCCCCACCTTGGCCGACAGCTGTGGTCGCTTGACCCGGCTCAGGTGGTCAAGGATTCCCCTGAGGCGATCAGCGCCTTCCTGAGTGATCAGGTTGCTCTTGGGTTCCTGGCGCGGGTCCTTGGCCGGGTCACGCCAACGTGTCATGTTGCGGCCTTTCATGGCGATCCTCGGTGAGTCGTTGAAACAGACAAGGTCCACGAGGGTGCCGCGACTTGGGCCGCCGCGCAAGCGCCTTGGGTGGTGGGGAAAGGCCGGGAGAGCGATGCAGTGAGCGTTCAGCCAGAATGCGACTGGCGAATAAATCAAACGTTCGTTACATTTCGAGGAGGGCGCCAGAACGCGATGTGGTTTCTCGTATCGGGCTACACCCCAGCCGGTCAGTGCTCGGCCTGAATGCTGGGCCTGATCGCTCAGTTCGGCCGCCCACCATGACCACCCAGCACCAGGGTGCATCACAATAACAGTATCCGGAGCCGCCAAATGTCACGAACTCTGTTTTCCACCTCGCCTGATGTTCCATCCGTGTCCTTGCGCCAACGTCCGCGTCGGCTGCTGGCCACAACGGCGCTGACGCTTGTCACCCTGTCCGCTTGCCTCGCCAGTGGTGTGGCGCTGGCCTGGCAGGGTGAGCTCGACCAGATTAAGAATCGCTGGGAGAGCGTTACCACCTCGAGCGCCCTGTCGGCCCAGGAAGCCCCGTTGACGGCGCTGGCCGCCGAGGCCCGGGCGTTGAGTTCGGCCAATCCCAACGTCAGCGAACTGCTGGTGTGGGAGGGCATCATCGAGGCGTCGCTGGCCAAGGCCAAGGGCGGGCTCGGTGCGCTGGACAACGCCAAGGCAGCGCGCCGCGCGCTGGAGCGGGCCATCGCACTGGATGCCAACGGCCTCGAAGGCTCGGCCTACGTGACCCTGGGAGCACTGTACGACCGCGCGCCGGGCTGGCCGGTCGCCTTTGGCGATGACGACAAGGCCGAGGAGATGTTCAAGCGCGCGCTGGCGATTCGCCCGGGTGGGGTGGACGTCAACTACTACTATGCCGCCTACCTGGCCGATGAAGGCCGCGACGCCGAGGCCCGCCAGCACGCCGAAAAGGCCATCAATGGCGCGGTTCGCGCCGGTCGCGAGGCCTCGGACCAGGCGCTCAAGGCCGAGGCGCGCGCACTGCTCAACGAGCTCTGAACCCCGCCGACTTCCCTGTTGTTTTCCGCCTTGACAGGAGGCCCCACCTGGACTCGCCTTGTGGGGCCCATGACCGATCCGGATAATGGGCCGATCTGTCAGCGGAGGCCCCCATGCCGGAAACGAGCCACATTGATGCCCCCTTCACCGTTCAGGATGTCGAGCTGGTGTCACGGGACTGCCTGTACCAGGGATTCTTCCGCCTGGACAAGCTGACCTACCGCCATCGCAAGTTCGAAGGCGGCTGGAGCGAGCCCGTGGTGAGGGAAGTCCACAGTCGTCACGATGCGGTGGGCGTCATGCTTTATGATCCCGAGCGCGACAGCGTGGTGCTGGTGGAGCAGATTCGCGCGGGAGCGCTGCAAGACCCCCACACCCCGTGGAAGCTGGAATGCGTGGCCGGACTGGTCGACAAGGATGAGTCGCTGGAAGATGTGGCTCGTCGCGAAGCGTTGGAAGAGGCGGGCTGCGAGGTCGGTGACCTCATCCTGCTGCATAGCTACTATCCTAGTCCTGGTGCCTGCGACGAACGCGTGACGCTGTTCTGCGGGCTGGTCGACACCCGTGGGCTGGGCGGGGTGCATGGCCTTGATGAAGAGCATGAAGATATTCGCGTGCATGTGTTGCCCTTCCAGCGGGCCTGGGAACTTCTCGGCCAGGGACGACTCGATAACGCCATGTGCCTGATCGGTTTCCATTGGTTGGCTGCCGAACGCGCATCGTTGAGAGCAAGGAGGTAACGTGACCCATCGCAGCGCTTATGTAACGGACTTGCGCACCCTGCAAAGCGAGTGCACCGCCAATTACATCCGTCTGTCTCGGCTTCTGGGTGACCTGGAGGAGGGCGAGATTCGCGACGTCGAGCTGCGTAATGGTGAGCGGCGCTTGGGCGCGCTGCGTCTGCACGTCGAAGAGTTGGCTCCTTACACCACCATTGTTCGCGTGACCCAGGAAGGCGTTCTCGACAGCGTCATCGACAGCCCGCGCATGCGGGTGCACCTGTACCACGACGTGCGCATGGCAGAAGTCACCGACTTTCAGCGTCGGCGGCATTTCGATGGGCGCTATCGCTATCCCAACGCGCACATGCATCAGCCGGATGAAAAGCTGCAGATCAATCGCTTCCTCGGCGAATGGCTGGATCACGGCTTGGCCCATGGCCACTCCCTGGACCTTCCTCAGCTGCCCTGACCACAGCTCCGGGCCCAACCTCTGATCTCGATCGCTTGCGCTCGACGCTGTCTGCGATACCCTGACCCTGCGCTGGCCCTCCTGGCGGAGGGCTTTCCTTGGTTTGGGCTGTCGAGACACTGCCATGCGTTTGATCCAGCTTAGCGATTGCCACTTATATGCCGATCCCATGGCTCGCTCCCGACGGGGCCTGCCCGCTCGCCAGCTCGAGGCGGTCATCGCCGCAGTGGATCTGGACCGGCCAGACCTGGTGATGGTGACCGGTGACATCGCCCAGGACGAATCCGAAGGCGCGTACCGCCTGGCCACAGAGCGTCTGGCAGCGCTGGACTGTCCGTGGTTCTGGCTGCCCGGCAATCATGATGATCTGGCGCTGATGAGTGCAGAGCGAGAGGTGCTGGCAGAGGTCGACGCGGGAGCCTGGCGAGTGCTCAAGCTCAACACCCAGATACCGGGCGAGGCCAGCGGCCGGGTGGGCGAAGATGCCCTGGCTGCGCTCGATCAGCGTCTAGGCCAGGAGCTTCGTCCCACCGTGATCGTCATGCACCATCCCCCCATGGTCGTGGGCAGTGCCTGGATCGACGCCCTGGGGCTTGAGGATGCCGATGACTTCTGGGACGTGGTGGGACGATATCCGCAGGTAAAGATGGTCCTGTGCGGTCATGTGCACCAGGCCTTCCATGGCACCAGGGCACTGCCTGATGGTCAGGTAGAGGTGTATGCCTGTCCGGCTACCTCGGATCAGTTTCTGCCTGGCAGCGATGAGTTCGCTGTGGATGAGGCGTCCCGGCCAGGCTATCGCGTGGTGGACCTGAAGCGAGGGGGGGAGTGGCTGACCTGGGTGGAACGGGTCGAGCTGTAGCCAAGCGCTGCTGACATACCTGCGCCCACGTCCAGTGTCGCTTGCTTGGGCACTGATGGTCGTTGGGCGCAGAGGGTCGTTGGGCGCAGAGGGTCGTTGGGCGTATTAGGTCATTGGGCGCAGATGGTCGTTGAGCGCGTACGGGCAAAAGTTCTTATGGTTCTAAAAAGATAGTTATTAATTCTTTTACGTTATTATTCCCTTCGCAGTATCCTCGCTGGCATCTTCCTTATTTCCGTCATGCGAGGTGTCCCGGTCATGACCAGCCTTTCCGCACCAGCCCGCGAGAGAGCCGCTCAGGCTTCTCTTACGCCGAAGCGACTGACTCACCTCAAGCAGCTTGAGGCCGAGTCCATCCACATTATCCGTGAGGTGGCCGCCGAGTTTTCCAACCCGGTGATGCTGTACTCGATCGGCAAGGATTCTTCGGTGATGCTGCACCTGGCGCGCAAGGCCTTCTATCCGGGGCCGCCGCCGTTTCCGTTGATGCACGTGGACACCACCTGGAAGTTCCGCGAGATGATCGCCTTTCGTGACCGCATGGCCGAAGAGGCGGGCATGGAGCTGATCGTCCATACCAACCAGGAAGGCAAGGCTGCCGGGATCAACCCGTTCGACCATGGGTCCAGCGGTTACACCGACGTGATGAAGACCCAGGCGCTGAAGCAGGCGCTGGACAAGTACGGGTTCGACGCTGCCTTCGGTGGCGCCCGCCGTGATGAAGAGGCCAGCCGGGCCAAGGAGCGCGTGTTCTCGTTCCGTGACAAGCATCACCGCTGGGACCCCAAGAATCAGCGCCCCGAGCTCTGGAACCTGTACAACGCTCGCATCAACAAGGGCGAGTCGATTCGCGCTTTCCCGCTGTCCAACTGGACCGAGCTGGACATCTGGCAGTACATCTATCTCGAAAACATCGACATCGTGCCGCTGTACTTTTCGGCCCCGCGTCCGGTGGTCGAGCGTGACGGCATGCAGATCATGGTCGACGACGACCGCATGCCCCTGGCCGAGGGCGAGCAGCCCGAGGAAAAGTGGGTGCGCTTCAGGACCCTGGGCTGCTACCCGCTGACCGGTGCGGTGGAGTCAAAGGCCCAGACCCTGCCTGAGATCATCCAGGAGATGCTGCTGACCCGTACCAGCGAGCGCTCCGGCCGCGCCATCGACCACGATCAGGCCGGCTCCATGGAGAAGAAGAAGCGCGAAGGCTACTTCTGACGACGGCACCGACCGCACGCAGCCACGCGCCTTGCCCCGGCCGACAGTGACCGGGGACAAGGACGCAGATGACAGATCAAGGGCCGGACGTCCAGCGCGACGTCGGGTCACCCATAGGGGTACAGCATGTCTCACCAGTCCAGTCTGATTGCTGACAACATCGAGCAGTATCTGCACGAGCACGAAAACAAGGACCTCCTCAGGTTCATCACCTGCGGCAGCGTCGATGACGGCAAGTCGACCCTGATCGGTCGCCTGCTGCACGATTCCAAGATGATCTTCGATGACCAGTTGGCGGCCATCACCCAGGCCTCCAAGACCAAGGGCACCACCGGCGAGGAGGTGGATCTGGCGCTGCTGGTCGATGGTCTGCAGTCGGAGCGCGAACAGGGCATCACCATCGATGTGGCCTATCGCTTCTTTTCCACCGACAAGCGCAAGTTCATCATTGCCGACACCCCGGGGCACGAGCAGTACACCCGCAACATGGCCACCGGTGCATCCACCGCGGGCCTGGCGGTGATTCTGATCGACGCCCGTTACGGGGTGCAGACCCAGACCCGTCGCCACAGCTTTATCGCTGACCTGCTGGGCATTCAGCACCTGGTCATCGCGGTCAACAAGATGGACCTGGTCGACTACGCCGAGGAGCGCTTCGACGAGATCGTCGCCGAGTATCGGGCCTTTGCCGAGCAGCTGTCGGCGTCGGACATTCGTTTCGTACCGCTGTCTGCCCTCAAGGGCGACAACGTGGTCGAGCGCGGTGACAACCTGAACTGGTACCAGGGCCCGGCCCTGCTCGAACTGCTGGAAACGGTGGAAGTCAGCCGCGACCAGAACCTAAGTGACCTGCGTTTCCCGGTGCAGTACGTCAATCGTCCGAATCTCGATTTCCGGGGGTATGCGGGCACCCTGGAGGCGGGCATCCTGCGCCCTGGCCAGTCGGTCAAGGTGTTGCCGTCCAACAAGCTCAGCAAGGTCGAGCGCATCGTGACCTTCGACGGCGACCTGGATGACGCCTATCCGGGGCAGGCGATCACCGTGACCCTGGAAGACGAGATCGATATCTCTCGTGGCGACTGGCTGGTGGCAGCCGATGCCGACATCACCCTGTCGAGTGCCTTCGACGCCGATATCGTGTGGATGCATGACGACGCGCTGGTGCCTGGTCGCCAATACGATATCCGCATGGCCGGGCGTGCCGTGTCCGGACAGGTCGAGGCGATTCACTACCAGGTCGACGTCAACACCCTGGAGCGTCACCAGGCGCAGCAGCTTGAGCTCAATGCCATCGCTCGCTGCCGGGTAGCGCTGACAGCCGAAGTGCCCATCGATGACTATGCGAAGATTGCCGGCACCGGCAGCTTTATCGTCATCGATCGTCTGACCAACGTCACCGTCGGCGCCGGCATGATTCGGGGTGCCGCCAGTGCCGAGGGTGCGTCTGTCGGGGAAGTCGACTGGGCAGGTTTCGAGCTGGAGCTTAACGCCCTGGTTCGCAAGTACTTCCCCCACTGGGAAGCCAAGGATGTACGTGACCTGCTGAACCGCTGACGCCGTCAAGGCAGTGCGAATAAGGCTCCTGCGTGCTGACGCAGGAGCCTTTGTTATGTGCGGGGATGGCCGTTCTGGATGCCCGTTCTGGATAGCCGATGGAAGCATCCGCTGGATCAGGAATGGTAGCTCGAACTGGCGCAATACCAGCGCTCTTTCTGAGCGGCAAGGCTCGTGCTTTTCGGTGAAACTAACGCGGTTTGTGCAGCCAAATGGTGCCGCGCTGGTATCTGGGCTAGACCAAAGGCAGGATGCCTCGCATGTGAGATATGTCACATGTCACGGCATCGACAGGGCGACGCATATCGGCAATCTCAACGTGATCCACAGATCTCGACACTGGTGAGTTAATACTTAGGCGAGTTGATAGCTAGGTGAGTTGTTACCTAGGTGAGTGAACACCTGAGTGAGTTGATCAACAGGGGAGGGCATGAGCATGGTGGCTTGCCATCTCTACGATAATATTGAACTTGCTTGCTTGTACCATTTTCCGGTCAAGCTTTCCTTGAAGGGTGGGGTCGAAAAACAGGGGGAAGCGGTAGACACCTCGTTCAACGAGGACCATGAGGAGTGCTTGTCGCTGCGCACCGAAGGAGGTGACCGGCTGGTGGTGCTCGATGACATCACCCGCATGGAGGTGCTGGTCGACAACCCTCATTTCATGGTGCTGGACTTCGTCTGACACCTGCAGTCGCGATGGCGTGCTGCATGACGACGCCCTGCCGATAGACTCGGCAGGGCGTCTTGCCGTCGGTCATGCTGGCCGGGTGGCGATGATCACCGCACGCCGTGGTGCCGGATGTCCCTCTCGGGTGAGTTGGGGGTTCTCTGGATCAAGAAAATCATTCAGTGATTGAAAGGTCATCCAGTCCGTCGCGCGCTGTTCGTCCAGGCTGGTGGGGCCCTCATCGACAACGCGCACGTCACAGAATCCGACCTTTTCAAGCCAGCCAACCAAGGCCTTGGACGACGGCAGGAAGTAGACGTTGGGCATCGCGGCGTAGCGGTCTCCCGGCACCAGCACGCGGGTTTCATCGCCCTCGACCACCAGGGTTTCCAGCACCAGCTCGCCACCGCGACGCAGGGCATCCCGTAGCTGTATCAGGTGCTCCAGCGGTGATGGACGGTGGTACAGCACGCCCATGGAAAACACCGTGTCGAAGAAGCCGAGCCGATCAGGGACGTCTTCGATACCGACCGGCAGGAAATGGGTGCGTCCGCCATCGGCCTCGCCGACGAAGTGCTTGACGGCCTGGAACTGCCAGTAGAAGCGCGGCGATGGATCAATGACCAGCACGAAGTCGGCCCCGGCCCCGGCCATGCGCCAGGCGTGGTAGCCATTGCCTCCACCGACGTCGAGCACCTTGCGGCCCCGCAGCGGTGCCAGGTGCGGCGCCAGGCGCTGCCATTTCCAGTCCGAGCGCCATTCGGTATCGATGGTGATGCCAGCCAGCCGGTAGGGCCCCTTGCGCCAAGGGATCAGCGCCCGAAGCAGGTTCTCGCTTTGACGCTTACGGCTCTCATCCAGCTCAAGCGATACCTCGACGGTGTCCTGGTCAAGGTGGACCTGGCGCTTGTCCGGTAGCGCCGGGAGCTTGGCCACGGCCTTTTCCCAGGCGGGAAGGTCACCATGACGCTGACGGTCCAGACCGCTGGCAAACTGTTCGGGCAGTCTGGCAAGCCAAGTGCCCATGCCGGCATGGCGAAAGGAGTGTTCAAGGAAGGCGCGATACAGATCACGCTGATGCTCGGGGATCACTCAAGCCTCCTTGAAGGCAATCATGGAGGCGAAGTTCAGGTACTGAAACCAGGTCAGCGAGCGGCCGAAGCCGGCATCCGCCAGGCGCTGATGATGCTGCTCAAGGGTATCGGGAATCAGCACGTTCTCGAGGGCGTTGCGTTTCTGGCTGATTTCCATGTCGCTGTAGCCGTTGGCCCGCTTGAAATCATGGTAGCGCTCCACCAGCCAGGCGTTGTCCTGCTCGTCGCCGGACTTGATCTTTTCCGACAGCACCAGCACGCCGCCGGGCTCCAGCGCCTGATACAGCCGTGCCAGCAGGTCGTTGCGATCTTCCGGTGCCAGGAACTGCAGCGTGAAATTGAGCACGATCATGCCGCTGGGGCGGTAATCGATGTGACGGATGTCCCCTTCGATGACCTCGATGGCGTGCTCGGGACACTCCTCTGCCAGGGTCTGACGTGCCCGTTCCACCATGGCCGGGGACAGGTCGATACCGGTCAGGGTGAAGGCGTCCCGCGGAAGCTGGCCGGCCAGCGCCAGGCCTACGGCGCCCAGCGAGCAGCCAAGGTCGTAGACGTGGGCGCCGTGGCGTAGATGGCGCTCGGCCAGCACGCCCAGCATGCCAAGGATCTGGCCATAGCCGGGAACGGACCTGCGGATCATGTCGGGGAAGCAGGCGACGACACGCTCGTCGAACGAAAAGCGCGCTACCTTGTCCAGGGGTGTGGAAAAGATGGCGTCACGGTAAGATGCGTCACTCATGGATTGCCAGTGTTGTCGGGCTCGGGGGCTGTGATTGTACGCGTCCTGGGCCCGCGCTGCACGATGAGGCAGCTGCCGTCGCTGACCCGTTACACCTTTGACCTGGGGAACCGTCGCAGACGTGACATGGATGCAGCCAAGGCTGCCGCTCCCCAGACTATGCCCAAGGAGAGGATAGATGCCGACGATCGACCAAACCCAGGCCTGGCGGTCCCTGCAGGACAAGGCCCAACAGGTGGGACAGCGCCACCTGTGCGACATGTTCCGTCAGGACCAGGAGCGTTTCGCCACCTTCAGCCGGGAAGCGGCTGGCCTCAAGCTGGACCTGTCAAAGCAGCGTTGGGATCAGGACACCCTCGCGGATTTGCTGCACCTGGCCGAGGAGGCAGGGGTGCCGGCAGCCACTCAGCGTCTGCTGGCCGGCGAGAAGGTCAATATCAGCGAGGATCGGCCTGCCTTGCATACCGCCTTGCGCCTGCCCGCCGATGCGTCGCTGGTGGTCGAGGGGGAAGACCTGGTGCCGGCGGTGCATGCCACCCTGGACAAGATGGCCACCATGGTCGAGCGCTTCCACTCGGGGCAGTGGCGCGGCGCCACCGGCAAGCCGATTCGTGATGTGGTCAACCTGGGGGTGGGCGGCTCCGACCTCGGGCCGCTGATGGTGACCCACGCCCTGGCCGACTATCGTCCTCAGGGGACTCATCCGGTGGAGGTCCATTTCGCCTCGACCATGGACGGCTCGCAGCTGGTCGACTACCTGACGCGCTTCGATCCTGAAACCACGCTATTCGTGCTGTCGTCAAAATCGTTCACCACGATCGACACCCTGTCCAACGCCAATACGGCGCGGGACTGGCTGCTGTCCCGGCTGGTGGGCTCGCGCCAGGAAGGCGTCGACCATGAGCTGGTACTGCGTCAGCACTTCATCGGCGTATCCGCCAGTCCCGAGAAGATGGCCGAGTGGGGCATCGCCTGTGACCACCAGCTCGAATTCTGGGAGTGGGTCGGCGGGCGCTACTCGCTGTGGGGGGGCATTGGCCTGCCCATCGCACTGGTGATCGGGATGGAGGGCTTCCGTGCGCTGTTGGCCGGTGCCCATACCATGGACGTGCATTTCCAGAAGGCGCCCTTGGCCGACAATCTGCCGGTGCTGCTGGCCCTGGCCGGTATCTGGAATAACAACTTCCTGGACATCCGCGCCCACTCGATCTTGCCCTACGACGGCCGACTGGAGTACTTCGCCGCCTATCTCGAACAGCTTGAGATGGAGTCCAACGGCAAGTCGGTCACCAATGACGGTGACACGGTGGACTATTCCACCTGCCCGGTGCTGTGGGGACAGCTCGGTCCCAACGCCCAGCATGCGTTCTACCAGTTGCTGCACCAGGGCACCCAGGCGGTGGAGTGTGACTTCATTGCGCCCCTGGCGCGCTACGAGGATGTCGAGGATCCGGCCACCCGTGAGCACCTGATGGGTCAGCACCGCCTGACTCTGGCCAACTGCTTTGCCCAGTCGCGCGTGTTGATGCTGGGTGATGACGCCATTGCCGAGGACGGCCCACGGCCCGAGCACAAGCGTTATCGTGGCAATCAGCCCTCGACCACCTTGCTGCTGGAGCGGTTGACGCCGGAGACCCTGGGCGCCTTGATTGCGCTGTACGAGCACAAGGTGTTTGTGCAGGCGACCATCTGGGGCATCAACCCCTTCGACCAGTGGGGCGTTGAACTGGGCAAGAAGATCGCCAACGAGACCCGTGACATCATTGAAGGCCGTCAGGGTCTTGATGATATGGACGATTCCACCCGAGGCCTGATCGAGGCAACCTGGCAGGCCTCGCGGGAGCGCTGAAGCGATGACAGTTCCCGCTGGCTCCCTGCCTCCCGCAGTGGGTCAGCGGGGCGGTCCTGTCAGCAAACTGGCCATTTATACAGGTTTTCCGTTATGCTGAGCCCCATGACGCCTCAGACGTCGCCAGTCGCCACCGGCATCTTGTACCTGCACGGGTTCAATAGCGCCGGGGCGTCGCCAAAGGCACGCCTGGTCAAGGCCGCCTGCGACGCACTGGACCTGCCCTGCGAGACCCCGGATCTGCCGTCGCGTGCCGTCGATGCGCTGGCGCTGGGTGAGTCCTTGATGTCGCGTCTTGGGCCGCAGCCGCTGGTCATGGGCAGTTCCATGGGTGGCTTTCTGGCCACGATATTGGCCGAGCGACACGGGCTCAAGGCGGTATTGGTCAATCCGGCGGTGCGCCCGGCGCGGCTGGTCGATACTATGCTGGGCCAGAACTTTGTGAACGCCTACACCGGAGAACGCTTCGTGGTCGAGCAGGGGCATCGTGACCAGGTGGCCCAGCTGACGCCCGAGAGCGTGACCCCATGGCGTTACCTGCTGCTGCTGGTGACCCAGGACGAGACATTGAACAGTCACGATGCGTTCGAGGCCTATCGCGGCGCCAGAGCGGTGCTGCATCCCGGAGGGGAGCACGGCTTCAATGCCCTGGCCGATTACCTGCCAGCGGTGTTCGCCCACGCCGGGCATCGCCTTGAACCAGGCGTGATGGCGCCGGTGATGGATTAGGCGCAGGCCCTCGCGACTGGCGCCAAGGCAGAAAAGAGACGATTCCAGTCATCCTGATGATGGACCACGCATGACCCAATACAGTGCCAGTTCGATCGAGGTGCTTTCCGGGCTGGAGCCCGTTCGCAAGCGCCCCGGCATGTACACCGACACCTCCCGCCCGAATCACCTGGTGCAGGAGGTCATCGACAACAGTGTCGACGAGGCCCTCGCCGAGCACGCCAACGAGATTCGCGTGGTGGTGCGCGATGATGGCGGCATCGAGGTGTCGGACAACGGTCGTGGCATGCCCATCGACGTGCACCCCGAGCACGGAGTGTCGGGGATCGAGCTGATCATGACGCGCCTGCACGCAGGCGGTAAGTTCTCCTCATCGAGCTATCGCTTTTCCGGCGGTCTTCACGGTGTAGGGGTATCCGTGGTCAACGCCCTGTCCAGGCGCCTGGAAGTGGAAGTGCTGCGCGATGGCGAGCGCCACGCCATGGCCTTCGAGCACGGCGACAAGGTCGAGGATCTGCACGTCATCGGTACTGCGGCCAAGCGGGCCAAGGGCACGGTGGTGCGATTCTGGCCGGACGTCAGCTATTTCGATAGTCCCAATCTGGCCGTGGGCCGCCTCAAGCACCTGCTGCGCGCCAAGGCAGTGCTGTGCCCCGGGCTCAAGGTGGAGCTGGTCGAGGCCGATGGCACCGCCACCACCTGGCAATTCGAGGACGGTCTGCGCGACTACCTGGCCCAGACCACGGACGGCTACGAGGTCCTGCCAAGCTCGCCCTTCGTCGGTCACTTTGCCGACGACGAGCAGGCGGTGGACTGGGCTATCCAGTGGCTTCCCGAAGGCGGCGACTCGTTGATGGAAAGCTACGTCAACCTGATCCCCACCGCCCAGGGGGGCACCCATGTGAATGGGTTGCGCTCCGGCCTGCTCGACGCGCTTAAGGAATTCTGCGAGTACCGCAGCCTGCTGCCCCGTGGCGTCAAGCTGACCGCCGAAGATCTGTGGGAGCGCGTCGCCTACGTGCTGTCGGTGAAGATGCTGGATCCGCAGTTCGCCGGACAGACCAAGGAGCGGCTGTCGTCGCGCACCGTGGCGGGCTTCGTGTCCGGGGTGGTCAAGGACGCCTTCTCGCTGTGGCTCAACCACCATGTGGATCAGGCAGAGGCCTTGGCCGAGCTGGTCATCAGCGCGGCTCAGCGGCGCCAGAAGAGCTCCAAGAAGGTGGCCCGCAAGAAGGTGACCTCTGGTCCTGCACTGCCCGGAAAGCTGGCCGACTGCAGCGGTCAGGACCCTGCCATGAGCGAGCTATTCCTGGTCGAGGGCGACAGCGCCGGCGGCAGCGCCAAGCAGGCACGCAACCGCGAGTCCCAGGCGATCCTGCCGTTGCGCGGCAAGATCCTTAATACCTGGGAGGTCGACTCCCATGATATCTACGGCTCCCAGGAGGTCCACGACATTGCCGTGGCCATCGGTGCCGACCCGGCCAGCGCTGACCTGTCCAAGCTGCGCTATCACAAGATCTGCATCCTCGCCGACGCTGACTCTGACGGGCTGCACATCGCCACACTGCTGTGCGCGCTGTTCGTGCGCCACTTCCCCTCGCTGGTCGACGCAGGCCATGTGTTTGTCGCCATGCCGCCGCTGTACCGCATCGATCTGGGCAAGGAGGTCTTCTACGCCCTGGACGAGAGCGAGAAGGCCGCCATTCTGCGTTCTCTGGAAGGCAAGCGCGGGACACCCAATGTTCAGCGCTTCAAGGGCCTGGGTGAGATGAGTCCGCTGCAGCTGCGCGAGACGACCATGGCGCCAGAGACGCGCCGCCTGGTGCAGCTGACCCGGGAAGATGGCGACGGCACGCTGGAGATGATGGACATGCTGCTGGCCAAGAAGCGCGCCTCGGACCGCAAGAGCTGGCTTGAAGACTACGGCAACCTGGCCGATATCGACGTCTGATCCGGCCGAGGCAGAGCGGGCGGCGCCGGTTGCGCCTGGGAATACCATGTCGTCGCATGCGGCGACCAGGATGAGAACGAGGGAACATGACTCTGGACATTGAGGTGGCGGAGGGCGACGTCGAGCGACTGTCCCTGCGCGAATACACCGAGAAGGCCTACCTCGACTATTCGATGTACGTCATTCTCGACCGGGCATTGCCCCATATTGGCGACGGCATGAAGCCGGTACAGCGGCGCATCGTCTACGCCATGCGTGAACTGTCGCTGAACGCCAATGCCAAGTACAAGAAGTCTGCGCGTACCGTCGGTGACGTGCTGGGTAAGTTTCATCCCCATGGCGATAGCGCCTGCTATGAAGCCATGGTGCTGATGGCGCAGCCGTTCAGCTATCGCTATCCGCTGGTCGATGGCCAGGGCAACTGGGGCAGCCCAGACGATCCCAAGTCCTTCGCGGCGATGCGCTACACCGAAGCCAGGCTGTCGAAGTTTGCTGAGGTGCTGCTCAGTGAGCTGGGTCAGGGCACCGTGGACTGGGCGCCCAACTTCGATGGCACCATGAATGAGCCGGTGGTGCTGCCGGCACGGCTGCCCCACGTGCTGCTCAATGGCGGCACCGGGATTGCCGTAGGTATGGCCACGGATATTCCGCCCCATAACGTGCGCGAGGTGGTCGAGGCCACCTGCCAGGTGCTGCGTAACCCCTCGGTGACGACGGCGGATCTGATGGCGCACCTGCCGGGACCGGACTTTCCCACCCAGGCGGAGATCATCACTCCCCGCGCCGATCTCAGAAAGATCTACGAAAGTGGCCGTGGCAGCGTCAAGATGCGCGCCCGCTACGAGTTCGACAAGGAAGAAAGCCAGGTCATCATCACCGCGCTGCCGTATCAGGTCAGCGGGGCCAAGGTGCTCGAGCAGATCGCTGCCCAGATGCAGGCCAAGAAGCTGCCGATGGTGGCCGACCTGCGCGATGAGTCTACCCATGAGGAGCCGACCCGTCTGGTGATCGAGCCCCGCTCCAATCGGGTCGACATCGAGGCGATGATGGCGCACCTGTTTGCCACCACCGACCTCGAGAAGAACGTCAGGGTCAACCTCAACGTGATCGGTCTCGACGGCCGTCCGCGGGTGATGCCACTGCCGGAGCTTTTGGGCGAATGGCTCGATTTCCGCCGTACCACGGTACGCCGGCGGTTGGAGCATCGGCTGGGCAAGGTCAACGATCGCCTGCACCTGCTGGAAGGTCTGTTGATCGCCTACCTCAATATCGATGAGGTGATCCGGATCATCCGTGAAGAGGATGAGCCCAAGAGCGCCCTGATCGAGGCCTTCGGTCTCAGCGACCGTCAGGCCGAGGCCATCCTGGAGCTGCGCCTGCGTCATCTGGCCAAGCTGGAGGAAATGAAGATCCGCACCGAGCAGAGTGAGCTCGAGGCGGAGCGCAAGCGGCTCGAGGAGCTGCTGGGCAGCGACGAGGCCATGACCGATCTGATTGAGCAGGAGCTCAGACAGGCGGCGGAAGAACACGGCGATGAGCGTCGCTCGCCCATCGTCGAGCGTGGCGAAGCCAAGGCGCTGTCCGAAGTCGAGCTGGTCGGTGCCGACCCGGTCACCGTGGTGCTGTCCGAGAAGGGCTGGATTCGCGCGGCCAAGGGCCACGATATCGATCCGGCTGGCTTGTCCTACAAGGCGGGAGATGCCTTCCATCTGGCCGCCCGGGGCAAGACCAACCAGCCGCTGGTACTGCTGGACGATACCGGCCGTGCCTACACCTTGCCGGCCCATCAGTTGCCCAGCGCCCGTGGCCAGGGCGAACCGGTGACCGGCAAGGTCAACGTGGTGGCCGGTGCGCATATGGCCGGGGTCATGCTGGCTCCCGGCGACTCCCGCTACCTGCTGGCCTCCGACGGCGGCTATGGCTTTGTTGCGCGACTCGAGGACCTAACCGGCAAGAATCGCTCCGGCAAGGCGGTGCTGTCACTGCCCAAGGGCTGCAACGTGCTGCCCCCGGTGGAGCTGCCGGCGGCCGAAGAGCTGACCGTGGCCACGGTATCCAACGAGGGGCGGCTGCTGCTGTTCCCGCTGGAGCAGTTGCCGGAGATGTCCAAGGGCAAGGGCAACAAGATGCTCGACATTCCTGGCGCCCGGGCCGCCCGGCGTGAAGAATTCGTGCGTGGACTGGTCGTGTTGGCCCCGGGAGATACCCTGGTGGTCCATGCTGGCAAACGTAAGCTATCGCTCAAGAATGGCGAACTCGACTACTATCGCGGCGAACGCGGGCGTCGGGGCAGCAAGCTGCCGCGCGGTCTGCAAAAGGTTGATCGGCTGGAGCGCGTCGAGGCCTGATCCTCGGTGGGGGTTCACGTTGTCGCCACCCCATACAAGGCGGTGAGGTTACAGGACAGACTACATGACCAGAAGAATCTTGATGCGTGCCACCGGCCAGGCTCGTCCTGGCCAGCTGGCCGGACTTGGCAAGGCGCTGGCCCGCAGCGGGGCAAGACTTCTCGATATCAACCAAAGCGTGACCTTTGGCATCGTCTCGCTGGAGGCCCTGGTGGCGCTGGATCACGAGGCGGACCTGGAAGGTGCGCTGGCCCACACCGGCGACGAGCTCGGGCTCGATGTGCAGGCGATCCAGATCAGCGCCGAGGAGTACCATCGCTGGAGCCAGACCGCGGGTCAGCCGCGCTGGATCATGACCTTGCTGGCGCCGCGACTGCCTGCCGGCATCCTGGCCGAAGTGGGCGCGCTGACGGCAGAGCATGGCCTGACGGTGGAGTTGATGCATCGCCTGTCCGGACGCGAGCCGCTGGACGGCGAGGCACCGGCCCAGGGCAGCTGCGTCGAATGCTGGCTACGCGGCGAACAGATCGATCTCGAGTCGCTGCGCGAGAAGGCCCTGGCCCTGGGCGCGGCCCACGGGGTGGATATCGCGCTGCAGGAGGACTCGATCTGGCGTACCCACCGTCGTCTGGTGTGTTTCGACATGGATTCGACCCTGATCAAGGCCGAGGTCATCGATGAGCTGGCCAGGCGTCACGGTGTCTATGACGAAGTGGCGGAGGTCACCGAGCGGGCCATGCGCGGTGAACTGGACTTCCAGGAGAGCTTCCGCGAGCGCATGTCCAAGCTCAAGGGGCTGGATGAGTCCGTGCTGGCCGAGATCGCCGCTGAGCTGCCGTTAATGGACGGCGTCGAGACACTGATGGCTCAGCTCAAGCGCTTGGGCTATCGCACCGCCATCCTGTCCGGTGGCTTTACCTACTTCGCGCGCTATCTCCAGCAACGCCTCGGCTTCGATGAAATCCACGCCAATGAGCTGGTCATCGAGGACGGCAAGGTCACCGGTGAGGTGCGTGAGCCGATTGTGGACGCCGATCGCAAGGCGCTGCTGCTGCGCGAGATCGCCCAGCGCGAGGGCATCTCCATGGAGCAGACCATCGCCGTGGGAGATGGTGCCAACGACCTCAAGATGCTGGCGGCAGCCGGCCTTGGAATTGCCTTCAGGGCCAAGCCCATGGTCAGAGCCCAGGCGAGACAGAGTATCTCGACCCTTGGTCTTGATGCCGTGTTGTACCTGATCGGCTATCGCCAGGCGGATTTGGCGCAGGACTGACCGGCCAAGACTGATCGGAAAGGACATCACGCTGGATGGGGCACCATGCCAGCACACTCGAAAGGGGAGTCTTCGGACTCCTCTTTTTCGTTTGTCCTGTGCTTTCTCCCTGCGTGTTCGTCGTGTCTCGGCGCGTTCTCGTATTCTCTGCGCGTTCTCTCATGCTGTGTGTTGTTCTGTTCACGACGTCCTTTGGGCGGCTTTCTGGTGCAGGTGTCTCTTTTATGGTGTCCTGAGGCAGAGGAGTGGACGTTCGTGAAAGTGCCCAATGCTTGACCCAAGTGGTGGTCACATGAGGTGGCTATCGTTGCCGTCCAGGCATGCAGATCAATGATGTGTTGTGGAGCCGCATTTCATGATCGATGTCGAATAAATTCGTCTTACTTCACGCTGTTGATACGAGTCACCGAAGAAGGGAATACCTCGGTTTGGGGCGTTATCGCGGAGAAAAAAGAGCGTAGGCTGAATCGGCAAACTTTTTTCCTTCGAGGAAGCCTCCATGGAAACACCCAGACATAAGCTCGGGCTTTGTGCACTGCTTGCGCTGGTCGTTGGTTCGATGATTGGTGGAGGAATCTTCTCACTGCCGCCGAACATGGCGGCAAGTGCGTCTCCCGGAGCGATGCTGATCGGATGGAGTATTACGGCGGTCGGCATGTTGGCGCTGGTGTTCGTCTTTCAGACGCTGGCCAATCGAAAGCCGGAACTGGATGCCGGTATCTATGCCTACGCCAAGGCGGGGTTCGGCGACTACCTTGGTTTCTCTTCTGCCTGGGGCTACTGGATCAGCGCCTGGCTCGGAAATGTCAGTTATTTCGTTCTTCTTTTCAGTACCCTCGGTTTCTTCTTTCCCGCTTTCGGTGATGGCAATACGCCGCTCGCGGTGCTGTGCGCCTCAATGCTGCTATGGAGCGTTCACTGGCTTGTCTCGAGGGGCATTCAGCAGGCGGCATATATCAATATCGTGACCACCGTCGCCAAGGTGGTTCCGCTGGTGATGTTCATCGTGCTGGCGTCGATTGGGTTTCGGCTGGACGTCTTTACTCTGGATATCTGGGGGCAGGCCAACCCTGATCTTGGCAACGTGATGGATCAGGTGCGCAACATGATGCTGGTGACGGTGTGGGTGTTCATCGGCGTCGAGGGCGCGAGCATCTATTCCTCGAAGGCTCGGGAGCGTCGCGATGTGGGGCGGGCCACTGTGCTCGGGTTTCTCGGCGTACTGCTGCTGTTGGTCATGGTCAACGTCCTGTCCATGGGCATCATGTCCCAGCCTGAGCTCGCGGGCCTGAAAAACCCTTCCATGGCGCTGGTGCTCAGTCATGTGGTGGGACCCTGGGGGGGATACCTGATCAGCGCAGGCTTGGCGATCTCGCTATTGGGAGCCTTGCTGTCGTGGACGCTACTGTGCGCCGAGATACTTCGTGCCGCTTCCAGTGACGGCACCATGCCCGCGGCCTTGAGCAGGGAAAACGTCAACAAGGTGCCGGTCAAGGCGCTATGGCTATCCAATGGCCTGATCCAGGTGTTTCTTCTGCTCACGCTGCTCAGCGAGTCGACCTATCTCAGTCTCTTGTATCTCGCCAGCTCGATGATTCTGGTGCCTTACCTATGGTCCGCTGCCTATGCCCTCATGCTGACGTTGAAGGGCGAGGGGTACGAGGGCTCCCCGGAAGATCGCCTGAAGGATGCTTGCATCAGTGGCTTGGCCACGCTGTATGCCCTTTGGCTTCTGTATGCGGGAGGTATCCAGTATCTGCTGCTCTCGGCGCTTCTCTACGCGCCAGGCGCGATCCTGTTTATCTGGGCTAAGCGTGAGCGCGGTGAGGCCGTCTTCAAGCGCTACGAGATGATCATTTTTATGGCGACTGTCGGTGCTTTTGCCTTGGCAGTGGCAGGTCTTTATCAGGGGTGGTTAAGCCTCTAGGGGGAGTCGAATAGAGTAGGTGAAAGAGGTTCTGGAGAGTGACTTTCTGATACGAATTCCCTTGTTTATAGGGGAAGGAGAAAAGCGATGAAGACAGGCGGTTCTCGATTGGGTGTGTACTCGGAAGTGGGTAAGCTTCGCAAGGTCATGGTGTGTTCACCGGGGCTTGCTCACCTCAGGCTGACGCCCAGTAATTGCGACGAGCTGTTATTCGATGATGTGCTCTGGACCAATCAGGCGAAGCGTGATCACTTCGACTTCGTGACCAAGATGCGTGAGCGTGATGTCGAAGTGCTCGAGATGCACAATCTGCTGACCGAAACACTGGAAAATCGTGACGCGGTGCGCTGGATTCTGGACCGCAAGATCACCTCCAACCTGGTCGGCCATGGTCTCGCGGATGAAGTTCGCGCCTGGCTGACCGACCTTGAGCCTCGGCGTCTCGCCGACTTTCTGATCGGCGGGGTGTCCTGGGCGGATATCACCGAGAGTCATGGTGGCGAGACCCTCAAGACCTTCCGTGACTATCTGGGGCGCTCGAGCTTTGTGCTGCCGCCGTTGCCCAACACCCTGTTCACTCGCGATACCACCTGCTGGATTTACGGTGGTGTCACCCTCAACCCCATGTACTGGCCGGCCAGACGTCAGGAAACCTTGCTGACGTCAGCCATCTATCGCTTCAACCCGAGGTTTGTCGGCGCCGACTTCAAGGTGTGGTACGGCAACCCTGATCAGGACCACGGTGCTGCAACGCTGGAAGGTGGCGATGTTATGCCGGTGGGCAACGGCGTCGTGTTGATCGGTATGGGGGAGCGTACCTCGCATCAGGCCATCGGCCAGGTGGCCAGCGCCTTGTTCCGGGCGGGTGAAGCCGAACGTGTCATCGTGGCGGGCTTGCCGCGTTCTCGTGCCGCGATGCATCTGGATACGGTGTTCAGCTTCTGTGATCGCGATCTGGTCACGGTCTTCCCGGAGGTGGTCAAGGATATCGTGCCGTTCAGCCTGCGCCCGGACGAGAGCAAGCCCAGTGGCATCGACGTGCGACGCGAGAATCAAGGCTTCATCGAGGTCGTGGCCGAGGCCCTTGGTCTGCCCAGGCTGCGTGTGGTGGAGACCGGCGGCGACAGTTACGAGGCCGAGCGCGAGCAGTGGGATGACGGCAACAATGTGGTCGCCCTCGAGCCCGGTGTGGTGGTCGGCTATGACCGTAATACCTACACCAACACCTTGCTGCGCAAGGCGGGCGTCGAGGTCATCACCATCAGTGCCAGCGAACTGGGGCGCGGACGTGGTGGCGGTCACTGCATGACCTGCCCCATTTCCCGCGATGCCGTCGACTACTGATACCGGCTTGTGACGTCGATCGCTGACGTCAGCGGATCCGTCTTTTTCTCTTTTGGCTTCCCATCGACGGCTGCCAGGCAGCCGTCAAGGAGACACTCATGGCGTTCAACATCCACCATCGTCACCTGCTGTCACTGATGCATCACTCCGAGCGCGAGCTGCGCTACCTGCTGGACCTGTCCCGTGATCTCAAGCGCGCCAAGTACAGCGGCTGCGAGACCCAGCGGCTGAAGGGCAAGAACATTGCGCTGATCTTCGAGAAGACCTCCACCCGCACCCGCTGTGCGTTTGAAGTGGCCGCCTATGACCAGGGCGCCAATGTGACCTACATCGACCCGACCTCGTCCCAGATCGGTCACAAGGAGTCCATGCGTGATACCGCTCGGGTCCTGGGACGCATGTATGACGCCATCGAGTATCGCGGCTTCAGCCAGGAGGTGGTGGAGGAGCTGGCGGCCTTCTCTGGGGTGCCGGTGTACAACGGGCTGACCGATGAGTACCACCCGACCCAGATGATCGCTGACGTGCTGACCATGCGTGAGCACGCGGAGAAGCCGCTACACGAGATCTCCTTCGCCTATCTGGGCGATGCGCGCAACAACATGGGCAACTCGCTGCTGCTGATCGGCGCCAAGCTGGGCATGGACGTGCGTATCGCCGCGCCAAGGGCGCTCTGGCCGGATGAAGAGCACCTGGCCAACTGTCGTCGCTTTGCCGAGCAGAGTGGGGCACGACTCTGCCTGACCGAAGATCCCCAGGAAGCGGTCAAGGGCGTCGACTTCATTCACACCGATGTGTGGGTCTCCATGGGTGAGCCGGTGGAGGCCTGGGCCGAGCGCATCGACCAGCTGCTGCCCTATCAGGTCAACCAGGCCTTGCTGGCGGCGTCGGGCAACCCCCGGGTCAAGTTCATGCACTGTCTGCCCGCCTTTCACAACTGCGACACCAAGGTGGGGCGTCAGGTCGCCGAGCAGTATCCGGTCCTCAAGAACGGTATTGAAGTCACCGAGGAGGTGTTCGAATCCCCGGCCTGCATTGCCTTCGAGCAGGCGGAAAACCGCATGCACACCATCAAGGCGGTAATGGTGTCGACGCTGGGAGATGTGTGAGTCGCTGGCGTCGATGTTGGGCTGAACCTGGCGAGTGGCCTGGTGCCGCTCGCCAACCTGAACCGGGAGAGTAGCGTATGCGTATCACCATAGCGCTTGGCGGTAATGCACTGCTGCGACGAGGCGAAGTCATGAATGGGGACGCCCAGCGCGCCAACATTCGTATCGCCTGTGAGCAGATCGCGCGAATCGCATCGGGCAATGAGCTGGTGATTGCCCACGGCAACGGGCCCCAGGTAGGCCTGCTGGCGCTGCAGGGGGCGGCCTATGACGAGGACAATGCCTTCCCGCTGGATGTGCTGGGGGCCGAGACCGAGGGCATGATCGGCTACATGATCGAGCAGGAGCTGGGCAATCTGTTGCCTGGCGAGGTGCCGTTCGCCTCGCTGTTGACCCAGGTGGAAGTCGATGCCGCTGACCCGGCCTTTGCTCATCCTACCAAGCCGATCGGTCCCATCTACTCGAAGGAAGAGGCCAGCCGTCTGGCGGAGCTCAAGGGCTGGGCCATGGCCAAGGACGGTGATCATTATCGCCGGGTGGTGCCGAGTCCCAGGCCCAAAAGTATCTTCGAGATTCGCCCACTGCGCTGGCTTCTCGAGCAGGGCACGGTGGTGATCTGTGCCGGCGGCGGTGGGATTCCCACCGTGTACGCTGAGGACGGCAAGCTTCAGGGCATCGAGGCCGTCATCGACAAGGACATGTGCTCGTCGCTGCTGTCTCGAGAGCTCGCCAGTGATCTGCTGATCATCGCCACGGATGTTGACGGTGTCTATCTGGAGTGGGGAACGCCCCAGAGCCGGCGGGTGGCGGAGGCCGATCCTGACAGCCTGGAAGCACTCGACTTCGCTAGCGGCTCCATGGGCCCCAAGGTGCAGGCGGCCTGTGAGTTTGTGCGAGCCAGCGGCAAGACGGCGGTGATCGGAGCACTCGCTGATATCGAGGCCATCGTGGCGGGACGTGCCGGCACCCGCATTACTGCTGAGGCGCAGGGCTTGTCCTTCGCCTGAATGGCTTGCCGCAAGGGAGTGCCCCTGGCTGGTGATGGACTTGGCGAGATGGCAGTGCCGCTGCTGGTCCCCTCGTCTGAGGGGGCCTGGGTACCGCCGATGGGGGAGCGCCGCAGCCAGGCAGGGTCGTTAGGATGGAACCCTCGGAATGGCGTTAGGGGCGCCAACGCCACGGAAGGCGTTCTGGCCGGGTGGCTTGCCACCCGGCCGTTTTTACGTGGTGGGCGCTAATCTTCTTGCCGAGAGCCTAGAGCGCCAGCTCGTCCGCCATGCAGTTGGCGTACAGGGTGACCGCCGCGGGCCAGTCCGAGAACACTGCCTTTACGCCGATATCCCTGGCCATGACGTCCAGCGCGACCATCTTGTCGCCATCGTTGTCTACCACGTCATCAATGGTCTGGTGGTACCAGGCGCCATCCCGGGTCAAGGGTGCCGAGCGCTCAAAGGACCAGGCGACCAGTTCAAGTCCCGCCTGCTTGGCCTCTTCGGCGTAGACCGATGGCACGATGGGCTTGTCAGGGTCGTCGCCGGCGGCCAGCAGCATCCACATCGGCGGGGCCAGAATCTTGACGCCCATATCCGCCAGCTCCTGCATGGACGGTTGCCAGGTGCTGGGGTCGGTCACGTCAAAGCCTTCCACGTCATAGCGGTCGTCCAGATAGACGGCGGTATCTCCAAACTCGGTGTTGTCGACCCAGTAGCGCACGTCGTCCAGCACGAATGACTGCGGAAAGACGTCGGCTGGCGCCACGCCTGCCTCGGCGTACTCATCGAGCAGCTTCTGCGCGTAGTCCTGCTGGCTCATGCCGTCGAAGGGCATCTCCACGCTAGGCGTCTTCAGCTCCGGCGTCATCTTGACCCCGAGCTGCTGGAACAGCGCGATGCTTTCGGCATGGCTCATCAGGGTGCCGCGATCGGCGTAGAGCTCTGTGCGCCAGCGGGGGTTGCCGGCCAGATAGGCTTCCAGGGTGTCGGCACTGGTGTCGACGCCATCCATGCGTCCTTCCAGGGTCTTGAACTCGGCCAGGGTGATATCGCTGGTACAACACTGGATATCGCTGGCGTTGCTCAGGGTGCCATCGGCATTGAAGGCTGGCGGCACGCTGCACTGGCTGGCCAGTTCGGTTTCCAGAATGTTGGTGGTGCCATGCAGGTCACACTGGGAGTGGCGGCACACCAGCTCCTTGTCTTCGGTGAAGGCCACGTCACACTCGAGCACCCCTGCACCCATTCTTGCCGCCGCCAGGTAGGACTCTTTCGTGTGCTCCGGGAACATGAGAGGCGCACCGCGATGGCCAATCGAAAAGTCGCTGGGCTCAAGCTGGTCCAGGGACGACGCACACTGCTGAAGTGTGGCCTTGAGCTCGGCGGACTGAGCGTTGTCCTCATCCATGTCGTCGATCAGGAAGTAGGGCCGCGGGCCGACGCTGACCGGTAGAGAGTTCGATGCGCTGGTGGGGTCGGATGCTGCCACCGCCGAGGAAGACAGGGCCATCGTCAGCAGGCTGATGCCAACGCTCAAGCACAGGGCTGTGCTCAGAACGGCGTGACGGGGCCTGTGGGGACTGCGGTCCAGGGGGGCGGTTGGTGTGCGATATCGCGTAATAGCAACTGGGGTGCTGTGGTTCAGCGCAACCATCTTGTGTCTCCAGCAGTGTAGGAATGACGTGGGGGATTGAATGGCTATGGGTGCGAGGCGTGGCGTCCCGAAATCGTCCAGATAGGGTGTAGGGACCGTAAAGCCGCGGCCGGGAGACAACCGGTGGCGTGCCGCCTTGTCCATGGCTTGCGGCCGTATCGGGGCCTGTGACCTGACACTTACTCTAGACGGGGTAGAGGACAAATGCGTGACAGCGAGGTAGGTCAGCAAATCAGCAGAAAAGCGTCGTTCTCGCGTACCGCTGGCGACGCTTCTGCGAGGGATGACAGGGGGCTTGGCCGCTGCGTTGCGGGCGGGGTCATGCAGGGGAATGGTTGACAAGGGCAGCCAAGACTGATTTTCTAGGCGCATGAACATGACACTTCGACTCCTCGACCTACGACTACTACTACGCGTGTAAATGCGCGTGGCGATGGCGCCTGCCCTGGCTCTTCCCGAGCCGCCTTCATCGCCTGGAGCTTGTTGCCAAGAGTTAGTCGAATCGAGGTTGAACCATGTTAGTCAGTGTCTCTTACCCCTCCACGAATCGCCCCGGCACCGACCGCCCAGCCCTTGACAGCGTTGGGATGGAACGTCCTGTGATGGATCAGCATGCCCCTGCTCGCTCAGGTGCCTGTGCTCGTCATGAGCCGAGGATCGTCACGGTTTGTGTGGGTGCCGATATTGATGTCACTGCGCTACGACTTATGACGCCCCGCTCTCCTTTGGTGAGCGGGGCGTCGCCGTTTATGCCTGGCCACAGCCCATAAGGCGCATGTCAGGCCTGCCAACAATAGCTCGACAATACCGCGAGCAAGATCGTACCAACGATCGCTAGACACAGCCCGTATCCGGAGAATTCGCCATGATGCTCAACGATCCTTCCAGCAAGTACCGTCCCTTCGTCGCCGTGGACCTGCCTGATCGGCAGTGGCCCAACCAGCGTATCGAGGCCGCGCCGAAGTGGTGCAGCGTCGACCTGCGCGACGGCAATCAGGCCTTGATCGATCCGATGGACCAGGAACGCAAGCAGCGTTTCTTTGACCTGCTGCTGAAGATTGGCTTCAAGGAAATCGAAGTGGGTTTCCCGTCAGCGTCCCAGACTGACTTCGACTTCGTGCGCAGCCTGATCGAAGACAACAAGGTGCCGGACGATGTGACCATTCAGGTGCTGACTCAGGCACGTCCGCACTTGATCGAGCGCACCTTCGAGGCCCTGAAGGGCGCCAAGAAGGCTATCGTGCACGTGTACAACGCCACGGATCCGGTGTTCCGCCGTGTGGTGTTCAACGTCAACAAGGCCGAGTGCATCCAGATTGCGGTTGACGCCACCACCCAGATTCGCGACCTGATGAAGGCGGCGCCCGACACCCAGTGGACCTTCCAGTACTCACCGGAGCTGTTCACCACCACCGAGATGGACTTTGCTGTTGAAGTCGTAAATGCGGTGCGCGAGACCTACGGTGCAAGCGCCGACAACAAGATGATCGTCAACCTGCCGGCGACGGTGGAGTGCGCGACCCCCAATAACTATGCCGACCAGATCGAGTGGTTCTGCCGCAATGTCGAGCACCGTGATCACCTGATCGTCAGCGTGCATCCCCACAATGACCGGGGTACCGGCGTGGCCGCCGCTGAACTGACGGTGATGGCCGGCGCCGATCGGGTCGAAGGCACCCTGTTCGGCAACGGCGAGCGTACCGGTAACGTCGACATCGTCACCCTGGCGATGAACCTCTACACCCAGGGTGTGCATCCGGGGCTCGATTTCTCGAACATCACCCCGATCATGCGCGAGGTCGAGCACTGCAACCAGCTGCCGGTGCATCCGCGCCACCCCTACGTGGGTGATCTGGTGTTCACGGCCTTCTCCGGCTCTCACCAGGACGCCATCAAGAAGGGCATGGCGCTGCGCAAGGAAGATCCGGACAGCGTCTGGGCGGTACCTTACCTGCCCATCGATCCGCTCGACGTGGGCCGCAGCTACGAGGCGGTGATCCGCGTCAACAGCCAGTCCGGCAAGGGCGGCGTCAGCTACCTGCTGGAGCAGGAGCACGGCATCGAACTGCCGCGCCGGCTGTCCATGGAGTTCAGCCTGGTGGTGCAGGAGGTGGCCGATCGGGTCGGCAAGGAGATTACCTCGGCGATGATCTACCAGACCTTCGTCGACGAGTACCTGGCCAAGACCGAGCCCTACAGCCTGGTCAGTCACCGTCTGTCGTCCGAGCCGGACAGTCCGACGGTCATGCTTGAGGCCTGCATCGCCAAGGACGGTCAGCGCCACACCATCAGCGGTGAGGGCAATGGCCCCCTGGCGGCCTTCGTCAAGGCATTGCGCGGTGAGGGCCATGACATCGAAATCATCGATTATCACGAGCACTCCCGTGGCCAGGGCGCCGACGCAGAAGCCATCGCCTACGTTGAAGTGCGGGTGAAGGGAGAAGCCGTGTTTGGGGTTGGTACCGACGAGAGCATCACCAGTGCCTCGATCAAGGGGGTGATGAGCGCGGTGAACCGCTGCCTGTCTACCGAGGAGGTGGCACCCAACGTCACCGCCGATAGCGTGGCCTAAGCCTAAGCCTAAGCCTAAGCCTAAGCGCCGCCAGCCGCGATGACGAGGCCCCCGCCGCAGCTTCCCTGTGGCGGGGGCCTTTTCCTTGGCCCGGGCACTGGCGCCCGGGTGTCACCGATCCCTGTTCCTTGCTCTTCTCCCTTCTCGCTTTCCTCGCTTTCCTTTCCGTTCGCTTTTTCTGTTGTTATTACAGCGGTGTCTTGCTGGCCTCGCCGGGTATCTCACGCACCAGCGTTGGCATGAGGAAGCCGGGGAGTCGAGTGCGTAGCTCATCGACCAGGGCATCGGCCCGCTGGTCACTGACATCGAAATGGGCGGCGCCGACCACGGGATCGAAGGCATGCAGGTAGTAGGGCAGGATGCCCGCCTCGAACAGCCGTTCTGACAAGGCCTCCAGGGCATCGACCGAGTCGTTCACGCCCTTCAGGATCACGCTCTGGTTGAGCAGGGTGACGCCGCTTCGAGCCAGTCGCTGGCAGGCGCGAATCACCGCGTCGTCGATCTCGTTGGCGTGGTTGATATGCAGCACCATTACCTTCTGCAGGCGCGTCTTGCCAAGCCAGTCGAGCAGCGGTCCGTCGACCCGATCGGGGATCACTACCGGCAGCCGGGTGTGCATCCGGAGGCGCTTGAGATGGCTGATGGCGTCCAGCCGTTCGACCAGCCAGGACAGTTGGCGGTCACTGGCGGCCAGGGGATCGCCGCCGGACAGAATGGCCTCCCGCAGGCTGACATCGTCGCGCAGGTAGTCGAGGGTATCGTCCCACTGAGAGCGCGAAGGCGCATTGTCCTGATAGGGAAAATGGCGACGGAAGCAGTAGCGGCAGTTGACCGCGCAGGCGGGACTGGTGATCAGCAGTACCCGGCCAGCGTACTTGTGGATCAGTCCGCGTCTGGCGGTGTGCTGCGCCTCCTGCAGCGGGTCCGTGACGTAGCCTGATGGCGTCGACTGTTCGTCGGACAGGGGCAGTACCTGGCGCAACAGGGGGTCCTGCGGGTCAGCGTGACGCATTCTGGCGGCAAAGGCCTCGGGCACGCGCACCTCGAACAGGGCGTGGCCGGCCTCGGCCCCAGGCACCAGGCTGGCATCCAGGCCAAGGCGGCGGCATAGCTCGGCAGGGTCGCGAATGGCTCCGGCCAGCTGGCGCTGCCAGCCACCGGGGGCGGGAAGGTCCGGCTCATCCGGGGCAGAGCAATGCAAAAGCGACGGGCTTCGGGTTATCATGCGGGCCATCCATCGATAGGCGCGAGGGGCTGGCCCTCGTGGAATGTCAGTCGTGTGCCGACCGGGGCCGATGGCCGGGACGGGCACCAAAAGGGAACAGATTTCATGGCGAACTATTCTACCAACGAATTCAAGGGCGGTCTGAAGGTGATGCTCGACGGCGACCCCTGCGCCATCGTCGAGAACGAATATGTGAAGCCCGGCAAGGGCCAGGCCTTCAACCGCGTCAAGCTGCGCAACCTGATGACTGGCCGCGTGTGGGAGCGTACCTTCAAGTCCGGCGACTCCCTGGAAAGCGCCGATGTCATGGATCTGGACATGGAGTACCTGTACACCGACGGTGACATGTGGCACTTCATGAAGACCGATGGTTCCTTCGAGCAGTATGCGGTGGAGAAGAAGGCACTGGGTGACAGCGACAAGTGGCTCAAGGAGCAGGTGGTTTACACCATCACCCTGTGGAATGACAACGCCATCTCCGTTACCCCGCCCAACTTCATCGAGCTGGAAGTGGTCGAGACCGATCCGGGCCTGAAGGGCGATACGGCCCAGGGCGGTTCCAAGCCGGCGACGCTGTCCTCTGGTGCGGTGGTCCGCGTGCCGCTGTTCATCAACCAGGGCGAAGTGCTGAAGATCGATACCCGCAAGGGCGAGTACGTCTCCCGCGCCTGAGGCGGGGTGAACGCCGTCGATCGACAGCAGCGATCGATTGCAGTGATCGATTGCAGTGATCGATAGCTAAACGAGGGCCACGCGATCGCGTGGCCCTTCGTCTTTTACCCAAGGTAGGCAAGCATGAACGATTGGCAACCTTCCGCCACGCTGGACACGCTGCGGCGCCGTGCGGCTCTGCTGGCAAGGGTGCGTGTGTTCTTTACCGAGCGTGATGTGCTGGAAGTGGAGACGCCTATCCTGGGGCATGCTGGCAGTACCGATGTGCACCTGGCCTCGCTGTCCTGCCAGGCCCGCACTCCCGCGGGTGCTGAAACGCTGTGGCTACAGACATCACCAGAATTTCATATGAAGCGTTTGCTGGCGGCAGGGGCAGGCCCTGTCTTCCAGATTGCCCGCAGCTTCCGTGATGGTGAAGTCGGGCGGCGTCATAACATCGAATTCAGCATGCTGGAGTGGTATCGCCCTGGCTGGTCACTGGATCAACTGATCGAGGAGACCCAGCAGCTGATTCGCACCCTGCTGCCAGGCGATCCTGGCCCTACCCGTCGTCACCGCTACCGAGCGCTGTTTGCACGTGAGCTGTCGATCGACCCCTTCGTGGTCGAGCTGGATGCACTGCGCAGGCTGGCCTCCGCGACCGGCGGACTGGACATGAGCACAGCGGAGCGTGATGACTGCCTGGACCTGCTGATGAGCCTGGTCATCGAGCCGACGCTTGGCCGTGACGGTATCGATGTGGTGCTGGACTATCCGGCGAGCCAGGCAGCCCTGGCCAGGCGCCATCGGGATCCCGAGGATGGCGCCTGGGTCGCCTCACGCTTCGAGGTGTACCTGCAGGGACTCGAACTGGCCAACGGCTACGATGAGCTGACTGATGCTCAGGAGCAGCGAGCGCGCTTTGCCGAAGACAATCGCGCTCGAGCCCAGGCGGGCTTGCCGGAGGTGGATGTCGACCAGCGCCTGTTGGCGGCCCTGGAGGCCGGTATGCCCGAGGGCAGCGGTGTAGCCCTGGGCCTCGACCGGCTGATTCAGCTGGCGCTCGGCAAGTCGCGTATTGATGAGGTCATGGCCTTTGCCACGCCCCGGTGCTGACCGGGGCCACTGCCACTTCCCTTAGTATCATTCAGCGCCGTCTGTTGCCGCGCCGGGCTGGTCCTCTGCCTTCGCCTCGCTGGCGTCTTCCGGTGCTGGAGTTGCCTGCTGACCGGGGTGTGCCCCCAGGCGCTGACCCATGCGAACCGCTACGGCGTTGCCCCCTTTGCCGTGCAGGGCGTCGAAGTCGACCTTTTCGGCAAAGGCCATCACCACCGTGGAGCCCAGCTTGAAACGCCCCATTTCCGCACCTTTTTCCAGATGTACCGGGCGGTCAAAGCGTATGCGCTCGACTCGGCCGGACTGAGGCGTGACCTGACCTGCCCAGACGGTCTCGATTGCGGCGACGATCATCGCTCCGACCAGGACCATCACCATCGGCCCCTGCTCGGTATCAAAATGACAGACCAGGCGCTCGTTGCGAGCAAACAGGCCAGGCACATGGCGGGTAGTAGCGTCATTGACCGAGAACAGCCGTCCGGGGACGTAGACCATCTCGGTCAGGGTGCCCGCCAGCGGCATGTGCACGCGATGGTAGTCCTTGGGGGACAGATACACGGTGGCGAAGCTACCGTCCTGATAGCGCGCTGCGGACAGCGGATCGCCCCCCAGCAGCTCGGAGACGCTGAAGCGATGCCCCTTGGCCTGCACCAGGCGGCCACGATCAATGGCGCCCCACTGTGACAGCGTGCCGTCGGCGGGACACAGCAGTCCGTCCTCCAGCGGGCGAGCGTCGGCGGTCAGCGCTCGGGTGAAGAAGGCATTGAAGCTTGGGTAGACACCAGGATCGCTTTCGACGGCCTGGCTCATGTCGACGTTGAAGCGCTTGATGAAGGCACGGATCAACAGGTTCTTGAGCCAGCCGATACGGCAGTCGGCGAGACGACCCACCAGCCTGGACAGCAGGTGTTGGGGGATCGGGTACTGGATCAGGGCAAACAGCTTGGCGAGGGTCACGAAATGACGGCTCCGGATAAACGGGTTGGAACAGGCTCAGGTCGCCGTGGCGGTGAGCCTGAGCGTGTGAGACGTGCGGGTGGCTCTGGCGCAATGAGGCGGCGGCGTCAGCCCTCGATGGGCGTATCGTCGCGGTTGCCCCACTCCTTCCATGAGCCGGGATAGGCGCGGATGCGCTCGAAGCCCAGTGCCTTGGCCACCAGCCAGGTGAAGCCGCTGCGGTGATGGCTCTGACAGTGAGTGACCACTTCCATGTCTGGCGTAATGCCCATGGCGTCCAACTCTGTAATCAGCTCCGCATAGTCGCGGAGACGAAGTGAGCGCTCACGATCCATGGCGTCCGTCCACTCCATGTTGACCGCACCGGGCAGGTGACCACGGCGCTTGTTGTCGCCTTTGGTACCCTCGAACTCGCCAACGGAGCGGGCATCCCAGATAGCGAAGTGGTCGCTGCCCAGTCGCTCCTGCAGTTCGAGCCGGTCAATGGCGACCTCCGGATTCAGGATCTCGGCCTGGTAGTCGGAGGGGGTGGCGGCGTGCTCCTCGGTGGACTGGGGCAGCCCCTCGGCCCGCCAGGCATGAATCCCGCCATTGAGATAGGAGTAGCGGCGATGGCCGATCAGCTCAAGCGTCCACAGCAGGCGCCCGGCCCAGCCACCCCCTTCGTCGTCGTAGGCCACCACGTGGGTGTCGCGGGTCAGCCCGAGCGACGAGAACAGGGCTGACAAGGCCTCAACGTCGGGTACGTCGTTGGGCACGTCGCCACTGCCTTTCAGCAGTCGGCGGTGGTCCAGGAAGATCGCCCCTGGGACATGGCCCTGGGCGTAGCTGTCGGCCTTGAGCGGCACGTCGATCACCAGAATATCCTCGTGATCCAGCACGCTCGCCAGGTCCTCTGGCTCGGCGATCAGGGGCAGCAGATTGTCTTCTGAGCTCATGGGGGTCTCCTTCTGGATCATCCTGACGATAGCGGCAGCGGATTTAGGTCGGGCTATCCAGACTATCGACGATGCGACGATAACTGGCAAAGCGATCGGGGTGAATAGCGCCAGCATCGACAGCATCGAGCAGCGCACAGCCCGGTTCCTGCCGGTGGCGACAATCGCGGAAGCGACACAGGCCGAGGTAGGGGGCGAACTCGATAAAGCCCTCGGTCACCTGGCGCTCGTCCAGGTGCGTCAAGCCAAACTCGCGAATACCGGGGGAGTCGATCAGCTCTCCCGCGGCAAGGCTGTCGCTGGGTGGCGGAAGGCGATAGAGCTGGGCCGTTGTGGTGGTGTGCCGGCCCTTGCGAGAGTCCTCGGAGAGGGCGCCGATACGCAGCTCCTCATCCGGTAGCAGCCGATCGATCAGCGAGGACTTGCCAACCCCGCTTTGCCCGACAAATACGGAGGTTCGGTCGGCGAGCTGAGCATACAGGTCGTCCAGTCCACCCGCGTGAGCGGTGGTCGTGGCGACCACCTGATAGCCAATATGGCGGTAGCGGTCGAGCAGCGCGCGCAGTTCACCGCCTTGCTCGGGCAGCAGATCGGTCTTGTTGAGAACCAGCACCGGCGTAATGCCGGTGGCTTCGGCGGCGACCAGGTAGCGGTCGATGAGACCGGCGTGGGGCTCGGGCTCTACCGCGAAGACGATCAGGATCTGGTCGATGTTGGCGGCCACCGGCTTCAGCAGCCCGCGCATGTCCGGGCGCTCAAGCACATTGTCGCGCTCGCCCCTGGCGACCACCACACCGCTACCGTCCTCGCCGGCGCGCCAGATGACACGGTCTCCGGTGACCAACCCCTCGAGGTTGGCTCGCAGATGGCAGCGAGTCGGGGTATCACCGGCCCGCTCAGCGACATCCAGCGTGCGTCCGAAGTGAGCAATCACTCGGCCGTCGCGTTCCGCGCCGTATTCGCCAGCCGCCAACTTCTCGTCGTCCCGGCCAGCCTTCTTGGCGGCTCGCTCGGCACGTTCGGCCTGGATCTTCTCGATGCGCCAGCGTTGCTGACGGCTCAACTTGCGTTTGCTCATGAGCACCTGATGGTCGGTACAATGGGCGGCATTGTACCTACCCGGACGCCCCCTGTCCCGACAGCGGGCGCCCTACGACGCAAGGAAACGATCATGGCTGATGCATCTGCCGCACAGGCTCCCACCACACCGCGAAACGATCTGCTGATCTGGATTGACCTGGAAATGACCGGATTGGATCCGCAGCGAGAGCGGATCATCGAGGTGGCGACGCTGATCACCGATGGCGATCTCAATGTCATCGCTGAGGGGCCTGTCATCGCGGTTAACCAGAGTGAGGCGCTGCTGGCCGGCATGGACGAGTGGAATACCCGCACCCACGGTGAGTCCGGGCTGGTGGAGCGCGTGCGCAAGAGCACCGTCGACACCGCCGAGGCCGAACGCCAGACGCTGGCCTTTCTGGCGGCCCATGTCGCACCGGGCAGCTCGCCCATGTGCGGCAATTCGATCCACCAGGATCGGCGATTTCTGGAGCGTGAAATGCCCGAACTCTGGGCCTTTTTCCACTACCGCAATCTGGATGTCTCGACCCTCAAGGAACTGGCCAAGCGCTGGAACCCCGAGGCCCTTGAAGGATTCTCCAAGCGCAACGTGCACCTGGCCATGGATGACATCAAGGAATCCATCGCGGAGCTTGCGCACTATCGCAAGACATTCCTCAAGGCGAACATCAACGACTGAATTGCTCAGGGGGCTTTGACGACGCCGTCCTGATTCGCTGGTGTGCTCGGCCAACCACGAGGGCGTGCCAGCGGCACGGGTTACTGGGTCGGAATCAGCGCTGGGCGTTGACGGCGCTGACGATCCAGCGCCCAGCGCACGTGCTCGCGCACCAGCTCGGAGGGGTAGGACAGGCGCACCAGTAGCGCACTTTCGATGGCGGAACTCCATGGCGCATTGCCAAGCCCCACGGCCAGGTTGCGCAGCCAGCGTTCGTAGCCGATGCGGCGAATCGGGCTGCCGGCGGTACGCTCGAGAAACTCCTCCTCGCTCCAGCCGAACAGGCTCAGTAGCGAGACCCTGTCGAGGTCATGACGCGGGGCGAAGTCCGTTTCGTGGCTGACTCGGGTGAAGCGGGTGAACGGACAGACCAGCTGGCAGTCATCGCAGCCAAACACCCGGTTGCCCATATCGGCCCGAAAGCGTTCAGGAATGGCACCATGGAGCTCGATGGTCAGGTAGGAAATACAGGCTCGGGCGTCGACCACCTTGTCGTCGACGATGGCGCCAGTGGGACAGGCGCTGCGGCAGGCGCTGCAGCTGCCACAGTGCTCCTGCTCGAAGGGCGCATCCAGCGGTAGCGGCAGGTCGGTATACAGCTCGCCCAGAAAGAACATCGACCCCGCCTTGGGGTTGAGCAGCATGGCGTTCTTGCCGAACCAGCCCAGACCTGCCTTGCGGGCCAGGGCACGCTCCATCACCGGGGCCGAGTCGACAAAGGCGCGATAACCGAAGGTGCCGACTTCTGCTTCGATCATCTTCGCCAGGCGCTGCAGGCGCTTGCGCATCAGCTTGTGGTAGTCGCGCCCGGTCGCATAGCGTGACACGTAGGCTCGGTCAGGCTGGCTAAGCACCTTGGTGGTCTCGACCTCCGGCGGCAGATAGTCCAGGCGTACACTGATAACGCGGATGGTTCCGGGCTCCAGTTCCGCAGGCCGGGTACGCTTGGTACCGTGCTTGGCCATGAAGCCCATTTCGCCGTGGTAGCCAGCCGCCAGCCAGCGCTCCAGATAGGCCTCGTCTTCGCTGAGGTCCACATCGGTGATACCGAGCTGCTGAAATCCCAGCTCGCGCCCCCAGGTGCGAATGCGGGCTGCCAGCTCGTGAAAATCGACGTCGGCGCGCGGAGACGATGCGGACATGAATGAGGACAACCCTGGCAAGATGGCGTAGCGGCGGGCCACCGAGCTTTGCTCAGCACGGGAACCGCTTAGACTGGAAGAAGGGTCGCCATGGTAAAGCATCCGGATCGTAGGGAGAACCGCATGGATAACGTCGACGTCGGCACGCCTGAGCCAGGTCAGACGCCGCTGTACACCGCCGAACAGGTACGTGAGCTCGACCGGCGTGCGATTGCCGGAGAAACCGACGGCTTTGCCTTGATGCATCGCGCCTCCGGTGTCGCCTGGCGCTGGTTGAAGGCGCGCTGGCCAGCCACCAAGTCGCTGAGCGTGCTGTGTGGCGGCGGTAACAACGGTGGCGATGGTCATGTACTGGCAGCCTTGGCGGCCACCGAGGGGCGCCAGGTGCAGCGGGTGTCGATGTGTCCACGTGGGCAGCTGAAAGGAGACGCCTTGCGTGCGGCGCAAATGGCAGATGATGCCGGCGTGGCCTTTGTTGAATGGAATGACGAGCTCGTGGTGGACGGTGAGGTAGTGGTCGATGCGCTGTTGGGCACCGGCTTTACCGGACAGCTCAGGGCCGACTACGCCGCTTGCATTGCCTCGATCAATGCCAGTGGGCGGCCGGTGCTGGCGGTGGATATTCCATCGGGAATTACCGCCGATGGTGGTGCCGAGCCGAGTCTCGCCGTCAAGGCAGTGATGACAGTGACCTTTATCGGCGACAAGCTGGGCCTGCACACTGGCCGCGGCGCGGCGTTGGCCGGCGAGGTGGTCGTGGAGCCCCTGGGTGTCGATGCGCTAGCTCATGACGACATAGAGCCGACCGCCTGGCGACTGCAGTCCGGCCTGATCGAGTCGGCGCTGCCGCCGAGAGAGCGTGACATGCACAAGGGCGCTGCGGGCTTCGCCGGCATCTTCGGCGGTGCGCCCGGCCTGGGCGGTGCTGCGCTACTTGCGGCACAGTGCTGTGCCCGTGTCGGAGCGGGCAGAGTGCTGCTGGCGACAGCTCCCGAGCATGTCGGTGCCAGTCTGGTGCGCTGTCCTGAGGTGATGGCGCGGGGTGTGACCCATGCCAGTGAACTGGACGAACTGTTGGAGCGCTTGACGGTGCTGGCGGTAGGCCCGGGGCTTGGCCAGGGCAGCTGGGGCCAGTCGGTGCTGCAGACCGCGCTGGGGCGCTCCATTCCGCTGGTCCTGGATGCCGATGCGCTTAACCTGCTGGTCTCGCGCTTCTCCGGTCAGCGCCGCGATGACTGGATATTGACGCCGCATCCGGGGGAGGCAGCACGCCTGCTCGGGTGCAGCGTGGCCGAGATTGAAGCGGATCGCCCGGGTGCCGCACGGGCCCTGCGTGAACGCTGGGGCGGGGTGGTAGTGCTCAAGGGGGCTGGCACCCTGATCGCTGGTTCCCAGGGACTCGCGCTGTGTCCCTTCGGCAACCCCGGCATGGCCAGTGGTGGCATGGGCGACACGCTGACCGGCATCATTGCTGGCCTGGTTGCCCAGGGTCCCTCGCTCGATTGGTCACTCGAGCGTGCCGCGAGAGTGGGAGTGCTGGTGCATGCCCTGGCCGGGGATATGGCAGCGCGAGAGGGCGGCGAGCGTGGTCTGTTGGCCAGCGATCTGGCATCCTGTGCACGAAAATTAGTCAATCCGACGATGGGCGAGGAAGATGCAGCTGCGACTCGATGATGAAGACCGCCAGGTCGCACTGGGGGAATGCCTGGGACGAGCCCTGGATGGGCGTGGGCGTGTCCACCTGTCGGGAGAGCTTGGCGCCGGCAAGACCACGCTGGCACGTGGCGTGCTGCGCGCATACGGCCATCAAGGCGCGGTGAAGAGTCCGACCTACACGCTGGTAGAACCCTACGAGCTGGCGCTGCGTGAGGAGCCTCTTACCCTCTATCACTTCGATCTGTATCGCCTTGGCGATCCTGAAGAGCTGGAATTCATTGGTGGCAGGGACCTGTTCGCCGAGGGCAACCTGTGCCTGGTCGAATGGGCCGAGCGCGGTGAAGGCTGGCTGACCCCGCCGGACCTGGAGGTAGCGTTGAGCCACGCGGAGCCCCGGGGGCGCCGGGCCCACATCAGCGCGCTGACCGCCTATGGCAGCGAGGTGCTCGAACGCCTGGCGCAGCAGATCAGCGGCGACGTGCGGTTGGCAGGGGGCAAGGCATGATGCGTCAGCTGTTGACTCTGGTCGGGGGGCTGGGGCTTGCCGTGGTCTGCGCGGCGACCCATGCCGCCAGCGTCGATAACATGCGTCTGTGGGCGGCGCCGGACCATTCGCGTCTGGTGTTTGACCTGTCTGCCGCGGCCACCGCCAATGTATTCGAGCTCGATAACCCGCGCCGGCTGGTCATCGACCTGGGGGATACCAGCCTGGCGGCCGATCCCAACAGCATGGACCTGTCGAACAGCGCGATCAGCGCTGTGCGCACCGGCGTGCGCGAAGGCAACGATCTGCGCGTGGTGCTTGAATTGAGCCGCGCCATCGAGCCGCGTCACTTCTCGCTGGCGCCGAACAATCAGTATGGCCACCGCCTGGTGGTGGATCTCGAATATCCGGGCGAAAGTGCGGTGGAAGACCCCATCGACCCGATCGAGTCGATGATCCGTGAGCAGGAAATCGCCGCGGAACGTGCCAAGACCGTAGCGGTGGCGGAAGGGCGCGATCCGGTGGCCGCTGCGCCGGTGGTGGATGCCGCCCAGCCGCACCCCAAGCGTGACATTATCATCGCGGTGGACGCAGGCCACGGCGGCGAGGATCCTGGCGCGATGGGCCCCAGTGGCACCCGCGAGAAGGATGTCGTGTTGCAGATGGCGGATCGCCTGGCCCGCCAGTTCAACGACACTCCCGGCTTCAAGGCGGTGATGATTCGTGACGGCGATTACTACGTCGGACTGCGCCAGCGCACCTTGATCGCCCGGGAGCAGAAAGCGGACTTCTTTGTGTCGATTCATGCCGATGCCTTCAATAGCCCCAGGCCCCACGGCAGCTCGGTGTTTGCGCTGTCCCAGAGTGGCGCGACGTCGGAGACGGCGAAGTGGCTGGCCGCTGCCGAGAACCGGTCCGACCTCATCGGCGGTGTCGATGGCAGCCTGTCGCTGGATGACAAGGACCAGGTGCTGCGCGGGGTGCTGCTGGACCTGACCATGACAGCGACGCTGAATGATTCGCTGACGATCGGCGATGAGGTGCTTAGCCGTATTGGTCGCATCAACGATCTTCACAAGCCCCGCGTCGAGCAGGCTGGCTTCGTGGTGCTGAAGTCGCCGGACATTCCCTCGTTGCTGGTGGAGACAGGCTTCATCTCCAACCCGGAAGAAGAGCGGCGACTGAGAGATGGCGCCTACCAGCAGCGCATGATGAGCGCTGTCTTCGGCGGGATTCGCGCGCACTTCGAGCGTAACCCGCCGCCGGCCAGCCTGCTGGCCTGGCAGCGTGACCAGGGGCGCTCGACGGCGTCCAACGAGTACCGTATTCAGCCCGGCGACACTCTGTCGGCCATCGCCTCGCGTCATGGCGTGGCGTTGAATGCGCTCAAGCAGGTCAATGAGCTGTCTGGCGACGTGATTCGTGTGGGGCAGGTATTGAGGATTCCCAGTTCATGAATGATCCCCAGCACGTATCCAGCAACGATGTCGGCCGCCGTGGTGCTCAGGACGAGACCCCAGGCGGTGGGCATCGCTTGAGCGACCCGGAGGCACAGCAGGATGCCCGCCGGCGTATTCAGATCCTCGATCCGCGCCTGGCGAACCAGATTGCCGCCGGTGAGGTGGTCGAGCGGCCAGCGTCCGTGGTCAAGGAACTGATCGAGAACGCCATCGATGCGGGAAGCTCGCGCATCGAAGTGGATATCGAGTCGGGCGGTGCACGGCTGATCCGCATTCGCGACAATGGTTCCGGCATCGGGGAGGACGATCTGCCGCTGGCGCTGTCGCGGCATGCCACCAGCAAGATTCTTTCGCTGGAAGAGCTGGAAGGCGTGGCCAGTCTGGGCTTCCGGGGGGAGGCGCTGGCATCGATCAGTTCGGTGTCACGGCTCGAGCTGACCTCGAATGTACAGGACGACCCCCAAGGTGGCTGGCGGGTGGTGGCGGAGGGCCGCCGCATGGAACCCCGCGTGACACCGGCGCCGCACCCCAGGGGGACATCGGTCGCGGTGCGGGATCTGTTCTTCAATACGCCGGCCCGGCGCAAGTTCCTGCGCACCGAGAAAACCGAATTCAATCATGTGGAAGAGGCGTTTCGGCGTCAGGCGTTATCGCGCTTTGATATCGGCTGGACGCTTCGCCACAACCAGAAGACGATCCACCAGTTGCCGGTGGCACGGGACGATCACTCGGTGGAGCGACGCCTGTCCTCGCTATTGGGCAAGAACTTCCTGGACAACGCCCTGACGCTTGATATTGCCACCGGCAGTCTCAGGCTGTGGGGCTGGGTTGGCTTGCCGACCCATTCGCGGGCCCAGGCGGATCAGCAGTACTTCTTCGTCAATGGACGTGTGGTGCGAGACCGTCTGGTGGCTCACGCCATTCGCCAGGCCTACCGCGACGTGCTGTTCAATGGCCGTCATCCGGTGTTCGTGCTGTATCTCGACGTCGACCCGACCGTGGTGGACGTCAATGTTCACCCGACCAAGCACGAAGTGCGTTTTCGCGACGGTCGCATGGTGCACGATTTTCTGTTCTCGAGCCTGCATCGCGCGCTGGGAGAAGCTCGTGCTGGCCAGCGCGATGGAGGCGCCGAGGGACACGACCAGGGCTACGCCAAGCGCGATGATGGCCTGGACGTTGACCCGGAGACCGGCGAGATTCGCGAACCAGCTGCAGCATCCTCCCAGGCCAGGTCAGCCGAGGCGTCGTCGCCCTCCTGGCAGCAGCAGCCCATGGCGCTGCACCCGCGCAGGGAAGAGGGAGAGTCGAACGTGACCCCGGATCGGGTGCGGGCGTTCATGGACGGTTATCGCAAGCTCCATCCCGAGCATGAAGAGAGCCTGTTGAACCCGCAGCCTGGTGCCCCAGGCGCAGGGGGGATGGCCGCCGAGACAGCGCTGGCCGAAAGACGCAGGCCTGAACCGATCAGCATGCCTCGCGATGGCCAGGTCGCCGGACAGCATGGGATGAACGCCCCGCAGATGCCCGAGGAAGACGCCACCCAGGCGCCGCCGCTGGGCTATGCCATGGCGCAGCTGCACGGTATCTACATTCTGGCGCAGAACGCCCAGGGTCTGGTGCTGGTGGACATGCACGCCGCCCATGAGCGGATTGTCTACGAACGCATGAAGACCCAAGTGCACGGTGGGGCGCTGGATGCCCAGCCACTGCTGGTGCCGGTGTCACTGGCGGTCAGCGGGGCCGAGGCGGAGACCGCGGAGCGAGAGCGTGACGCCTTTGTGCGACTGGGGGTGGAGCTGGATGCCGCCGGTCCTGAGACCCTGCTGGTGCGCCAGGTGCCGGCGCTGCTGGCCGATGCGGATGTCGAGCCGCTGGTGCGTGAAATGCTGTCTGACCTGGAGCGCTATGGCCGCTCGGACAGGATCGAGGCGCATATCAACGAAATGCTGTCGACCATGGCCTGCCACGGTAGCGTGCGCGCCAATCGTCAGCTCACCGTCGCCGAGATGAATGCGCTGCTGCGGGACATGGAGCGCACTGAGCGCAGCGGTCAGTGCAATCACGGCCGTCCCACCTGGACCCAGATGAGCCTCAAGGATCTGGACAAGCTGTTCCTGCGAGGCCAATGATGAGCAAGGACATGGCCGCAGAAGCGGCCGCGACAGTGGATCAGCGGCCGCTGGCAGTGCTGCTGATGGGCCCCACCGCGGCGGGCAAGACCGACCTGGCCATCGACATTCGCGAGCGTCTCGACGGAGAGATCATCAGCGTCGATTCGGCCATGATCTACCGCGACATGGATATCGGGTCGGCCAAGCCGTCTGCGCAGGAGCTGGCGCGGGCGCCGCACCGCCTGATCGACATCTGTGACCCTGCCGAGTCTTACTCCGCGGCGCAGTTTCGCGACGATGCCCTGGCCGAAATGCACGATATCGCGGCCCACGGCAAGCTGCCGCTGCTGGTGGGTGGCACCATGATGTATTACAAGCGCCTGGTCGAGGGCGTGGCCAACTTGCCGGCGGCGGACGACGAGGTGCGACGCCAGCTGCAGCAAGACGCTGAGCGTGAGGGGCTGGAGGCGTTGCATCGGCGTCTGGCTGAGGTGGACCCGGCCTCGGCGGCGCGGATCCATCCCAACGACCCCCAGCGTTTGATGCGTGCCCTGGAGGTCTACGCGTTGGCGGGTCGGCCAATGAGTGAGCTGTGGCGTGAACAGCGCCGTGAAACCTTTCCTTTTCGGCTGTTGTCCATAGGTCTCGCTCCTGCCGACCGTTCGGTGCTGCACCAGCGAATCGAGCGCCGTTTTTCGCTCATGCTGGATGCGGGCTTCCTCGACGAAGTCGCCGCCTTGAAGGCACGAGGAGACCTGTCGCTGTCGATGCCTTCGATGAAGAGCGTCGGCTACCGTCAGGCCTGGCAGTACCTGGACGGCGAATTTGATCGTGACACCTTCGTCCACCGGGGCGTCGTCGCCACCCGTCAATTGGCCAAGCGTCAATTGACCTGGCTGCGGAGTTGGCCTGAACTGACATGGGTGGATCCGCTGGCGGGCAAGCCCGCCGAGCGGCTCCTGAAACTCGTGCGCAGCGCTGGGACTTAGCGTAAGATAACGATTTCGTGTGGCCGCTTTCAGGGTCCCGCAGAATACTGTGATGTCCGTCGCCTTGAAGGCAGGAGCGGGCGCCACCATAACCTAAAACCCTAAGACACCTTCAGGGAGAGCAACATGTCCAAAGGGCAGTCCCTTCAAGACCCGTACCTGAACATTCTGCGCAAGGAGCGCATTCCGGTATCGATTTTCCTGGTCAACGGCATCAAGCTCCAGGGCCAGATCGAATCCTTTGACCAATTTGTCATCCTGCTGCGCAACACCGTCAGCCAGATGGTGTACAAGCACGCTATCTCCACGGTGGTGCCGTCACGCAACGTGCGTCTGCCGGCCCAGGATCCTGCGGCGCAGCCGGAGAGCTGATATTTCGTGAGGTATTGATTGTTTTTTGAACGTCCCGACGCCGGTGAAACGGCGGTACTCGTCCATATTGATTTCCAGGACGAGAAGGAGCGCGAAGATCCCGGTGAGTTCCACGAGCTGGTGAGGTCTGCGGGTGCCGAGCCCGCGACGCTCGTCACCGGCTCGCGGAAGCGTCCTGACCCCAAGAGTTTCGTGGGGTCGGGCAAGCTGGAGGAGATCGGCGAGGCCTTGGCAGTGCACAAGGCGGAACTGGTGATCTTCAATCACGCGCTCAGCCCCTCTCAGGAGCGTAACGTCGAGCAGGCACTCAAGTGCCGGGTGCTCGATCGCACGGGCCTGATCCTTGATATCTTCGCTCAGCGCGCGCGTACCCATGAAGGCAAGCTGCAGGTGGAGCTGGCCCAGCTGGAGTACATGTCCACGCGCCTGGTGCGAGGCTGGACGCACCTTGAGCGTCAGAAAGGGGGTATCGGCCTGCGTGGCCCGGGTGAGACCCAGCTCGAGACTGACCGTCGCCTGTTGCGGGCACGGATCAAGTCGATTCACAAGCGGCTGGACAAGGTGCGCAGTCAGCGCACGCAAAATCGGCGGGCACGTTCTCGTGCGGAAATCCCGAGCGTCTCGCTTGTGGGTTATACCAACGCCGGTAAATCAACGCTTTTCAACAGCTTGACGGCGTCTGAGGTCTATGCGGCGGACCAGCTGTTCGCTACTCTCGACCCTACGCTGCGGCGCTTGAACGTCGAGGACGTGGGGCCGGTGGTACTGGCGGACACGGTCGGCTTTATCCGGCACCTGCCGCACAAGCTGGTGGAAGCCTTCCAGGCCACCCTGCAGGAGGCTGCCGAGGCCAGTCTGCTGGTGCATGTCATCGACTCGGCGGACCCGGATCGTGAGCTCAACGTCACCCAGGTGGACGCCGTGCTCGACGAGATTGGTGCGCTGGATGTGCCGTCGCTGAAGGTGATGAACAAGATTGACCTGTTCGACAGCTCGCCGCGCATCGAGCGTGATGAGCATGGTGTGCCTCAGACCGTATGGCTGTCTGCCCAGAAGGGGTTGGGGCTGGACCTGTTGACGCAGGCCCTGACCGAGCGATTGGCTGAGGACATCATCGACTTTTCCCTGACCCTGACGCCGGAGCAGGGCAAGCTGCGCGCCGCCTTGCACGAGGTGAACGCGGTGCGGGAAGAGTCCTTCGATGAACAGGGCAGGACTCAGCTGGAGATTCGCTTGCCGCGGCGCGATTTCAATCAGTTGATGGCTCGCCTGGGTGAGCGTGTTAATGATTACCTTCCCGACGCACTCAAGGAGCGTGACGTCTGGGAAGCGTGAACCGATCCGTCAGACGGGTCGGCTAGAGCGTCGCCCGGATGGCGACGCCACAAGGGAAACGCTGGATGGACGTCGAGCGCAGAGGTCTGTGCAGCGTGACCCAAGGATCGCAATCGATGCGCCTCGTGACGCGGGGGCACAGAGTGGAGACGACGTATGGCCTGGAATGAGCCTGGTGGCGGCAACGGCAACCAGCACGATCCCTGGAGTGGCGGGGGGCGTCGAGGCGGCAATGGTGGCGGTAACCGCGGCGGTGACAACCGTGGCGGCGATAACCAGGGACCACCTGATCTGGATGAAGCCCTGAAGAAGTTTCAGGACAAGCTCAATGGCATGCTGGGTGGCCGAGGCGGCAAGCGTGGCGGTGGCAGCGGTGGCAAGGGCGGCGGCAATCGTCCGCGCAACACCTTTGCGCTGCCGGGCCTGCTGATCGTTATCGGTCTGGCTGTCTGGGCGGCCAGTGGCTTCTATCTGGTAGACCAGTCCGAGCGTGGCGTGGTTCTACGCTTCGGCAAGTTCCAGGAAGTCGTGACGCCGGGTCTGCAGTGGAATCCGCCGTTGATCGACGATGTGCGCATGGTCAACGTGACCCGCGTGCGCTCTGTCAGCCAGACCCAGTCCATGCTGACACAAGACGAAAACATCGTGTCCGTGGAAATGTCGGCCCAGTACCAGGTCGCAGATCCCCGCGATTACGTGCTGAACGTGCGTGATCCGGAGCTGTCGCTGGAAAATGCCCTCGACTCGGCCCTGCGCCATGTGGTCGGCGGCACCGACATGATCGACATCCTGACCTCCGGTCGTGAGATTCTCGGCAGCGCCGTGGCCAGTCGTCTGCAGACCTACCTGGACAACTATGGCACGGGTATCCGTCTGGTGACCTTGAACGTCGAGTCCACCTCGCCCCCCGATGCGGTGCAGGATGCCTTCGATGACGTTATCCGGGCGCGTGAGGATCGTCAGCGTACGATCAACCAGGCCATGGCCTACGCCAATGCCATCATCCCGGAAGCACAGGGTCAGGCACAGCGTATCGTTGAGCAGGGCCAGGGCTATCGTGAGTCGGTGGTTGCCGAGGCCCGCGGTCAGGCTAACCGTTTCACGGCATTGCTGACCCAATATCGTGATGCGCCAGAGATCATGCGTGAGCGCCTGTACCTCGACACCATCTCCGAGGTGCTCGGCCAGACCAGCAAGGTACTGGTGGACGTCGATCAGAACAGTCCGTTGATGGTACTGCCGATGGACCGCCTTGGTCGTGGCGGCAGCAGCCAGTCCTCATCCGAAAGCGCCAGCTCGCTCGATCCGCAGGTGCTGGAGCGCCTTCGCGCCGAGAGCGGCTCTTCGAGCGCCAATTCAAGTTCCAGTCGCAGCGGCCGCGACAGTGGTATTCAGCGGGAGGGTCGCTAAATGATCAATAACCGATCCCTGCTCATCGTCGGTGGCCTGGCCGCCGTGGCCTGGCTAGCCAGCAACAGCCTGTACGTGGTCGACGAGACCGAACGTGCGGTCAAGCTGCGCTTCGGTGAAGTCATCGAGGAAAACATTCAGCCGGGTCTGCACTTCAAGGTGCCGATCACCCAGACCATCCGCAAGTTCGATACCCGGGTGCTGACGCTGGATACTGATGCCAGCCGCTATCTGACCCAGGAACAGAAGGCGGTGATCGTGGATTCCTACGTGAAGTGGCAGGTGGTCAACCCCACCCGCTACTACGAGGCGACGGCAGGGGATGAGCTGATGGCGGTGCGCCTGATTCAGCCCCGTGTCGACGAGAGCCTGCGTAACGAATTCGGTCAGCTGAATCTGCAGCAGATCATCTCTGAAAAGCGTGATGAGCTGATGTCTGGCCCCACCGAAGAGCTCGATACCCTGATGCAGGACGAGCTGGGTGTTGCCATTCTCGACGTTCGCGTGAAGCGTATCGATCTGCCGGAGGATGTGTCTTCCGCGGTGTACGACCGTATGCGCTCCGAGCGTGAGCGCGAGGCACGGGAATGGCGCGCTCAGGGTCAGGAAGAGTCCGAGCGTATTCGCGCCAACGCCGATCGTCGCCGTCAGGTGCTGCTGGCCCAGGCCAACGAGCGTGCCGAGACACTGCGCGGTGAAGGTGACGCTGAAGCCGCCGCGATCTACTCCCAGGCGTACCAGGGCGACACCGAGTTCTACCGCTTCTGGCGCAGCCTCAATGCCTACCGTGATTCCTTCGCGGAAGGTGACGGCAACATGATGGTGCTGGACCCGTCCAGTGACTTCTTCCGTTACCTGAAAAGCGCCAATCCCGATGCTGGCAGTACGCCTCGGGTGGTGAACTAGATCAGATGGCTGCGACTCGCAGGGGCGAAAGACGCCCCTGCGGGGTTCAACTGGCGGCCAAACGTGATAGAATCCGTCAACCGGGCGTGGCCCGGTTTTTTTGTGGCCGACATTCCCCGACATCGCTGAGTTCAACGCGTTCGCCTGCACGCCGAAGTCCTTGATTCTTGTCCCAAGACGAATCACCGGAATTCACCTGTGCGCGAGGTTTGGCGTGCGTGCGGGACAAGCAAAACGTCACAGCAAGATATCGACCAGGCAGGATATCGACATGACCATCGCTGACCGCTGGCTTCTGCCCGACGGCATGGACGAGGTGCTTCCTCCTCAGGCCAGCCGGATGGAGGAGCTGCGCCGGGCGCTGCTCGACCTCTTTCATCTCTGGGGCTACGACCAGGTGATGCCGCCTCCCGTGGAGTTTCTCGACTCCCTGTTGACGGGTACCGGCACGGACCTGGATCTCCAGACCTTCAAGCTTACCGACCAGCTCACCGGCCGCATGATGGGGGTGACGGCGGACGTCACGCCACAGGTCGCGCGGATCGACGCGCACTCGCTGAAACGCGAGGGGCCGGTACGCCTTTGCTATTGCACCAATGTGCTGCGCGCCAAGGCCGACAAGCATCAGGGCGGACGTAGCCCGGTGCAGGTCGGTGTCGAGCTGTTCGGCAGTGCCAGCCTGGCCGCTGACCTCGAGATTCTGCGCCTGGCGCTGGAAAGCCTGGAGGCCTCGGGTGCCGGTGAAGTTCACCTGGCGCTGGGCCATGTGGGTATCTACCGTAATCTAGTGGAAGTGGCTGGCTTGGATGCGGAGGCGGAGTATGCGATTTCCGCGGCCTTGGCGCTCAAGTCACCCGGTCAGCTGGAGGCCGAGGTCGCGCGCACCGTCAGCGATCCGGCGCTGGCCACCATGTTTCGTACCCTCGGCGAATTGCACGGCGGCCCCGAGGTCCTCGACCAGGCCCGCGAAGCCTTTGCCGAGGCGCCACAGGCCGTCAATGATGCCCTCGACAAGCTCTATGACCTGTACCAGGGCGTGCAGCGCGAGCATCCCGAGGTAGACTGCTACTTTGATCTGGCTGAGCTGCGTGGCTATCAGTACCACACGGGCATGATGTTTGCCGCGTATGTGCCGGGATATGGTCAGGCACTGGCCAAGGGCGGTCGCTATGACGATACCGGTCGTGCCTTTGGCCGCGCCCGTCCGGCGACAGGCTTCTCCATGGACCTCAAGCTGCTGGCTACCCTGGCCACCAAGGATCCGGACGGAGACAGCGTGTGGGCGCCTGCTGATGAGGGCGCTCCAGGGCTCGACGAGGCGGTACAGAAGCTTAGGCGACAGGGCCGCCGCGTGATCCAGGGCCTGCCGGGACAGCGTGCTCCAGGGCACGACTGCAGCGAGCAGCTGGTCGCTAGAGGACAGGAGTGGGTGCTAGAACCCCTCACCACGTAACGCCAGAGTAGGGTGATGCCTTCTCACGAAGGCCGAATCGGGGCGCCGGGGTCTGGCGCTGACACCGACAGTGGCGCCACGCAAACGCTGTCTCCAGTCGCGATTCGCGAGCTGTGCAGTGTTTCCCCAAGGCGCAACCAAGAGAGACGAGAAGAGCAATGGGCAAGAACGTAGTCGTACTGGGTACCCAATGGGGCGATGAGGGCAAGGGCAAGGTCGTTGACCTGCTGACCGAATCTGCCTCCGCCGTGGTGCGTTTTCAAGGCGGTCACAATGCCGGCCATACGCTGGTGATCGACGGTGAGAAAACGGTCCTCCACCTGATTCCGTCCGGCGTTCTGCGCGAAGACAAGACCTGCGTCATCGGCAACGGCGTGGTGCTGTCTCCTGAAGCGCTGATCAAGGAAATCCGTGAGCTCGAGAGCAAGGGCGTGCCCGTGCGCGAGCGTCTGCGCCTGTCGCCGGCCTGTCCGCTGATCCTCGACTACCATGTGCGCCTTGACCAGGCCCGCGAGAAAGCGCGCGGCATCGCCAAGATCGGCACCACCGGTCGCGGCATTGGGCCGGCCTACGAAGACAAGGTTGCCCGTCGCGGCCTGCGCCTGGGTGATATGCTGCACCGCGAGCGGTTTGCCTCCAAGCTGGGCGAAGTGCTGGACTATCACAACTTCGTGCTGACCAAGTATCACGGTGAAGAGCCGGTGGACTTCCAGGCGACGCTCGAGAGCGCCATGCAGATGGCTGAAGAGCTGCGTCCGATGGTGGCCGACACCGTCAGCCTGGTGCACGACCTGCGCAAGGATGGCGAAAACATCCTGTTCGAGGGCGCCCAGGGCTCGCTGCTGGACATCGACCACGGCACCTACCCCTACGTCACCAGCTCCAACACCACCGCGGGTGGAACGGCCACCGGCTCCGGCGTTGGTCCGCTGTACCTGGACTACGTGCTGGGTATCACCAAGGCCTATACGACTCGCGTGGGTTCCGGTCCTTTCCCGACCGAGCTGTTCGATGAGCACGGCCGTCACCTGGCCGAGAAGGGCCACGAGTTTGGTGCGACCACCGGTCGTGCCCGTCGTTGCGGCTGGTTTGACGCCGTGGCCCTGCGCCATGCGGTACAGATCAACTCCGTCTCCGGCATCTGCCTGACCAAGCTGGACGTGCTCGATGGCCTCGAGAACATCCGTGTCTGCGTCGGCTACCGCAGCAAGGACGGCGACGTGCTCGACAACCCGGTGGACTCCGAGGGCTACGAGGCCGTCGAACCGGTCTACCAGGACCTGCCCGGCTGGAGCGAGTCCACCCTCGGCGTCAAACGCGTCGAAGACCTGCCCAGTGCCGCTCGTGCCTACATCAGCTTCCTTGAGGAGCAGGTCGGTACCTCTATCGACATCATCTCCACCGGCCCGGATCGCAACGAGACCATCGTCCTGCGTAATCCTTTCGGGGCATAAGCAGCAAGACCGTAAAAGGCCGGCAATGATGCCGGCCTTTTTTGTCTTTTTGACCCGCCCATTAGCTGCTGTTAGCCACTCTACAGCTCATTGAAATAACAATGATGGCGTGTCTCGCAACGGGATACGCGGTATTCCAGTGCCTGGTCCTGAATATCCTTGGCAATGCGCCGAATCTCCAGAATCGGTGTTCCTTCCGCAATGCCCAGATGGGTCTGCTCATCCTTGCTTGCCGCCACCGCAAACAGGCGCTCCTCGGCGTGGCTTACGTTGCTGCCAAAGCGCTGCTGATACAGCTGGTACAGCGTGTTGGGCAGGGTTTCCGGATGGCTATCCAGCGTGGCAAATCGCTTGGCACATACCACCACATCCTCAAGCAGTGCGGGGGTGCCTTCGAGCTCTCGTACCCGCTGAATGTGAATGACCTCAGCGCCATGGGCGAGTGCCAGTGCCTCACGTTCTTGTTCGCTTGCCTGGCGCTTCGTTCTGACCAGGATTCGCGACGTCGGTAGGGATCGCGTGCCGTCCAGTCGTGTGAGGTGGAAGAAGCGAAATAGCGAGCTGTCCTGATCGTGGGTGGCGACCACGGTTCCCTTGCCCTGATAGCGAATGACCACATTGTCGCTGGCCAGGGAGTCCAGTGCCTTGCGTAGTGTGCCCACGCTGACCTTGTACTCGTTGGCGAGCGCGGATTCGCTGGGAATAAACGTGCCGGGCGCCCATTCGCCGGACACGATGCGTTGCAGCAGGACGTCCTTGATCTGCTGATAGAGCGGGCGATAGCTGAGGTTGGGTTGTTCCATCGGATGTCCTTTCTTCGTTCCGCGAGGTCCGGTGCTTGCTCGACAGTATAGCGGTGGCCACCTGTAGATGATACTTGACTGTACTATATTCTATGTCCTATATATGAGTTGTGAGGGCGGCAAGCGTCGCCCGAGACCACCCGGCCATGATCAGGCCGTCCGGTTAGCTGGCGATATCACAACGTCAATAACATTCGTTCAGGAGAGCACAGCATGAGCATCGATTTTGTGGTTCACGATGCCGACGACAGCGTCGGGGTCGTGGTGGTGGAGGGAATCAAGGCAGGGCAAACCCTGACCGGCTGGGTGATGCACCAGGACCAGACCGTGACCTTTGCCGTCAGCAATGACATTCCAATTGGCCACAAGCTGGCCACGCGAGATCTGGCCGAGGGCGACACCGTGATCAAGTACGGGGTGGACATCGGTCGGGTGGTCAAGCCGATCAAGCAGGGTGAGCACCTTCACGTCCACAACGTCAAAACCAAGAGGTGGTAAGCATGGAAATCAAGGGACGCAAGTTTCAGGGATATCGTCGCGAGAATGGCCGGGTGGGCGTACGTAACCACGTGATCGTGCTGCCGGTGGATGATATCTCCAACGCTGCCGCCGAGGCCGTGGCCAATAACATCAAGGGCGCGCTGGCGCTGCCGCACCCTTATGGCCGACTGCAGTTCGGTGCTGACCTGGATCTCCACTTTCGTACGCTGATTGGTACAGGCTGCAACCCCAACGTGGCAGCGGTGATCGTCATCGGCATCGAGCCGGGCTGGACCAACAAGGTGGTGGATGGCATCAAGACCACCGGCAAGCCGGTGGAGGGCTTCTGGATCGAACAGAATGGCGATCACAACACCATCTGCGCCGCCTCCAAGAAGGCCAAGGAATTCGTCCAGTACGCCAGCGAGATCCAGCGCGAAGAGTGCGACATCAGCGAGCTGTGGGTGTCCACCAAGTGCGGCGAATCGGACACCACCTCCGGCTGCGGTGCCAACCCTACCGTCGGTGATGCGTTCGACAAGCTGTATGACGCGGGCTGTACCTTGGTGTTCGGTGAAACGTCAGAGCTGACTGGTGGTGAACACCTGGTGGCCGAGCGCTGCGCAACGCCGGAAGTACGCCAGCAGTTCCAGGCCATGTTCGATCGCTACAGCGCCATGATTGATCGTCACAAGACCAGTGACCTGTCCGAGTCCCAGCCGACCAAGGGCAACATCGAGGGCGGCCTGACCACTATCGAAGAGAAGGCGCTGGGCAACATTCAGAAGATCGGTCGTCGCTGCAAGGTCGATGGTGTGCTCGACAAGGCCGAGACCCCGGACAAGCCAGGGCTATGGTTCATGGATTCTTCGTCCGCGGCCGCCGAAATGGTCACGCTGTGCGCGGCTGCCGGTTATGTGGTGCACTTCTTCCCGACCGGCCAGGGCAACGTGATCGGCAATCCCATCCTGCCGGTCGTCAAGATCTGCGCCAATCCGCGCACGGTGCGCACCATGAGCGAGCATATCGACGTGGATGTATCCTCCATCCTCAAGCGCGAGATCAACATGGAAGAAGCGGGTGATCAGCTGCTCGAGATGATGGTGCGCACGGCCAACGGCCGACATACCGCCGCCGAAGCGCTGGGTCATCGGGAGTTCGTGTTGACGCGTCTCTACGAAAGCGCCTGAGACCGCGACACTGCTAGTGCAAGGTCCTCCCGGCAGTGGTCGGGAGGTTCGACGCGTTTGGAAAAGAAAGTTGTGCAAGAACGGCGAGCGATGTGGGCTCGCCACTCAGATCCTGACCACCCCATAACGACAATATCAGGAGTCACGTCATGCGCCTTTCCACTACCTTCACACTGACTGCGATGCTGGCAGCATCCTCCCTTGTCGCTCCGCTGGCGATGGCGGAAGCCGAGGACTTTCCGTCGAAGGATATCCAGTATGTCATTCCCTTTGGTCCCGGGGGCGAGTCCGATATCAGCGCCCGCCTGCAGCAAAAGTACTTTCAGGAGCTGACCGGCGAGCAACTGGTCATCCAGTACATGCCCGGAGGCGGCGGAGCGGTCGGCTGGTCGCAGCTCAATGACATGTCTGCCGATGGCTATACCATCATGGGGACCAACCTGCCCCATATTGTGCTCAAACCCATGGGCAAGGATGCTGGATTCGCTACCCAGGACATCCATAACTTCACCTTCTTCCACTATTCACCGGATGCCATTCTGGTCAATGCCGACAGCCCTTATCAGACCCTTGAAGAGCTGGTCGAAGCGGCGCGCCAGGCCCCTGGCGCCGTGACCTTTTCGGGCAGCGGCACCTACAGCGCCAATGACGTGGCCAATACGCGTTTTCAGCAGCTGGCGGACGTGACCACCACCTATATTCCCTTCAAGGGCACCGGCGCTGCCGTCACCGCGCTGCTCGGTGGCCAGGTTCAGGCGGAGTGGGGCTACACCACGGTCGCCGCCAATCATCAGGACAAGGTGCGCATGCTGGCGGTCGCGGCTGACGAGCGGCATCCGCTGTTCCCCGATGTTCCGACCTTTCAGGAACTGGGCTACGACATGGTAGGCGGTGCCTACCGTGGCATGGCGGTGCCTGCTGGCACCCCCGACGCGGTCACGGCCAAGCTGTCGCAGATCTTCGGCGAGATCAATCAGAACCCGCAGTTCCGCCAGGAAATGGAGGATCTGGGGTTCGTCCTGCTGGATGTCGGCAATGATGAGGTAGCGGATTTTCTGGTGGAACAGAGCGCCCAGTACGAGACCAGTGCACGAGAACTCGGCTTGATCGATTGAGGTTACGATCATGGAGCTCATCACTCATGCTCTCGGCGCGCTGTCGCCGCTGAATCTTGCGCTGGCCTTGCTGGGCGTCACCGCCGGCATCGTGATCGGCGCGCTGCCGGGGCTATCTGCCACCATGGCGGTGGCCGTGCTGGTCCCTGTCACCTTCGGCATGGCACCTGAATCCGCGCTGATCATGCTCGGTGCCATCTATACCGGCGCCATCTACGGCGGCTCCTATTCCGCCATTCTGGTGAACACGCCTGGGACACCCTCGGCGATTGCCACCACTTTCGACGGCTATCCCATGGCGCAGCGGGGTGATGGCGATCTGGCCGTCACCCTGTCGACCATTGCCTCGGTGGTGGGGGGGCTGGTGGGGGTGCTGGCGCTATTGCTGCTGGCCCCCTTGCTGGCCCAGGTGGCTCTCAGCTTTGGCCCGGTCGAGTACTTCTGGCTGGCGATCTTCGGGCTCACCCTGATCTCTGCGCTGTCCGAGGACTCGACCCTGAAGGGCTTCATGGGGGCTGGCCTGGGACTATTGCTGTCCACGGTCGGCGTCGCGGTGATTGGTGGTGATATCCGCTACACCTACGGGATGCCAGTGTTGCTCGGCGGCATTGAGACCGTGTCGGCGCTGATCGGACTCTACTGTATTCCGGTACTGATCGACCTGGTGGCGACCCCAGCCGCTCACCTCAAAGTCGACGACGCATCCCGCGGCGTACGCTTCCGCGAGGGCCTGGGTGAGGCGATCAGGGGCAAGTGGAACCTGCTGCGCTCTGCGACCATCGGCACCGGCGTGGCGATCCTGCCTGGTGCCGGTGGCTCCATCGCCAGTCTGGTGTCCTACTCCGAGGCGCGTCGCGTGGCCAGGGACCCAGGCTCCTTCGGCAAGGGCAACCCACAGGGCGTGCTGGCGACCGAGTCTGCCAACAATGCCACCGTGGGCGGAGGGTTCATTCCTACGCTGGTTCTGGGCATTCCCGGCACGCCGCCGGATGCGGTGATCCTGGGGGCCTTGCTGGTGCAGGGATTTCGTACCGGGCCGGAGCTGTTCACCACCAACGCCGGCATCACCTACACCTTTGTGGCGGGGCTGTTCCTGGCGACCTGCCTGTTGCTGCCATTGGGCCTGTTGATCGGGCGCTACGCCTTCAAGTCGATCATCGCCATTCCCAAGGCGCTGCTGGTACCCACCATTGCCTTCATGACGGTGATCGGGACCTACGCCATACGCAACAGCGCCAGCGACGTCATGATCATGCTTTGCCTGGGCGTGGTGGGGTGGGTGCTGAACCGCTATGGCTTTCGGCCCTCACCCATTGTGCTGGGACTGATTCTGGGCCCCATCGCCGAGCAGGGATTTGTCCAGGGGTTCTTGATGGGACGTGCCAGCGGCTCCGTGGTCGGCACCTTCTTCGGAGGGCCGATCAGCCTGACCATCATCGCGCTATCGCTGTTGAGCGTCTTCTACCCGTTGGTCAAGGCGCGCCGCGTCGCCAAGCGACAAGGCAACAACAGCCTTAACGAGGAGGTGTCGTCATGACGGCTGACAAGTCGATGCGTGCCGTACCGGCCGCCCGCTCTCGCGCCAGTGAGGTGCTGTTGCCCGTGCTGTTTATGGTGGGCGCTGGCCTTTGCCTGTGGGAAACCCGCCAGATGAGCCAGTTGGGCGCAGTGTTTCCTGCGGTCATCTCTGCAGGGGTGATGGTAGCCGCCGCACTGCGGCTGGCGCAGTTACTGCTGCGCGGGGTGGTCGCAGGGAGCCCGGCGGGGGGAGGTTCCAGGCCTCGACGCCTGGCGCTGGTCGGGGTCATGTCGGTGTGGGCCCTGGCACTGCCATGGCTCGGGTTTCTGCTGACTGGCCTTGGCAGCTTCGTGGCCTTGATGGCGGTGGCGCAGTATCAGCAATGGACGCTCAAGCGCTTGGCCGGACACCTGTTGGCCGGCTGTCTGCTGGTGGCGTTCTTCTATGTGCTCTTCGCCGTGGTACTCAACGTGCCACTACCTACGGGACGCTGGCTTGCGGCATGACCCCACCCACACCCTGTCGTCCCCTGTGGCGGGCGAGATGTCCGCAGCAGGGGTGGGCAGGCAACAAGGAGAAGATCGTCATGGCCAGGATCGTGATTTCGGAGTTCATGGACGAGCGGGCGGTGGCCTGGCTCGCTCAACAGCATGACGTGGTGATGGACCCTCAGCTGGTCGATCAGCCCGAGCGACTGCGGGAAGCCGTCAGCCAGTGCGAGGCGCTGATCGTTCGCAACCGCACCCAGGTGGATAGTGCGCTGCTGGCGGCAGCCCCCCATCTCAAGGTGGTGGGACGCCTCGGGGTGGGACTCGACAACATCGCCCTGGACGAGTGCGCAAGGCGCGGGATCGAGGTCAAGCCCGCCCAGGGCGGAAACGCCGATTCGGTGGCCGAGTACGTGGTGACCGGCGCCTTGATGTTGAGACGCCGGGCGTACGCGTCCACTGAGGCGATGCTGCAAGGACAGTGGCCCCGTCAGGCACTGATGGGCTGCGAGGTGAAGGGCGCGGTACTGGGGTTGGTCGGGCTTGGAGTGATTGCCCGGGCGACCGCTCGACTCGCCATGGGATTGGGCATGCAGGTACAGGCTTACGATCCGCATGTGCCGGCCAGTGACCCCGTGTGGCAGACGATAGATCGGTGCGACACGCTGAACGATCTGCTCGGGCGTGCCGATGTGCTCAGTCTGCATGTACCGCTGGTGGATCAGACGCGCCACCTGCTGGATCGCGAGCGGCTTTTCTGCATGAAACCCCAGTCCGTGCTGATCAATGCGGCGCGGGGTGGCGTGGTCGACGAAGCGGCCCTGGCGGAAGCGCTGACGAGCGGTCATCTGGCGGGCGCCATGCTGGACGTCTTCGAACAGGAACCTCTGGCGGCGGGATCGGTGCTGGAGGGGGCGCCCAACCTGATCCTGACACCGCACATTGCCGGAGTGACGGAGGAATCCAATCAGCGTATCAGTCAGATGACGGCAGAGAACGTGGCCATCATGCTGACGTCTGAGGAGGTGTCATGAAGCAAGCTGAACAACCCAGCGAGGGCACGCTGCCGCAGACCACAGCGCTGAGCCGGGAGCAGGCCGGCCACCTCGCCATGCAGGCAATGCTGGCCAGGGGCTTCGCCGAGCGCGAGGCGACGCTGACGGTAACAGCATTGCTGGACGCCGAGCGCGACGGCTTGCCGTCTCACGGCCTGTCGCGACTGCCGTTCTATCTCGATCAAGCCGCCACCGGCAAGGTCAATGCCAGGGCGGTGCCCCGGGTGACGCGAGACGGAGCCGTCGTGCGGGTAGATGCTGATCAGGGGCTCGCCTTTCCTGCGGTGGCTCGCGGCCTTGAAGAAGGCCAGAAGGTGGCTGCCGAGTTGGGGGTCTGCGCTGTCTCCGTCGGACGCTCACACCATTTCGGCGTCGCTGGCGCTCCGGTGGAGAGCGCTGCCATGGACGGCTTCATGGCACTGGCCTTCAGCAACGCACCTTCGGCCATGGCGCCCTGGGGCGGTCACAAGCCACTGTTTGGTACCAACCCGATTGCCTTCGCCTGTCCGCGATGCTCTGGCCCACCGATGGTGCTCGACCTGTCCCTGTCCAAGGTGGCCAGAGGCAAGGTCATGCTGGCCCGCAAGGCCGGGCAACCTATCCCCGAGGGCTGGGCGGTCGGGCCCGATGGCCTGCCGACCACGGACCCGGATCTGGCCATTCAGGGCAGCATGGTGCCCGCCGGAGATGCCAAGGGTGCAGCCCTGGCGATGATGGTCGAACTGCTCTGCGCGGGCCTTTCCGGCAGTCGCTTCGGGTTTGAGGCGGGGTCGTTCTTTGAAGCCGAAGGTGAGCCCCCCGAAGTGGGCCACCTGATCCTGCTGTTCGATGCGGCTCGCTTTGCGCCCAACGTGCTGTCGCGTTGTGAAACCCTGTTTGCGGCGATGCTCGACCAGCCGGGGGTGCGCTTGCCAGGTGACCGCCGCCGCCAGCTTCGGCAGCAGGGTGGAGACCGCATTTCCTTGCCCGCCGGGTTGGTGGCAGAGCTTTCAGACATCGCCAGGAGCTTCTCCGGGGGCTAGGGATGTACTAGTCAGGAACAGGCCCCGTGGATTGGCGCAGCTTCACCTGCGCCTCCAGGGTGATATCCGCTGGTCGATGTCCGTGGCGTATCCACCCCATCAGCGCATCGGCCGCCTGGATGCCGATGTCCTTGGCGGGAACCGAGACGGTGGTCAAGGCGGGCGTCATGAACGCCGCCTGGGGCAGGTCATCAAAGCCGGTGATGGAGAGGGCATTGGGCACCCTGACACCACGGCGCTGTGCTTCCAGCAAGGCCCCTAACGCCAGGGTGTCGTTGCCACACAGCAGGGCGCTGGGTGGGCGGTCGGACGTCAGCAAACGCGCGCAGGCCGCCGCGCCCTCAGCAATGCCATAGTCCACGACCTCTATCTGAGGTGCCGGGCATCCCGCGGCGGTCAGGGTGTCGGTAAACCCCTGAAGACGTGCCCTGGCGCGGTCGTTCTGGCCGAAGGGGGCCGTGATAATGCCAAAGCGTCGGTGGCCCAGGCCAAGCAGATGCTGGACCAGCTGGCGGGCGGCTGCGGCATTGTCAAAGCCGATACACGGCCCCTGGGCCGTGCTTGAGGTCTGCCAGGAGGTCACGAAGGGCAGCTGTCGTTGCTGTAGCAGTGCATATGTCTGATCGTGATGCTCGTGGCCAATCAGCACAATGCCGTCGACCCCATGCTGGACCAGCGTGCGCAGTGCCTGCAGCTCGTCATCCAGGTCGTAACGATAGGTCGCCAGCAGCAGGCGACAGTCATGTCCCTTGAGCTGGCGCTCGAGGTTGTCGGCCATGGTGCCGAAGATCGGGTTGTCGAGCGTGGGCACCAGCGCGCCGATTGCCCCTATGCGCCGCGATGCCAGTGCCCGGGCCGAGCCATCCGGCACGTAACCCAGCCGAGCCACTGCAGACTCGACCTTGGCCTTGAGTCGCTCGCTGACGTGGGGGGCCTGGTTGAGCACGCGCGATACCGACGCGGTGGACACGCCGGCTTCCCGGGCGACGTCTTCCAATAGGGTTCTTCGCTGGCGCTCACTCATCTGGTGTCCTCGCTCGGTGGTACAGCCGGTTTGGCCTTTAGTCCTATAGAGGACTTTTTTCTGGACAGGTCCTATAGAGGAATCTACCTTGAGTAGTACGCTTTGTAAGCGCTTACAAAAATAATCTGACCAAAGTGTAGCACCGAGTGTCCATGCCTGCTGACGTCGTTTGGAGCGCTGGCCAACACTCGACACAATGCCAACGAAAGACCGGAGCCGCCTCTTATGTCCAGGTCGTCATCTGCTGCCAAGCCACTGCTTTGGCTAGCCATTCTTTTATTCGCCGCGTTCTTCATCAACGTTGCCATCCAACGCTATCTGCCGGGCCTATGGACCATGGGGGCGGCGGAGGAGGGCATTCTGCTCGCTGCTGCCACCGCCACCTTCGTATCGGCCTGCCTCAAGTTCGAGGCTGGCATGAAGGCGGAGGCGGAGGCGACGTCTACCGCACAACAACAAGGACAATAATCATGCTTGCACGCCACTTCGACACCACGGCCGACGGAGCGCCCAGCCAGCCGGAACGACGCCACTTCCTCGGCAGCGTTGCGCGTTTCGGCTTCACTGCTGCCATTGTCGGCGCGGTGGGAGGAACGCTGTTCTCCGAGCGCGCCATGGCGGCCACCGCCAAGGAAGAGTCCGAGCGTGAGTCTGCCGCGGAGATGACCCTGGTCATGGCCACCGGCTACACGCTGGGGGCATCCCGGGCGTATCCCATCATGCAACTCAACCTCAAGGAGAACCTGCAGAACTTCTCCGGCGGTCGCCTGTACGTGAAGTTGGCACCCGGTGGTCAGCTGGGCGCCGGGGGAGGTCTGATCACCAAGGTCCAGAATGGCACCATCGCCATGGCCCAGCATTCGCTGTCCAACCTCTCCGCCTTTGCCCCCGAGGTCGACCTGATCAATATCCCCTACTGGTGCGGTGACAACCAGCGGCTGGTAAACCTGGTCACTTCTGATGCATGGCGTGAGGTGGTCCATCACAAGGTGGAGGAGCGCGGTTTCAAGGTGCTGTCGTATATCTGTATCGACCCGCGCACCGTTGCCGTGCGTGAGGGATTGCTAGACGGTCCCGTGCGCGTACCCGACGACATTGCCGGTATCAAGTTCCGCGTGCCGTCTTCCCAGATTCTTCAGCAGGTCTATCGTCTGGCCGGTGCCAACCCCACGCCGGTGGCCTGGGGCGAAACCTCCTCTGCCATCAAGCAGGGCGTGGCCGATGCCCTGGATCCCAGTGTGCAGGCATTGCTGGTGTTCGGGTTTACCGATGTGCTGTCGAGCATCTCCACTATCCAGTCGGTACCCGACGCCCAGGTCTACACCTGCAACAAGGCCTGGTTCGATGGGCTGGATGCGGCACTGCAGGAAAGCGTGCTGGCAGCAGCCGATGTGACCTTCCGCGAGAATCTGGCCAAGGTGCCGGCGGCGCGAGCCTATGCCTACGACCAGATGCGCCAGGCGGGAGTGGAGGTCTATATCCCGGATGAGGATGAGCGCAGCCAGTGGAAGGAGAAGTGTGGCCACCAGCTGGCGGCCTGGGATGCGACCAAGCGCGAGCTGGCCGGTTCACTGGAAGCCTTTGATTCATTGCTGGAAGCTGCGGAGGTGTCAAATGGCTATTACGTCGACAGCAACGCCTAAGGACAACCGCTGGCACGCGCTCAGACTGCGCTGGGATGCTGTCGATCGGCGCACTGAGCGCTGGCTGCTGCTGACCTTTTATGCGCTGATCATCCTGACTATCGCGGTGGAAGTCATCCGCCGCTTCGTCCTCAACTACTCCTCGGTGTGGGGCGAAGAGCTGGCCCGCTATGCCTTCATCTATCTTGCTTGGCTGGCCGCAGCGGCGGCGGTGCGTGACCGTGCCCATATTCGCATCGACGTCTTGATCAATCTGGGCGGCCCAAGGATGAAGCGATTGGGATGGTGGATCACCGACGTGTGCACGCTGGTACTGGCCGTATGGGCGCTCTACCTGTCTGTCGCACCGGTCCTGACGTCCATCCATTTCGGATCGGTGACGCCGGGCCTGCGGGTGTCCCAGGCGCTGTTTCTCGCCGCCATTCCCATGGGCTTTCTGCTGATCGCCTGGCGGGTGATCCAGTGCATGCTGGCCGATGTCCGTCGGATGCAACGCGGTGATCCCGTGTTCGATGGCCAGAAGCTCTTCGACTGAGGTGATGCGTCATGGAATTCATGGAACTTCAGCAGGCTGCGGCCTCGCTTGACTGGACCTTCTACGCGCCGCTGACCGCCCTGGTCGTGATGATTCTGGTTGGCGTGCCCATCTGGGTGGCCATAGGGCTCGGGACGCTTGGCATGTTGACCTTCACCGAGGCATTGCCACTGTCCGTCTTCGGTGAGTCACTGTTCGAGGGGATCAATGCCTTCGCGCTGATTGCGGTGCCGCTGTTTATCCTCACCGGTGACGCCTTGGTGCGCTCAGGGCTGTCCGGCAAACTGCTCGATGTGGCGGAGGCCAGTGTCGGAGGGCTCAAGACGGGCCTTGGCAACTCCACCACCCTGGGCTGCGGCTTTTTCGCCTGTATCTCAGGCTCCGATGCGGCAGGCGCGGCGGCGGTTGGCCGCATGACCATTCCTCGCCTGGTGGAGCGGGGCTACCCGCTCCCGGCGGCCTGTGCGCTGGTCGCCTCGGGAGCCTGTACCGGCATTTTGATTCCTCCCTCGATTGCCTACATCGTCATGGGGCTGGTACTTGGCATGTCGGCGTCGACGCTGTTTCTGGCTGCGGCCATTCCCGGGGTCATGGTCATGATCTCGGTCATGGCGACCAATATGGTGCTCAATCGGCGCTATGGCTTCGAAGGCGATCGAGAGCGATTTTCCTGGAAGCGCTGGCTCGACACCGTATGGGATGCCCGTTGGGCACTGTTTGTGCCGGTGGTGATCCTGGGCGGCATCTATACCGGTATCTTCACCCCTACCGAAGCGGCCGCGGTGGCCGTGGTGGTAGTGGTCATCATCGGTCTGCGCCAGGGACGGCTGACGCTGGGAGATATCCCGCGCATGCTGGAAAGCTCGGCCAGGGTGTGCGGCGTCATCGTGCCCATCATCGCGGTATCGCTGCCGCTGGCGCAGAGCCTGGCCAGTCTCGATATTCCCCAGACGCTGGTAAGCGGCATCAGCGGACTCACCGATGCACCATGGCTGATGATCCTGCTGATGATCGGCATTCTGGTACTGGCGGGATGCGTCATGGAGACCACTCCCAACATCGTCATCCTGGCGCCGCTGCTGTTGCCGGTCGCTCAGGAGGCCGGCATGAACGACTTCCACTTTGCCATCTTGATGGTCACCACCCTGGGGCTTGGCTTTATCACGCCACCGCTGGGGCTCAACCTGTTCGTGGTGTCAGGACTGACCCGCTGCTCGGTGCTGGCGATTGCCCGTTACGCGGTGCCCTTCGTGCTCGGCATGTTGATCGTCGTGTTGATGATTGCCTATCTGCCGTGGCTGTCCACCTGGGCGCTGGGATAACGGTACAGCGACATGGACGAGGGAGGACGCCTGTGCCTCCCTCTTTTAAGGCGTCATTTGTAAGCGCTTACATTGGATGCGACGTACCGCAGCGCAACGACTTGATGCGTCACAACGTGAGCAACGCCACTGGCTTAGACGGCCGAGCCGGTGGCACCTACTTGGAGCTGCGCATGCCCAGGCAGGCGCGGTGATCCACATTGGCCGATCACCTCTAGGAGAAACATCATGGCAATTCATTACTACAAGCAAGCCGACAAGAATGCCTCCAGCAACGACGACCAGACCCGCGAGGTGGTGTCGCGCATGCTCGCCGAGATTGAAGCGGGAGGAGAGGACAAGGCGCGGGAGTACTGTCGCGAACTCGATGGTTGGAGCGGTGATGTGATCGTCGGCCGTGACCAGATCGAAGCGGCCAAGGAAAAGGTGCCAGAACAGCTCAAGCAGGATATTCACTTCGCCTACGAGCGAGTCAGCCGCTTCGCCGCTGCCCAGCGTGACAGCATTCAAGGGTTCGAGACCGAGTTGTCGCCCGGCTTGTTTGCCGGCCAGAAGCTGATTCCCATGGAAACGGCCGGTTGCTACGTACCAGGGGGACGTTACGCCCATATCGCCTCGGCGATCATGAGCGTGGCGACGGCCAAGGTGGCTGGCGTCAAGAATGTGGTGGCCTGTTCGGTGCCCCGTGACGAGAACGGCATTCATCCGGCGATCCTGTATGCCATGGATCTGGCCGGAGCGGACGTCATTCTGCAGATGGGTGGCGTTCAAGGCATTGCCTCCATGGCCTTTGGTCTGTTCACCGGCAAGCCTGCCGACATCCTTGTCGGTCCCGGCAATCGCTTCGTGGCAGAGTCCAAGCGCCAGCTGTTTGGCCGCTGTGGCATCGACATGTTTGCCGGGCCTACCGAGATCGGCATCATCGCCGATGACAGCGCCGACCCCGACATCGTGGTGGAGGACCTGGTGGGCCAGGCAGAGCATGGCCCGGATTCCCCCGCCTGGCTGTTCACGACGTCCCGACGTCTGGCCGAAGCGGTGGATGCGCGGATCCAGACACGTATCGATGCGTTGCCTGACACCCAGCGCAAGGCCGCGGATGCCGCCTGGCGCGACTACGGCGAAATCATTATTTGCGACAGCCGTGAAGAGGCGGTCGAGGTCAGCGATCGCTATGCCTCCGAGCACCTGGAGCTGCAGGTCGAGGACCTGGATTGGTGGATGGCGAGGTTGAACAGCTACGGGTCGCTGTTCGTGGGGGAGGAAGCGTCGGTGGCCTTTGGTGACAAGTGTTCTGGCACCAACCACATCCTGCCGACCAAGGGCGCTGCGCGCTACACCGGCGGGCTGTGCGCCCAGAAGTTCCTCAAGATCGTGACCTACCAGCGTCAGAGCCGTGAGGCCACGCGTACCGTTGCCGCTACCGCCGCGCGGCTTTCCCGCTGTGAGGGCATGGAGGGTCACGCGCGTACCGGCGACATCCGTCTGGCCAAGTACTATCCCGACGAGACTTTCCAGCTGGCGGTAGAAGACGAGGTATGAGCATGCGTCCTGACTTTCATCTAGCCGGTCGGGTGGCGCTGGTCACTGGGGGCAGTAGTGGTCTGGGGCGCGCCATCGGTGAAGCACTGGCGGCGAGTGGTGCTCGGGTCGTGTTGACGGCCAGGCGAGCAGAGGTGTTGGCCGACGGTGTTGATGAGATCTGTCGGGAGGGCGGCCAGGCGGCCGCTCTTGCTGCCGATCTGGCCGACCCGCATGGGCTGGACGAGGTGGCGCGGCGTGCCGCTGAACCCTTCGGCGAGCCCACCATTCTGGTCAATGCGGCAGGGGTCAACTTGCGCCAGCCGATGGGCGAGGTCGATCTTGCCGCCTGGGAACTGACGCTGCAGTTGCACCTGGGAACCCCGTTCTTCCTGTCCCGAGCCCTGGTGCCTGGCATGCGCCGGGCAGGCTACGGCCGCATCATCAACCTGGCCTCGTTGCAGTCGAGTCGCGCCTTTCCCGACAGCGCCCCCTATGGCGCGGCCAAGGGGGGAATTGCCCAGCTGACGCGCGCCATGGCGGAGGCCTGGTCGCGGCATGGGGTCAACGCCAACGCGCTGGCGCCTGGCTTCTTCCCCACCGAACTCACCTCGCCGGTATTCGGCGACGCTGAACGATCCGAGGCGTTGGCACGCCAGACCGCCATTGGACGCAACGGGCGGCTCGAGGACATCGCGGGGCCGGCAGTCTTTCTGGCATCACCGGCATCGGCCTATGTCACCGGGCAGATCTTGCATGTCGATGGCGGTTTCACCGCCAAGTAAACCAGGAGAAACAGGATGCAAGCCTTGTTCTATACCGGGCATGAGCGCATGGCGCTGCAGCAGGCGGAACCTCAGCCCCTGGCGCCGGGCGAGTCACGGGTGCAGGTTGAAGCAACCGGTATCTGCGGGTCGGACCTGCATGCTTATCATGGCCATGATCCGCGCCGTGTTCCGCCGATGATTCTGGGTCACGAGGCGGCCGGAAGAGTGGTCGAAGGTGCCTGGAAGGGGCGACGAGTCACCATGAACCCGCTGATTGTGTGCGGACATTGTCGCTACTGTCGCTCTGGGCGCCAGAATCTGTGCGAGAACCGCAGCATGATTGGCATGAACCGGCCGGGAAGCTTTGCCGAGTCGGTCACTATCGCCGACAGCAGCCTGATCGAGCTGCCTGCCACCTTGAGTGCCGAGGTAGCGGCCATGACCGAGCCCGTGGCAACGGCATTGCACGGCATTCACCGTCTTGAGCGAGTGCTCGATCGGCCGTTGGCCGAGTCCAGCGTACTGGTCATCGGTGCCGGAGCCATCGGGCTGATCACCGCACTGGTACTGCGCGGACGTGGGGTGCGCTCCCTGCGCATCGCTGACCTCAACCCACTGCGGCGCGAGACGGCGGAAAGAGCGGGACTCGAGGCGCTGGATCCACTCTCAACCGCGCCAGGCGAAAACTCCGTGGAGGCCGTCTTCGACTGCGTGGGGGCGGGGCCGACTCGCCAGATGGCGGTGGCCTGTACCCGTCCTGGCGGAGCGATCATGCACCTGGGGCTTCAGGATAATGCAGGCGTCACCGACACCCGTGCCATCACCCTGAAGGAGCTCAGCTTTCTGGGCGCCTACACCTACAGCCTCGAGGATCTGCATGCTGCGGTAGCGCTGTTGGACGCGTCGGCGCTGGGAGAGCTGAGCTGGGTGGAGCATCGGTCCCTCAGCGAGGGGGGCGACGCCTTCCATGCACTGGCCAATGGACGCACCGGTGCCGCCAAGATCATCCTGCATCCCTGAGCCGCTCCGACTCGGTGCGGGGTATGCGACGAAAGTCGCATCGTGGTGATGAGGGTACCTCCCGCGGGGTAGCAGGCACTGTCGCAACAGGTGGTGTGATCACGCCACGCCGCCGAACAGGGCGGGCTTCGACGCTCGGCAGGGCATAAGCTTACACCCCGCATGTCGCCGGTTCTCTTAATGGATTCAGGTGCTTGCTTTAACGCTGCACTGCACAATTTACTGTCGTTGCCCTCTTGTGCAGACCGGCCAGTAGAGGTAACACTGGTGCAAACGACAATAACAAGAACCCATAACAAGCAATCGCTATAACGTTGGCCACATGGGAGATCCATTGTGAAGATTGGAGCACCGAGGGAACGGCACAAGGGCGAGGCGCGGGTAGCGCTGACGCCCGAAAGCGCCGGACACATTCAGAAGCTGGGGCACGAATGCCTGATCGAGACAGGCGCGGGTGAGCTGGCCGGATTCAATGATGCGGCCTATGAAGCGGCTGGCGTCACCATCGTCGACAGCATGGAGGCGGTGTTCGAGCAGGCCGATGTGGTCGTCAAGGTGAGGGAGCCACAGCAGCAGGAATCCGATCTGCTGCGCTCTGGCCAGACGCTGATCAGCTTCTTCTGGCCGGCCCAGAATGAAGACATGCTGAACACCTGCAAGGACAAGGGCGCCAGCGTCATTGCCATGGACATGGTGCCGCGGATTTCCCGCGCCCAGAAGATGGATGCCCTGTCTTCCACGGCCAACATCGCGGGTTATCGCGCCGTGATCGAGGCGGGCAATCAGTTTGGCCGCTTCTTTACCGGCCAGGTGACCGCCGCTGGCAAGGTGCCGCCGGCCAAGGTACTGATCATCGGTGCCGGTGTCGCGGGTCTTGCTGCCATCGGTACCGCCACCAGCCTGGGTGCCGTGGTGCGCGCGTTCGACGTCCGTCCGGAAGTGTCCGAGCAGATCGAGTCCATGGGCGCGGAATTCCTGTTTCTCGACTTCGAGGACTCTCAGGATGGCTCCGAAAGCGGTGGCTACGCTGCCCCCTCGAGCCCCGAGTTCCGCGAGAAGCAGCTGGAGCTGTTCCGGGCGCAGGCACCCGAGGTGGACATCGTCATCACCACCGCCCTGATTCCTGGACGCCCAGCGCCCAAGCTGTGGCTCGAGGATATGGTCAAGGCCATGAAGCCCGGCTCGGTGGTGGTCGATCTGGCCGCCGAGAAGGGGGGCAACTGTGACCTGACCGTGGCCGACGAGCGCGTTGTCACCGATAACGGCGTTATCGTGGTCGGTTATACCGACTTCCCGTCGCGCATGGCCACCCAGTCGTCGCTGCTGTATGCCACCAACATCCGCCACATGCTGACCGACCTGACCCCGGAGAAGGACGGGCAGATCGTTCATGACATGGAAGATGATGTCATCCGTGGGGCCACCGTGACCCACCAGGGCGAGGTCACCTTTCCGCCGCCGCCGCCCAAGGTCAAGGCGATTGCTGCGGCCAAGCCCAAGCCGAAGGAAAAGGAGCCGACTCCGGAAGAGCGCAAGGCTGCTGAGCACGCTGCCTTCATGAAGCAGACCAAGAGCCAGGTCACCATGCTGGTGGTCGGCGGCGTCATCATGGGCTTGCTGGGTCTGGTGGCACCGGCCTCTTTCATGCAGCACTTCATCGTCTTCGCGCTGTCGTGTTTCGTCGGTTTCCAGGTGATCTGGAACGTCAGTCATTCTCTACACACGCCGCTGATGGCGGTGACCAACGCGATCTCCGGGATCATCATTCTCGGCGCCGTGCTTCAGGTGGGATCCGGCAGCTGGCTGGTCGCCTTGCTGGCAGCCATCTCGGTATTGATCGCTTCCATCAACGTCGTGGGTGGCTTTCTGGTGACACGCCGGATGCTGGCCATGTTCCAGAAGTCCTGAACCGCGGAGAGACGAAATGCTAGGACAACAATTCGTAACCGCCGCGGCGATCGCGGCGAGTGTGCTGTTTATCCTTTCGCTGGGGGGACTCAGCAACCAGGAGAAGGCCAAGCGCGCGGTGTGGTATGGCATCGTCGGCATGGCGCTGGCCGTGTTTTCGGTCATGCTGGGCCCGAACATCGGCAACTATTGGCTGATGATTCCGATGATGATCATCGGTGCCGTCGTCGGCACGCTGGTGGCCAAGCGGGTCGAGATGACACAGATGCCGCAGCTGGTGGCGGCTCTTCACTCCTTCGTCGGTCTGGCGGCGGTGTTCGTCGGCTGGAACGCCGAAATGGAGCGCGCCCGGGTGCTGGATCTCAAGGCCGCAGGCGAGTCCCTCGACGGTCTGTCCGCCTTTGCTGCCACCCTGGCCCACAAGACCGCGGCGGAGCTGACCTTCCTCCAGGTCGAGGTGGTGCTGGGGGTGTTTATCGGTGCGGTGACCTTTACCGGCTCGGTGATCGCCTTTGGCAAGCTGTCCGGCAAGATCGACGGCAAGCCCAAGAAGTATCCCGGCGGCCATGCGCTTAACGCCGGTGCTGCTGCACTCTCGCTGGTACTGGCCATTGCCTACCTCAATGGTGCGGGCTTCTGGACGCTGCTGCTGATCGCTGCCCTGGCGTTCTTCATCGGCTGGCACCTGATCCTCGGGATCGGCGGTGCGGACATGCCGGTGGTGGTGTCGATGCTCAACAGCTACTCGGGCTGGGCCGCGGCCGCCATCGGCTTCACCCTGTCCAATGATCTGCTGATCGTTACCGGTGCCCTGGTCGGCTCTTCCGGTGCCATCCTCTCGTACATCATGTGCAAGGCGATGAACCGCAACTTCGTCAGCGTCATTCTGGGTGGCTTCGGTGGCACTCAGGGGCCGGCTCAGGAGATCGAGGGCGAGCAGATCGCCATTGATGCGGGCGGCGTGGGTAGTGCCCTCAATGATGCCGACAGCGTCATCATCGTGCCGGGCTACGGCATGGCGGTGGCCCAGGCGCAGAATGCCGTCAGCGAGTTGGTGCGCAAGCTGCGTGCTGCCGGCAAGGAAGTGCGCTTTGGCATCCACCCGGTAGCCGGACGTCTGCCTGGCCACATGAACGTGCTGCTGGCCGAGGCCAAGGTGCCTTACGACATCGTGCTGGAGATGGACGAAATCAATGATGATTTCGCTTCTACCGATGTGGTGATCATCATTGGCTCCAACGACATCGTGAACCCGGCGGCTCAGGAAGATCCCAACAGCCCCATTGCCGGCATGCCGGTACTCAGGGTGTGGGAAGCCAAGCAGGTGTTCGTGTGCAAGCGTGGCCAGGGTACCGGCTATTCCGGTATCGAGAATCCGCTGTTCTACAAGGAAAACACGCGGATGTTCTACGGCGATGCACGAGCCAGCATCGATTCGCTGGTACCGTTGATCGATTGATCTGAGAGGCCCCTGCTGCTTAAGGGGCCCGCCGACGCCCCTCTTTGTTTGAGGGGCCCGCCGACGCCCCTGTTGAAGGGGCGTTGTCGTTTTTCGGTATGGGGTAGGCAAGGTCTGGATGATGCGTCTCGCTGCGGGTCTATTATTCGGTACAATCCTTGTGGACTCATCGACTGCGGAGCGAGCATGACCGACAAGGACACCCGGGTAGCGGTGCTGGGAGGGGGCAGTTTTGGCACGGCGCTGGCCAGTATCGCGGCCGACAACGGCTGTCAGGTGCGCCAGTGGCTTAGGGATGCCTCGCTGGTAGACAGCATCAACCGCGATCATCGCAATCCCCGCTACTTGCCCGACTATGCCATCAATCCTCGGGTAGAGGCGTCCACGCAGCTTGAGTGGGTGCTGGAGGGGGCCTCCCTGGTGCTGGTAGCGATTCCTTCCAAGGCGTTTGCCGACGTCGTGAGACAAGCTCGCACCTTTCTGACGCCGGAGCAGATCCTGGTCAGCACCACCAAGGGCATCCAGGAAGAAGGCTTCAAGCTGATGAGCCAGATTCTCGAGGATGAGACCGGCTTTACCCATGTAGGCGTCCTGTCTGGACCCAATCTGGCATCGGAGGTGGCTCAGAAACAGCTGACCGCCACCGTGATTGCCAGCCACGACGCCGAGACCCGTGCCCGTGTTCAAGCGGTGCTTGGCTGCGACTACTTCCGTGTCTATGCCAGCAATGATCGCTATGGCGTGGAGCTTGGCGGCGCGCTGAAAAACATCTATGCCATCGCCGCCGGCATGGCCGCGGCGCTGGGCATGGGCGAAAACACCCGCAGCATGCTGATGACCCGGGCGCTGGCCGAGATGAGCCGCTTCGCGGTGTCTCAGGGGGCTAATCCCATGACGTTCCTGGGACTCGCTGGAGTGGGTGACCTGATCGTGACCTGTTCATCGGAGCTGTCGCGCAACTATCGCGTTGGCTTTGCCCTGGGCAAGGGGCAGTCCCTCGACGATGCGGTGGCATCCCTTGGCCAGGTGGCCGAAGGCGTCAATACCGTTAAGCTGGTACGTGACAAGGCCGATGCCGAAGGGGTCTACATGCCGTTGGCGGAGGGCCTGTACCAGGTGTTGTTCCGCGGTGTCCCGGCCAGAGACATGGCCAAGCTCTTGATGCGCAACGAGCAGAGCAGCGACGTCGAGTTTGTGCTTCCGCGGGAAGACGTCAAGCAGGACCGTCGTGACACGGAGGCTCGTCATGGCTGAGCTGTTGATCATGCGTCACGGTGAGGCCGCCCCTGGCTATCCTGATCACGAGCGACGTCTGACCGAGCGCGGAGAAGATGAAGCACGTGCCATGGGTCGCTGGCTGGCTGACCGCAGCGATATCGATGTGGCGAACCTGCGGATCCTGGCGAGCCCGTTCGTCCGCGCCCAGCAGACGGCGGCGCTGGTGATGGAGATGCTACCGGGCAACATCAGCATGGATACCCTGGAGATCATCACGCCGGATGACCCGCCCGAGGCAGCGGTGGACTGGCTGACCCTCAACGCCGGTGAGGCGCCGCTGCTGCTGGTCAGCCATATGCCGCTGGTGGCATGTCTGACGGGGCTGCTGGTCGAGGGTCGAGAGCAGGCCGGAGTGGGCTTTGCCACTGCCGCCATAGCGGAGCTGGAGGCGGATATCTATGCCGCGGGCTGCGCGCGCTTGGTGTCCATGACCCACCCGGCTTCGCTTGCCTGATGTCCTTGCGTACGTCTGCCGCCCTGGGCGGCTCACTTTCTCGGCACAGGAATGACCATGAGTTTTATCGTCAACAATCGTATCTATGTCAACGAGGGTTTCGAGGCGGAGTTTGAAGAGCGCTTTCGTCGTCGAGCCGGTGAGATCGACGCGCAGCCAGGCTTCATTGCCATGCGTGTGCTGCGCCCACTCGGTAACCAGGCGCCATACGTGGTGGAAACCGAGTGGGAAAGCCAGGCCGCCTTTCGTGCCTGGGTCGGCAGCGATGACTTCAAGCGTGCCCACGACAACCCGCTGCCCGCAGAAGCGACCCGCGAGGGTGGCGGCATCGAGCAGTTCGAGGTGGTCGAGGGCACGCAGGCCAGCCGCTAAGCCAGCCCCGGGCCAGCCTCTGAATTAGATCAGCCCATTGATCCGCAGGATAAACACGCCTAGCGTCACGCTGATGCTGGCCATCAGGGTGGTCAAGGCAATGATGTTGGCGGTCAGCGTCTCGTCGCCGCCCATGGCCTTGGCCATGACGAAGGCGGCGGCGGCGGTGGGGCTGGCGAAGTACAGAAACAGCACGCCGAGCTCTGGCCCGCGAAACCCTGCCGCCATGGCCCCCAGGGTTGCCAGGAGCGGAATCACCACCATCTTCGCCAGGCTCGCGCTGACGGCGGTGCGGTAACTGTTTTTCAGCGCTCGGGTCGAGATGGTGGCGCCGATACAGATCAGGGCCAGGGGCAGCGTCAAGGAAGCAAAGTAGTCACCGCTGGTTTCGAGCCAGGCGGGCAATTGAATGCCCAGGGCCGCCAGCGGTAATGCTGCCACCACGGCCAGGATCAGTGGGTTGGTCAGGATGTGGCGGAGGATGCTTTTCCAGTCGATGGCCCGACGCTCGCCATGCTCATCCAGCTGGTAGGCAGCCAGTACCACGACCGACAGGATGTTGTAGCTCAAGATCACCACGCTCAGCAGCAAGCTGCCCAACGACAGCCCGACATCACCGTACATGCCGGCGGCAAGCGCGAGCCCCACTACCCCGCAGTTGCCGCGGAAGGCGCCTTGCACGTAGACGCCACGCCGATGGCGCTTGACCTTGAGCGCGGCATAGCCCCAGCTGAGGATGAAGCTCGCCAAGGTGGCCAGGCCGAAATAGAGCAGCATCCAGGGGTTGAGGGTCTGGGCGATGTCGGTATGAATCAGGCTGAGGAACAGCATGACCGGCAGGGTGCCGCGGAAGACCAGCCGAGAGGCGGTGTTGACGAAGGACTGGTCGATCCAGCCCAGGCGCTTCAGGCCGATACCGATAAACACCATGGCGAATACCGGCAGGCTGATGTTCAGCGTCGAGACAAAGACGTCGAGCAGGGTCATGGGTGCGCTTGAAAGCCTCCGTGTCAGGCGCTGATTCGTCCATGAGATGTCCCACGACGGAGCTGGGTGCGCGCCTTGAACTTTGGTCTCAATCTACCATAACGCCTCTTGTCAGTCAGGACGCAAGTGTCTAGCTTGTACTTTGTATGATGTATGACTTGAGGGCGTCGAGACCCTCACGTCTCGCCATGTGAAGTGTGATGCGACAGGTGTTGCGAAGACGCAACGACATGAAGACAGGAGGACGTCCCGGTGAAATTTACCCATGCACAGGTCAAGCAGGCGATCAGCGATGGTCTGCTGTCATTTCCCGTCACCGATTTTGATGACCAGGGCCGCTTTGATGCCGACAGCTATCGTCAGCGCCTTGAGTGGTTTATCAGCCATGAGATTTCGGCGGTATTCGTGGCTGGCGGCACGGGAGAGTTCTTCAATCTCTCGATCCAGGAGTTTCGTGAGATTGTGCGTCTGGCAGTGGAAGTGGTTGACGGCAAGCTGCCGGTGATTGCCAGCGCAGGCCTCAGCGTGGCGACCGGGAGTGAATTCGCCCGCATTGCAGAAGAAGAGGGAGCCGACGGCATTCTGCTGATGCCTCCTTACCTGACCGAGTGTCCCCAGGACGGCCTGGTGGAGTATGCCGGACAGATTTGTGCGTCTACCAGCATCAGCGTGATCTACTACAACCGTGGCAATGGGGTGCTGAACCCTCAGTCGGTGAAGCGTCTGGCCGATGCCCATCCCAATCTGGTAGGGCTCAAGGACGGCAAGGGCGACATGCAGGCGCTCAACCGGGTGATCAAGACCGTCGGCGAACGCCTGGCCTACGTGGGCGGAGTGCCGACTGCCGAGATCATCGCCGAGTCTTACCTGGCCATGGGGGTGAATACCTATTCCAGTGCGGTGTTCAACTTCGTGCCGGACATGGCGGTGACCTTCTACAAGGCACTGCGCGGCGGTGATACCGACACCGTGCGCAAGATCTCCCGCGAGTTCTTCCTGCCATTCGTTGCCCTGCGTGACAACAAGGCTGGCTACGCGGTCAGCCTGATCAAGGCCGGCACCGACCTGATCGGCCGTTCGTCCGGCTCTGTGCGTGCGCCGCTCGAGATGCCGACGGCGGACGAGCGCAAGCAGCTCGAACAGCTGATCGAGCGCGCCCGTTCCTTCTGATTCTCCTGGCGGAATATCCGCCCCCGGCCCTGCTTGCAGGGCCAAGCACGAAGCCACCCACAACCATTTCAATCAGGTGACTCCATGAGCATGCCAAGACTCTCCATTACCCTGGCCACCACCGCTCTGGCGGCCTCTATGGCCCTGTCGAGCAGCGTGGCACTAGCCGCTGACGGTCCGCTGCGCGGCAACATTCGCGTGGTCATCGGCTCGAGCTCCACCGGGGGCGATACCTACCAGAATTCCGCCATCGTGGTCGACCAGCTGTCCGAGGCGCTGGACCTGAACATGAAGGTTGATGCGGTGGGTGTCAGCGCCGCCTATCGAGCCCTGGATCGTGACCCCCGTGGCAATACCCTGATGATCTTCCACGATCAGGCCTATCTGGGTAATCAGTATGGTGTCGAGGGCTACAAGGATCCGTTCGAGAACTACATCATCGGGCCGACCATCGCCATCAATCCCGGCAACGCCTACCTGGTACCGAAGGATTCGCCGTACCAAAGCCTGGACGACATCATCGAGGCGGTAGGCAGCGGCGAGACGGTACGTGTGGCCATTCAACCGGGTGGCGTCTCGGAGATCGGCTACACCGCGCTGAAGAATGCGATTCGCATCGAGCACCCCGGCAGTGAGGAGAACCTGGTAGCGGTGAACACCGGTTCCCAGGCGGATAAGAACCAGCTTTTATTTGATGACCAGGCCGACCTGATCAATGGCTCGGTGCAGGCCAACGAGCAGTACACCCGCCTGCCAGAAGATGACCAGAAGGCGATGCGCTTTGTCTGGCTGACGGCGCGTCACGACACGCTGCAGCAGGCCCATGAAGAGGGACTGGGTCAGACCGATCGCGAGACCCTGCTTCAGTTTGTCGAGCCCAACGTCGAGGTGACAATGGGCGACGCCGGGAACTTCGCCTTCGATAAGGAATTCTTCTTCCTTTACAACAAGGACATGAATCCCGAAATCGTCGAGCAGATCGACGCCACCCTGGCCGAGATCTACGCCGAGGGCGAGATCCAGGAAACCCAAAAGCAGTCGTTCTTTATCCCCGACTTCATGCCGTCCGACGAAGCCCAGGCTCACCTGCGCGAAAAGGCAGATCGTTACGCCGAGATCATCGACAGCATCAAGCCGTGATCCGCTGACCGATCAAGGAGGGCCGGCGGCGACCCGTCGCCGGCGCCTTCACTGTCACCTCATCTTGCAAGGCTCTCCCGACAGGCCTTCACGGAGCCGCTATGGAAACCTCCCCGCTGAGTGTGTCGATCGACTTCGACTCGTCTCATCTGTTTTTTCCCACGATCATTCATTGGGCGCTGGCACTGCTGTTTGCCCTGGTCGTGGTGTTTCGTCTTGTGCCCTTTCTCGCCGCGGTCAAGCGCGGAGAAAAGACGCTGCCGATCATCGGCGAGTCCATGGATGGAGTTCGTTTCTTCGGCACGCTGGTGCTGATTGTCGGCTATTTCGCGCTGATGTCAGTGGTGGGCAACCTGTTTCCCTACACTGGCTATGGCTTCTTGTTCGTGTCCATCGTCTTTCTGTTTCTGATGTCGATGATGTACATGCATACCCGAACCCGCCGCAAGGTGATCACCGCTGCCATCAATGCCGTGGTGGCGCCATCCCTGGCCTGGCTGATCTTCGCCAAGCTGTTCTACATCACCTTGCCGTAGGGGAGCGTTGACCCATGGAAATCCTGTCCTACCTCGATATCACCTTTTTCTTGCTGGCATCGATCGGCACGCTGATTGGTATCATCTTCGGCGCCATACCCGGCATGACCGCGACCATGGCGGTGGCGGTGTGCCTGCCGCTGACCTATGCCCTCGGACTGGAGCACGGCCTGGCGCTGTTGCTTGGTCTCTATGTCGGCGGCATTTCCGGCGGCATGGTACCTGCCGTGCTGCTCAATATTCCGGGAACGCCGTCCTCCATCACCACGACGTTCGATGGTTATCCCATGGCCCAGAAGGGGCTGGGGGAAATGGCGTTGCGCGTCTGCGTGGTGTCTTCCCTGGTGGGGGGGCTGATCAGTGCGATGGTGCTGTTCTTCTTTGCCCCGCTGCTGGCGGAATTCTCGATCAAGTTCTCCTATGTCGAGAAGTTTCTGATTATCTTGCTGGCGCTGACGGTGATTGCGTCGATGTCGAGCAACATGCTGATTGGCATCTTCAGCGGCGTTATCGGTATCTGGCTCAGTCTGATCGGCACCTACAGCCTGTCTGATGGCGGCAACGGAAAGACCCGCTTGATGTTTGATGCTCTTGAGCCCTACCTGGTGGATGGCTTCTCGCTGCTGCCGGTATTGATCGGGATCTTTGGTATCTCGACGATCCTGCTGGAAGCGGAAAAGGGCGTGAAAAGCGGCCTGTCCGGCGCCAAGCTCGACATGGGTAAAGGCGGTGGTTTTTCCCTTGGGCTGTTCAAGGGGCGCCTTACCAACCTGACACGCTCCTCGTTTATCGGCACCTTCGTTGGCATGCTGCCGGGAGTCGGCGGCAGCGCTGCTTCGGTACTGGCCTACACCCAGGAAAAGAACCTGTCTCGGGATTCGAGCGAGATGGGCAAGGGGGCGCCCCAAGGGTTGATTGCCTCGGAGTCGGCCAACAATGCACTCACCGGTGGCGCACTGATACCGCTTTTGTCCCTGGGGATTCCCGGTGACTCTACTACGGCGGTGCTGATTGGTGCCTTCACCCTTCAGGGGATCCAGGTCGGGCCGCTGTTCATTCCTGAAAACCAGGATACCTGGACGGTGATGATGATCGCGCTGGTGTTTGCCAACGTCGTCATGTTTTTCCTGATGTTCTACGCCATCAAGTACATCGCCAGGGTGGTACTGGTGCCCAAGTACATCCTGTATCCCATTATCGTGATGATGTGTGTGGTGGGCGCTTACGCGATCAACTACGGCATCATGTTCGATGTCTGGACGCTGCTGATCTTCGGCATCTTTGGCTATCTGATCGAGAAGATTGGACTGGAGGTCGCGCCGCTGATCATCGGCTTTATCCTGGGTAGCTCCGCCGAGGTCTACTTCGTCAAGAGCCTCGAGTCCTTCGGCACCTACTCCATCTTCTTTACCAAGAGCCCCATTGCGGTCGTGCTGTGGCTATTGATCGCGGCGTCGATTGGCTTCTCCATCGTGCTCGGACTCAAGAGTCGTGCGCGCCAGAAGATGGAACTGAGCCAGGTCACCGGCAGCACCCAGCAAGGAGATCGCCATGACGGCTAACAACCAAGTGAATCAAAGCCGTGTCATCCGCGTCCATCCTAGCGATAACGTGGCGATTGTGGTCGGCCAGGGCGGCTTGCCTGCCGGTACGCGACTGGACGACGGAGTGGTGTTGGGGGTGGATATCCCCCAAGGCCACAAGGTGGCGCTGACCGACATCGGCGAGGGCGAGCGGATCATTCGCTACAACGAGGTCATCGGCACGGCGCTGTCCGCCATTGCTCGTGGTGGCCATGTCAACGAGAACAACGTCCGCCTGCCGATCCCGCCAACCCTTGATGAACTGCCGCTGGCGACCCGTGAAGCGCCCCCCGTGGAGCCTCTGGAAGGCTATACCTTCGAGGGGTTTCGCAATCCCGATGGCAGCGTCGGCACACGCAATGTGCTGGGAATCACCACCAGCGTGCAGTGCGTGGCGGGAACGGTGGATCACGTGGTGGCCAGGATCAAGCGCGAACTGTTGCCGCGCTTTCCCCATGTCGATGAAGTGGTCGGGCTTAACCACAGCTACGGCTGTGGCGTTGCCATCGGCGCGCCTGCCGCGATAGTGCCGATTCGCACGCTCAAGAACCTGGCGCGCAACCCCAATTTTGGTGGCGAGGTGATGGTCATCGGCCTGGGCTGCGAGAAGCTCCAGCCCTCGACCCTGATCGACGATGCGCCGGTCAAGATCTTCGAGCGCAGCGCCGATGCCTTGACGCACGACGAGACCAACGACGATGCCAACGTGCTTAGCCTGCAGCACGAGTCCTTCGAGGGCTTCGGCGAGATGGTCGAAGGCATCATGGAAATGGCCGAGCGTCACCTTGAACGCCTGAACCGGCGTCGTCGCGAAACCTGCCCGGTGTCCGAGCTGACGGTGGGCATGCAGTGTGGCGGCAGTGATGCGTTTTCCGGGGTGACCGCCAATCCGGCGGTAGGCTTTGCCACGGACCTGATCGTAAGGGCCGGCGGTAGTGTGATGTTCTCCGAAGTGACCGAGGTGCGTGATGCCATCCACCTGTTGACGCCGAGAGCCGTCGATCGCCAGGTTGGCCAGGCGCTGATCGACCAGATGGCGTGGTACGACGACTATCTCGCCCAAGGCCAGGCAGACCGCAGCGCCAACCCATCACCGGGCAACAAGAAAGGTGGGCTCAGTAACATCGTCGAGAAGGCGCTGGGATCGGTGATCAAGTCCGGCAACTCCCCCATTGTGGACGTCATCGGCCCTGGCGAGCGACTGCGCAAGCGCGGCCTGACGTTTGCCGCCACTCCCGCCAGCGATTTTATCTGCGGCACCCTGCAGGCGGCGGCAGGCATGAATCTTCAGGTGTTCACCACCGGGCGTGGAACGCCCTACAACCTGGCGATGACGCCGGTGATCAAGGTGTCCACCAACTCCACGCTGGGACGGCGCTGGCACGACCTGATTGACCTGGATGCCGGGCGCATTGCCACCGGCGAGGCCAGCATCGAGGACATCGGCTGGGAGCTGTTCGAGTTGATCCTCGAGGTCGCCAGCGGACGCCACCAGGTCGCCGCTGACCGCCTGGGACTCTACAACGACCTGGTGCTGTTCAACCCTGCGCCGGTGACCTGAGCGCTTCATCCTTTTCGATTCGAACGACCAAGAGGCCATGTATTCATGTTCCCCAAGATCACCAAGATGAACATCGTGCCGGTTGCCGGTGAAGACGGTTTTTTGCTGAACCTGAGCGGCGGACATGCGCCCTGGTTCATTCGCTGCGTGCTGGTGCTGGAAGACGCCTCAGGCAATCGCGGGGTGGGGGAGATTCCCTCCAGCGACGGTATCCTCAAGGGGCTCGAGCAGTGTCGCTCCCTGGTGGAAGGGGCCCGAGTCAATGAGGTCAAGCAGGTACTGAGCCAGGCTCGCCAGGTGCTGTCTCGCAATGGCCCGGAAGAGCGCGGTCGTCAGACCTTCGACCTGCGGGTGGCAGTGCACGTGATCACCGCCATCGAGTCGGCGCTCTATGACCTGTTCGGTCAGGCGCTCGGGATGCCGGTCGCGGATCTGCTGGGCCAGTACGGACGCCAGCGTGATGAGGTCGAGGCACTGGGCTATCTGTTCCTGCTGGGGGATCCGGACAAGACCGACTTGCCCTATCCCAAGGTGGCTGACCCGGTAGACGCCTGGGATGAGGTGCGCTACCAGAAGGCGATGACCCCTGAGGCGGTGGCGAATCTGGCCAAGGCGGCATACGACCGCTACGGCTTCAAGGACTTCAAGCTGAAGGGCGGGGTGCTGCGCGGCGAAGAAGAGGCCGACTGCATCCGAGCCCTGCACGAGGCCTTCCCTGACGCACGTCTGACCCTGGACCCCAACGGCGCCTGGTCGCTGGAGGAGGCGGTACGCGTGCTTGAGCCGATCAAGGATATCCTGAGCTATGCTGAAGACCCCTGCGGTCAGGAAGGCAGCTACTCCGGGCGCGAGACCATGGCCGAGTTCAAGCGTCGTACCGGCCTTGCCACCGCGACCAACATGATCGCCACCGACTATCGCCAATTGAAGCTGGCGGTGCAGCTTAACGCGGTCGACATTCCGCTGGCGGACTGCCACTTCTGGACCATGCAGGGAGCGGTAGCGGTGGGTGAGCTGTGCCATGAGTGGGGCATGACCTGGGGCTCCCACAGCAACAACCATTTCGATGTCTCGCTGGCCATGATGACCCACGTTGCGGCGGCGTGCCCCGGCAACATCACGGCCATTGATACACACTGGATCTGGCAGGACGGGCAGCGTATCACCAGAGAACCGTTCAAGATCGAGGGCGGCAAGCTGAAGGTCCCGACCACCCCAGGCCTTGGCGTCGAGATTGATGATGACAAGCTGATGGAAGCCCACCAAAAGTACCAGCGTCTGGATGTCACCAGCCGTAACGATGCCATGGCCATGCAGTATCTGATCGACGGCTGGGAGTTTGATCCCAAGCGCCCGGCCTTAGTCCGCTGATAGTGCGTTGATAGCGCGCTGATAGTCCGCTGTCAGCGCGCACGCGACCCATCACAGGAGACCTTTTCATGACTCTGCAAGGCAAGCAACTCATTGGCCGCCAGGCCGTGGCGGCCAGCGGCAAGGCCATCCATGCCATCAATCCGGCCACCGGTGAGACCCTGGAGCCCGGCTACGCCGCCGGCTCTAAGGCCGAAGTCGACCAGGCCTGCGAGCTGGCCTGGGCCGCCTTCGATCGCTATCGCGAGACCAGCCTCGAGGCCCGTGCGACCTTCCTCGAGACCGTCGCCGATGAAATCGAGGCCCTCGGCGATATCCTGATCGAACGCGCCATGCAGGAATCCGGCCTGCCCCAGGCGCGCCTGAACGGCGAGCGCGGACGCACCTGCGGCCAGCTCAGGCTGTTTGCCTCCGTCGTGCGTGCCGGCGAATGGCTGGACGTGCGCCATGATCCGGCCCTGCCCGAGCGTCAGCCGCTGCCTCGGGTTGACCTACGTCAACGCCAGATCCCGCTGGGGCCGGTGGCAGTATTCGGCGCCTCCAACTTCCCGCTGGCCTTCTCGGTAGCCGGTGGTGATACCGCCTCGGCCCTGGCCGCTGGCTGCCCGGTCATCGTCAAGGCCCACTCGGCCCACCCCGGCACCTCCGAGCTGGTCGGTCGCGCGGTGCAAAAGGCGGTGGCCCG